>WGCV01000042.1 GCA_015493615.1 Melioribacteraceae bacterium
AAAAGCATTGCCGCCCTTGTAACTCTTGATTTTTCTTTCGCGTTGGAGCGCTAATCTCTTTGTGGGATACTCTTCAGTATAAATTATTTTCCAAGGAGTGAAAGATTGTGTGGATTTAACTTTTCCTTCATTATGTTCGCTTAGACGACGTAAAAGATTTGAAGTTGAGCCTACATAATGCCTTCCGTTTTTCAAGCTCTCTAGGATGTAAACATAATACATTTGGATAGCCACTCTTTGCTTATTAAAATAAAAAAGCTGCAAATATGAATTTGCAGCTTTTGCGGAGAGGGCGGGATTCGAACCCGCGGTACCCTGTTGAGAGTACGACGGTTTAGCAAACCGTTGGTTTCAGCCACTCACCCACCTCTCCGTGTGCAGCTGAATTTCAAAACAAAAAATTATATTTACAATATAACGAATATTTCAAAGTTAAAAAAAGCCAGGCTCGGTTAACCTGGCTGAGGTGGGCAGAGACGGAATCGAACCGCCGACACAAGGATTTTCAGTCCTTTGCTCTACCGACTGAGCTATCTGCCCATTTCAAAAAAACTGAAGTTTAAATTTATATAATTCTTTTAAAAATACAAATCAAAAAATAAAATTTTCTTAGTCGGGAATTATCGTTGTTCCGGATTCCCCGCTTCCGAGTGCGTTTGCTTCCGTAATTAATGCTTCAGCTCCACCGTTTTCGACAAATCCGATTGCGGCTTGTATCTTAGGAGCCATGCTGCCCGCGGCAAAATGTCCTTCACTCAAATATTTTTTCGCTTCCGAAACGGTTATTCTGTCCAGCGCTTTTTGATTCGGTTTATTAAAATTAATATAAACCTTCGGAACATCCGTTAAAATGATAAATGTATCCGCCCCGATTTTTGAAGCGAGAAGCGAAGAAGCCAAATCCTTATCAATAACCGCTTCAACTCCCTGTACGTCTCCGTTTTCGTCAATAAACACAGGAACTCCGCCGCCGCCCGACGCGATAACAATATTTCCGCCGCGGCTTAAAGTATCTACAAGTTCCTTATTGAAAATATCAAGCGGTTTGGGCGAAGGAACTACGCGTCTCCAACCCCGTTTGCGAGGGTCTTCCTTAAAAAGCCAATCGTTTGATTTTGCAAGAAGGTCGGCTTCTTCCTTTAAATAAAACGCGCCGACAGGCTTTGTGGGATTTTCAAACGCCGGGTCGTTTTTATCAACAAGCACTTCCGTAATAAAAGTTACAACGTTTTTCCGTAAATTATTTTTTCGTAGTACATTCAGCATCTGCCTTTCAATCATGTAGCCGATTCCCCCCTGAGAATCCGCAACGCAAATATCTAACGGCATGCGGGGAATTTTATACTCCTTAAAACCGGCTTCGTTTCTCAAAAGAATATTCCCTACTTGAGGTCCGTTCCCGTGAGTAATTATTAAATTATAATCATCATTCAACAATGGGATAAGATTCTGACATGTTTCATATGTGTTGTTTTCCTGTTCTTTAATCGTACCTTTTTGATCGCCTCTTAACAACGCGTTGCCTCCAAAAGCAACAACAGCAAGTTTTTTCATCAATAATTTTCTCCGTATTTATTCATCTATTCTTCTTCTATTCTACAGTAACGCTCTTTGCAAGATTTCGCGGCTGGTCCACGTTTAATCCTTTCATCACCGCAATATGATACGCCATTAACTGGAGCGGGATTACGGTTAAAATAGGCATAAGCATTTCATGCGTCCGCGGAATTTTCAGCGTGTAGTCTGCAAGAGTTTCTATCTTTGTATCGTTTTCGTCCGCAATGGCAAGCACTTTGCCGTCGCGCGCTTTAACTTCTTCAATATTACCGAGCACTTTCTCGTAAACTGCATCCTGAGGCGCAATAAAGACAGTCGGCATGTTTTCGTCAATCAGGGCAATCGGTCCATGCTTCATTTCCGCAGCCGGATAACCTTCTGCGTGAATGTAAGAAATTTCCTTTAATTTTAATGCGCCTTCAAGCGCGACCGGGAAATGAATTCCGCGTCCGAGATACAAAAAGTTTTTAGCGTCGGCAAAGTGAGCAGACACGGATTTTATCAATTCGTTATGCTTGAGAATTTCTTCAACCTTTTCGGGAAGCGCTTCTATTGCTTTTATTATTTCCTGACCTTGGACAACAGACATATTTTTCATTCTGGCAAGCAAAAGAGTAATTAAGCTTAACACCATTATTTGGGAAGTAAACGCTTTTGTGGAAGCTACTCCGATTTCCGGACCGGCGTGAATATAAACTCCCGCATCGCTTGCCCGCGCTATAGAACTTCCGACAACATTCACAATTCCGAGAACAAGCGCGCCTTTTCTTTTAGCTTCCTTTAAGGCAGCTAAAGTATCCGCGGTTTCTCCGCTCTGCGAAATAAAAATAACTGTGTCATCTTTATCAATAATCGGGTTGCGGTAACGAAACTCCGACGCGTATTCCACTTCAACGGGAATTCCGGCGTAATTCTCAAACAGGTATTCCCCTACCAAAGCCGCGTGCCACGATGTTCCGCAAGCTGAAATTATAATTCGCTTAGAATTTGCCAATCTCTCCTCGTAACCAATCAGGCCTCCGAGTTTAGCAATTCCTTCGGATAAAACCGTTCTTCCGCGCATTGTATTGCGAAGGGATTCCGGCTGTTCCATGATTTCTTTAAGCATAAAATGATCGTAACCGCTTTTGGTTATTTCGTCAATGTCCATATCAATTTCATTGACTTCTTTGTTCAACTTATGATTATCCAAAGTTTTAATTAAATAATCGTTGCTCGTTATATATCCGATTTCCTTATCTTCGAGATAAATAACCCTCTTTGTATATTCGACAATAGCATTAACATCCGATGCGATGTAGTTTTCTTTTTCGCCCAGACCGATGACAAGTGGAGAGCCGTTTTTTGCTATAACGATTTTATCAGGCTCATCTTTTGATAAAACGGCAATTCCGTAAGTTCCGTCAACCTTCAACAGCGCTTTTCTTACCGCTTCGAATAAGTCGCATTCCTCCTTGCAGTAATAGTCAATCAGGTTAACAAGCGCTTCGGTATCGGTCTCGCTTACAAATTCATAACCTTTTGAAATTAGGAATTCTTTTAAAACGGAATAGTTTTCTATTATGCCGTTATGCACCAACATAATTTTTCCGCTCATACTGAAATGCGGATGGGCATTGATTTCATTAGGGATTCCGTGAGTCGCCCATCTCGTATGACCGATCCCAACTTCACCGTGCAATCCGTCGCTATCGACTTTATTTTCCAGCACGGAAACTTTACCTTTTGCCTTTACAATTCTCGGAGTTCCTTCTTCAATAATTCCAAGCCCGGCCGAATCGTACCCTCTGTATTCTAATCTTTTAAGACCGTTAATTAATATCGGCGCGCTGTTTTTGTCTCCAATGTAACCAACTATTCCACACATAAAACATTCCCGTTTTTATTAAAAAATTAAACTTAAATGTATGAAAAAATGAATAATTCTTACAAATGATTTTATCTCCGCGTTAAAATTCAGAAGCGCAATCCGCCAAGGAGGACAGAGACGCAGAGTTCCAGAGGATTTATGTTTTTACCGGTTTAGAAGTTTAGTTATTTTTTTCGAATCCGCGAAAATCATAAAAAATCTGTGTAATCCGTGTTCCATTTTTTTTTGAGAGACCTTTGCATAACCTAAAATTGTCATATTGTGTCCGCCAATCCGCCAAGGCGGAGGAGGAGTGGGAGCCGTCCGAAATATCTCTAAGTTCGGTATAATTACCGGTTTTGAGATTCTTCTCCCGCCAAGGCGGGATCAGAATGACAAATTTCGGGGTTCTGCAAAGCCTTTTTTGAGCTGATGCTTGTTTGAAAAGAGAATCTCAATTTCTCTTCTATCACGCCTCTAACTTCTTACCATTTACTCTTAACCGTTAACTTTTTACCTGCACTATTTTCCTTATATAAAAAACAAGATTTTAATTTGTAGAACTATAAATTTCGATTTTTATTTTATATGAAACAAACAAATCATAAATTTGAGGAAGTAAAAACAAACAAGAGGTTAAAATGAGAATCGGTTCGATAAAATACGTATTTACATTTCTATTAACTTTTACATTTATCACATTCGGGCAGTACAAACTCCCGCCGCTTCCACAAGGAGTTTCCATTCATACGCTCGACAACGGTCTGCAAGCGCTTTTAATTGAAAATCACTCGCTGCCGATGGCGGGAATCAATACGGTGGTAAAAGTCGGCTCGGCTTACGAGACATTTGCGACCAGCGGAATGAGCCACATGCTTGAACACCTTCTTTTCAACGGGACAACTTCGATGACTCAGCGCGAACTCTACAACGCAGTCGATATGATCGGCGGCTACAATAACGCTAACACATCGGAGTATTACACAAATTTCATGATGGTTACCCCGGCTGACAAAATATACGAAGGACTTAAAATTCAAGCCGATATGTTGTTCAACTCAACTCTGCCCGAGAAAAAATACCCCAAGGAAAAAGGAATCGTACTCGAAGAGATTAGCAAAACTTTGGCTAATCCCAATGAGCAGTTAGAAAGAAATATTTTATCGGTTTTATACAAAGGAGACGCGCTGTCGCTTCCAACGTTAGGGACGTACGAAACTATTGTTCACATGAAACGAAACGACGTTTATAAGTTTTATAAAAACTACTACGTTCCCAACAATTTGCTGGTGAGTATCATCGGGGATTTCAACACAGACGAAATGCTGAAAAAGCTGAATGAAATTTACGGGAAGTATGCTCCTTCTACGGTCAAGCGTCCGGCAATCAGCGGTTGGGCTACCGGCTTCAATAAACCGGCTAATAAGAGCGAGCAAGATTTATCCTATAAATTCTACGACGGGAAATCTTTTCATCTGCAGATTGCTTATCCTCTGCCGGAAAACTACCCTGCAGAATTTTATAATCTACTCGAAGAAAAGTATTCATCCGTAACTGACAAAATCAAAGAGAAAATAAATGCTAAGTATAACAATTCGGTACTGCGGCTTTCGGCAAGCGTCAGACAAACTCCGATAGCAAATCATCTTCTGCTTGATTTTACAATCCCGAACGAGAAAGCGACTTCGAATATAATAGATTTTGTGCGGAAAGAACTCCCGGCTCTTAAATTCCACGTAACCCGCGACGAGATTCAATCAATGATTGCCGAGGAAAAAACTTCGTTCTTCAGAAATATTGAAAAGCCCCACATGTTCGGAATTTATAACGCTTACACTATTGCCGTTAAAGGATTTATGCCGATTATTGAAAAATATTCAGGCGAGAATTTTCTCACAGCCGCCGACGCAATTAACAATTTCACACTGAATTCCAAACCGGTAATTATTTTACAAATTCCAACTTCGGCGGTTTTGCCTAAACAAAATAATTCTAAAATAACCACGACTCTTTTCCCTTCCAAGCGTGGAACGCCAACGCTGATAGTACGCACGAACAAACAGAGCCAACTTCTTGCCATTCATTTTCTTCTCGGGCACAAAGCCGAGTATGAAGCGAGATACGGAGACAACGCGGCTTACGTATGGCACGAAGCGTTCGGAGATAGAATAAGAGCCGACGCCGCAAAACCGGGAGCTGCAAAATTCGGCTTTGTTTTTACCGTTAACGATAATCCATTTATCCCGATGGACAATATTTATCTCAGTCCGGAGTTTGGTTA
This sequence comes from Melioribacteraceae bacterium, assembly GCA_015493615.1. GTDB lineage: Bacteria > Bacteroidota > Ignavibacteria > Ignavibacteriales > Melioribacteraceae > WGAL01. The sequence goes on from WGCV01000042.1 coordinate 5,688, forward strand.
CATCCGCGCCGAAGGCTTGAGCGATAACGCAACCGATGCGATAAATTTCTTAAAGAAAGAAATGCTGAATTTTAGGCCGACCGAAAAAGAATTTAAGGACGCTCTTACATCGCTGAAACGTTCGCAAATGATGAAGCATACAAACCGCGCGAAAGCGGAATTTAATTCCTTGCTCGACAGCGTAGTTTATAACGAAACCGCAAAGAAAAACCATAAACAGCTTACGTACAAGTCGCTTCTCGAATTCGGCGAAAGATATTTTAATCCCGAAAACATGGTGGTTGCAGTGGTTTCCAATGTTGACGGGGAAGTAATAAATGCATCTTTTTCCGATTTCAGAAAAAGCGCGCCTAAAGATATTATTACTACGCCGCCAAAAAATACTACCTTCAAAACTATTAACTCTCCGGTTACAATTACAAAAAACATTAACTCACAAAGAGCTTATCTCTACTTTGGATTTCAGAAAGAAATCCTTCCGGAGGAAAAAGCTCCGTTGAAAGTCCTCTCCTTGATACTAAACGACAAAATTGTTTTCGACATCAGAGAAACGCAAGGATTAGCCTACAATATGGGCGCGGGAGTTGAAGTATTGGGCGACAAGGCAATGTTTTACATCAATATGGGTACGCGCGCCGAAAATGTCGATAAACTCGTCAAGCAATTTCCCGATAAGTTTACAACAGAGTATCTCGGGAAAATCACTCGCGACGAAATGACAAAACGGCTGAACATGTATCTCGGAAGGATGCTCTTCAGAAGACTTTCGAGTATCAACCAAGGATTTTATCTCTGTAAATCCTACTACTTTACAAAGGATTATTCTACGGACGAAAAATTCCTAAACGATTTAAAAAATGTTAAGTCGGACCAAGTTAATAATGTTGCAGACAAATATTTGAAAGTTGAAAATCCCGTTTATATAATAGTTAAATAAGGTGTGAACGATGAAAAAGATTTTGTTAATCATATTAATGTTAGTTTCTTCTTTATTTGCTCAAGAAGATATTATCAATCACAATATTGACGCCACTCTCAATCCAGGCGCCTCGGAAATATCCGTTGTTGATACAATCACATTACCGCCGGGATTGTACGATTCCAATATAATCTTTACACTAAATTCTTCTTTAAAAATCAGTAATGTTGTGAATGGGTCCGTCAGCTTAATCAAAACCGAAAAAGCGAGCAATGAAATCGGAATGGATCATGATGAAAACGGAGTAAAGCAAAGTTTGAAGATAAACAAATATTTGCTTGAGCCTGTAAACGGGAAACATAAAATTACGATAAGCTACTCCGGTAAAATCATTTCGGCGCTGGAACAAAGCGAAGAAAATTACCAGCGCGGTTTTAGTCAGTCTCCGGGAATTATTTCGGAAAAGGGAGTTTTCCTTTCCGGTTCAACCTACTGGATTCCTACTGTCAAAAACAAGCTGGTTTCGTTTACCTTAAAATCACATTTTCCGGAAAAGTGGAAAACCGTCAGTCAGGGGAAAGCGCTTGATAAAAATTATCTGGAATGGGAATGCAAATCTCCGCAGGAAGAAGTTTTTCTGATTGCCGCAAAATTTAATGTTTACAAAAAGGATGTCGGCTCGGTAACCGCTTTTGCATTTTTAAGGACGCCCGACGAAGCCCTTGCCGGTAAGTATCTTGAAACGACGGCGCAATACTTGGAGATGTACCGCAATCTTTTGGGACCGTATCCCTACTCAAAATTTGCGCTTGTGGAAAACTTTTGGGAAACCGGATACGGAATGCCTTCCTTTACCCTTCTAGGGGAAAAAATAATCCGTTTCCCATTTATTCTTCATTCTTCCTATCCGCACGAACTTCTTCATAACTGGTGGGGCAACAGCGTTTACGTCGATTTTTCAAAAGGAAACTGGTGTGAAGGCATAACGGCTTATATGGCTGATCATTTAATTAAGGAGCAGCGCGGTAAAGGCGCCGATTACCGCCGCGCCGTACTGCAGCGATTTACCGCTTACGTTAACGACAAAAACGATTTTCCCCTTTCGGAGTTCGAATCGCGATACGACGGCGCCAGCGAAGCCATCGGTTACGGAAAAACTTTAATGATGTGGCATATGCTTCGTCAAATGGTCGGAGACGATGCGTTTGTTAAAAGTTTCAGAAAGTTCTATAGGAATTTTAAATTTAAGAAAGCCTCTTTTTACGATATAGAACATTCGTTTGAAGAGGTAACGGGAAAAGACTTAAGCTGGTTTTTCAAACAATGGATATTACGCAAAGGCGCGCCGACATTGGAGCTGGGAAAAGTTAAAGTTACAACAAATTCAGGAAAATATTCCGTAAACTTCCGGCTTATGCAGACACAGAACGAACCATCCTTTAAAATGTACGTTCCGGTTTTCTTTATCACAGCAGGCAACAAATACGTAAAAAAAAGATTTCTGATGAAATCGAAATCGGCTGATTTTAAAATTACGCTAAACGCCGAACCTGTAAAAATAATGGTTGATCCGCAGTTTGACTGCTTCAGAAGATTGGACGCGAATGAAATTCCGCCCGCGCTTTCCAAAGCTTTCGGTTCGGAACAAGTAACAGTAATTCTTCCTCATTCCACTAAACATCCGGAAACTTATAATAAAATTGCTGAAGCTTGGATAAAAAATAAGAAGGGTAGAATTGTTTTAGATAATAAAATCAGCACATTGCCGAAAAGCGGGACTGTTTGGCTGCTTGGCAAAAAGAACAAATTTCTCGGCGTTTTTAATAACGCCCTTAGCGTTTATAATTCAAAAGTAAACTCCGATTCCGTAATCATTATGAAGAATTCAAACTCATATAAAAACAAGTCCTTTGTTGTTGCTGTTAAAAACCCGGGAAACATTAAGAGCACACTGGTTTGGTTAGCTTTGGACAACCCTGACGCAGCAGGCGGTTTAATCCGTAAACTTCCGCATTACGGCAAGTATGGTTATCTCGGATTTGAAGGAAACGAGCCGACAAACATTCTTAAAGGAGAATGGGAAATCATTAACTCGCCTCTCGTTCGCGTTTTGGATAAGTCTGTAAAAGTGAATGTTAAACTAAAAAAAGAAAAAGCTCTTGCTTACACTGCCCCGGTATTTTCCGCGAAGGAAATGTTTGAAACAATTAAATATTTGTCTTCGGACGAACTGAAAGGACGCGGACTTGGAACGCCCGAACTTGATAAAGCGCGCGATTACATCAAAGATAAATTTGAAAAATACGGATTAAAACCGGGCGGCGATAACGGAACATATTATCAAACATGGACTCAAAAAATAAAGGGAAAGAACTTTACCCTGACAAATGTAATAGGATACATCCCCGGCACAAACCCGAAATACGACGACGCTCCCTTAGTGATTTCCGCGCATTACGACCATCTCGGTTTGGGCTGGCCCGATGTTTACAAAGGAAACGAAGGCAAAATTCATCACGGAGCGGATGATAACGCATCGGGAATTTCGGTTATAACCGAGTTAGCACGGGTTCTCGGAAGATCTTACAAACCGCTCCGCCCTGTAGTTTTCATTGCATTTTCCGGAGAGGAAGCCGGATTGGTCGGCTCGAGGCATTTTGTTTCCCATCCGACATTGGGAATAAAAACGGACAAAATTATTGCGGACCTTAACTTTGATACGGTCGGGCGACTTTTCAATAAGAAAATTATGATACTCAATTGGAGAAGCGCGCGCGAGTGGAAGTTTATTTTTATGGGGACGGACTATGTTACCGGAATTCCTACAGATTTAATAAAAGAACAGCTTGACGCCAGCGACCAGGTTGCTTTTCTCGAAAAAGGAATTCCCGCCGTACAATTTTTCAGCGGTCCCAACAAAGATTACCACAAACCGACCGACACTGCGGATAAGATTGACAAAAACGGACTCGTTAAAGTTGCAACCGTTGGGAAGGAAGTTCTTGATTATCTTGCAAACCGCGAAGAGCCGCTTTCCGCAAGCGCGGGAAAAGCAATCGCGCCAAAGAGTAAAGTCTCAGGCAAAACCAGAAAAGTAAGAACCGGAATTGTTCCTGACTTCACTTTTTCCGGCGCCGGAGTAAAAGTTGCAGACATGCTGGATAATTCCCCCGCCGCTAAATCCGGAATTAAAATCGGCGACATTATTATAAAAGTTAATAGCGACGAAGTGAAAAATCTCCGTGATTACTCCGACATCTTAAAATCTCATCAGCCCGGAGACGTTATAACGATAATATTAAAACGGAATAATCTGAAAAAGAAAGTTGAGCTTAAATTGGAAGCGAGATAAATATACAACATGTTGCTTAAAATACACAAACCTTCGAGGTTTGTCTTGGAAAACTAAACAACATAACCGGAGCTGATAAGAATTAATACTCCAATTATGAGTACCGGTTAAAACCTCGAAGGTTTGTCAATTACAGAATTGAAAAAATAATTCGTTTTAATAATCCCAGAATTGTCATTAGAAAAATTTAAATAACAGAATGTGTTTTGTAGCGTAGATTGCTTGCAATCTGCGAGCTTTTTAATATTCAGCAAATATTGAATATTCGTTAATTGTTTTATTAATAGCAAATTTCTAAATAAGTCGGTAAAATCTCGAAGGTTTATCAATTACAGAATTGAAAAAACAATTCGTTTTAAATATAAAAAAGGCTGCCTCAATCGGGGCAGCCTCTTTCGTAATTAACCCACATAACAACTAATTCAATAAATTCCCGCCATGGTGCGAATCTATTTCATTCCCACCGTAGCCGCTTGAATTATCCAACTTAAACTGTTCAACCAACTGTTGCAGGTTTTCAGTCAATCGATTCAAATCCTCGGTAGCTTTGGCAATTTCTTCAACGCCGGAAGCGGACTCGTGAGCCACCATATTAATCGACTCAATATTTCTGCTGATTTCTTCGGCGGTTGCGGCTTGTTCTTCGCTTGCGGTTGCGACTTGAGAAACCAAGTCCAAAACTCTCTGGGATGTTTGAACAATCAGCTGAATTGCCTCACCCGCTTCACCGGCAAGTTTTTTACCTGTCTCAACTTCTTCAACGCCGCTTTCAATTGATGCAACCGTATCTTGCGTACCTTTTTGGAGCTGCACTATCATCTCGGCAATTTCTTTTGTGGCGCCGGTAGTTCTTTCGGCAAGTTTACGCACTTCGTCGGCAACCACGGCAAATCCGCGTCCCTGCTCTCCGGCGCGCGCGGCTTCGATTGCCGCATTCAATGCAAGAAGATTTGTCTGATCGGCAATGTCGTTGATGACATGAATAATCTCACCGATTTTCTCACTGCTTGAACCAAGTTCTTTAACCGTTTCTCCGGCTTCAAAAACTATTTCGGCAATCTTATTCATCTCATCTATTGTATTTCTGACAGCTTCATCAACATGGTCGGTGGCTTCAACGGATTCCTTAACTGCTTCAGCGGCAAGATTTGTGTTCTGGTTAGTTTCAACAATTGTGGAACTCATCTCTTCCATTGCGCTTGCTATCTCGCCTGTTTGTGCGCTCTGTTCCTGCGCTCCGGCTGCCATTTCTTCGGCGCTGGACGATATTTGCGTGCTTGCGCTTGCGGTTGCCTGAACGGCTTCTGTAAGTCTGCTTATTAATTCTCGGATTCGCTGTACTGTTAAATTGAACGCATTAAATAACTTCCCTATTTCATCATTTTCATTTATAGGTTTTACATAAACATTTAAATTCCCAACGGAAAATTCCTCGAGCGCAGACATAAGTTCGTTTACGCTTTTACGGAGATAATCTTCTTTCTCTTCCACAGCCTTTTGAGCTTCCAAAGCTTGATTTTGAGCCTTATCGGAAATCGACTTCTCCTTTTTAACTTCGGCGATTTGTCCTTCAATCCGCTCAACCATTATATTAAACGCCTCCGCTAATTCCCCAATTTCGCCGCCGTCATCAATCTCAACAATTGCAGTTTCCCCCTTTGTGATTTTTTTAGCCGTGTCGTTAATGGCTTTAATTGAATTCTTAATCTTTTTACTTACCCAAAATGCATATAGAATTATAATCAACAGCATAATTATTATACTATATGCGATTTTATTGATAATTGAAAAGACTACGGAATTTAAATTATCCAAATAAACCCCGCTTCCTATAATCCAGTTCCATTTCGGTATTAATTTAACATAGGAAATTTTAGGAAGAGGTTTGTTAAATCCCGGTTTAGGCCAAACGTACTTTACAAAACCATCTCCCTTTTCTTTACAAACATTAACCATTTCTTTAAAAAGAGGAGTACCGTTTTGATCTTTAAAATCCAACATATTTTTGCCATTCAGCTGAGGTTTTATCGGGTGCATTATCATTACTCCGGATAAATCATTTATCCAGTAATAATTATTCCCGTGATATCTAAGGTTCTTAATGTCCGAAAGAGCTTTTTTCTGAGCTTCATCAACGCTCATTTTCCCATTGTCCGCTAATTTCACATAATAATCAACCAAAGAAAAAGCAACGTCCACCGTGTTTTTTAATCCGTATTTTGTTTCTGAAGATGTAGAACTTTCAATATCAGGAACTGCGACAAAATAAAAATCAACCCCTATAAGAATAAATGTAAAAATTGTAATTGAAAAAACCTTCCAGAAAATTGACCAGTTCTTAAATCTTAAGTGTTTCATGTTTCATCTTTCCCCTTTAATTTTAAAAAGTATGTTGACATCATCGGGTAACAACAATGAAAAGTTTAATTCTTTTTTCAAATTTTAAAATTACGAGAATTATTAAGTTTATGAAGCTAACAAGCGATAGAAAATTAAACCCGGAATTGTCATTAGAATTTTTTCTAATATTAAACATTTAATGAAAAAACTATTTTTTGTAGCGTAGATTGCTTGCAATCTGCGAAAAAACAGCATAATGCTAAATTATTTCTTATCAAGTAGTTCTCGAGAACTACTATTCCGCCATTTATTGCCGACGAATAGCGAACCCCGCAAAGTAATTATCCTCTTGCTGACGCCAACCTTATAAACATGAGGGAAATCAAATCTTCGAACTTCCGAAGGAAGCAAATTTACTCTGCTTTTTGCATAATCGGCGATTTCGGGAATACTTCTGCGGGACAGAGTATTTTTGCCTTTGCTGAAAACCAGCGACAGCAAATTCTCGAAACTCAACCCTTTTACAACCTTAAACTTTTCCGGAAAATGAGGATGATAATATTTTGTGATTGTTTTCTCATCGGCAAGCGTTACAGCGTCTCCGTAAAAATATCCGTCTTCCGAGAAATATCTACGTATTTCTTTCCTTCCCGGCAGAGTGGTTTTAGCAATATTTTCCGAAAACTTCATCGTAGGTTTTCCCGCTATCTCAGAAAGTTTATATACTCCGTCCAAAGCTCCGTCCGGTTTAGCGGCAGCTAATTTTGTTCCCACTCCGTAAATATCTATTGCCGCGCTTTGCTCTTCCAAACTCTTAATTATATATTCATCAATCTGATTTGAAACGGCAATTTTAACATAATCGAGTCCGGAATTATGCAGCTTTGCCCTGACTTCCCTGCTTAAATAAGCAAAATCGCCGCTGTCCAAGCGAACTCCGAGTAACCTCTTCCCTTTTGCTTCCAACTCTTTTGCAACTTTAATCGCGTTAGGCAAACCGGAACCAAGCGTGTTGTATGTGTCCAGCAAAAGAACCGCATTATCCGGATAAATCTCCGCGTATTTCCGGAATGCCGTCAGTTCATCGCCAAAACTCTGTATCCAGGAATGCGCCATTGTACCGCTCGGAGTTAAACCGAATTCCTTTGCGGCAAAAACATTGGATGTTGCCTTAACTCCGCCGATTACCGCTGCCCGGCTTGCCCAAACGGCTCCAAGTCCCTGCGCCCGCCGCATACCGAAATCAAGAACGGCTTTATCGCCCGCGGCGGAGCAAATTCTTGCGGCTTTTGTAGCCACAAGAGATTGAAAATTAAGGACATTGAGCAAAAGAGTTTCAATCAGCTGGGTTTCAATCAAGCTTCCTTCGATCCGGACAATCGGTTCATTCTGAAAAACTACTTCCCCTTCTTTAACCGAAAAAACATTTCCGTTAAACCGAAAGTTTGCTAAAAATTCAAGGAATTCCTTTTTAAATCCCAACCTTTTCAGATAGGCAATTTCCTTTCTTCCGAATTTATAACTCTCCAAAATATCAAGAAGCGTTTCAAGTCCGGCAAAAATTACATATCCTCCCTCAAACGGAAGTTTTCTGAAAAAGTAATCAAAAACCGCTTCCTCTTTCTCCCTTCCCGCAAGAAAATAACCTTGCGCCATTGTAAGCTCATATAAATCGGTGTATAACGAATAGTTCATAATATCGCCTCTTTAAAATTTATATCCAATTTTTAACCTTCCCCATAAGTGATTGGTTCCGCCCGGAAATTCCGGCGTTAAAAAATAGATTCTTGTTTCAACGACAAACTTGCTTAAGTTAATCTGCAGCCCCGCCTCGGAATGAAAAAGCATTCGCGTGATTTTTCCTATTCGATAAGGAGAAAAATCGAAAACCGGATTTCCCTGAAGGTTTACATCGTAAAATTTGTAGAAAGCTCCCGCTGAAAAATCGGTTTGATAGTTGAATGACTTTTTCGAGGCGTAAAAAGGGGCTTTGAAGAAACTTTTAGTTGAACTAACGAGAAAATGAACTTTAATTCCCGCCGCAGTTTGAGGAGTTCCGAGCTTCCCCCAAGCCGAAAAGTTAACGAGAAAGTTTTCTTTCATTAAAATATTTTTCTCGATATCTGCAAAATAGCATAACAGCAGTCCGTCGGAAATTTGGTTTTCCCAGCCCGGGACATCCGAAGAATGGGGCAGCAGGGAGTGAATTCCGTTTTGCACTTCTTTACCGTAAGCGTATTTTCCCACCGCTCCAATCGAAACGCTCTCGGTAAAAATCAACTTTTCGACTCTGTTAAAATTCCGTATTGCGTAGCGAAAGAGCAAGTTTGCCGAAAAAGGTCTGTCGCCGTATTTTACATCCGCAGTTGAAAAATCAGCCGGAGTAAAAATCCGCTGAATCAGCGATGCGGAAAAATATTTTCTGCCGGAGTGATACGGAAAGAGGAAATTCTCAACTCCGCTTAGTTTTTCTCTTGCTCCGGATAGCGAAAAATAAAATCCGTTAGTGTAATATTTGTCCGTATTGAAGTAAACATCGTTATCGAAGGAAAAAGAAAAATATTTATTGTATTTAACCGCTTTATTTTTCTTTTGTGGATAAAGGGGATGCGACGCGGCAAGGAAAAAAACGAGCGTCAGGAAACAGAAAATCTTTCGATAGTTTCGAAATAATAAATCCACCCCGCCGCCTAAATTAATTCTCGATGAAAGTAATTTGATTGCTGTCGGGATCAAAAATTGTAAATGAAAGTTTTTCGTTTATATCAAGGTGCATCGGCTTAACAAATTTCTGTTTCATACCGATAAGCTTTCTGAATAAGCGCGAAATCTTTTCCGTTCGGAAAATCATATCCCGCTTAACTTTATCGCCGGAACGGAGCAAATTAATTTTAACCGCGTCGTTCCCGATTGCGACAACGCCGGTGTCGTTATCCGTAAGTGAATAAAAATTAAGATACTCCCGATAAAACCGAGCAAGATTATGCGGGTGTTCGGAATGAAGCGTATAAACCGAGCCGACAAATGTGAACTTATCCAAATCCTTTGATTTGGTTTCGGAAATAATATTAAAAAGCTCGACAACGAGAAAGAGCGTCATGAAAAGAATGAAAATAAATGTCGCCCGTTTTTTTTTAGACATTGCCATTTTAAATCATCTCGTTTAGAAGTTCTTTTCTCGGCTGAGCAATTACAACTTTATTGACAAGCAGTCCTTTCCGCGATATAGAATCGGCTCCGCTTTCCACGGCGCTTGTAACAGCGGCGACTTCCCCGGTGAGCGTACAGAACGCTTTACCGCCGAGAGCCATTGCCAAGCGAATTTCAATCAATCGAACATTAGCCGCTTTAACTGCCGCGTCCGCGCCTTCAATCAAAGAAGCGACGGAAAACGATTCTATTATTCCGAGCGCTTCGAGTTCGCCCGCTTGCGTATGCCCCGAAAGCGCGGGGAAAATATCGGGGTGAACATTGGGGATGACAAATGTATCAATAATTGAATAATCCAACCGGTTTTCGGCGGCATCAACAGCGGATTGCACTTCCGCCACATCTCCGCCTACCATTACCATATATTTACCGGAGCAGATTGTTCTCGACAGAACTAATTCCACCTCCGAAGTTTTCAACATTATATCAGCCGCCTGCATGCCCGAAGCGACGCTCGACAACTCTACCAAACCTAATGAGTTCATTTTCATATTAAACCTAAACTTTTGTTATTCTAATAAATTCTTCCGATACGTGTGTAACTTTTCCGCTAATAGAAGCGTGAACGGGCGCCCCGAGTTTCCCCTCTTCAATCTTTCCGATTAAATCACCTTTTTGAACGCTATCTCCAACAGAGACAATTGCTTTCGCATGAACGCCAACATGCTGTTTAAGCAGAATCTTCACTTGTGACGGCTCGGGAAAACCTTCCGTATAAGGGGTCGGGACATTGTACTTTGCTACGTTCAGTTTTTTCATCAGCTGTTTGACGGGCACTTTTCGTCCATCTTTAATCGGATGAATTTTTACTTCCTTTTTTTGCTCATGCTTTTTCCCGTTTGCATGCATGTAAGATTTTCCCTGTTCGCATGCTTCCCTCGGATACAATTCCTCCGGACATGAATAAAGGGTGCAAAGTCCGCACGAGCTGCACAAATCCGCGAATTCATTCCAAACCGCGTAACCGGTTTTACTGAATTCCAGCGAACGCATCACTTTGTGAGGCTGCACCTCGTAGCCCATTAAATAACGCGGGCAAAACTCCGTGCAGTACGAACACTGGTCGCAAGCCGATTTTCCGATACGGTTCATGTCGGCAACCGGACGATCCATTCGCGTTACAAGATGATGTTCCTTAGGTAAAATAATTAACGCGCCGGTTGTTTTGGTTATCGCTTCCGTAACATTGTCGGTTAAAGTTCCCATCATTAAACCGCCGATAAATATTCCGAAATCATCGACTGTCGTTCCGCCGGCAAACTTAATAGCATCCTCAAAAGTCGTTCCGACGGGAACAAAAAAAGTGGAAGGATTATTAACCGCGCCTGTAACGCAGATAAACTTATCCGTAACGGGAACGCCTTCCTCCGCCAATGAAATATTGTAGAGCGTTTCAACGTTGTTAACAACGCACCCTACGTCAAGCGGAATTCCATGCGGCGGAATTAATCTGCCGGTGGCGTTATAAACAAGCTCGTATTCATCCCCCGCGGGATAGTAATCCTGCAGATGAACAACCTCAAGATTCTTATCTTCGAGATATTTTTCAACTTCCTCAATCGCCGGATAGTTTTTATCTTTTATTCCGATGTACCCGATTTGCGCGCCGGTTTCATTTACCATTAATTCCATTCCGCGTACAACCCGCTCGGCAAAGTTTCTTGTCAACTCAAAATCCTTGTGAAGAAGCGGCTCGCATTCCGCGCCGTTTGCAATTACGTACTCAACTTTTGAGTTTGCTTTAACATGCGCGGGAAATCCGGCGCCTCCGGCTCCTACAACTCCCGCGTTAAAAATTTTATCGCTTAGTTTCATTCTTCTCTTTTCTTTTAATTATTACAAGTGTAGCGTCGTCCTGATATTTACCTTTTAAAGTAGTAAATTTTTCAACCTCTTCCAATATGGAAAGCGCCATCATTTTCGGAGGCATATCCGCAAACTTACGTATCAGTTTCTTAAATCTTGCTTCGCCGAAAAAGTGGAATTTATCGTTTGCAGCTTCTACAATTCCGTCCGAATATATTACAAGAATATCGCCGGGATCAAAATAAACGGAATCGGTTTCATACTTGGAGTGCGGCGCAGGTCCCAAAAGGGGGCCCGTCGAAGAAAGTTCTACAATCTTCTTCTTGTTTTTCAGTAAGTAGGGGGAATTGTGCCCGGCGTTGGCATATAGGAAAAGCCCTTTCGTGTCCTCCGAAATTTCTCCGTAAAACAAAGTTGTGAATCTGTCATCCGAAAAAATCTGATTAATAAGATTGTTCAATCTGCTCATCAGAGCTGAAATTTTTATCTGAAAATAGGACGCCATTCTGATAGCTCCCGAAATGTACATCGCTTCGGCGGCAGCGTCCAGTCCTTTTGAGGCGGCGTCGCCAACTGCTATTCCCAAACGGTTTTCCCCTTCCCCGATTTTAAGATAATCGAAAAAATCACCGCCGAGCGTTTTAGCGGGAATCGTTATTCCGTAGATACAGTAATCGTGGAAATAATATTCATGCTCGGGAAGAAGACTCTGCTGCAACTTCTGCGCTTTATCCAAATCGTTCAGCAAATCATCTGTTTTTTCGGAAAGTTCTTTCTCTTTTATCTTTTGAGTAAGCAAAGTTGAAACAATATTAAGAATGGAGAGAAACTCATTATTCACATTGTCTGTACTTAATGCAAGAAGATATTCGTAATAAGTTTTATCGTCAATTTTAATTTTTCTTCCGAAACCGGAAGCGGAGTATTTGAAAATTCCTTTGCTAAGAAGTTCCTTGTTTATCTCGGTTGAAGTAATCGTTCTTTCTTCTTCAATACGGGAAAAGAGTTCGTAATTTTCATTAAGAGAAAGTTCAAAATCTTTTTTTATCCTTCTGACTTTTCCGGTTTGAAAAAGAATTTTATACGATTTATTTTCCTTGCATAGTTTCCAAACGCGTCCGCCGTAAACTTTAACTTTTTCATCTTTTACAAGTTCGCCTATTACTTTTTTAAATAGCTCCGTATCGTTTTTATAGTTGAACGATGCAATGCGCTGTAAAGTTTTGTAAATTCTTTTCTGCACTTTTACTCCGAATAATATTTAATAACGTTAATAATAGCGTTTTTGCTCGGCAAATTAAATCCGTTTGCCGATAACGATTTCATGATGCTGTTGTAGGTGGGACGGTAAACTCCTTTCGCGACGTATCCGCCTCCTTCGAACGCGCCCAGTTTATCGTAGTAAATCGAATCATCTGGAGTAGGAATCGGCGTCGAAGATGCAATTAAACTCTTCCATTTTTTTTCAAAATGCACAAGCGTAGTGATATTTTTCTCCCACGGTTCAACATTCAAATCGTAGTAGTTTTCATAAGAAACGTCCGAAGTGTAATATTCATCGGCTAATCCCGCAAGTCCGTGTCCGAACTCGTGAATAAAAACAAGCTCCGCTTTTTTATTTTGAGCTGCAACCGCCGAATAAAAATTATAAATTGCTCCGCCTCCGTATTTGTCGCTGTTAACCAGAATATAAATTTGGTCGTAAGGAGCGGAAGCCGCAACATCGGCAAGTTTGAAATAATCTTCAACCATCAAATATCTTTCGCTGTCAAATGTGTAGTAGGAAGCGTTTAAAAGAGTTTTTCTGTAAACTCCTTTTCCGGGAATATCTGCGCCGCTATCTTGCGAGTAACTGTTAATTCCCCAAATGTTAATTCTGTTTTTCATCTCGGAGAAAGGAGAATACCCGAGAAGAAAACCGGCAAACTTTTTACAATCATTATGATACTTGGTGGAATCGTTTTCCGTATAACCTTCAGGAATAAATAAAACATCCAACTTTTTACTATAATCTCCGGAATAATGAATCTTAAAGACCATGGACGTATCCACAGTTTCTTTTCTGATGAAATAATTTCCCGGATTAATTTTTAATGAAAATAGTTCGCGGAAAATATTTTTTCTGTTTCGTCTTTTGATTACAAGCCGAACAGAATCCTTCGGGAATGGAAAGCGAATCGAATAATTTAACGCGCGGTTATGATTTTTAGCGTCTTCCGTAGTTTGCCATTCTTGGGAAAGTGTGGAAAATCCTTTGGAAAAAATCAGTTTATTATCCTTTAAGGAATAAACATAAAAGCAGTAATATCCCAAATTCAGCGTGTCTATTAAGTTATGATGCGAACCGCTGAAATAGGGTTCCCGCTTAAGAGAATGAAAATAAATATTTTCCGATGAAGCGGTTCCTGCCTGAATAATATCCAATCGTAAAGCCCCGGCGGTGAAATAGTCATCAAAATTAATCTGAGCAAAAAGAGAAATTGAAGAAAAAAGTAGAATAAAAAGCAGTTTCATTCCATCACCTGAAAAACTTTTCTGGAACCCGGTTTAACAAGCGGCAGCCCTTGTTTGCAAAGCGGACATTCATCCGGTTCGTATGCTTTTGCTTCAAGTTTAAGTACGCTTTTGAGCGGATAACCGAAATCGATTTTGCCGTTGCTTCTATCGACTATAACTCCTACGCCGACTACGTTCCCCCCGTTTTGCTCAACGATATCAATTACTTCCCGAACAGAGCCTCCGGTTGTAATCACATCTTCGCAAATCAGAAAATTCTCGCCCTCTTCAATCTTGAAATTCCGGCGAAGTTTCATCTCTTTGTTTTCACGCTCGGTAAAAATAAATCTTTTGCCAAGCTGCCTTGCTGTTTCCTGTCCAACGATTATTCCGCCCATTGCCGGAGCTATAACGGAGTCAATACTAAATTCTCGATAAAAAGAAGAGAGTTCGCCGCAAATCTTTGTCGTAATATCCGGATACTGCAAAGCCTGAGCGCACTGAAAATATTGGTCGCTGTGCTTTCCGGAAGTTAATAAAAAATGCCCTTTTAAAAGGGCATTGGATTTTATGAATATATCTGCAATCTCGTTATTTCTCATTAAAGATTAAATCCTTTCCAAACGGTCCGCTAACTTAATGTCCAATTCCGTAACGCCGTTTTCATCATGCGTGGTAGTAGTAACCTTAACCTTGTTGTAGGAATGAATTAATATATCAGGATGATGATTCAGTTTTTCAGCTTCAACTCCCAACTTTACTACAAAACTTAAAGCGTTATAGAAATCAATGAACTGGAATTCTTTCTCAAGATGACTGTCAATAAGCTTCCATCCGTCCAAATCTTTGATGCGCTCCTCAATCTCTTTTTGGGTTAATACTGCCATGTTAATTATCCTTTATTATTTGAGATTCTCCGGAAGAATTAACTTCATTTTCTTCCTCGTTATTTAACTCTTCTTTATTCTTAATTTTCTTATTTACAAATTTAGTAAAAATTATTTTATCAGACTTCTTTCTGTGTTTGGCAATTATCGTATCTCCTTCCTCGAAAGAATTCAGCAACAGTTCTTCGGCGAGCGGATCTTCAAGGTACTTCTGAACTGCGCGGCGGAGAGGACGCGCTCCGTACTTCTCGTCGTAACCTTTTTCGGCAATAAAATCGGTAGCGCTCTTCGAGAGTTTAAATTGCATATTCTGCTCGCTAAGGTTATTAACCAAATCTCTGATTTCCAAATTAATTAATTTTTTAATGTCATCTTTTTCAAGATTACGGAATACAATTATATCGTCAATACGATTTAAGAACTCAGGATTAAACATATCCTTCATAGCGTCCTGAACCGTGTTTTTCAGATGCTCGAATCTGTCGTCGGCGCTATTCTCATTGAAGCCGAACCCGCCGGTACCTTTTAAGTTTTTTGTCCCGACATTCGAAGTCATGATGATAATCGTATTCTTAAAGTCAACCTTTCTTCCGAGTGAATCCGTAACCGTCCCGTCATCCAAAATCTGAAGGAGAAGATTAAAAACATCCGCATGCGCCTTTTCAATCTCATCGAAAAGAACAACCGAATATGGTTTTCTCCTTACGCGCTCGGTCAGCTGTCCGCCTTCTTCATACCCTACATATCCGGGAGGCGCTCCAACCAAACGGGAGACCGCAAACTTCTCCATATATTCCGACATATCAATTCTAATCAGAGCGTCGTCGGAATCAAAAAGGTAACGCGCCAAAACTTTTGCCATTTCCGTTTTTCCCACTCCCGTAGGACCGAGGAAAATAAACGAACCAATCGGCTTTTTCGGGTTTTTCAATCCGGCGCGCGCGCGGCGTATAGCTTTGGTAAGGGAAACAACCGCTTTATCCTGTCCGATAATATATTTTTTAAGCTCTTCTTCCATCTGCAGAAGTTTTTCAGATTCGGCTTGCACAACTCTCGTAACGGGAATGCCGGTCATCATTGCAACAACTTCTCCGATATCCTCTTCCGTAACGTCAAACTCCAATTTATCCGCTTCAATTTCCCAATCGGCGCGGGCTTGCTCCAATCTGTTGAGTAATTCTCTCTCACTATCGCGAAGTCTCGCCGCCTCTTCAAAATCCTGACGTTTTACAACTTCCTTTTTCTCTTCTCTGATTTTCTCAATATCGGCTTCAAGTTCTATTATTTCCTTCGGGACATCATAATTACCCATATAAACTCTTGCGCCCGCTTCATCAAGAACGTCGATGGCTTTATCGGGGAAATGCCTGTCGGTAATATATCTGTCGCTTAACTTAACGGCGGCGACAATCGCTTCATCCGAATAATGAACGTGATGATGTTCTTCGTACTTAAATTTAATATTCCTCAGAATTTCAATTGTTTCCTCAACCTGCGGAGGTTCAACCATAACCTTCTGAAAACGTCTGTCCAAAGCGCCGTCGGTTTCTACAAATTTCCGGTACTCGTCAAGCGTAGTCGCGCCAATGCACTGAATATCTCCGCGCGCCAAAGCAGGTTTGAACATATTCGATGCGTCAAGCGATCCTGACGCTCCTCCTGCCCCGACAATAGTATGAAGCTCGTCAATGAATAAAATTATATCGTCCGCTTTTTCAAGTTCGTTCATCAGCGCTTTCATTCGCTCTTCAAACTGTCCCCGGTACTTCGTTCCGGCAACCAAACCGGCTAAGTCCAAAGTTACCACGCGCTTATTCATCAAAATTCTCGGCACTTCCTTTTTAACGATCCGCAGCGCAAGCCCTTCGGCAATAGCTGTTTTACCAACGCCCGGCTCTCCGATTAAAACAGGGTTGTTCTTTTTTCTCCGGCTTAATATTTGCGTAACGCGCTCAATTTCCTGCGTTCTTCCAATTACAGGGTCAAGCTTCCCTTCGGTTGCGAGTCGGGTAAGATCGTGCCCGAAATTATCAAGCACCGGCGTTTTTGATTTATCCGCCTTTTTTCCCGAAGGAGCTGCCGGAGGTTCGAAATCCGTTCCGCGGGAATATGCGCTTTGTCCGTAGATTGCGTTAAGCTCGTTTCGCGCAGATTCATAAGTTACGTTAAACTGCGCCAGAATGTTAGAAGCTACATTGTCCGGTTCGCGAAGAATGCCAAGAAGTAAGTGTTCCGTTCCGATTACGTTTTTTCTATATATTTTCGACTCGACCTGAGTGCGTTTTAAAACTCTTTCCGCTTGTTTTGTAAGAGGAACTTTACCGATTGTTAAAGTCCCGCCTGTTGAGCGGATAGCGTCTTCGAGCGTATTTTTCAACTCCAACAGCTGAACGCCGAGACGCTTCAATATTTTTATCCCAATGCCTTCGCCTTCGCGAATCATTCCGAGAAGCAGATGCTCTGTCCCGATAAAATCGTGACCAAGTCTGAAGGCTTCTTCCTTGCTGTATTTTATAACATCCTGAACTCTTTCAGAAAAATTAAATTCCATTTTTACCTGATATTTTTGTTACTAAATTTAACTAATGATTAATGAGTTTTCAAGTATAATTGATTTTACATTAATACCATATTAAAATATGTTTTGTTCCATATTTATCCTAATAATAAATTGAGATAATCGGCGTTCCGCTAAGCGGGACTATCTGTCATTGAAGCGAAAAGAAGAGATAATTACCAATATTTTTTGGGAAGTCCAAAAAAATTTGATTCTTTTACAATAAAAAAAGCCCGCTCAGTAAGCGGGCTTAAAATAATCTTGATTCTTTTTATATCTAATTTATCTGAGCTTAAATAGAATCGGTACCATAACCTGAACTTTTACAGGCTTGCCTCTCTGCATTCCGGGCTTAAAGCGAGTTTCCATAACTGCCTTTACAGCCGCTTCGTCGCATCCGGCGCCAATACCTTTAACCACTTCAGCCTTACGGACAATACCATGCTCGTCAACAAAAGCTCTAACGTAAACTCTGCCCTGAACTCCGGCTCTTTTTGCAATTTCAGGATAAACAATACGTTTTTGAATTCCCTGGATTCCGCCGATTGGCTGAGGCTGCTGTTCAACGGCTACAAAAAATACAGGCTCTTCCTCTTTTTTCTCTACTTTCGGCGGAGGAGGCGGAGGAGCTACGTCGGCGTTCTCATTCAAATCGGTTTCATCAATTTCCACATCGTCCAAAACTTCATCCGAGGGAGCTTCAATCGGGATCGGAGGTTTCGGAGGCGGAGGCGGAGCGGTTTCCTGTTTTGTATGTTCTACATCCTCAACTTGTACAAGCTCTTGGGGACCTTCTTGCTTTACAACTTGCTTTTTTACTTCCGGAAAATATTTGAAGGAAATAATTAATACCGCAAGCGCAATAATTAAAGCGGTTTCCCAAACTCGTTGATAATGTAATCTCAAGTCGTATTTCGGGTTTTTTGGTAAAGCCACTATTTTCTCCTATTAAACAAAAAATTAAGTTAAAACTTAAGAAATCAATTCTCTTTTGTCAAATAAAAACTCTAATTAACCTTTATTATTTAATACAAAAATTTTCTTTTAAAGTTCCATATTACTTGAAAATCTTACCCGTTAAACGGAAGAAAACTTCAAAAGATATTCTCTTATAAACGGATTAATATTTCCGTCCATTACTCCGGCTGTGTCCGAAGTTTCATAATTCGTGCGATGATCTTTAACCATATTATAAGGGTGAAAAACATACGAACGGATTTGGCTTCCCCATTCGATTTTCATTTTGCCCTTTTCAACTTCGTCATGTTCGGCTTCTGCTTTCTCTTTTTCCAATTGATAGAGCTTGGCTTTCAGCATCTTCATCGCATTAGTTTTATTCTGCAGTTGCGAACGCTCGTTCTGGCAAGCCGCGACAGTTCCCGTGGGAAGATGTGTAATTCTTACTGCGGTTTCAACTTTGTTTACGTTCTGTCCTCCTTTGCCGCCGGAGCGGAAAGTGTCGATTTTCAAATCCGCGGGATTAATATCAATTTCAATCGTATCGTCAATCTCCGGAATTACAAAGACCGAGGCAAACGAAGTATGCCTGCGCTTGTTTGAATCGAACGGAGAAATGCGAACAAGCCGGTGAACGCCGTTTTCGGCTTTTAGATAACCGTAAGCGTGATCTCCTTCCACTTCAATCGAAACGCTTTTAACTCCGGCTCCGTCCCCTTCAAGGTAATCAATCATAGTCATTTTATAATTGTTCTGTTCGCCCCAGCGAAGATACATTCGCATTAGCATTTCCGCCCAGTCCTGAGCTTCCGTTCCGCCTGCTCCGGCATGAATTGTTAAGATGCAGTTTTTATCGTCGTCGTCTTCGCTGAGCATACTCTTCAGTTCGGCATCGGAAATCTTTTCTTCAAGTTTTTGAACTTCCTCGTTAACCTCGGATTCATAGGACTCGTCGTCCTCCATCTGAGCAAGTTCAATAAATTCAAGTACTCCGTCCGCCATCTTCCTCAGTGCGTTCCATTCTTCAACCCAGACTTCACGACTTTTAATCTGCTTGTGAACAGCCTGCGCCTTCCGCTGGTCGTTCCAAAACTCCGGGGATTCCGTAACTTTCCTAAGCTCTTCTATCTTTGCAATTTTGTTATCGATGTCAAAGATAACCTCGTAGATTATCCACTTTGTCGCTCAATTTCTTAGCCGTTTTCATCTGCTCTTCAAACATATTTCATCCTTTCAATATTTTTATTCTTCGATTTCCAATTCCATTCTAAGCATTGCGGCGGCTAACGTTTTGCCCTGCGCGTCATGTTTTAAGGAAACGGTTCCGCCGCCTCCGAGCGTGTTATGCAGAATAAAATTAAGCGCGCGAAGATTAGGAAGCTCGTAACGTTCAACGTCACCGAGGCAAATTCCTTCGAAATGTTTTTTCACTCGTTCAACGGTGAGTTCTTTTTTAATAATTTCGTAACCTTTATCGTCGTATGCGAGAACGCCGACATTTGCCGCGTCCCCTTTGTCTCCGCTCCTTCCGTGAGCTATATCTATCAGTCTGATTTTTTTCATCTTTAAATCTCCATAAGTTTTACTTCAGGTTCGACAAGCGTTTTGGGAATTAAAGCGGGCCAGTAAGCTACCACTTCGCTCGGACGAGGTCTTCCGCCTGCAAATCCCGTAACGCTCGGAGGTCCCGTTAAAATAAGGGGCGCAATCTCCTTTCCAAAACGGGCTACGGCTGCTTTGTCCTTTCCCCGTACGGCAATTTTCAGAACCACTTCGTTAATCAAATCTTCGTCAAGATGCACGGCAAGATTTCTGTGGCACGAATCGTAACCGACAAACTCGGTTAAAATCTCATCAAATTCCAATCCTAAATTCTGCAATCTTTCGCGTAAGATT
Organism: Melioribacteraceae bacterium; assembly: GCA_015493615.1. Lineage (GTDB taxonomy): Bacteria > Bacteroidota > Ignavibacteria > Ignavibacteriales > Melioribacteraceae > WGAL01. Next base: position 26,108 of record WGCV01000042.1, read on the forward strand.
TTATCCGCAGCTTTTGCTTTCGTCAGCGCGCCGGGCCAAGTGTAAGTAAGGTTTCCTACTGCGGAGTAACCGCTTTCGTACGACGCCGAAACTTTGTAAAATTCCGTTTCGGGAAATCCCGTCACACCGTAAACTTTCACTCTGTTATCTCCCAAATCCTCTAACTTAATGGAGGAAAAATCCGCCACGCAATCAGGTGTAATATATTCTTTCGGGTCTCCGATTTCATAAAGAAGCTGTTCGGCAACGGTTTCGAATGTAACCATTCCGCCTAGCGATTCATGCTTTGTAATAATCACATCTCCGTTCGGGAAAGCTTCCGCAATCGGAAATCCGATTTTAGCAAAGTTAGGAACAGATTGCCAATCGCCAAGGAAATTGCCTCCGGTAGATTGTGCGCCGCATTCCAGAATATGCCCGGCTATTGTTCCGGCGGACATTAAATCATAGTTTTTATTATCCCAGCCGAATTCATAAATCATCGGGGCAAGAGTAAGTCCGGTGTCTGTGGTGCGTCCGGTGATTACAATATCCGCGCCTTTCTGCAGGGCTTCGACAATCGGCATCGCTCCGAAGTAAACATTAGCGCTCAGCAGTTTATCTTTATAAGGACGAATCGATTCGCCTGTTTCCATGTTGTTCAACTCGGCTCCGCTTTCAAGAATTTCGTCAATCCTATCTTTAATATCGTCTCCGAGAACGACGGCAATTTTAAGTCCTGAAATATTCAACTTTTTCGCAACGTCAAAAACCGCGTTTGCGCAAGCTACGGGATTTACTCCGCCGCCGTTTGTAATAACTTTAATCCCTTTTTTCTTAATAGTCGGCAGAATTCTTTCCATCAACTGAGGAATATCCCGCGCATATCCGAAATCGGGATTTTTGTTCTTTTGTTTCTGTAAAATCGACATTGTTACTTCCGCAAGGTAATCCATAACGAGATAATCAACGTCGCCTTCCGTAACTTGCCAGACCGGCGCATCAATTAAATCGCCCCAAAATCCTTGTCCGGAAGCAATTCTAATTTTTTCTTTCATAATAAATCCGTTTAGTTAAATAATAAGCAAAAATAAAAATCATTTAAATAATAAGATATTCAATGATTGATTAGTAATCAAATTTTATATGTGTTAGGTATCCAAAAGATTAATAACGCTCTCTGCCAAAACGGGTAATTCGGTTGACTCATCAACATTAATCCAATTGATTCTCTCATCCCGTCTGAACCATGTCAACTGCCTTTTGGCGTAACGGCGTGTGTTTCTTTTAATAAGTTCGATTGCTCTATCGAGTGAAATTTTGCCGTTGAGAAAATCAAAAATCTCTTTATATCCTACCGTGTTGAGCGCGTTCATATCTTTTGTAAATCCTTCGTTCAGTACCGATTTAACTTCTTCGACCAATCCCGACTCAATCATTTGCTCAACCCGTTTTTCAATTCGTGAATAAAGTTTTTCCCGCTCCCAATTTAATCCGAATTGGAAAAAACTTAAGTCGTCTTCCCTTTTGTAATCAAGATGAAAATCTTTAATCGATTTACCGGTAAGTTTATTTACTTCGAGCGCGCGTATTACTCGCTTCCAGTTTTGTGGAAGAAGCTCTGCGGCGGCGACAGGGTCTTTAAACCGAAGCATTTCGTAAAGATATTCGTTACCTTTTTTCTCCCTCAGATTAATCAGCTCCGCTCTGAATTCCGGTTCAGTTTCCACTTCGTTAAAAATGCCATCTACAATTGCTTTTATGTAAAGCCCTGAACCTCCCACTACGACAGGGATTTTTCCGAGCGCGTGAAGCGATTCAATTACAGTCAGCGCCTCGGTTTCAAATCTGCTGACATTATATTCTTCGTTAATATCGAGATAATCAATAAAGTGATGTTTAACCCGGGATAGTTCCTCTTGCGTAGGTTTAGCCGTTCCTATATTGAGTTTTCTGTAAAGCTGCCGGCTGTCGGCGGAAATAATCTCAGTTTGCAGACGTTCTGCAATTTCAATTCCCAAAGAAGTTTTTCCTGACGCCGTAGGTCCCAGAATTACAATTACTCTCCGCTCCATCCTTCCCTGCCGATTAGAGGAACAAATGAAAAATTAGGAACTTCAGTTGTATCGAATTTATCTTCTGCCGTTTTATCGATAATCATCATTGACTGTTTCTCTTTATCGCCGATTGGAATTACCATTCGTCCGCCGACCTTCAGTTGTTTCCTCAAATTTTCAGGGACAGCCGGACCGCCGGCGGTAACAATAATTTTATCATAAGGCGCAAATTCATTCCAGCCGATTGTTCCGTCGCCGTAGCGCATCATTATTCTGAACGGGAGTTTGTCGAAAAGCAAAAGAGTCCGGTTGTAAATTTCCAAGTTCCTTTCAATTGTAAAAACCTTTGCTCCCATTGCCGCAAGAATAGCGCCCTGAAAACCGGAACCGGTTCCGATTTCCAGAACCTTGTCATCCTTCTTGATTGAAAGCGCCTGCGTCATAAAAGCCACTGTGTATGGCTGTGAAATTGTCTGCCCGAAGCCAATCGGAAGAGCGCCGTTTTTGTAAGCGTGAATTTTAAGCGCGTCCGGAACAAAAAGAGAGCGGTCAACTTTATCAAAAGCATCCAGTACCTTTTCGTCCGTAATACCCTCGCTTCGTAATTCTTCAATTAATTCTTTTTTACTGCTGCCCATTTTCCGTTTTTTCTTTTTGCAAAGATAAAAAAGAATAACTCAAATAATTACGAAATATTAAAACCAAAATTGTCATTAATAAATTTTTCAATCAATCGGAAATTTCAGATGATGAATAGTTTATTGTAGCACAGTTTGCTTAGTGAAGCGGGCAAACTGTGTTTTGGTTATTTGTGTAAAAAAACTCAAATAATTACTAAATATTAGAAGGCTTTGCATAACCCCGAAATTTGTCATTCTGATCCTCCGCCAAGGCGAAGCGGGAGAAGAATCTCAAAACCGGTAATAGTACCGAATTTAGAGATATTTCGGACGGCTCTCACTCCGCCTTGGCGGACTCAATATGACAATTTTAGGTTTTGCAAAGGTCTCTATTAAATCATTCCAAAAACACAAAATTACCTATTGAGGTAAACCGCAATCCGCCTCACCGGAAAACTTGCAGATGCTGAGTTTTCAAAAGCGGTTTAACTACTAAGGTTAAACCCTAGTGAGATTGCCACACCCCGATTTCATCGGGGTTCGCAATGACAGTTTGTTTTTTTGCCCTGTCTCGTCATAGTCAGCGTCATTACGAGGAGCGGAGCGACGAACTTGCCCTGACCGTTTTTGGGTTGGGGGTAATCTCACCGGAAAACAAGCTAATGACCAGTAACTGATTTTTCATTACCAAGTTCCGCTTAAGCTGACTCCCGGAGGATTAGTTATTATTCGATAGAGAATAAACAAATCGATTGGAAGTCCGACCAAGAAACCGGTCATTTTTCCGTTTTTATCCGTTTCGAGAGCGACTTGTTCAATTTCATCCAAAGAAAAAGACTTGGTTGCCTGCTTAGTAAAAAGAAAGAGCTTGGGCAAATTGGTTAATTCGGATTTGTCGAATATGGGAAAATCAGGCTTCTGTATAAATTCACTTATTCTATTGATTTTGAAAAGGTAGCCGTTCGCCGAAGTTATCCGCTTCACTTTTCGCAACTGAATATGTTCAACCAAAGATTGTTTAACCTGGTAAAAAATATCTTCTTTTCCAAAACCTAAAAAGTTTTCCTCCTTCTTTTCTCCATCCGTCGTAAATATTACAATCTCCTCATCTAACCGAGGAAACTGATCACTAATATGAAAAGATTTTAAGTAATTTTGGTAACGGTAATAATAAGTGTTTTGAAAAGGAGGCTCAAACTTTAGGAAGTTCCCGACAATCGAATCGCCCTTTTTCAAGGAGATTTTTATCTCGTCCCCTTTTTTTAGATTTTGAAAATGCCCATATTTTACAGCTTTGTAATCAGGCTTTATTGCATCGGTTACCGCCCCGATTCCCAGCCCGATTAAACTGCATCCGTTCAGAATAAGAGAAATAACGATAAGAATAGAGGGCGCCAAATATTTTTTTATTTTCATGGCATACCTCAATAATTAGTTAAAGAAATTTTCCGGAAAATGTTTGATTTGTGATTTATTTGAATAAATTTAAATATTATTCCGGTTTTTGTCAAATTGATTAATAGCTTCATAGTTTTTCATTGTTTTGAATTTCAATCTTGAAAAAAAATCAATTATATGTTGTTTAATTTTGGGGATTAAAATATTTTTAAATATTAGAATTTTATTAATAGATAAATTTATCCGAATAATAGCAATGGAGATAGAAATGAAAATAATGTTAGCAACAGACGGAAACAGTTTAGAGAGCAAAATGGCAAAAAGATTCGGTCATGCAGCGTATTATTTAATTTACGATACCGAAACAAAAGAAATAGACGCTCGGGAAAATTTCGGGCATGACGATAATCACTCTTCTCTGATCGATTTGGTCAATGAAGGAGTAACTCATTTTATTATTGGAAACATAGGCCCGAATGCCTTTGATGTGTTAAAAAGCAGAAACGCCAAAATTTTTCTTGCAAGATTAATGACCGGGCAAGAAGCTCTTGATAAATTTATGAATAATGAACTTGAAGAGCTTGAAAAATCAACGCTTCCCAAAAGCATTGAAGACCACCGGGGAGAACATCACCGGCACGCTGGACAAGGTATGGGAAAAGGCTTAGGACACGGAATGGGACGCGAAATGGGACGAGGTCGCGGCGGCGGAGGTGGAAGACATCATCACGGATAAGCTGGGATTGGAGAAATAAACGTAGAGGAGAAAGTCGCAAATTATGTTTTAGAATTCGCCGCGGCGGATTCACCGGAAAACTCGCAGATGCTTAATATTCAAAAGCGGTTTAACGAGTTAGGTTGAACACCGGAGAGATTGCCACGCCAATTTGCTTTCACAAATTGTCTCGCAATGACAGAGTGTTTTTAAATATCAACGTCATTGCGAGGAACGTTAGTGACGAAGTAATCTCACTAGAAAACTCACCGTTTGTGATTTTTCAGAACTGGTTTAGCTGAGAATAAAGCAAACAACTCCGTTGGAGTGTTACCTCTATAAAAAGAAGTGCATTATCATCTCCTTACAACTGTTGTTTTTATAACAGAGAACAATCCGTCCTATATAAAATTAATTAAATAGAGCTGTTTCAACTAATTTTATTTGAATTATCAAGCGAATATTTCACATCCTCTAAAATTTTATTTTCTTTTATTTCAATAACTTAGAGGAATTCTCATCTGTTTTGTCATTGGACATGTTGTATTTTAAAAATTTATTAATAATATTTGTCCATGCAATTGACGCAAAATAAAATAGCGCAAATTTCAATTTTAACCGACCGGAACGATAAAATCGTCTTCGATTTTATTCTATCCTCTCTATTTATTTTTATCCTTCTCGGGATGATGTGGTTTATGCCGCACTGCCCGATTATCTAATTTTTTAAACCAAAATATTATCTAATTACAATCGGGCTTTTAAGACGGACTTAACAAGCAATGGTAACTTATTATCAATTTCAAAGGAAAAATGAAAAACAACAAAAAATATCAACAAAAAAATGGAGGCTTTGCCTTATGAAACAGTTCTACAAAATAGCGACTGTTTTCTTATTTGCAGTATCCGTTACCATTGCACAATCTCTAAACATTAACGGAAGAGTTTACGACAAGAAAACAGGCGAAAATCTGGTTGGCGCTAACATAATTGTTAAAGGCACCAACTTAGGAACAATCACAGACTTGGATGGCAATTTTAAGATCAAATTGCCAAATTCAAAAAAAGCGACATTGGTGGTAAGCTACATCGGCTACAAAACCAAATCCGTGAAAGTAACTTCGGATAATCCCGAAATTACGATTGGTTTGGCGCCGGACGTTCTGAAAACATCCGAGGTGGTTATTTCGGGACTTGCTTCAACCGTAAAAAGGGTTAACCTTGCCAATTCCGTCGGGACAATCTCAAACAAGGAATTATCGATGGTACCGACTCAAACGCTTGACGCCGACCTTTACGGCAAGGTAGCGGGAGTTTCCGTCAGCGCTAATTCCGGCGCACCCGGAGGCGGAATCTCGGTTAATCTGCGAGGCGTTACCACAATTAACGCGGCAAATCAGCCGCTTTACATTATTGACGGTGTGATTATCGATAACAGCGCGACGCAATCGGGCGTGAATGCCGTAACCAAAGCGACCGGAGGCGGAAGCACAAATTACCAGGATAATCCAGTTAACCGCGTAGCCGATTTAATTCCCGACGACATAGAATCAATCGAAATCTTGAAAGGTTCAAGCGCGGCGGCAATTTACGGCTCAAAGGCATCCAACGGCGTAGTAATTATTAAAACCAAAATGGGGAAAGCGGGAAAAACAAAAGTTACTTTCCGCCAGCAAATTGGTTTTAACGAGTTATCAAAAAAACTCGGAAGCAGAAAATTTACAGCCGAAACCGCGCTTGCATCGTTCGGACAGCGGGGACTGGAAGAATTTAATAAAGGAAAAACTTACGATCACGAGGAAGAACTTTACGGCAACAAAGGTTTAATTTCACAATCATCAATCGGGATTTCCGGCGGAAGCGAAAAATCAAGATATTTTCTTTCCGTTTACAATCAGATTAACAACGGAATAATCAATAACACAGGGTACAAAAAACAAGGTGTGCGACTCAATATCGGGCATCAGCTTTCCGATAAAGTCCATGTAAGTCTTTACACAAACTACATCAAATCAAGCGCGGACAGAGGCTTGACTAACAATGACAATTCCGGAACATCCTACGGAATGGCGTTAACCGGAACTCCCAATTTCTTAAACCTTCTCCCGACAAACGGAGTTTATCCCGAAAACCCGTTCATTAATTCAAATCCGCTTCAAACGGCGGCATTGATGACAAACAACGAAAAAGTTGACAGAACTCTTGTTTCGTCTAATATCAAAATTAATCTTTTCAAAAACGCAAAACAGCTTTTAGATGTTCTTGTTTTGGGCGGAATAGATTATTATTCCCAAGTTAACAAAGCTGTTTTCCCCCGCGAGTTGCAGTTTGAAGCAGCCAGTTCGCAACCGGGGACTTCAATTCTCGGACAAACAAGTTCATTCAACAATAACCTTTACCTGAACTTAATCCACAATTATTTTTACTCCAAGACGATTAATTTTGAAACATCGCTCGGACTACAATTCGAGAACAAAGATTATAATCACACGCTTGCGGTGGGAGAAGATTTAATCATCGGGCAGGAAAATGTTGACCAGTCGGCGAGCGTATCGGTTGACCAAACCCGTCTGATTCAGCACGACCGCGGCTTTTACATTCAGGAAGAAGTGAATATTAGCGACATCTACTTTTTAACGGCGGGAATCAGAGGCGACGCGAGCAGTTCCAACGGCGATGTGAATAAATATTTCCTTTTCCCGAAAACATCCGCGTCCGTCCGTCTTTCTAAATTTGATTTCTGGGATGGAATAAATTGGATTTTCCCGGAATTCAAAATCAGAGCCGCTTACGGAAAAACGGGCAATTCCCCTATTCCGGGCGCCAAATATTCTTCATTCGTTCCGGCAAATATCAGCGGCGGCGGCGGATTGATTCCTGCCACATTAAGAGGAAATCCGAACATAGAGCCGGAAAAAACATCTGAAATTGAAACCGGATTCGACGCTACTCTTTTCGGCGGCTCCGGCACATTTGAGTTCAGCTATTACAACCGCGATATATCCGATCTTATTCTTTTCAGAAATCTTCCTCCTTCCACAGGTTACGAGCAGGAAGTGATTAACGGCGGAAGTATGCGCACATACGGATTCGAAGCGTCTCTCGGCTGGGCATTTGCAGATGAAAAAGATTTCTCATGGAATTCAAGAGTTAACTTCTACAAAACTCATTCCGAGATTACACACCTTGACGTTCCCGCATTCAACACAATCGGATTTGCGGATATTCTCGGAAGATTCCGCGTGGAAGAAGGAAAATCTGCGACACAAATAGTAGGATTGGAAAACGGCGTTTTAAAACAAATCGGCGATGAAACTCCCGACTTCCAGATGTCGTTGTACAACACAATGAACTGGAATAATTTTGATTTCAGTTTCCTTCTCGATTGGAAGAAGGGAGGCGACATTCTTAATCTTACGCGGCTTCTTTCAGATTTGTACGGAACCACTCCCGACTTGGACACGCCGGAAGGCGCGGCGCGCGCGGCGGCGTTCGGAAAAACGACTCATCAGTTAGTCGAGGACGGCTCTTATCTTAAACTGCGTGAAGTAAGCTTAGGCTACACTTTTAGTCAAAATTACTTCGGCAATATTTTTAAGAAAATCAGAGTTGGAATATCGGGACGAAATTTGATTACAATTTCCCCTTACTCAAGTTACGATCCGGAAGTAAGTAACTTCGGTAACCGCGCTATCGGGCGTTCGATTGAAGTAGCTCCCTTCCCCGCTTCGCGAAGCTACTATTTTGACATTGCATTAGGATTATAAGAATGGAGAAAATTAAGATGAAAAATAAAATTATAAATAAATTGTTCGGGAACAAACTTCTGTTTGCCGCAATTTTATCCGCGCTTCTTATTGCCGGATGCCAGGAAATGGATTTTGTTGATCCGAACGGACCGAGTTTGGAACAAACTACCGTTCAGACTTTAGTAACCGGAATTCAAGCCGGAGTTAGAATAAACCACGAATATTATTTAAGAGACGTTGCGGTAATCGGCAGGGAAGCTTACTATCTCGAACCTGCAGATCCGCGCTACACCGGGACCCTAATGGGAAAAGAAGGAACCGAGATGGATCCTTCCGGATTTCTCGTTGTTCGCCCCTGGTCTTCGCGCTACAGAGTAATCAGGGATTGTAACTTTTTAATCTCAAAAAACAATACAGGCGCAAACGGATTTGCAAAAACAATGAAAGCCTATCAGCTTTTGTTAAATCTTACCATGACTTGGGACGGCGGAATCAGAGTAAACGTAAGCGGTGATACTCCCGGTCCCTTTGTCTCGAAAGACGATGCGCTCGCCTACATTTCCGCGTTACTCGATGAAGCGAAAACCGATCTGGAAAACGCCGGTTCTTCCTTCGGCTTTACTCTGTCTGACGGTTTTGCCGATTTTTCAACTCCGCAGGAATTCATCAAGTTCAATCGTGGATTAAAAGCGCGTGTGGAAATTTACCGTAAAAATTATAGCGACGCCCTCACAGCCCTTACAGAATCATTCGTTGATGTTTCAGCTCCGCTGACAAAAGGCGTTTATCTTGACTACGGTACGGGAGTAGGCGATCAGCTCAATCCGATTTACGAAGTGCCGGACGCCTCGATTATTAAGCTGTTTGCGCATCCTTCTTTTATTGCTGATGCCGAAGCGGGAGATACGCGAGTCGCGGCAAAAACATATCATCGTTCATCGGCTACAACAATGGATGGTTTAACCGGAGAGTACGCTCAAACCGTTTCTTCAAGCAGTACGGCGCCCTTTCCCATTATCAGAAATGAGGAATTGATTCTTCTTAGAGCGGAAGCTAATGTCGGACTGGGGAATTACTCCGCCGCGGAAACAGACGTTAACTTTATCAGAAACAGCGCGGGATTGCCGGATGTAACATTGGACGCTTCAAACGCGCTTGACGAAGTTCTGAAACAGAAAAGATATTCACTCTTTCTCGAAGGTTTTCGTTGGGTTGATTTGAGATTGTACAACAAGTTGGACGAATTACCGATAGACAGAACAGGCGATGTGGTTCATGTACAGATGCCGGTTCCTTCAACGGAAAGCAATTAGTTTCATTCGCAATAGACAGCCGCAGAGCGCAACTTAAGCTTTGCGGTTGTTTTATTTTTTAACGGAATGAATAATATTTTCTATGTCGTCTTCCAATCTGTCAAACGAGGGATGTTCAATTATTCTGCCGGTTTCGGTTCCATTTTTGTAAAAGATGAATGTTGGAACGCGCTGAATATTTAAGTCTTTGGTTTCCTCGGCAAGTCCTTTCTTCTTTCTGTCAACGGTTATCAATTTAACCTGATTTTCAGGAAAGTTGACCGAATCAAGAATCTTATAAAATCTCGGAACTTCTCTCCGGCTGTCGGGGCACCAAGTTCCCATTACGATAACTATTTTATATGCCGGGAGTTTCTCCGCTACTTCCTTTTTGTCCGGGAACTTTGGTATGTAAGAATCATATTGGCTCTTAAACCAGCCGCCGAACGGAGACTTAAGCAATTCCGCTCTTGAGCAAACGCCCACGAGCATCGGCTTTGAAGTTTTCGATTTCTTCACAACCTTAAATGTTGCTTCCTGAGCTTGAAGTGAAACGGCAAAAACAACAAGTATAAATAACAGCTTTTTCATGGCTTAATCTCAATTTTTAGTTCTTGGTTTTTTTGTTCTTTGTTCTTTGTTGAATTAATAGAGACCTTTGCAAAACATACATTTATCATATTGAGTCCGCCAACCTTGCCCAACTGTTTTTTGTTGGGGGCGGAGTGAAAGCCATCCGAAATATCTCTAAATTCGGTATAATTACCGGTTTTGAGATTCTTCTCCCGCCAAGGCGGGATCAGAATGACAAATCACGGGGTTATGCAAAGCCTTCTAATATTTAAGAAACATCAACAATTTATAATTTGGGATTTATACTTTTTAATTGTTTTTCTGATTTTCTTTTCTCGCGTCAATTCCCCAAAAAAGTTTCTTCCGTAAGAGTTCAAAATAGTTGTAATCTTTTGTGTGGAACAGCTTAATTTTTTTCTCGGCTTTCTTAACGGATATTTTCAAAGGAGACTTGTAATAATGTACTCGCTGTCCGTCCGTGCTGACCTGAATATTTGTCGGAGAAAAAACATCAACCTCAATTTTCTGTTTGCTTGATAAAACCAACGGACGCATGTTCAATGTGTGCGGGGAAATCGGACTGATTGTGATTGAGGATGAAAGCGGGCTTACAATCGGTCCGCCGGTTGAAAGGGAATATCCTGTAGAGCCGGTTGGCGTAGCGATAATTATTCCGTCGGCGGAAAATGATGAAACTTCCCGTCCATCTATTCGCAAACGAATTTCAATCATCTTGGGCCAGCGTCCTCTGTCGATAACCAGATCGTTAATCGCATAAAGGTTTTGGCGCTCCTCGCACTCACAATCGGCGGATAAAGCGATTCGTTCTTCTATTATATAATCTTTGTTTTTAATCGCGTCGATTAAATCGTTCAATCTTTCCTTCTCAAAATCGGCAAGAAAACCAAGCTTACCCAAGTTAATACCGAGCATCGGCGTTTCAAATTTTCTGGCGTAAAAAGCCGTTTTTAACATTGTTCCGTCGCCGCCGATTGAAATAATCAAATCGCAAATCTCCGACATCACTTCCACAGTAATGAATTTCTCTTCCGGAACTTCTTCGTCAAGCCGCTCCTTGTGTTTTCCCATCGAATTAGATAAGTAGCACTCGATATTGTTTTCTCTGAAAAGTAAAATCAATTTGTTGAGCACAGGAATCGCTTCCTCTTTTGTAAGATTGGGAACAATGCCAACTTTCATTTTTTTCTCGTTTTGTTTATTTCAGTCAACTTTGCGTATTTTGTAAAAACATAATTTGACGAAAATACCGCAAGCATAAACCCTTCCTTCCCGTCAAGAAATCCTTTTTTTAGAATGTACATTTTAAAGAAAAGAAATAACGGGCGAATAATCAAATCGGAAAGCCCGGAGGTTTTTCCCGCCTTAAACATTTCCTCGGCAGCAAGAGTAGTGTAGCGATTAAATTTTTCGTAATAATGCTCAATGTCAGGGTCCGTATAATGGTTTAAATCATTCTTTAAGTTTCCAATCGCCCCTTCAACTTGAAGTCCTTCGTGGACTTGATTGTCGTTAAAACGGGCTTTATCTTTATTAAAAAGCCGCGTTACTCTGCCGGGATACCAGCCACTGTGTTTAATCCAACGCCCGAGAAAAAAAGCGCGGCGGGCAACTTTATATGCCGAGAACTTTTCTTCGCCCGATTTTTTCCACTCATTTAACTCATCGCATAATTCCGGAGTAACTTCCTCGTCGGCGTCAATCCAGAAGATCCAATCGTTCGTTGCTTTCTCAACGGCAAATTGCTTAGTCGCCGAGTAACCTTTCCAGTCGGTAATTTCAATTTTTACATTCTTGAACTTTCCGGCAATCTCCGCCGTGTTGTCCGTGGTTTGAGAATCAACGACCAGAATAATTTCATCAATGCAATTCAGCTGACTCTCGATACAGCGCCCGATATTTTTCGCTTCGTTTTTAGCTATTATGATTGACGATATATTACGCGGCATCTTTTTTCTTCTTGTAAATTTTATAAAACGCAATGTTAAGTCCGACCGTAAACCAGAGCATTGTTGCGATTTCCTGATCTCCGAAGTTCCATTCGGCTAATCCCGAAACGAGGAAAGCGGTAAAAACGCCAAGCGTTCCAAGTGCAAAGGAGGATGCAAAGGGAACGTCTTTCAGGAAATTGTAAATCTTAATATCGAGTAAAAATATTTTTATCAGTAAAAAGATAAAAACCACAAAACCAAAACCGCCGAGAACCACGAGAATCTGGACATAAATATTATGCAAATGCCCGAAAGTTTCCGATTCGTAAGGAGCGCGGTATTGCAGATAAATTTTATTCAAATCAATATCGCCTATGCCGAACAACGGATGCGATTTAAAAATCCTCCATCCCGTTTTCCATTGATTAAGCCGCTGAACATTAGTGCTGTGGTAAGGATCGACAATCGACGAAATTCTATCTTTGTGCGAATACCCCGTGTAAAGAGTTTTATTCCGCACCCAGAAAGTGGAAACTTTTTCATCAATCTTAAATTTTCCGATTATTTCCGGTTTATCTTTCGTTATTTTTACTTTTAATAAATTCCTGTTAAAATCGATTCCCCAGAAACCGAACTCAGCGAACTGAACTCCTTCCAACTTTGCCAAAGCGGAGGGAGATTTAAGCATCTTGACATTTCCGTTTTTAACGGAGTAAGATGAAAAACTCGCGCCCGACCAAAAAACAATTACCGAATCGGAGCTTGATACGCGCGCCTGCTCAAAATCGGCTTTAGTTTCAAACAGCAGTTTTCCCGGCTTATTCTTTTTCAACGAGATAACTATTAACTTCTTCTTATCTCCCGAAAATGCGGCTATAAAATTCTTTTCCGCAGTTACGGAGGTTAAGTTAAATCCCAGTTCGGTTTCATTAATTTTTTTAGGATTTGCAGGATTTACGACCTCGGCAAACTCGCCGTGAACTCCGAAGATAAACAAGGATGTATCCGCCGATACCATTGCTTTCGGCTCGAAGCCCGGGATAAACTCTGCGAGTTCTTTTATTCCTGATGAATCAATTGAGAAGAAGTAGAAAGTTTTATTCATCGTTGATGAATAATAAATATTCCCTTTCCACTTCCCTATTCCGCTGATTGGTTTCTCAGTCTTAAAATGGGAAATAACTTTTCCGTTTTTCAAAATAAGCAAGCCGTTATCGTAATCGGCTGCAAACAGACTGTCGCCGAAGCATTTTACCTGCGAAACTCTGCCGGCGGTTTTAAGCTCTTTCCGCAGCTGCAATTTATCGGGATGAATTTCATACTCGTCTATTTTGCTTATTTTAGGATTCAACCAAATATAAACCGCAATTAAAACCGCTCCCAAACCAATAACCGCCCACTGCCTTTTAATCAGCAGTATCAAGCCTATTCCGGCGAGGGCGCCAAGCCAGGCTGCGCGCGTGTAGCTTCCCGCAAGAGCGATTACGATTATTAAAAACGCCAATCCGACTAAAGTTCTGTTTTTTAATGATAACTTTTCGTTTATCAGAAATGCGAAAAAGTAAACCGCAACAACGCTTAGCAATCCTCCCGCGGTCATCACATACTGGAAAGTAGAAGGTCCTTTTGTTTCTAGCGTGTAAAGATGCTCGATATAATGCTTATACGAAGCTCCGAGATAAATTGCCGCAGTCAAAAAAGCCGCTCCGAGAAAAACTTTCACTATTGACTTGGCTTTTCTCTCATCGGAGGCTACATAGATGGTAACGTAAATTACTGGAATTATCATAAATCGCTTAACTAAAGTGTGCGACGCCTGCGAAGAATCTACCGAAAAAATCGCCGAAAGAATTTCGGCAATAATAAACAAGAGAAGCGGCAACTCCAATCCGGAATTTACGAACGGATTTCTCTTTTCCTTTACGAATTTGTAGAGCAAAATAAGCAGCGCTCCGAAATACCCGATTTGGCAAAGAAAGATTGAGTTTGTAAGCGTAATTACAAAAAGTAAAAATAATACGTAAATCAGTTTATCTGTTTTATTTTCCGTTTTCATTTATCCTGAATTGCAAATCATATAATTTTTTATAAATGCCCTTTTCATCGGCTACAAGTTCGTCGTGCGTTCCCATCTGTACAACTTCGCCACCGTCAAGTACAACTATTTTGTTGGAATTTCTGATTGTGCTTAATCGATGAGCGATAACAATCACCGTTCTCTGCTCCATCAATCTTTCAATAGCCTCTTGCACCAAAACTTCGGATTCGTTATCAAGCGAAGAAGTCGCTTCGTCAAAAATCATAATGGGCGGATTTTTAAGGAGCGCTCTTGCAATGGAAATGCGCTGCCTCTGTCCGCCGGAAAGCCGAACTCCGCGCTCGCCGATTACGGTATCCAATCCGTTTGGAAGTTCGTTAATAAATTCAAGCGCGTTAGCCGCTTTGGCAACTTCGATTATCCGTTCGTCCGAAATGCCGGTTAATCCGTAAGCGATATTGTTCCGGATAGAATCGTTAAAAAGAATTGTTTCCTGAGTTACGATTCCAATCAGCTTCTTTATAGATTCTGTTTTGATCTTCTTTATGTTGATGTCGTCCAATAAAATAGCGCCTTTCGTAACATCAAAGAAGCGCGGAATTAAATCCACGAGAGTTGTTTTTCCGCCGCCGCTGCTTCCCACCACGGCGACAATTTCGCCTTTGTTCACTTTTAAATTAATATCTTTAAGAACAAAGTCCTCGCCGTCGTCGTACTTAAACCAAACGTGGTCGAGAGTAATTTCTTTTTCAAAATTATTTTTCACAACCGCGTCCGGCGCGTCTTTTATGTCAGGCTCGATATCAATAATCTCAAAAACTCTGTCCGCCGCCGCGCTCGATTCCTGGATGCGATTATTCACGCTACTCAATTCCTTTATCGGCTGAATAATCTGGAAAATCGCGAAGAGGAATCCCATAAATTCGCTTGCCGTAAGGGAACGGTCAACCAGCACAAGCTGTCCGCCGTAATAAATAATTGCCGTTCCGACGCCGACGGTCAGAAATTCAGTAAGCGGACTTGCGGCATTGCGCACGCGTACCATTTTCAGTATCGTCCGGAAAAACTTTTCTGTCTCCTTTTTAAATCTGTTCTCCTCAAATTTTTCCATTCCGAAAGCTTTTACGATTTTTATTCCGGTAACCGTTTCGTGAATAATGGAAGTAATGTCCGCCATTTTGGATTGTAAAATCGAACTTTGCTTCCTAAGGATTCCTCCGATATAAGCAATAATACCTACAGAGAAAGGAAGAATAATAAATGAAAAAAGCGTCAGCTTAAAACTGATTGAAACGGCAATGCCGATAAAAACAATAATTGTAATCGGCTCTCGAATCAAATTCAAAAACACTGCGGAAATACTTTGCTGGATAATTACGGTATCGTTTGTAATTCTCGAGATAATATTTCCGGTTCTTTCATGTTTGAAAAATGTCATCGGCAATTTGTGAATGTGCGCAAAAATCTGATTCCGCAAATCCCTTATCACAGCCTGTTCCACATACGCAAGAAAGTACGATTGCAGATAACCCGAAATGTTTTTTATCAAGAAGGCAAGGAGAATTAGCGCCACAATTTTAATTAAAATATCCTGCTGCGTTCCCGTAAAAATATAATCGTGAATCTGCTCTTTGAGGCGCGTCCAATATTGCGTTACACCGCTCGGGACAACGCTTTCGCCGCCGGGAATCATCTGCTGCGGAGCTTGCTGAACAACAGCAGTTTCAGTTCTCTCCTGAAAAAGAGTGCTTAAAAGAGGAATCGACAAATAAACCGACGCGCCGCTCATAAGCGAAAAAAGAATTGTAAATAGTATCGAAGCGGCGAGATACTTCGCGTATTTTTTTACATAGGTTAATATTCTAAAATAAGTTTTCATCTGGCGTAAATATAATTATAAAATTCAGAACTTCTCCAAAGGATGATGTTCGCGATACTCTTGCTTTATATAATCCTGATCGATATGAGTGTAAATCTGAGTAGTGGAAATATCCGAATGACCGAGCATCTCCTGAACGGCGCGCAAGTCGGCGCCCCCTTCGAGCAAGTGCGTTGCAAACGAATGCCTGAAAGTGTGCGGGTGAACATCTTTTTCAATCTTAGCCGATTTCACATTTGAGCTTACAATTTTCCAAATCGACATTCGGGAAAGTTTCCCTCCTCTGTTATTGAGGAAGATGTAATTTCCGCTTTTCAATTTATTCTCAAAAAGTGGGCGACTCTTGTAAAGATATTCCGTCAGCCATTTTTTCGCCGATGAGCCGAAAGGAACAATCCGCTGCTTTCCCCCTTTTCCCAAAACTCTTATTACTTCGTCGTCAAAAAAGAAATCTGACAGCTTAAGGTTCAGCAATTCGCTTACTCTTAACCCCGATGAATAAAGGAGCTCCAGAATCGCTCTGTCGCGCAATCCGAATTTATCTTCGACATTCGGCTGACTTAAAATCAGTTCAACTTCTTCCACCGATAAAACGTCGGGGAGCTTCCTCTCGGATTTCATTCCGGTTAAAGTTAACGTCGGATCTTCCTTCAAATAATTCTGCGAATCCAAATATCTGAAAAATCCCTTGAGCGCCGACATATTTCTCGCCATTGAAGAGTAAGCCAATCCGTTGGCGCGAAGCATGTAAAAATAGTCCGAAATATGCTTTGAGGAAATGTCCGCCACATCGTGAACGCCGCGCTCCTTCACAAAATCAAGAAACTTATGAATGTCATTTTTGTAGGAGGAGATGGAGTTGTCGGAAAGATTCTTTTCGAACTTCAAAGTAGTAAGATACTCGTTTACAAAGTCTTCCATTATTCACCGCTGACAGATGAGTCTTTATTCTCTATTTCATCTTGATTAGGATAACGAATCCTCTTGTGATGCTGGTTCAGCAGAACTTTAACAAAAGTATCTTTAATTACTTTAATATCCTTAAACGTCAGTTCGGAGTTATCGAGCTGCCCGTCTCTCAGTCTGTATTCGATTAAATTGGAGACGAGATTTTCAACTTTCTTCGGTTCGATTTCGTTCATCGCCCGCACGGCTGATTCGCACGCGTCGGCAAGCATCAAAAGAGCGGTTTCCTTTGTATTCGGTTTGGGACCTTTGTAGCGGTAATCCTCCTCGTTGACTTTATCTTCGCCGTAAAGTTTTTTTGCTTTTTCGTAAAAATACCCCACAAGCAAAGTGCCATGATGCATCGGGATAAAATCGATTATCTCCTGCGGAAGACCGTAATCCTCTGCAAATTCAATCCCTTTGGTAACATGTTCCATTATGATTTTCACGCTTTCTTCCGGCGGCAGTTTATCGTGAATATTAACGTCGTCAAATTGATTTTCCACAAACGCTTCCGGATAATACGTTTTCCCGATATCATGGTAATACGCTCCGACGCGCGACAGCAAAGGGTTTGCGCCTATTGACGTAGAGGCGTCCTCAACCATCGTCCCGATAACAAGCGAATGGTTAAACGTTCCGGGAGCTTTTACGGAAAGCTCTCTGAGAAGCGGATTATTAAAATCGGAAAGCTCGAGGAAAGTTAAATCCGTGCAGACATGGAAAAACTTCTCGAAGAAAAAGATAAAAGCAAAAGTCAGCACCGGACTTAACAACGCGTTTGTCGCCGCAAAAGATGATTCCATCAATATGTTGTAAATAGAATGAAAACGCTCGAAACCGAAAGCAAAAATTCCGGTTAAGTACCCTATCAAAATAAAGAAGAAGGAACGGAAAATCTGGTTTCTGTTTCTGACATCGCGAACAGTGTAAGCGGCAAGCGCGCCGGCAAAAGTGTGAGTTAAAGTAAGAATGTAATCGTTTCCCAAAATACCGCCGACAAGAAACGCAATCGTTACCGTCCCGAAAAACGCCACTCTCGAATCAAATAAAATCGCAAGCAACATCGAGCCCATCGGGACAAGCACAAGATAATTAACAGGCGCGTCGGCGTTTATAAACTGCACAAAATAAGCAAGACTGCTGGTAAACAAAATGATAATCGCAATCATCAGAAGATTGAGATTGTCGTTGTAAATATTTTTTCGCGAAAGGTACAAGTACAATCCGAAAAGAAACAGGACGATAATTACGTGTAGAGTTTTACCAACATATTGAAGCGCAACATCAACGGCGCTTGTCTGCTCGCCCCGGGCAATTTTGTAGGAATCGATTTTCAGCTTAATTTCAGGCGTAATCCGGTCGTGTTTGGCGACAATTCTTTCATTCTCGTTAACAATCCCGATGTTTCTGGAAACTTTGCTCATTGCCAGTTCTCTTTCGCGATCGGTTAATTTCTCGCTGTAAATAAGATTCGGACGCAAAAATCCCACGCTTAAATCATAAGCAATCGTATCAATCGCGATATTCCCTTTCAGCCCTTTTTCGATTGAACTGAAAAGATATTTTTTTGCTTTCCCCAAATCGAAAAGTCTTGCCGTTGGAAGAGTAAGCTGAACTTTCCCCTTTACAATTGAGATTGTGTCTCTATTTATTCTGCGGAAAGATAAGTCGGTAATCCCCGATTGGTAAAGCGACGAGAACGCTTTAATCACGGCGTTTTGAATATCAT
Source organism: Melioribacteraceae bacterium (assembly GCA_015493615.1). Lineage (GTDB taxonomy): Bacteria > Bacteroidota > Ignavibacteria > Ignavibacteriales > Melioribacteraceae > WGAL01. Next base: position 45,037 of record WGCV01000042.1, read on the forward strand.
TTAACTTCAATTTACCATTATTAATAATCAGCGTTTCTTTTTTCTTAATATCGATTAATTTCTTCAGCGTCCCGGGTTTAAGATTAAACGTCTTCGGCTTAACCTCGGAAGATTCCGACAAACGGATTTCTTTTTTTAACGAATCGAAAAAACTCTTAAAGCTTTTGATTGACGCAACGCTGACCGAGTCATTTCTTTTAAAAACGGGATAAACTTTTTTGGCGGCTGCTTGGCGTTCCTTTTCATACTGCTGCGGGTCTTTTAAAATCTCAAAACTCATCGGAGCGATTAAATCTTCCTTTGTCCAAATACTTCCGACGGAAACATTGGCGTCCAGCGATTCTCCGTGAGGAAAAAGAAGAACCAGAATTCCGATTGTAACAATGAAGATTAATATTTTAACTCGAATGCTTTCTTTCATATTTATTTTGTTTTAGCTTCCAAAATCATCCGGAGAAATTCAGCCGCGCCGCCTTCGTGATTATCTTTTTTCGTAACCATATCGGCAAGGCGAGTTATTTCCGGAACGGCATTGGCTACGGCAACCTTAAACGCTTTGGTTTCAAATAACGCGCGATCGTTGTACCAATCTCCGACAACGGCGGCAGAGGTAACCGGAATGTTGTATAATTTGCAGATTTTCTTCAAGCCGTCTCCTTTCGACGAGCCGTGTTTCCTAACTTCAAGATAATACAAACCTCCGTAAAGATGCGATTTATAATAGGAAGTCCTAAGTCCGAAACTGCTCGGGAAAGTCATTTTCTTTTCAATCATCCTGACATTTTCTTTAATATCGCCCGTTATTACAATCTCTAAAGTTTCGTCAAAATATGGTTCTAGGGATTCAACCATTTCATACTCGGCGCCGTATTTTTCCAGCAGTTCGGGTATTAAAGAATTATGTTCGGTGTAATAAATTTTATCCGCATGACAAAGCGCAAATTTCGACAGCGTGTTTTCCGCAAGGCGAACCGCTTTTTTTGTATAACGAAGCGGAACATATGAAGCGTAGTAAATTTTGTTGTCGGTATGTGATTTAATCATTGAACCATCGAGTGAAATTAAGGGCGTTTCCAAGTCAATTTCATTCGCATAATCTACAAGGGCTTTGTGAAGCCTGCCGCTGGCGAATGTAAATCTTACATCATGCTCTGTTTTTAGAGTATTAATTAACTCTTTTGCTTCATTCGAAATTTCACCTTCGTTATTTAGTAACGTTCCGTCAAGATCAAAAACAACTAATTTTAAATTTTTAAGTCTTTCTTTAAATTCCATTTTTCAGCAAATTCTCTACTATTAATAAATCCAAATTGTAAAAATACAAAACTTTTACAGCAAAAAGCAGACAAAAGATTCCCGAATTATTTCCCTCGTTTAACAAGTCAGACATTGAGACAAGTTAAGTACTGAAGTTTTATTAATGCGGCTTTCACTGACAAAGCGCACCTTAAAGGTACTTGTTCCTTTAAGGTGGCAAAAAGTTTTGGAAATTAGTCAAAACTTAAAGGAACAATCCGCCCGAATTTCATCGTCATTGCGAGGAACGGAGAGACGAGGCTCCGCCAGACCGGACTCACCGGAAAACACGCTAATGCTAAATATTCAAAAACGGTTTAACGGCTGAAGTTAAATATCGGTGAGATTGCCGCGCTCCCTACGGTGGCTCGCAATGACGGTTTGTGCTCTATGTTTTTACGTTTGTTCGCTATCTGCCGCGCTTGCCCCGAATGCTTTTCGTTAAGTGCGGACAGTGTATTGTTTGAATTCATCGTCATTGCGAGGAACGGAGAGATGTAGCTCCGCCAGGGCGGACTCACCGGGTAACACACTAACGCCGAATATTCGAAAACAGTTTAACAACTTATGAAAAAACCACGCGAACTGAATGTTTATTTCAGCATCCGTTCTCGGCAGTCGTCAACTACTCCTAAGATTTTCTTAAATTGGGAACTATTAACGTAAACGTTGTCCCTTTTCCTTTTTCGCTCTTAACTGTAATTCTTCCCTGCATAATATCTACATACTTTTTCACCAAAGCCATGCCGAGACCGTTTCCTTCAAACTTTCGTTTGTATCCCTGCTCCTCTTGAGAAAAAGCGGAGAAAATTTGAGGCAGATATTCTTCCGAAATTCCAATTCCGGTATCTCGAATTTTTATCAACGCTTCCTCGGGCGATTTAACGGAAAGACTTACCGTAACCCTTCCTTCCTTTGTATATTTAATTGCGTTATCAATCAAGTTAACAACCGTTTGTAAAAAAGCGTAACTGTCGGTAACGATTTTTAACTCTTCGGTATCACGCAAAAATTCAAAGTCGAGTTTCTTCACCTTAGCCGCTTGTTTATACTCGGAGAAGACATTTTCAATCTGCTTAACCAAATCAACTTCTTCTTTGACCGAGTTGTAAGTTCCTGTTTGAAGCTCCGTCATATTCAGGATTAAATCCACCGTCCTGATAATTCTTCTGCTGGAGGAATCAATGCTTGAGAATGCCATTTCCATATCTTCATCAATATTCTCGCCGATTTCCATCTTCAAAAACGAAATAAAATTCAGCACTACATTTAACGGACTTCTAATCTCGTGAGACATCTGCGCGAGAAAATCGGTCTTGATTTTTTCCGACGCCTCGGCTTTCTGCCTCGCTTGGATTAACTCCTCAACCATCATCTTCCGTTCTGTAATATCGGACACCGCCCCGACTACGCCTACGACCCGATGTTTTTCCTCGCTCCAAATCGGCTCCCCTTTACTTCTGACCCAGATAAGAGAACCATCCTTTTTGAAAATTCTGACTTCCGCGATTCCAATGCGATTATTTAAAATATTTTTCACGGATTCCTTCTCAATCCAATAGTCGTTAGGATGAACAATGCTTCCCCAATCTCCTTTTTTCCTAAATTCTTCCAACGAGTAGCCGGTTATCTGTTCAAAGGAATCGGAAGTCCAAACGGTTGTAAAATTACCATTATCGTCAATCTCGCTTTCGAAGATGTAATCAGTGGTCAGTTTCGAAATCAGCTTGTACTTCTTTTCGCTTTTGATTAAGTCAAGCTCCACTATTTTTCGTTTTGAAATATCTACCGCGGAACCGAGAGCGGCGCTTCTGCCATTCCAAGTGATTTTTGAAGCTGAGAGATTTATCCAAATTCCTTCGCCCGATTTATTAAGCACCATAAATTCATAGCTTTCCGGAACCCTGTTTCCTTCAACGCGCATTTGTCCCCGCTTTTTAACAAGTTCCCTGAAATCGGGATGTACAACGCTCCAAAAATTCATCTGCAGCAGTTCTTCCGACGAATAGCCCGTTATACGCTCAGTCGTTTTATTTACATACAAAAATTTCTCTTTATCAAACACAAAGATAGCCGCCGTAGTAGTCTCCGTCAGAGTTTTGAAAACTTCTTCGTTTTCCTTTACTTTCGATTCATTTTCCATTTGTTTCGTAATGTCCTCGAAGAAAACCATAAAAGCGTTTTTCCCTTCAAACTTGACGGGAGTAGCTGAATTCCTTACAAAAATGTTTTCCCCATCCATTCGAACAAACTTTTCAATCACCGTCTCAACGCTTTGTCCCGTTTCGGACATTTTTTTAATTCTTTCCTTTGCAATATCAAGATAATCGGGGTGAACAAAAGAAAGAACAGGCTTGGATAAAAATTCCTCTTTTGTAGAAGCTTTAACAATCTTGAGAGCGGCATTATTGGCAAATAAAAACTTACCCTCGGAATGAATAACAATTCCAAAGAGAGACGCTTCAATTATACTCTTAAAATCATCTTGCGAGCGCTTAAATTCCTGTTCGGCAATTTTACGTCCGGTAATATCTCTGCCGAGAACTACAAGTCCCTTACGCGTTCCGTCGTCATTAAAAAGAGGTACCTTTATAACTTCAAAGATTTTTTCGCCTCCTTCCACCAGAGGAATGACTTCCTCAACAATTGAAAGTTTCTTCTTATTCCAGGCGACCTCGTCGGATTCAATGCATCTCAAAAAAGAATCTTTATAAATCGGATCGGTATATTCGGCAAGTTCGGCGTCAGTTTTGCCGTAATAATCAACATTCTCCAACCTGAAAAGTTTCAGATCGGCTTCGTTAGCTGTCAGCCATCTCCCTTCTCCATCTTTAAAGCAAATAATATCGGGAGTTGAATTTATTAGAGTTAATAGTCTCTCTTCGCTTTCCTTTACTTTTCGTTCGGATTCAATTTGTTCTGTAATTTCTTCAAAAAAGATTATTACCGCTTGCGTTCCTTCAAAAACAATCGGAGCGCCGGTGTTCCTTACCCAAATTTCTTTCCCATCCATTCTGATAAATTTCTGCACCAGCGATTCTACCGGTTCGGCAGTTGTTAATATTTGCTTTATTCTCACAACCGCTTCTTCCACAAAATCAGGATGTAGAAAAGAAAGGATAGGTCTCGTATAAAATTCTTCTCTTGAGGGGGCTGCCATTATCTTCATAGCGGCATTGTTTACATATAAAAATTTTTCTTCTGTATGAATGGCAATTCCGACCAATGCGGACTCTATTATTCTTCTGAAATCCGCTCTCGAGTGTTCAAGTTCCCGTTCGGCAATTATTCTTTCAGTAATATCGCTTATAATCGTAAAAATCTGGTTATCCCCTTTATATATTAACCTCGCTTCAAAAATCTTTACTTCCCCTTTTATTTCAAGCGTATAACTGAATCTCTCGCTATCTTTAGTTTCCAATACCAAATCAATTTTTTCTTTAACTTCTTTCGCAATGCTTTCCGGTAAAACCTCAAAAATTCGCTTGCCCAAAAACTCTTCCGGCGGTATGTATAGCAAACTCATATCCTCATGCGGAGCGCTATAAAAAACAAATTCATATTTATCGTTAATCACAAACAAAATATCGGGAATCGCCTTTAAGATCGCCTCATTAAGCTTATTTTTATTTTTCAGGGCATCTTCCAACTTATATTTTTCCGTTACATCCCGAAAAACAAGCACCGCCCCGATAATATTCCCCTCTTTATCTTTTACTGGCGCTGCGCTGTCGGCTATTTGGTATTCCTCTCCATCCCTTGAAATTAAGGTTGTATGATTGGCAAGTCCTAATGTTTCTCCCTTTTCCAAGACCAAAGCAATCGGGTTCTTAACTTTTTCCCTTGAAAAAGTATTTATGATATTGAATATTTCCGTCAATTGGCGTCCTTCAGCTTCATTTTCTTTCCAGCCGCATAACTTTTCCGCAACCGGATTCATCTTAAGGACGTGAGCGTTTTTGTCCGTAGTTATAACGCCGTCCCCTATGCTGTAAAATGTGGCTTTCAGTTCGTTTTCTTTTTTGCGGAGTTCAATCTCAATATTTTTTCTTCTCGTAATATTGACTACGAATACGGAAACCCCAATAATTTGGTCCGCTTCATTTTTAATCGGCGAATAATGATCCTCCCAGTATGAACGGCGTTCGTCGTCTCCGTATTCTTCTTCCAAAATAAAAGCTTCGCCGTTAAGAGCTTTGTCAAAATTATACTTGGCTTTTTTTCTGTCGTCTTCGCGCAAGATATAATCTAGCATACTTTTCCCGATTTCAATATCCTTTCCCCAAATGTGTTTCATTGTCTCTTTGTGGGACTTCGAGAATGAAATATATTTGTAGTTTTTATCAAGGGAAAAAACAATTAAATTTTTCTGAGCGTCAATTACGGACTGGAGAATTTGCCCTGAATTATGGGAACTCCTATCGCTTTTTGAGTCCTGATTTTTTTCTTTCATCTTAAATAGCGTTTTTTTTAAGAACTAATGTTTTATTTTGAATATTAATTTAATAAATATTAACAAAAAAGCAACAAAATGGTCTTATTATGAATAACAACGAGAAAGAACGATTTGAAGAATTGTGGCGCGTAATGCAGCGACTGCGTAAAGAGTGCCCGTGGGACAAGGAACAGACGCACGACTCGATAAAAGCCGCCACCCTGGAAGAAACGTACGAAGCGGTTGAAGCTATCGACAACAAAGATTACGACGCTCTGCGGGACGAACTCGGAGATATGCTTCTTCACATTGTTTTCCATTCGGTAATTGCCGAAGAGAACAACGAGTTTAAGCTCACTGATGTAATTAAAGGAATTACGGAAAAACTGATCAGACGGCATCCCCACATCTTCGGCGATGTAAAAGTTAAAGACAGCAAAGAGATTGAAAAAAATTGGGAAGCAATCAAATTGCAGGAAGGGAAAAAGTCGCTGCTCGAAGGTGTGCCGAAAAGTTTATCCTCACTTCTGCGCGCTTATAGAATTCAGGAAAAAGCTTCAAAAATCGGCTTCGATTGGGAAAAGAAAGAGGATGTATGGGTAAAGGTCGAAGAAGAATTAAACGAGTTTAAAGAAGCCGAGCAAAGCGGAGATAAGGAGAGAACCGAAGAAGAGTTGGGCGACCTGCTTTTTTCGCTCGTGAATTACTCCCGCTTCTTAAAAATAAATCCGGAAAACGCGCTTCGCCGCGCAAATGACAAATTCATCAAACGCTTTTCTTATGTGGAAGAGAAAATAAATTCGTCGGGAAATAATCTTGTGGATGCTACGTTTGAAGAAATGGATAAGTTTTGGGAAGAGAGTAAAAAACAATTATAAATTATAAATTATAAATTATAAATTTTATATCGGAAAGAATAAATTCAACTGCTTCGCAGTTTGTATTTCTTAAGATTCTTCAAATAGATATTATTGTAACAAAAAATAGTAATCCGACGCGACGAATTTCGAACCCGCTTAAAGAAAACACACTGTCATTGCGAAGAAATTGTGAAAACAATTTCTGTGGCAATCTCACTTATTTTCAACATCAGACGTTAAACCTTCCTAAACTGAGTGTTTTCCCGTGAGATTGCTTCGTCGCAAGCTCCTCGCAATGACGCTTATGTTTTACTAACACTCATCCGCCAAATCGAACGCTAAAATTTATTTCTCATTTTCAATAGCGAAAACCGGTTTAATATCAACGGGCAAATCTTTTAATTTTGCAATTTCAACTTTCAACGAAGGAGTAATTTTTGCATAGTCTTTAATTAACTTCTTCGCTCCGTCGTAATCGCCTGTTGCTTGAATAACAAGAATTTTATTCGCAAGTTCCTTAACCGCGCCGTAAACTTTACCGTAATCAACGGCTACTTTTCCGCTTACCTTATCAAATCGATAAGCCCCTTTTTCCATAAGATAGTTATAAATAATAGCGTTGCCGGCTCCGTGCGCTTCGTTAATTCCGAAACGGATACTGCGGAAAATCGACGCGAGAAATGTTGTCCAAAGTTCCTTCTCGAATTTAGCGGGAAGAACGCCCTTTTTTATCATAAAAATATTGTTGTACATCCCGAGTAAATCCGCTTTACATTCTTCGAGCGAGGAATATGTTTCCTGCAGTTCCTTTTTTACTTCGGTTTTTCTTCCGTTAACCGTAATAAATCCCGGACCTATTCCGTGAGACATTTCGTGCATCAAAGTATGAGTAAAAAATCCTTCAAATGTAACATACTTCGTTTCGTCCTGAGCCAAAACTCTTTTTGCAATCGGGACAAGAAGCGCTTGAAATTTTGCCTCGTGAATATTTTTCAGCATAACTTTTTTTGACCCTTTAGCTTTTCTTACTCTTTCGTCGTTCGGAAGATTAAACGCCAAAGTCTGTACGCCCGCTTTTGCGTCTCCCGCGCAAAAAACTTCATTGGCTACAACTATCGGAGAACTGCTTCCCCGTTCAAAATTTTTGTATTTATCGGGAATAGGAAGATTTTTTTCCAAATCTTTTAAATATGAACCGAACTTCTCAACTTTCTTGGATTCGACAGGATCAACAATTGTAAGAAAACTTTCAAAGGAAGCTTTGTAATTAAAAAGTTCGTCTTCGTAAACTTCAAACGGACCGATAACCACCTCAATCAGATTATCTTTCAGATCCATCCAATCCAAATCGCTCTGATAGTAATCATTACTTAAAAAAGCGGCGGCGCGAGATTTTAAGTATTTTTTCAGCGTCTTATTTTTAGAGCGCTCGGCGGCTTCACTTAACAAATTCGCTGCTTTGGTTAAGTAGCTTTTGTATTCCTCCGAATAAGGAATCGCAACCAAGTCGTTTCCTTTTCTTCTTATAACCGTAACTTCCGACGTAAAGTTATCTTCGTCGTACGGATGTTTGCTTATCCATTCAACGAATTCTTTTTTTGTTATATCTTCCGGATAAAAGTTTGCTCCGAGCGGTTTTTTCTCATTTCCGTAAAACGGTTTATCATGGTCCAATCTGTCGAACGGTCCGAACATAATTTTGAAATAGTCGTAAGTCAGTTTACCGAGTTCATCCTTTTTGGCGGCGAGTTCTTTTTCAATTTCAGGATTCTTGGAATAAACTTGACGCAGAAAAATTTCATCGATTAATTTCGACGCTTCATACAATTTGCGCACAACTATCTTTTGTTCGGAATCAAGAATTGAACTGTCGTATTTTATATTAACGGGTTTGAATTGCTCTACTTTTGCTTTCATATCTTTAACGTTTCCTTTAATCTTACTCCCTTCTTTTTTGCATCCGAAATTAAAAATCAGCGCAAAAGTGAATAAAATCAGTAAAGTTTTTTTAAGCATATTTTTCCTCCGAAATTAATAAACTTTCAAGGTTTAAATGATTTATTTAGAAATTTATTATTTTTAAAAACAGTAAATTAATATTCAATATTTGTTGAATATTAGAGACCTTTGCATAACCTAAATTTGTCATATTGAGTTCGCCACGGCGAAGGTGGGAGCCGTCCGAAATATCTCTAATCCTGTATTATTCCCGGTTTTGAGATTCTTCTCCCGCTCCGCCTTGGCGGAGGATCAGAATGACATATAAATTTGGTTTTGCAAAGCCTTATATTAAAAACCTTGAAGATTTTCCCAAAATATTTTGGGTTTAGTATATCAATGAATAATCTTCCCGATTCTGTTCCAGCGAACGGTATCAAGCAATTTGAATAAATTTGTGAAAGGAACGCTTGGGTCCCACGACCAATAAACCATAAACGCTTCACCTTCAATGTTAGCGCGTGGAACAAAACCCCAGAAACGGCTGTCGGCGCTGTCGTCGCGGTTATCTCCCATCATAAAATAATAATTTTGCTTTATCGTATAAGTATCGGCGGGCTTGCCGTCGATAAAAATTTTATCCCCTTCAACGGTAACAACGTAACGGCCGTAATCACGGTTAATCAGCGTCCTGTACGTTTCTATATTATCTTTTGTAAGATGAATAACGTCTCCCTTTTTGGGAACAACAAGCGGTCCGTAATTATCCTCGTTCCACCCGGAATTTTTCGGGAAAATATATGGAGCGGCAACTCCTTTGGGAATCGGATAAGGTTTAAGATACTGAATATGTGGCGGAATCCAAGCCTGCTTGCCGTTCAGATAAACCACTTGATTTACAATTGTAATCGTATCGCCCGGCATACCGATTAAACGCTTAACGTAATTCATTATTGTTTTGGAATGAAGTTCGTCGCGGTCGCCCGGATACTCGAAAACTACAATATCGTAATGTTCCGGTTCGCGAATTGAGGGAAGCGTAAAATAAGGGAGTTTTATATCTGTATAGGGAATGTTTCTCGGAGACGAGGAGCCATAAATAAATTTATTAACAAACAAAAAATCCCCTACGCGGATTGTTTTTTCCATTGAACCGGTAGGCACCCGCGAGGTCTCAATCAGAAACGCTTTAATTAAAAAAGCCGCCAATAAAATAATCAGTAAATTTTTTGAGCCGATTAATATTCTCTTATAATCCATCTTCATCCTTATTTTAACTCTTCTGACTTATAAAACGGAAAAATGTTCCTAATCGTCCACCTGAAGCACCGCAAGAAACGCCTCCTGAGGAATTTCAATATTGCCGACCTGTTTCATCCGTTTTTTACCTTCCTTTTGCTTTTCAAGCAATTTCCGCTTACGCGAAATATCGCCGCCGTAACATTTTGCCAAAACATTTTTTCTCAACGCTTTAATATTTGTCCGGGCTATAACTTTATTGCCGATTGAAGCCTGAACGGCAATCTCAAAAAGCTGACGCGGAATCAGTTCCTTCAACTTAGAAGTAACTTTACGCCCCCACTCATACGCTTTCGAGCGATGTACAATTATTGAAAGCGAATCGACAGGCTCTCCGTTAAGCATAATATCGAGTTTCACCAAATCGGATTCGCGATACCCCATGAATTCATAGTCCAACGAAGCGTAGCCGCGCGATATCGATTTGAGCTTGTCGTAAAAATCAAAAATCACTTCCGACAGCGGAAAATCATACTGCAAGTCGGCGCGGGTTTCGTCGAGATAAGTCGTATTTTTATAAACGCCTCTTTTATCCATGGCGAGTTTCATCAAATTACCGACATACTCGCTCGGAGTTATAATCTGCGCTTTGATAAACGGCTCTTCAACTTTTTCAATATCGCCGAGCTGCGGCATTTCGGCGGGATTATCAACGACAATCTTTTTACCGTTCTTTGTGTAAACGTAATACTCAACGTTAGGAAGCGTAGTTACAATGCTCTGATTATACTCCCGCTCCAACCGTTCCTGAACAATCTCCATGTGCAGCATACCGAGAAATCCGCAGCGGAAACCGAATCCCAATGCGGCGGAAGTTTCGGGAGTAAAAACAAGCGCGGAATCGTTAAGCCGGAATTTGTCGAGCGCGTCGCGGAGACTTTCGTAATCTTCCGTGTCGGTAGGGTAAAGTCCCGAATAAACCATCGGCTTGATTTCCTGATAACCGGGAAGAGGTTCGGACGCGGGATTATTCACATGCGTAACCGTATCGCCAACCTTAGTATCGTGAACGTCTTTAACGCCGGCAATTAAGTAGCCGACATTTCCGGCTTTTAGTTCTCCCATGTTAATTCTCTCAAGTCCGAGAATGCCGACTTCTTCGGCAAGAAAAGTTTTATCGTGGACAAAAAATTTAATCTGATCTTTTGCTTTAAGCGTTCCGTTTACCACTCTGATAAACGCAACCGCGCCTCTGTAAGCGTCGAAAACGGAATCAAAAATAAGCGCCTGCAGCGGAGCTTCCGGATCGCCCTTAGGAGAAGGAACGCGCTTTACAACCGCTTCGAGAATGTCTTCGATTCCCACTCTTGTTTTTGCGCTGGCAAGAATTATTTCATCTTCGTCGCATCCGATTAATTCAACAATTTGATTTTTTACCGATTCGACCTCGGCGCTCGGCAAATCTATTTTGTTGATTACCGGAATAATTTCCAAACCGGCGTCAATCGCGAGATACAAATTGCTAATCGTCTGAGCTTCAACGCCCTGCGCCGCGTCAACTACAAGAAGCGCGCCTTCGCAAGCGGCAAGCGAGCGGGAAACTTCGTAGGTGAAGTCAACGTGCCCTGGAGTGTCGATTAAATTAAGCGTGTAAATATTTTTATCCGCGGCTTTATACTGCATCTGAATAGCGTGCGACTTAATTGTAATTCCTCTTTCACGCTCCAAATCCAAATCGTCAAGAAGCTGCGCTTTGGCTTCCCTTTTTGAAATAGTTCCGGTAAATTCCAGTAATCCGTCTGCGATTGTGGACTTCCCGTGGTCTATGTGAGCAATAATGCAAAAATTTCTTATATTTTCCATACAAACATTTTTATTTAGCTAAGTAATATACTGATAGGTAACTCTAATTTCAATTGAGCCGAAAATGAAACTTAACGGATTTTTTATTCTTTTGTCGATAAATATTATTTTTCTATTTACCCCGCTTTACGGTCAATCGGAAACATCCGACAGCATAGCCGCGGCGGCGGTTAAAATCGGCTGGATTGCAAATCCCGCTATAAGCGAAATAACCGACGCTTTCCGCGACAACACGCTTCAACTTATCGATAACGGCGCCGTTTCGATAATTATCACCGGAAAATTGACCGAACATTCTTCCCTTAAAGAATTTGCGGCGCTGAAAAAATTCGTTAAAGAACTTTCCGTTCCGGTGAAAATACTTCCTTCCTATTCCGATTTATATTCCAATCCTTATTCGGAATTGAACTACAACGAATACTTTGACGACAGAAACTTCGCTTATATAAAAAATAATTTCTCTTTCGTCGGAATAAATCTTCTTTCCCCTTTTTCCGACAGCGCGGGACATTTTTCGCCCAATCAGGAAAACATGCTGAATAGCGAAACGGAAGATATTAAAGATTCATCCCTTGTTTTTCTCTTTACAAATTTTACTCCGGCGCAAGTTGATAATTGGCAGAATGTTGAAGCTGCTTTTAACGGGAAAAAACTTCCGGTGATTTTTGTAAATTCGACACCGAAAGAAATTTCAAAGAAATATTATTTTATCTATCCGTCGGAAGAAGAATCTTTTTATTCAATTTCGGTTAACGATTCAACCGTAACGGTTGAAAATCAAAATGGAGATTCGTTGTTCATCCGCGCTATTCCGAAAAACTTGGATTTATTAGGCGCTAAAAAAATTAGTCCCGTTTTCATTTCAAAACAGCCGTTTGCAAAAAAGCTGTGGGAAAACCGGCTTGCAAGCGTAACCACCGTAGCGCCCTTAATTTACAAAGGCAAATATTACGTTCTCCAGAACGACGGCTTACTGACTTGCTTTGACGGCGACGGCTCGGAATTTTACGATTACGATTTGCTTGCCGACGCGCGCGTTAATCCCGGCATAATTGACGGCTATTTTATCGCCGCCACGCTTCAAGGAGATTTGTTTTCGCTCAATGCCGCAAACGGCGATCAGCTTCAAACTATCGGTTTTGAATCCCCGATTACTACCGATCTACTCCTGTTTGAATTCCCCGTTAAAGTCAAAACCATGGCGGAGAAAACATCCGGTTCAAAAGGCGTTGCGCTTTTCGGCGACGCCGAAGGAAAAGCATTCTGCTATGACGTTGAAACATTCGAAAAAATTTGGGAAAGCGGTTTGTCGGAATTCCCACTTTGCGGAAAACCTCTTTATTCGAAAAATCAGATTTTTATAGAAGACGGGGAAACTTTGTTTGCCGTCAACGTACTGAACGGCGCTCTTCTTTGGAAATGGAGTTCCAAGTCAAGCGACGAAAAAATTTCCGGAAATGTTGTGGAGTGGAAATCCGACATCTTCCTTGTTACTTCAAAAGGAAGATTAATTTCATTGGATAAGAATCTCGGAACGGTCAATTGGGAAACAAGCAAATATAATGCAAGCGGAATTGGCATAGCGGAAAACGGGGAGTTATTGTACGTAAAAGATGCGGACAAAAAGTTAATTCTTGTCGATGTTAAAAACGGCAAATTCAAAAAATCATTTCCGTTAAATATCGGCTCGGCAGACATTGTGAATAATGTTCAATATAAAAACCGTTTAACTTTTACCGCCGGCAGATATTCACTCTTTAGAATTAAGGATAACCGGAAATATTCCACTCTGATTGAATCGGAAAAATCTCCTATTACTTTTTTTAAATATCTCGCGAACGGAAAACTGCTCGTCCTCAATATGGACGGAACGTTGGCTCTCTTTAAGATTTCGGAATAACAAAACCGCTTATTTTAGACAATAAAACACGTGAGAAAATCTTACTCGATCTATTTGTAGCACAGTCCGTCGCGGCGGACTGTGGCAGAAATAATTTAGCATTACGCTGTTTTTTCGCAGATTGCAAGCAATCTACATTACAAAAAATAGTTTTTTTTAATATTTTAGATTAGAAAAATCTCTAATGACAATTCCGGGGTTATTTATTACCTTCAACGAACAAGTACGTTGAAGGAAGGATCTGTCAAGGCGGACTCGCGGGGAAACCCGAAGTTATCGATTTGTAACTTTTTTCTTTAATCCTCGGATTTTTGCGTTTAGCTCAAAACACTTTGTCCCCTCATCTTCGGCAGATTTAAGGGATGATTTGCATTCCTCAAAATTATTTAAAGCGTAATAATATTTTGCAAGCTGATAGTAGGACTTAGCGTTCCAGAATGAATTTTCGGTTTCTAAGAGAATACTCTTTTTCAGGCGCTTTCCGGCTGCTCCTGTTTTTCCGAGTTCAAGCAGCGCCTCTCCTATCAGAGTCAACTTCTTTTTTAATTCCAATCCGTCATTCGGCTTGGACTTCATTAGAATTGAAACGGCTTCGGCATATTTTCCGGCTTCGATGTAATTCCGCCCAAAAATTAAATTCTTATCAAAACTTTTCATTCCAGAATCAAGTAATCCGTAGCTCTCTTCGGCGGCGGATTTATCCTTGCAGTTTTCTTCGCTCCCGTTTTGCGCAAGAAAAAACGATTCTTTCGCTTTTGCCGTATCTCTCTGCATTAAAAAAGCCAAACCTTCTTTATAACTTGCATAGCCGAGAAAATCATCCGTGCGGGCAAACTCAAAAAACTTGTCGTAGTTTTTAATCGCCTTTTCGAACTTATTCCGCATAAAGTAAATTTCTCCATTTAAAAAGAATCCGTAAGCTCTCAGCTGTCTGAAATTTTTGTTCTTGTATGAGGTTATCATCCGGAGAGTTTCAAGCGCCGAATCTAAATTTTTCCCTTTTATTTGATTAATCGCAAACTGATAATTGAAGAAAATATTTCCCGGATATTTTTTTATCAGAGGATTGAGAAAATAATTTGAGCTGTCCGGCTCGTAAAAATAATCGCTGTAAATTTTGGAAAGCTGAAACGCCGCCTCATCCTTTGCAAATTTTGCTTTCCGGAAAGCGAGTTTCAAATATCTTATTCCGGCAAATGCGTCCGCTTTTATACCGAACAGACTTAAAGCGGTTTTAACCGAAGCGGGCGCGTAACTTAAACCGTAACTGAAAACGCCCAAGCCTGCGTATCCGTCATAAAAATGATTGTCAATTTCATTGCACCTTTCAAAAAACTTTTCCCCGTTTTTCATTTCCCAGAATGATTTTACTTTCTCGGAATTGAACAAATACATCGTGGCTCTGAACATGTACGCTTCTCCGAGTCTGTAATCAAGCGCCGGGGTTTCCTTCTCATCAAGTTTCTTTTCAAATTTAGTAAGGGAAATATCGGAAAACTTGAAAAAGACCTTCATATTTCCCTCGTCGCGCGAACCCATAAAATACCACAAGTTAAGAAGAGCGTTTGCATGGTATCCGAGAGGTGAATCGGGAAAACGATTGATTAAGTCGCCGGCAAAAGATTCGGCATTTTCAAAATCAAAACGGTAAGCCGCGCGAGTGAATTCCGAGTATAAAGAATCCGCCCCGAAATTTTGCGAAGCGGAAATATTGATGGAGAAAGCAAAAAAAAAGATTAGGTAAGTTAATCTCATTTTATTCGTTTTTCTTCAAAGAAAATTCTTTTGCCGCCGCGACAAATTGACGGAAAAGCGGATGAGCTTTGGTGGCGCGAGATTTTAATTCCGGGTGGAATTGGCAGGCAACGTACCAAGGATGATCCTTCAGCTCAATCATTTCCACAAGTTCGCCGTCCGGCGAAGCGCCGCTGACAATCAATCCTTTCTCCTCAAGAATCGTTCTGAATCTGTTGTTCACTTCGTAGCGATGACGATGCCTTTCGGAGATTGTCGGTTTTTTGTAAGCTTTGTAAGCGTTCGTTCCTTTCTGAAGCTCGCACGGATAAGCTCCCAAACGCATCGAAGCCCCTTTCTCCTTGATGTTCCGCTGCCCCGGCATCAAATCGATAACATTGAAGCGAGTTTTGGCAAACTCGGAACTGTGAGCTTTCGGCATGCCTGCAACATTCCTCGCGAACTCGATAACGGCGCACTGCAGACCGAGACAAATTCCGAAAAACGGAACTTTGTTTTCCCGCGCCGCTCTGATAATCGAGATTTTCCCTTCAATTCCCCTTTCGCCAAAACCGCCGGGCACTAAAATTCCGTCATATTGATTTACTATCTCGCCGGCGTTTTCGTCGCTTATCTCCTCGCTGCTTAAGTAGCTTAATTTTACTTCCACGTCGTTCTCCGCCCCGGCGTGAATGAACGCCTCGGTAATGCTCTTGTATGCGTCGGGAACTTCAATATATTTCCCCGCAATTAAAATGTTAACCGATCCGTTCGGCGATTTTACTTTGCGTACAAACTCTTTCCACTCGTCAAGATTCGCTTTGGAATCTTTAAGCCGCAACTCCTTGAGAACGATTTTATCCAACTGCTGACGGGCAAGTATCAAAGGGACTTCATAAATCGTAGCCGCGTTATATGCGGATATAACGCTTTTGGAACTCACGTTGCAAAACTGGGAAATTTTTTCTTTTATCGCCGCCGGAAGCGGATCGTCCGAACGGCAAACGAGCATGTTCGGCTGTATCCCCAACTCCAGCAAATTCTTAACGCTGTGCTGCGTCGGCTTGGTCTTTAATTCCCCCGCAGCCGAGATGTAAGGAACGTAAGTTACGTGAATATCAATCGCATTAGTTCTTCCGAGCTGCACAATTATCTGCCTTATGGATTCCAAAAACGGAAGACTTTCAATGTCGCCCACTGTTCCGCCTATTTCGGTAATGATAATATCGTATTTTCCGGTTTCCGCAAGGGCAAACATTCTCCGCTTAATTTCATCAGTAATGTGAGGAATAACTTGAACGGTAGCCCCGAGATAATCTCCCCTTCTCTCTTTGGAAATAACTTCATAGTAGATTTGTCCGGTAGTGGCGTTGTTATTCCGCGTCATGCTGACGTCAAGAAAACGCTCGTAATGTCCCAAATCCAAATCCGTTTCGGCTCCGTCGTCGGTTACATAAACTTCGCCGTGCTGAAAAGGGCTCATAGTTCCGGGATCTACATTTATGTAGGGATCAAATTTTTGAATGGTTACGGAATAGCCGCGTTTCTTTAATAATAATCCGAGCGAAGAGGCGGTTATGCCTTTACCGAGTGAGGATAAAACGCCGCCGGTTACAAAGATGAATTTTACTTTTTTGGGAGATTTTAATTTTACCATAAGACTACCGTTTTAATTTAGGTTTGTCAAAAATAAAAAAAATAATGATTGAATTCAGAAAAATAGAGCGACTCAAAGTTTAGTTTTTTCTAAATCCCGAAGGAGCATTTCAGAGTTAAATTTTTAGTTAATGAATTTTTGGTTTGAGATGATACATTTCGTAAAAAGTTATCCCGAAAAATATTTTCCCAAGTAATTCTAAATTCGTATTTCTCTTATAGAGACCTTTGCATAACCTAAATTTGTCATATTGAGGACGGTGTAAGCCGTCCGAAATATCTCTAAATTCGGTATAATTACCGGTTTTGAGATTCTTCATTCCGCTTCGCTCCATTCAGAATGACATATAAATTAGGTTATGCAAAGCTTTCTTATACTTATTTTTAACGCTGAATCGCCGGGAAAATGGAGGCGGGCTGGAAATCAAAAAAAAATTTGTGGAGCTAAGCGGGATCGAACCGCTGACCTTCTGAATGCCATTCAGACGCTCTCCCATCTGAGCTATAGCCCCAAAATCGAATTGTAAAAATAGGAATCTTTTCCTCCTTTGTCAAACGCCTATATTTTTTTATTTTGCAGATTAAAAAATGCGTAAATACATCTCCATATTGCTCGGATTGTTATTTTTTTCCACAGTAATCTTTGTTGCCTGCGACGACACAAATCCCGTAAACATTGTAATTCCCGATAAAAATGTCAGCTACGCTAAATACATTCAGCCCCTCTTTAATATTTCATGCGCAATCAGCGGATGCCACGACAACGCAACGGCGGCGGGAGGATTAAGTCTCGTATCATGGTCTTCCACTGTAGCAAACCCCCAGATTGTTTTTCCCGGCAACGCCGATAACAGCGCGCTTGTATGGGCAATCGAAGGACGCGCTCCGCAGCCGCCAATGCCTCCCATAAACAGCTCGATTCCGCCTCTTACGCTTAATCAAATCAAAGGAATAAAAACTTGGATTAATGAAGGCGCAAAGAATAACTGACAAAATTTCCGGGACCTACTTGCTCGAGATTTACGCTCCCGAAGAGTTTGAAATAAAAGCAAAAAAATTCATCGGCGTAAAATTCCCGCCGGGCTATTACTATTACTCCGGCAGCGCGCAGAAAGGTTACAACGCCAGATTGACAAGACATCTGAAAGAGAGCAAAACCCTGCATTGGCATATCGATTATCTGACGACTAAAAAATCGAATAAAATCACAACAATTTTCCTCTTTGAAAATGCGCCGAGAGAAAGGGAATGCGAGGTTGTTCAAACTCTCATAAATGAATTTCACATGGACGATTCATTTTCCGGATTCGGCAACGGCGATTGCAAAACATGCGGGACCCATCTTCTCTATTCAAAAGAAAAAATTAATCACAGCCAATTAACTTCCCTGTACCAATCGATAGTTTCTTTTATTCCTTCCTCCAACGATATTTCCGGCTTGTAGCCGAGTTCCTCTTCGGCTTTGGAAATATCACATATCTGATATTTCTGAACAAAATCTTTAGCTTTTTCAAAGTTAAAAGTGGAAGGTCTTTTTTTGAATATCGAAAAGAATTGAGAAACCGCTCCGCTTACGTAAACCAACCAATGCGGTAATCTTATTTTAAGCGCCTTTTTACCGAAAACATTTTCCAAAACTTCGGCTACTTCTTCCCAAGTATAAAACTTATCCGAGCCGATGCAATATGTTTCTCCTATCGATTTATCCGAAATTGCGGCAAGGTAAATACCCCTCGCCAAATCTTTAACATGAACAAGCGAAACCATCTTTTTATCGTATCCTACAAAAGTCATTAATCCCGATTTATACGCTTTGAAAACAAGGTAAATATCGGTATCCCTCGGTCCGTAAACGGCGGGAGGACGAACGATTGTAATCGGAAGTTTATCCATGTAATTTCGGACAAGTTTTTCCTCTTCAAGTTTACTTCTCCCGTAGTGAGTAATCGGATTAGGGGGATCTTCTTCCTTTGCTCCGCTCGGATTATCAGCCGGACCGTTTGCCGCAAAGCTGCTCACAACGAGAAGTCTTTTTAAATTAGGATTTACATCGAGAAGCGCTTCAATTAAATTTTTTGTTGTCTGCACATTTCCCTTGTAAAAATCCTCGGAATTTTTAGCCCTGACAACTCCGGCTACATGAAAAACATAATCCTTATCTTTCACTGCTTCGCGCAAACCTTCGCCGTCGAAAAATCCGCAATCGTAAATCTTAACGTCAAGTCCTTCAAGCCATTTTATATCGCTCGATTTCCTCGCCAAAACGCTTACTTCAAAACCTTCGCGCAGCAGAAGTTCCGTCAAATGGCTGCCGACAAATCCTGCTCCGCCCGTAACCAACGCTTTTAAACCGCTTTCCATTGTAATATCGAAATTTTATTTTATAATATTTTTAATTATCTTAACAAGTTAATTTACGTGATATGATAAAATAAAAAGAATTATAAAGATTTGTCGGAGGAAAATTTGGATTTATTCCAGAAATGTTATGATTTTACGAGAGCGGATGAAGTAAAGAAGATGGGACTTTACCCTTACTTCCGTTCCGTACAGGAAAATGAAGGGCCTGTAGTTATGCTCGAAGGAAGAAAAGTAATTATGGCGGGGTCTAATAATTATTTGGGTTTAACCGCCCATCCCAAAGTTAAAGAAGCCGCAATCAGAGCTTTAGACACATACGGGACGGGCTGTTCAGGCTCGCGCTACTTGACCGGAACAATAGATTTACATATCGAGCTTGAAGAAAAGCTGGCGAAATTTATGGGCAAAGAAGCATGTTTACTTTTCAGCACCGGATTCCAAACCGCGCAAGGCGTAATCCCGACGCTTGTCAGCAGAGGAGAATATTTGGTGTCGGATAAAGATAATCACGCGAGTATTGTCGCAGGAACTTTAATTGCGCGCAGCTCAATGGTGGATCTGCTGAGATATAAACATAACAATATGGACGATCTTGAAAGAGTTTTGAGCAAACTCGATAAAGATAAACCCAAATTAATCGTCAGCGACGGCGTTTTCAGTACAGGAGGCGAAATTGTCGATTTGCCCAAATTAGTAGATCTCGCAAAAGCTAATAATGCGAAAGTTTTGTTGGACGACGCCCACGCGGTTGGCGTTATCGGAAAAGGAGGACGAGGCACCGCAAGCGAGTTTGATTTGGAAGACGAAGTTGACCTGACAATGGGAACATTTTCAAAAACTTTTGCGTCTCTCGGCGGTTATGTAGTAGGTCCGGAAAAAGTAATAAATTACATAAAACATTTTGCCGCGTCGTTTATCTTCAGCGCTTCCCCCACTCCTTCCTCGGTAGCCGCCGCAATGGCTGCGTTGGAAATTCTCGAAGAAGAGCCTGAGCTTGTAAACAAACTGGTTAATAACGCCGCGCGCGTACGCAACGGGCTTACAAAAGCAGGATTTAACGTCGTCCCCGGAAGAACGGGAATTGTTCCTGTAATCCTCGGCGACGACGCTTTGGCGTTCAATATGTGGAGAAAACTTTACGACGCAGGAATTTTCACAAACGTCTTTATTTCTCCCGGCGTTCCGCAAGGACGACAAATGCTCAGAACCAGCTTTATGGCAACCCACGAAGACGAGCATCTCGATTATGTTATCGACCAATTTGTTAAAATAGGTAAAGAACTTGGCGTTATAGAATAAACTTAGAAAGAAGGCTTTTTCAGCCTTCTTTTCCATTTTAAAAAAGAGGTAAAAAATGGGAAACATAACAGTCCGTAAAATTGATTATCCTAAAGAATTAAAGAAATTCATAAAATTTCCTTGGAAGGTTTACCAAAATGATAAATATTGGGTGCCTCCTTTAGATTATGACCAGAAACACATCCTGAAAAAAGAGAAAAATCCGTTCTTCAAACATGCTGAAATGGATATGTTTCTTGCAGAGAAAGATGGCGAGGTTGTCGGGAGAATTGCCGCAATTAAAAATGATTTGCACAACGAAGTTCATAAAGACAAAGTCGGCTTTTTCGGTTTTTATGAAGCAATCGACGATCAGGAAGTTGCCGACAAACTTTTTGACGCAGCTAAGGAATGGGTAAAATCGAAAGGGTTGGATAAACTCCGCGGTCCTGCAAGCCCAAGCGTTAACGATGTTTACGGATTATTAATAGACGGCTTCGAGGATTACTCGAGATTGATGATGTCCTACAATCCCAAATATTATATTAATCAGATGGAAAATTACGGCTTTTATAAAGCCAAAGATTTGTACGCTTATCAAATTGACCAGGACGTAATTTTAAAATCGGAAAAAATCACAAGGATTTCAAAACTTGCCGCAAAAAGAGCAAAAGCTACCGTACGCTCCGTTAATATGAAAGACTTTCACGACGAATTGGAAAAAGTAAAATATGTTTTCAATAAAGCTTGGCAGCCAAACTGGGGATTTGTTCCTTTTACGGATGAAGAAATCGAAGCCGCCGCAAAGGAGCTTAAACCGCTTGTAGTCCCCGAGTTAACAATCTTTCTTGAGATTGAAGGCGAAACGGCAGGCTTTGCGCTCGTTATGCCCGACTACAATCTGATTATCAAAGATATGAACGGTAAGCTCTTTCCCTTTAACTTTCTTAAATTGATGCGCTGGAAAGGTAAAGTTGATTGGGCGAGAATCCTGATTCTGGGCATCGTTCCCGAACACCAGAAAAAAGGTTTGGACGCCTATATGTATTACGAAATTACCGAACGCGCTATGAAACTCGGCATCAACAAAGGAGAAGCGAGCTGGATTTTGGAAGACAACGTTATGATGAATAAAGGCGCTGAAATGATGGGCGGCACGCTTTACAAAAAATACAGACTTTACGAGATTGACGCTTAATAATTTTTTAGATTTTACAGTCTTTTATAAATTGCTCTAATTTCTCTTTTTTCTTATTCCGGTTAAGAACAAATGAGAAGAACTTTTTTTATATTACTTATCACGTTTTGGTGGACGAGTTTCACTGTAAGCGTTAATGCCCAGTCAATTAATATTGATTCGCTTAAAGAATGTCTTCTTTCCACTTCCAACGATTCGACTAAGGTCGCTTTACTAAATAAAATTAGCGACGAATACACTTATTTTAATTTAGATTCGGCGAAGTATTATCTCGACAAAACATCATCTCTGATAGATCACTTTAAAGGTACAAAGTTGGAACTGAAATATCTTGATAATCAGGGAAGTTACTACCAGAAAATCGGAGAATTTACAACAGCAGAAAAATTTTTTCTTAAAAGCGCACGGCTTGCTGAAAAATTAAATCTGCCGGAAGAATATTTTCTATCCCAAAGTGAACTTCAGTTAATTAACTCAAAATTAGGGAGTCACAAAAAAGCTATTTCGGAATTAAAGAAATTAATTCCTCTGGTAAACCAACTGAATGACGAAAAGAGTTTCGTTACACTTTACTCAAACATTGCAATGAACTTTTTATTGCTAAACTTACCTGATTCCGCAAAGAAGTATTTTGATATTGCATATCCGTTAACCGAAGAAAACGGATTTTACCGCGCGGCTGTCAGCGTAAATTTGGCTTACTTAAATTATCTGACCGGCAATTATGACAATACATTAAAATTTGCAAAAGAATCAGTTCCCATCGCAAGAAGATTAAAAAGAACTGAACTCCTTCTGGAATCGTTAACAAATATTTCAAATGCCTATTACGAGAAGAAGCAATATGCCAAAGCTGTTGAGTACTCAACAAACGTGATGAATATTGCAAAAAAGAACAAACTCCGCAAACAACTCGCCGATGCATACGGCAATCTTGCGATTGCTTATGCAGGATTGAACGATTTCAAAACCGCTTACAGATTCAACAATATGTATTCGGAATTACACGATTCCCTTTTTAATGCGGAATTGGGTAAACAAATAAACGAATTACAAATTAAGTACGAAACTGAAAAAAAGGATAAAAAGATAAAATTGAAAGACGCCGCCCTCAAAAGGCAAAGTCTGAAATTAAAATATTATGTTCTTGCAGTGATTGTTACAACTATCTTTGCTATTATTATATTTATTTTCTACCGTAAAAAAAATCAGGCATACAAAGAATTAGTACGCCGAAATATGGAGATTGTTGAAAAAAATGGTTTTACTCCAAAAAGAAAATCACTCCCATTAGATAAAACTATGAGCAAATATTCATCTTCCTCTTTAAGAGATGAGAAAAAAGAAGAGCTTCATGAAAAATTAGAGAAGTTAATGATTGGAGAAAAACTTTACCTCAAATCAAATTTAACCCTCGGGAAATTAGCGCAGAATCTGGATGTAAATTCAAAATATCTCTCGCAAGTTATTCACGAGGAGTATGGTTCAGGTTTTTCCGATTTTATAAACAGACTTCGAATTCAGGAAGCAGCAAGAATGCTTGCCAACAAATCTTACAGCCATATTTCAATTGAGGGAATTAGCGAGCTGGTCGGTTTCACTTCGAAATCAACATTTAATTCTGCATTCAAAAAAATTATGGGAGTTACGCCTTCGTTTTACAGCGAAACTTCAAAAAATATTAAGTAACAAACTCCTTAAAAATATCTTAACTCTGTCAGAGACCTTTGAAAAACCTAAAATTGTCATATTGAGTCCGCCAATCCGCCAATCCGCCAAGGCGGAGGAGGAGTGTTAGCCGTCCGAAAAATCTCTAAATTAGGTATAATTACCGGTTTTGAGATTCTTCTCCCGCCAAGGCGGGATCAGAATGACAAATTTCGGAGTTATGCAAAGCCTTCTATCAATTAACTAATGTGTACGAAATTCGGAATTTCGCACATCTACTATTTGATTTCCCTCTAATTTTATATTAAAATTAAAGTGAACTCAATAAAAAGGAACTATCCAGATGAAAACATATCTCTTTCTGACGGATATCCCCTCTTCTCTTTCCGCCATTAAAAATATTGCCGAACGCAGCGACCTCCGAGTCGATTATCTTCTTCATTCTCTTTCGGGCGCTAAACCTAACCAAATCGACTTACGGAATACGAAAAGACTCAATTCAGATTCAGCAGAAAAAGAGACAATCGTCTTTTATCTTCACTGTAATTTACTGGTTTACGTGATAGAAAACTTTCTGCGGTATTCTCAAAATCGAGATATTGAAATAATTGTTATTCAATCCGCTCTATCGGATTTTTATTTACATCCGAATAATGAAACACGCACAGCGAAAGCCGTAGAAAATTTGCTGAAAAATTATCTCCTCAATTATAAAATTATAAAACCTTTTATTCCAAAAGATGCTTATCAAAAATACCTTTTAGAGTATGACTTAAAAAATGGTAATTCTTCAATTTCATTAAATGATTTCGCCATTTCAAATGAAGATATTTTTTCTTCCGTGATTAGTCTCTCAGGAAAAGGAATGGGGAAAAACGAAACCATTTATTTGATCGGTGAAAAAATAAAAAAAGACATTTCCGGTTACCTGAATCTGCTAAAAAATAATTCCTTGTTTTTTTCAATATCAAAATTGGTTGCGAATATCTTTCCGCTAAATACCCGGATGTATGAAGAAATAAACACAATTGAAGCTATACTTAAATTTTTGGAAGACATCAATAAACTGACAACTTTAGAAATTATTCCTATTAAAGAAATCTCTTCTCTGCACAAAGCCGAGACAAACAATATTATCCGTAATAATGAAGCAATAATTATCAATTTAAATAAATAATAAGGAGTAAGAAAAATGAAAAAAATAATTTTATTATTTCTTGTTTTTATCGGATGCGGTTCGTTATTTGCCCAGGGGGCAGGCACGGCAATTCAATTTGACGGAACGGATGATTATGTTAATATCCCAACTGTTTTGTCAGGCACAGAAACTGAAATAACCTTTGAGGCATGGGTTTATCCCGACAATTTTACCGGTTTGAAACATATTGTCTATCATTCTGATAACGGTGAAATGGCGCTTGGTCTGGATGGTGCAAAGTTCCTATTTTCTATTAAATTGGCAGACGAGAATTGGTATCAAGCAGATTATACTATTTCCCCTATAAAACAATGGTATCATATCGCAGGAGTCTGGACAAAAAATGATAGCGTCAAATTATATATTAACGGGATACGCAAAAACGCTAAGTCTGTCCCAGATAAGTTTGCATACGATACCGGCTTATCAGGTTGTTCAAATTTAGGTTCTTATTATAATCTAGATACCAGAAGAGATTATATGGCAGGAAAAATCGACGAAGTGCGTATTTGGAACATAGCCAGAACAGAGTCGCAAATACGGGAAGATATGTGTAAAACTATTTCGGGGGCAACATCAAATCTACTTGCTTATTGGCGTTTAGACGACGGAAGCGGAACAACGGCAAATGACCAGACCTCTAACAATCACGACGGAACGCTTACAAACGGATCAACTTGGGTTAATTCCGGCGCCGCAATTGGCGACGCCAGCTCCTATGATTACACCGGCACAAATCCCGTTGATTTTTCGGCTACAATTTCGCATTCGAATGGAGACCAGCTAACCGCTACCGGCGATGGCGGCACGGTTCAGGGAATTCAGGTCTATCGGGTGGATGCTACTCCGAACCGAACCGGAGCAACAGCTCCTCCGGGTTTTACTCTCTACACAGACAGATATTGGGGAGTTTTTGAAGTAGGAACAAACCCCTCCTACACAGTTACTTATAACTACAATGGTTATTCGGGAATAAGCGATGAAAGTAAATTAGCGCTTGTTTCCAGAACAGACCTCTCGGATGATTCTTGGAGCGATGTTGCAGCAACATTGAATACAACGGCAAAAACGCTTACAAGAAGTAAAAGAGCAGGCACGGAATATGCGCTTGCAAATAAAGACGCTACTTATCACGGTGCGGGGCATGCGATTAGTTTTGACGGAACAGATGATTATATCGATTGCGGTAACGGAAAAAGTTTGCAAATCACCGGAGCGCTTACGCTGGAAGCTTGGGTTAAATTAACGGCAAATTCTTCTTGGGACGGAATAATTAGTAAAGCAATATGGGATGAATCCAGCAGCGGTTACGTAAACACAGGATACGAATTGAAATTTAATAGTAGTACCAATAAAGTTGATTTCTGGCTTTCTCAAAGCGGAGACGAGGGAACCAAAATGGAGGTAACCGCTAATACTGCACTAACTCTGAAGTGGTATCACGTTGCGGCGGTATTTAGCCCTTCGTCTTTTGTAAAAATTTACATAAACGGAATTGAAGATGTTTCAGTTACTTCCGGTGTTATTGCTTCTATTTACAATTCAACAAGACCATTATATATCGGGGTCGGCGCTCATAACCCTGCAACGAACAATGAATATTTCCACGGCAGTCTTGATGAAGTTAGAATATGGAATATAGCTTTAACAGCGGACCAAATAAGAGAATCAATGTGCAAAAGATTGAGCGGAAACGAAAGCGGACTGGTCGGATATTGGGACTTCAGCGAAGGAAGCGGGAGCGTAACGTATGAAAAAAGCGGAAATAGTAACGACGGGAATTTATCTACGGGTAATCCGACATGGGTAAACTCAGGCGCATCGGTTGGCGATGCCAGCGCTTACGACTATACAGGTTCAAGAGCCAGTGATTTTTCTGCCACTATTTCACACTCGGATGGAGACAGTTTTACGGCAACGGGCGATGGAGGAACGGTTACCGGAATTCAAGTTTACCGAATTGACGACGCTCCTAATGTAACAACAGCTCCGGGAAATATGACCCATCTTTTTACTACAAGATACTGGGGAGTAAAAATAGTAGGCAGCGGTACGCCTTCATACACAGCTACTTATTATTACCACAATAATCCCGATATAGGAAGTTATGAGAATTATCAGGATTTAGCCAAGCGGGAAAACAACGCCACTGCATCTTGGACGGAAGCTAACGCAACGTTAAGTACCTCGGCACAAACTTTAGTCTTAACAGGTCAAACCGGGACACAATACATTGACGGAAGAGAAGATAATCCCACGCCGGTAGAACTGACGACCTTTACCGCAACAACACAAAATGGTATCGTAATATTAAAATGGAAGACTGCTACCGAAGTAAATAATTACGGGTTTGAAATTGAACGTCGAAATGTAACTCAGATTGCTTGCAATCTGAGCAACAAATGGGAAAGGCTCGGTTTTGTTGAGGGACACGGCAACAGTAATGCTCCAAAAGAATATTCCTTCAAGGATGAAAATCCCCCTAGCGGAGAAATTCAATACAGATTGAAACAAATTGATATTGACGGCTCGTTTACTTACTCCGATGTAGTTGAAGTGGAAAATGATATTCCTACAAAATTTGTACTTTCTCAAAACTACCCGAACCCGTTTAATCCGACAACGACAATCTCATATGCCATACCATCCGTAGAGACAAGGCATGCCTTGTCTGTACAATTGATTGTTTACGACCTTCTCGGGCGCAAGGTAGCCACGCTTGTAAACGAAAAACAAACTCCAGGTAATTATTCGGTTGAATTTGACGCAAGCAAATTAAGCTCAGGAATTTATTATTACACTTTACGAGCCGGAGATTTTACCGCAACAAAGAAAATGATTTTGTTAAGGTAGGGATAAGTTGTTATTGCGGACAATTAGTCTTAGACGGAATATAAATCGAGGCATGATATTTAGGGGGAAATGTATATTTTTTATAAATAAACAAGGTTTGAAAATTAGTTCCCTCTCATAGCCCGACGCCGATTTTATCGGCGTCGCTCCTCCGTTAGGAGAATCTATTCACGCGGTAAATTCCCCATTTTTTGAAATCCGTCTTGAACAACGCTACAAACTCGACAAAAAACAACTTACGCGGATTGCCCTTTCTCCCGCCTTCTACGGAGAGATTTCCTCTAAATTGAATAAGGAAATTTAAATCCTTAATTTGACAGAAATCAAGGAATATTAAGTAAAATATTTGTAATTTAGATTGTTTTATATTTCTCCCATTACTCTTACATTAAGTAATTGCATTCAAAGGAGCGGAAAACATGAGAATTATATTTGTTTATCTATTCTTATTTTTCCCCCTCTCCCGCTTTTTATATGCCAACGGAAAGATTCTCCAAATCCCATATTCAAGTCAAAAGATTGAAATTGATGGAAATTTATCCGATTGGAATAAGTTCTTCGAATTTACTTTTTCCGACACCTTGAATTCATTTCACGATGAAACGGACTATAATTTAAACGAACTCTTCCCGAAAAATTTTGATTTCAGCAAACTGCTTCTTCCAAGGTCAAGAAACAAAGTCCGTTTCCGCGCGTTTTGGAACAAGGAAAACTTTTACTGCGCTTTTACCGTTTGGGATAAACATCTTTTTGCCGAAAACCACGGTCGCATTGACAAACCGCTCGTTCATCTGAACGACGGCATTGAACTTTACATCGATACGAAAGGTGAAGGCACTCCCAAGATGGATATTAATGATTATCAGTTTTTGATAGATATCCGGAATAACAGCGAGGTGTTTAAAGGCGATTTAAAAGAAATATTAGCCGATACGGTCGCTGTGCCAAAGGATTACGCACAAAATATTTTATTTCATTCAGCCGTAAATATGATCGGCACATATAATGATCAAAAGGAGGACAGTGTTTACACAATTGAAATTGAAATCCCATTCGCCGCGATTGGAGTTACTCCCCAAACAAATATGAAAATGCGGTTAGACGTATGCGTAAACGACATAGATTATCCGGTTACGAAATCATATCAAATAGAAGAGGTCTCCACGGCAATGTGGCCATTCAGTTGGAGCGGATACAGTGATTTCGGTTTCCCTAAGTTTTGGAAAGAAGTACAGTTTTCCGGTTCGCCGACTTGGATCGAAGCAGTTTCCGAGAAGTATAAATCGGAATGGTTTTGGATTTATTCAATAACTGCAGCGATTTCATTACTCGTTATTTTATTCTTAATTTACAAAACCTACAAACTCCGCAGAATTCCTACTCACTCAGAAGTAAACGAAAACTATTTCCCGGATATAAACGGGCAAAACGAATTAAGCTACAACGGAAAGATATTGAAAAAAGCTTCGGAATATATTATTGATAAGAAATCGGAAACCATTCATTCCGAAGAACTGGCGAAAAATCTCGGTCTCTCTTTAAGAACGCTTCAACGTATTACGAGGGAAGAATTAAATGTAACTCCGACTAATTACATTCGCTTGATTAAACTTAAACTTGCGGCAGATTTTCTTAAAAACAAATCCGGAAATGTAACCGACGCGGCTTATGAATTCGGATTTTCCGATCCCTCTTATTTTTCAAAAACTTTCAAAAAACATTTTGAAGTCTCTCCATCCGACTATGTAAAAAAAATGAAACCAAATAATAAGAGAAACTAAATTTACACCGGAATAATTACACCGAATTTCAGTAAAATCATCTTTCCGCATTAAAATACATAAATTTGTCCAGAATCTACAAATCTTATCAATTTTTCCTCCTTAATTTTAGATGTGGACGAATTGAAAACTCATATCGTTTCATCGGTTTGTTTGTTTGCAATACTTCTGTTGCCTTTAATAAAAGAAACGGACCCGATTTGGCTGCTTTCAGTAATAACAATAATCGTATTGATGCTTTACCGTTCCTCTTTGGGCGAAATAACCAAACGAACCGAATCTTTTTTTATGATTTTAATTTTGTCCCTTTTTGCATTCACAATAATTGTAACAATATTTTAAGAATAGCGCTTTAAAAATATATAAGGTCTAAAATGAAAAAGGAAAATCTCAAACCGTTGCCATTTTTCGGTCTTTTATACACACTCATATACATTTTACTATTCTCGACAATCTCTTTCGGGCAAGCAACGCTATTGGTTAATTTTGGAGCAAGCGAATCGGAGAATAGTTTTGGATTAAGCGGCTGGAATACTTTGATAAAAAGTCCGAATGTAAGTTATTCTTCAATGGGACCCGGCGGACTGATTCCAAACGCCGGAGTTGAAGAATTTGACGATTATCAGGGCGTACAGGGAACAAGCAGAAATTTCATTTTAGGAGAAAGGATAGTTGTAACTTGGTACAATACTTCCCCATCCGAAACTTTTGTTATTGCGGCTCGCATAAGTTTTGAAGACGCGGACGAACCGGACGCCGACGGTTCCGAGGGGAAATGGTACACAATGCGCTCTTTTGAAGATTACCGCTACACATACCAAGAAATTCCGCCGGGTGGAACCGTTAAGACAGTTTTTAACATTACCGACAGCGGCGTTCACGCGACGGTAGGAACTCATTCGGTGGTCAACGTAAATCTTCATTGCGAATGGTTTGAAACCGCGCCGAAACAATATATTTTATGCGATAAAATCGAATTGTACGACAATGCCGACATTCAAGCACCGGATGCGCCGGACGGTTTAAGCGCGAGCGGAATTACCGACTCCAAAATTCATTTAAGTTGGAACGCGCCGAACGACAACGTTGGAGTAGTTGAATATATTGTTTACAACGGCGACAAAGTGGAAGGCTACACGCGAACAAACAGTTACGACGCCGTTTTCCTTGAGCATTCAACAACTTACTCTTTTTCAGTAACCGCATTAGATTATTGCGGAAACGAAAGCGAACGTTCCTCTACGATTACGGCAACGACTCTCGATTTTCAAGGCGGAAGTTCATTGATTGACCCCGCGGGATTTGTTTATCTCGGCGCAATCAGATTGCCGGAAACATTCAGTTATGGAGGAGAAGCTTTAGCATATAATCCGGACGGCGACGGCGGACAAAGCGGAAGCGGCTCAAGCGACGGCTATCCGGGAAGTTTGTTCATTTCAAATTTAAACAACGATGAAAACGGATTGGTCGGCGAAGTTTCAATTCCCGCCCCTGTTATTTCTTCGGAGCACAATCCCAATGACTTAAACGAGGTTTCCGTTTTACAAGCTCCGGTTAATATTCGTCCCGCAAATATTAACGATTGGGATTACGTTGATATTTGGCGCAACGGCTTGGAATATGTTCAATCCGAAAACAGACTTTACAACTCATGGACAATTCACTACACGGTAAACGAAGAGAAACGCGCCACAATCAGTTGCTGCGACGCAAACGACTTATCCGGATCTACGAAATACGGCGCGTGGTATGTCGGCGAAACAGGACAACCTCCTCTCGAATCTGCGACAAGCGATTATATCTTTGAATTGCCTCAAGCTTGGGCGGACGCAAATGTCGGGGGAAAAAGTATGGTTACCGGGAGATTCCGAGACGGCGGGCTTGGCGGGTTGGGACCGACGCTTTATGCTTTCAATAAAGTCGAAGACACTCCTCCGGCGGCTGACGCGGAACTCCCGATAACAACTTTACTCGAATACGGCTCGGTCGAAGGAACCGACGATTACAATTTCCCTAATTCAATTGACGATTACAACCACGCGGACGCTTGGCGCGTTGCCGATTGGATTGAATCCGGTTCGAGAAGCGCGGTTATGATATTGGGCAATAAAGCGCACGGTGATAACTGGTACGGCTATCAAGGCGAAAATATGAGATTAACTTGGATAATTGCGGATTGTCCGCAGCCCGAGTTTGAGGAAACCGACCCCGACGGCAAAGGTTGGCGCGCACATAACTATTTACCAATGGCAATTTTTTATAACCCGGCGGAACTTGCTCAAGTCGCAGCCGGGACTATTGAAAGCTACCAACCGCAGCCTTACGCTGCGTTGCGGTTTGACGAATCTCTATTCTGGGGGGAGAAATCGGAATTATGTTCAGCCGGATACGACCCGATTAACCAAAAGCTTTACGTTGCGGAATATAACGCGCCGAACGAAGGATGGATAATCGTTCACATCTTTGATTACGATTCTACGCTTGTCAGCATCGCAGAAAGAGACGATACTTTTCCGGAAAAATTTCGTCTTTATCAGAATTACCCAAATCCGTTTAATCCAACTACGACAATAAACTATGTAATTGCGAGGGACAAAGTAACGAAGCAATCTCATGAATTGTTAGTACAATTAACAATTTTTGATATTCTCGGAAGAAAAGCAGCCACTCTCGTAAACAAACAACAATCGCCCGGAAATTATTCCGTTCAGTTTGATGCAAGTAAACTCGGTAGCGGAGTTTACTTTTACACCTTACGAGCCGGGAATTTTAGTGCAACTAAAAAAATGATGATCCTTAGATAAATTAAAAAACTAACGGAGGAAAAAATGAAAAAAATAATAGCGTTAAGTTTACTTCTTTCAGCAGCTACGCTTTTTGCCCAATACAACGGCGGTTCGGGAACATCGTCCGATCCGTATAAAATTTCAACGCTAAGTGATTTGGCAGAATTATGTCAAACGCCATCCGACTGGGATAAATATTTTAAGCAAACCGCCGACATTGATGCAAGCCAAACTCAGTATTGGGACGATTCCGATGATGACGGCGACGGAGACAGATATAACGACGCACACGACGCAACATCTGACGGAGACAACCAGGGCTTTTTTCCTATCGGGAAAGATTACAACAAATATTTTTACGGCGTTTACGACGGAGATTACCATACTATTAGCAATTTAACTATTGACCGCTCGGCGGTAGATAGCAACTACATAGGCTTATTCGGATATGTTAGGGGAGTCTCCGATTCCGGTAGAGTTACAAAACTTTACCTATCGAGTGTGAATATTTCCGGCCGTCAGGCAGTTGGAGGGCTATGCGGACAATTAGGCGGAAAAGGTTCTATTTCACATTGTTGGACTACCGGTTCGGTCTCCGGATATTCTTCCGTGGGAGGATTGGTTGGAATGAATTCCGGTATGATTTACCATTGCAACAGTTCTGCCACAGTTTCCGGAACAAGTAACAATGTCGGCGGTCTTGTCGGAGATAACTATTATGGTCATATTAAAGACAGCTACTCTATGGGAGGAAATGTAAGCGGAGACCACTCTGTCGGAGGATTTGTAGGTAATAGTACGAACGGTTCTCCAACTATTTCTCATTGTCATAGTTCAAATAATGTTTCGGGAACCGGTACGCTTGGAGGTTTTATCGGCAATACCAGTCTTACAAAGATTATGGATTGTTACAGTACCGGAAATGTTACAGGTACAGCAATAAATGTCGGCGGTTTTATCGGCTATCATAATTCCACCTCTCAAACAGACAGTTGTTATTCGACAGGAAATGCAAGCGGACCTAATCAGGTTGGCGGATTTATTGGTTACAATGCTTCTCCGGTAACAAATTCTTACAGCCGCGGAGATGTAACACGCACGGGAACAGGCTCGGGAAAAGCATTGGGAGCTTTTATCGGGTACAACACCAAAGCCGTTGAATATTGTTACAGTACCGGCGATGTTTACAGTTCTGCTGGAGTAACTTGGGCAGAAGGCGGTTCATCCGATAAAGGATTTGTTGGAGACGAAGCGGGAGGAACTTACAAAAACAACTTTTGGGATTCGCAGGTATCTAATCAGTCCACTGCCACAGGAGCGACAGCCAAAACAACATCCCAAATGACTGATGTAGCGACATTTACCGATTATACCGATGGGTCGGACGGATTAACTACTCCCGTTTGGGATTTTGTTACAAACCCAAACGACGATTCGGCAAACAACGACGCGTGGGATATGGATCAGGAAGGCACTGTAAACGATTACTACCCTATATTATCTTGGCAAACGGGAGCTGACAATCTGTTGCCCGTCGAGCTAATTTCCTTTTCCGCTTCAATGAATAATAATCAAGTAAACCTTGCTTGGCAAACTGCAACCGAAGTAAATAATTACGGATTTCAAGTAGAACGGAAAAAGGAAAAAGTAGGAAGTAAGTGGGAGAACATTGGTTTTGTAGAGGGTGCAGGCAACAGTAATTCGATAAAAGAATATTCATTTACGGATGAAAATCCCCCGAACGAAGAAATTCAATACAGATTGAAACAAATAGATATTGACGGACAATTCGAGTATTCTGAAATTATCGAAGTGGAAATCGGCGCGCCGACAAAATTTGAATTAACTCAAAATTACCCGAACCCGTTTAATCCGACAACGACAATTTCATATGCCATACCATCCGTAGAGACAAGGCATGCCTTGTCTGTACAATTGATTGTTTACGACCTTCTCGGGCGCAAGGTAGCCACGCTTGTAAACGAAAAACAATCACCCGGAAATTATTCGGTTGAATTTGACGCAAGCAAATTAAGTTCAGGAATTTATTTCTACAGGCTCTCCGCCGGAGGTTTTGTAAGCGTAAAAAAAATGATATTGATGAAATAAGAATCAGCTATAAGAAGGCTTTGCTTAACCTGATTTATTTGTCAGCCCAACGAAAAGCGGTCGGGGTAAATTCTGAATGGAGCGAATCTTGCCCCGACCGTTTTTGGGGTGGGGGTAACCGGAAAACTTCCTGATACCGAATATTAAAAAACGGTTTACCGACTAAGCATAAGAAAAGGCACGCGACTCTATAGAAACAGTTAAAACATTTTCAGTAGCGCAGTCCGCATAGGGCGGAGATTTGTTCTCTCCTACTTTTGCCGAAGGATGGTCAATCTGCGAGTTGCAATGAAATATAACAACCAACGCAGATTGCCCGCTTCGCTAAGCAATCCGCGCTACAAAAGCGCTGCCTTCAAAGTACACGTACCTCCGCGAAGGTTTATGAAAGCGCGGCAAAGCGCTGCCTTCGAGTTTTTGTGTTATTAAAACCGTTTTAACTACTGAAATTGAATATTAGTGTGTCCGCCTAGGAGGAGCTTCCCCTGCATTCTGTGAGGTCGCAATGGCAATAAATTATACTAATTTTAGTTCCAAACTCGTTACTCATAACTGATTACTCATAACTTTTTTTTTCTGGTAAGCGTTTTTTCATTTCTCAGATAATTGGATTGTAAAAAAAGGATATTATTACTTCTTGGAAGAAAATCCTTTCCCGTTTTCAAATTTTTCGTAGGCGTTAATAATTTCCTTAACGAGACGATGACGTATTACATCTTCCTTTTTGAAGTTCATAAAACCTACGCCTTCGATGCCCTGCAGAATACGCATAACCTGAATCAAACCGCTGTTTTTATTAGCAGGCAAATCGATTTGAGTAATATCGCCTGTAATTATTGCTTTGGAGTTCGTTCCGAGACGAGTTAAAAACATCTTCATCTGAATCTCGGTCGTGTTCTGCGCTTCGTCCAAAATTACAAAAGCATTGTTCAAAGTACGTCCCCGCATATATGCCAGCGGAACAATTTCAATTACCCCTTTTTCAAGATAGCTTTTCAGTTGCTCATAAGGAATCATATCCTGTAGCGCGTCGTACAAAGGACGAAGATACGGATCAATTTTTTCTTTAAGATCTCCGGGTAAAAATCCCAGACTTTCCCCCGCCTCGACAGCCGGACGCACCAAAATAATCCGGCTTATCATCCCCCGTTTAAGTTCCGAAACCGCAAACGCAACCGCAAGATATGTCTTACCGGTTCCCGCCGGACCAACGGCAAAAATGATGTCGTTATCCTTTACTTTTTTAACATACTTTTTCTGGGACTCGGTTTTAACTTTTATTACATCTTTTTTTGTGTAAAGAATTATATCGTCGTATTCGCTCTCGCGGATTATCTCATCGCCGGATCTCGTAAGACGTATTATTGTCATTACATCTTCAGGCTTAAGCAAGCCCGTAGTGTTCAGAGTGAACTTCATTTCGTGAAGCACTTTTTCGATTAAAATTACTTCGCCTTCTACGCCCCGCACAAAAACTTGATTTCCGCGAACGCTGATAAATGAGGAAAAGGAATCTTCAATTGGTTTAAGGTTGGAATCGTTAATCCCAAGGAAGGAAATTAAATCTACTTCTTCTAATAAAAACTTTTTTTCTATCGTATCCGCCATGATATAATAATCGGGAGACAAAAAAATTGCCTCCCGACTTAACAATTTATTTTACCGGAGCCGGTTTGTAGTTTCTTCTTAATTTATCATATTTTGCTTTCTCTTGTTCGGTGAGGTTAGGCACCTTAAATACTTGCTTAGGATAAATCAAGTTAGGATCTTTAATCTGATCTTTATTTGCATGATAAATTTTAGGCCATGCAAAACCGTTTCCGTAAATGTTATCTTTTTTGGCGATGTTCCAGAGGCAATCCCCTTTAACTACCGTGTAAAGAATTTCTTTCGGTTTAACAATCCACGCATCCAATTTTCTCTGTAAAAGATTATGAACTTTATCAAAGTATGCCGGACATGCGCTTAAACGATTTTCCTGCAAATCCTTTAACGCCGCTTCCAAGTCCGCTTTATCGCCGGAACGAGCGTCAATCTGGGCTTCCAACATATCAACTTTCTTTCCGAAAGCCGCAACGTCAGCTTTCTGCGCGTCAACCAAAGCCAAAACTTCTTTCTGGCATTCCGCAGGATCCTGCAAAGCGTTGAATTGTTTTTTCAAAGCGGCAACTTCTTCTTTCAACTGAGCAATTTCACCGTTCAAAGCAACTTTTTTCTCAGTCAATCTTTTAACTTCCGCCTGCCATTCGTCGGATGTCATTTCCTTTTTTTCTTGTGCATAAAGGCTAAAGGAAAAGACAAGTACAAAAGCGGCAACTATTAATGTTCTGAATTTCAACATTGTCTCCTCCTTTACTTATTTAATTTGTTTAAGTTTGATTTTAACTGCTCTTTATGCTGGTTGCATTTTTCGAGATTTGCTTTCCTTTCGGCAATGTCTCTTTCCAGCTTTGCTTTTTCGCTCTTCAAGTCGGTAACTTGATTTTCCAAGGCGCTAACCTCAGATTTCAAAGCTTCCAATTGAGCCATTTCTTCTTCGCTTACACCGCTGCAACCGGTAAAACCGATTCCCGAGCCTAAGAACAATGCAACAAGAGCAATGTTAAGCGCTTTTTTTGATTTGGACATATTTTTCCTCCTAGAGTTAAGATTATTTGTTAAAAAAGCGTGATTTCATATTTGCAAAAAACAAGGGACTAATTATAATATTTTTTCTTCAACAAAACTAAAAAATTTATTTCCCGCAATAATAATATGGTCAAACACCGGAATTTCCATCAATGTTCCCACTTCAACAAGCTGTTTTGTAACCTTTATGTCTGCGTTACTCGGAGTCAGATTTCCGCTCGGATGATTGTGGACTAAAATAATGCTTGACGACAAATTTTCAATTGCGGCTTTAAAAACTTCACGCGGATGAACTATGCTTGAATCAACAGAACCTACAGAAATCTCCTCTAATTTAATTAATTTATTTGCTTTATTCAAACATGCGATTAAAAACTTTTCCTTTGTTTCGTTTTTCAGCAGCGGAATAAGCATATCGGCAATATCCTCAGGAGATTTTATCTTCTTCTCGGAATACCATTTACTCTGCATCTGAACCCTTTTGGCGACTTCAAATGCGCTAATAAGAGTTACGGCTTTATCCGGACCGATTCCTTTTATCTTCTTCAAATCGTTAACCGATAGATTTGAAATTACCGCAAGATTTTTAAACTCGGATAAAAGCGCCTGACCTATTTCAACGGCAGATTTTCCTCTCGTACCGGTTCTGAGCAAAATCGCAATAAGTTCGGCGTCGGTTAAGTTCCTTTCGCCCCGCAGAAGAAGTTTTTCACGCGGTCTGTCGTCTAACGGAAGTTCCTTTACTTTAGAAATTACAACCTCCTATTCATTTAACAAAGTCCGTTTTAACGCGAGGACGTATTCGTCGTAAGGATCAATTTCCAACGCCATAGTCATAAATTCCTGCGCTTTTTGAACATTATTTTTATTCAAGCTGATAAAACCGAGAAACGAAAAAACTTCCGGCGTCTTTTTATTATCTTTAAGAGACTTTGAAAAGAACTCTTCCGCCTTCTCAAATTCTTCAATTTCAAAATGAATTTTGCCGGCGAGTAAATAACTGTCTCCCGTAATATAATTCCGTTTTAACGAGCGCAAAATAAAATCCTGAGCGTAGTAATTCATTCCTTTTGCAAAATAGACTTTTGCGAACAAAAAATAAACCCGTCCCAATTCGTCGCTTACTGATTTTTCAAGTTCTTCAAGATATTCCAAAGCGGTTTCAAATTCTTGCAGCGCTATTGAAATTTCCGAAGCCGCAAGAAGCGCGGGATTTCTGAACTTGCCCGAACTTACAAGCTTTATATATTCGGCAAAATAATTTTTAGCGTCGGAGATTTTCCCCCTCTCATACGAAGCCAAACCAAGATAATAATTAAACTCGGAAGTCTTCTTCTCAATTTCTTTCCCGCTTAATAGATCAACGACCTTTTCAAATTTCTTTACTCTTAATAAAAACTGCGCGTAAAGTTTCAGTAAATCCTCGTCTTCGCCATGTTCGCCTAAATATTTATCGATAAGTTCTTCAACTTTATCGTACAGTTTCATCTGTTCATAAAGATGAGCCAAACGAAGCGTGATTCTCCGTTCTTCAAAACCGGATTGCAGCAGCTGCATATAAATCTGAACGGCAAATAGAAACTGTCCCGTTTCCTCGTACTGCTCGGCTGAAAGAAGTTTTAACTCATTCTCGTTCATCTATTCCCACTCGATTGTTGCGGGAGGTTTTGAGCTGATATCAAGTACAACTCTGTTTACTCCCTTTACGTTTCTGATAATTTTATTTGAAACCGACTCCAATAATTCATAAGAAAAGCGGTACCACTCGGCTGTCATTCCGTCGGTTGACGTTACGCCGCGCAGCGCAATCACATTTTCGTAAGTTCTGGAATCGCCCATAACGCCGACTGTTTTAAGAGGAAGCAGAACCGCAAACGCCTGCCAAATATCTTCGTAAACGCCAAACTCGCGCAGCTCGTCAATAAATATCTCATCCGCGTCGCGAAGAATTTTTAATCTTTCGGAAGTAACCTCGCCGAGAATTCTGACCGCAAGCCCCGGACCGGGGAAAGGATGCCGCGCGATAAAGCCGTGAGGCAAACCGAGATATTCGCCAATCTCTCTAACTTCATCCTTAAATAGTTCGCGGAACGGCTCAATCAGTTTTAAATTCATTTTCTCCGGAAGCCCGCCCACATTGTGATGAGATTTAATTGTTACGCTCGCTCCGGCAACGGGAACGGATTCAATAACATCGGGATAAAGCGTTCCCTGAGCGAGAAATTTTACATCGCCGTATTTTGCGGCTTCCTTTTCAAAAACTTCAATAAACGTTTCGCCAATAATTTTTCTTTTTTGTTCCGGATCTTCAACGCTTTTTAATCTGTTCAGAAATATTTCCGAAGCATCGACAAGGGAAATGTTCAAATCATAATTATCCCTGAACATTTTCATGATTGCAAGGCTCTCGCCTTTACGCATCAGTCCGTTATCAACATGAACGCATATGAGATTATCTCCTATCGCTTTATGCAGAAGCAAAGCCGCTACGGATGAGTCCACTCCGCCGCTGAGCGCCAGAATAACCTTTTCGCTCCCTACAATTTCCATTATTTCACTAATCGATTTTTCGACAAAGTTTTCCGGTTTCCAATTCGGAATAACGTTGCAAATTTCAAAAAGGAAATTTGAAATTATCTTTTTTCCTTCTTTGGTATGCGCCACCTCGGGATGAAATTGAACGCCGTAAATTTTTTGTTTCTTATTTTCGATAGAACAAACCGGCGAGTTCTCCGTTTCGGAAGTTACGGAAAAACCTTTCGGTAAACGCGTAACATAATCGCCGTGCGACATCCACACAACAGAGTGATTTTTTACATTCTTAAACAAATCAGAGTTTTCGCTTAAAAAATTTATTTCCGCTTTTCCGTACTCTCGGTTTTCAGCCGGTTGAACTTCGCCGTTGAAATTAAGCGCAATCAATTGCAAACCGTAACAAATTCCCAAAAGCGGAATTCCGATATTAAATATCTCTTTCTCTATTCGAGGTGAATTCTCATCGTAAACCGACATCGGTCCGCCGGATAAAATTATGCCTTTGGGATTTAAACTTTTAATTTTATCGACTGGATAATCGAAAGGTTTGATTAATGAATAGACATTCATTTCACGAATGCGGCGGGCAATCAGTTGTGTGTATTGGGAACCGAAATCAAGAATTAGTATTGAATCAGAACTATTCATAATTTAATAAGAAATGTAATATGAAAAGATACGGCTCGTTAAAAGCCGTATCTTAAAAGGGTTAATTAACCGCCTATAAGTTTTGCGTAATCTTCGGCGGAAAGAAGATCGTTAACGCTTTCTGCGTCTTCAATCTCAATCTTAATTATCCATCCGTCGCCGTACGGGTCCGAATTAACAAGCTGCGGCTCATCCTCTAATTTAGGGTTAAGCTCTACAACTTTTCCGCTGACCGGCGCAAGTAAATCGCTGACTGTTTTAACGGCTTCGATTGTGCCGAAAGGCTCGTCTTTTGTAATTGCGTCCAAATCGGGATCTACGTCAATAAAAACGATGTCGCCCAATTCTCCTTGAGCGTAATCCGTAATTCCGACATAGCCGTAATTTCCGTCAACTTTCAGCCATTCGTGATCGTTGGAATATTTTAAATTTTCGGGAACGTTCATTTTTTCCTCGCTTTATTTATTTAACATTTTATCAATAAATGAAGTATCATAATTTGAATTAATAAAGTCTTCATTTTCTAAAACTTGCTGATGAAAAGGGATTGTGGTTTTAACGCCTTCAATTAAAAACTCCTCAAACGCCCTTTTGGATCTCGCTATCGCATGATTCCTGTCCACGCCCCATACAATCAATTTACCGAGAAGCGAATCGTAGTAAGGTGGAATTGTGTATCCTGAGTAAACATGCGAATCATTCCGGATTCCAAAACCGCCGGGGAAGTGGAGCATGGAAATTTTACCGGGCGAAGGACGAAAATCAAAATCCGGGTCTTCCGCATTGATACGAAACTCAAAGCAGTGTCCGACAGGCTTTCCTGGAATATCCGCAATTTTTTGACCCGCCGCGACAAGGATTTGGTTTTTTATTAAATCGATATTGTGCACCATTTCGGTAACGGGATGTTCCACCTGAATTCTTGTGTTCATCTCAATAAAATAAAAGTCGTGATATTTATCTACAAGGAACTCAACCGTGCCCGCGCCTTCGTAGTTTACGGCTTTGGCGCCCTTAACGGCAGCGTCAATCATCTTCTGTCGAAGTTCTTCATCGACAATCGGGGAAGGCGTTTCCTCAATCAGTTTCTGATGTCGTCTTTGAATCGAGCAATCTCTTTCGCCGAAAGCATAAACATTCCCGAAACTGTCGCCCATAATTTGAATTTCCACATGGCGCGGATTTTCAATAAACTTTTCAAGATAAAGCGCCGGATTTCCAAAAGAAGCGCCCGCTTCGGTCGAAGCCATCTGGAATGCCATTTCTACATCCGCTTCGCTTTCAACAATCCGCATCCCTTTTCCGCCGCCGCCGGCAGACGCCTTAAACATAACCGGATAACCGACTTCAGCGGCAATTCGCTTGGCTTCTTCGATGTCGTTAATTTCTCCGTCGCTTCCCGGAACAACCGGAACACCGACTTTCTTCATCGTGGTTTTTGCAAACGCCTTGTCCCCCATTTGATCAATCATCGCGGGGGAAGGTCCGATAAACTTAATATTCGATTCGGCGCAAATTTCCGAGAACTCCGAATTCTCGGCAAGAAAACCGTATCCGGGGTGTATCGCTTCCGCCCCGGTAATGGAAGCCGCGGAAATTATATTTGTAATTTTCAGATAACTGTCCGTACCGGCAGGAGGTCCGATACAAACCGCTTCATCTGCGAACATCGCATGCATCGAATCT
Organism: Melioribacteraceae bacterium; assembly: GCA_015493615.1. GTDB lineage: Bacteria > Bacteroidota > Ignavibacteria > Ignavibacteriales > Melioribacteraceae > WGAL01. The sequence continues at coordinate 86,687 of WGCV01000042.1, forward strand.
TTATCGGCTTCAGAATAAACCGCCACGGTTTTTATTCCCATTTCCTTACATGTCCGGATTATTCTGAGAGCTATTTCGCCTCTGTTGGCGATTAAAATTTTCTTAAACAATTTTGCAATCCTTGTGAATTTTTACCAAAACACTTTCTATTTTTTCAATGTTTCTTCTCTTAGCCAATATCCCTAAATTCATTCATACGACAAACCGTTTTTCGATCAACTTAAAAGTTTACAACCGGAAATAAACAAACGGTTTTTCGGTAAGATAATTAATCGGGCTTAACCAGAAACATGGGTTGATTATATTCAACCGGAGCGCCGTTTTCAACGAGTATTTTAACTATCGTTCCGCTGACATCGGACTCTATTTCGTTCATTAGTTTCATCGCTTCGACGATGCACAACGTAGTCCCGACGCTTACTTTATCTCCGACCTTAACAAACGGATCCGCATCGGGCGCAGGCGCTCTGTAAAACGTTCCTACAATCGGCGATTTAACTTCATGCAATCCTTCATCGGCGTTCTCGCCGCCGGCATTATCTTTAGGCGCTTCGGGTGCAACCGCCGGCTGCGGAGCTGCCGGAGCAGGCGCGGGCTGGGAAGCGACCGCTTGAGCGGCGGGCATCGATACGAAATTAGTTTCAGGCTGTTTTTTTGAGATGGAAATTTTCAGCTCTCCTTCTTCGACGGTAAAATCGGTTATCTCGCTCTTCTCAACAACCTTTATCAATTTTTTGATTAAATCTAAATCCATGTCTTTCCTATTTATTTTTAATTCTTTCAACATACTGACCGGAACGCGTATCAATTTTAAGAACGTCCCCTTCGTTAATAAACAAAGGCACGTTAACTACCGCTCCCGTCTCCAATGTCGCCGGTTTCAACGCGTTGGTGGCGGTATCTCCTCTGAAGCCCGGTTCTGTTTCAACAACTTCCAACTCTACAAAAATCGGAGGTTCGATTGTAATAATATTATCGTCGTCGTCAACAAGCAATTCCAATTCAATTCCCTCTTTAAGATATTTACTCGAATCGCCGACTTTATCTTCGGGAACGGTTATTTGATCGTAAGTATCGTTATCCATCAAAACAAATCCGCCGCTTTCTTTGTAAAGGAATTGATATTTTTTTCTTTCCACCCTGACGATTTCAACCGATTCGCCGGAACGGAAAGTGTTATCCAAAACTTGTCCGGTCTGCAAATTCTTAAGTTTTGTTCTTACGAAAGCGCCCCCTTTGCCGGGCTTAACGTGCTGAAATTCTGTAATCGTGTAAAGACCATGTTTAAACTTTATAATAAGTCCGTTTCTGAAATCTGATGTATCAGCCATTTTTTCCTTCTATTTTATGATAAAAAAATTAGATATAATAAAAGAAATAAAAAGTTAACCTTCAATTCTTTTTGCTTCGATTAAACCGCGGTAACGTTCCACGTCGCGAGCGGCTCTTTCTCTCGGATAATCCCGCTGAACTTTGTTTAACAATTCCTCGGCTACGCCGTACTTGCCGATTAAAATATAATTGTATGCCGCGCGCATCATGTACTCGGCGTTGAGCGGATTGTATCTGTCTTTTTTTGTGGCGAGTTGGTAAAATTCTGCTGCTTGTCCGTAATTCTTATTTGCTTCAAAACATGCCGATTGTCCCGCAACCGATGCGGCGTCAAACAAGTTAAGACTTCCGCCGTAATCGGAATAGTATTTATTTGCCAAATCAATTTCATCTAATCCGTAGTATGCGTTGCCCGCTAAGAGTTTGGCGATTTCCCCCGGCGTGGTTGAGCCGTATTCGTCGGCTATTTTTAACAAACCCGGTTTTGCCTGTAAGGAATCCCCGTTAAGCGCAGTCTGCCAATTAAAATTAGCGTAACTTACAACTATTGCCGAAAGCTCGCTCGACGCGGTTCTTTCGTTTTCCACAGATTTATTATGTATCAAAATACCGGCGACAATAATTACGATTAAAGCGGCAGCGCCTATTAAAAGCTGCTTTTGGTATTTTTCTAAAAACTCTCTTGTTTCAAAAAAATAAGTTACTAATTTGTCTTCCTTTATCTCTTTTTTAGTAATCTTTTTTTTCTTTTGCGCCATTTTAGATGTTCCTTATTAATTTTGTTATTTCAGAATTTAATTTGGAAAATTAATGAATTCTACAAACCTATCCTAATGTGATTTGAGAAAATCCATGCCGATTTTTTTCGATATACTTCTACGCGATACGCACCCGGCTCGGACACGAGGAATGATAAACTCGGAGAATAAACTTCTTCAATAACTTCTCCGTTTCTGATTACTTTTATGGTTGAATTATCGGCGGGACATATTGCTCGGAGCACAACGTTATCCGGCGCAGGAATTGAATCTCCCATCAAATAAACATTTTCACCCTGTTCGGCGAAAAACCTGAATCCCTTTGCGTCGCCGCGATTGAAATTGGAAACAAAGCACCTTCCTTTTTCCAAAGCGCCGTAAATTTTTCCTTTTGTTTTCTCAAGTCTGTGTTCCGAATCATCTTTTTTAATCGGTTTTTCAGTTAAAATATGAGTCCGAATTGATTTGAACAAAACTTTATAAGGAAAGACTTCAACCTCGACAAATCCAAGTACATTTACTTTATGCGCGTGTGCGTCAATTCCGCCGATGCCGACAACTCTGCGCCTAAGGTTCAGCTCGTCCCATTTCTTTAGCGTCTCTACCGGCGGGGCGGAAATTGAACTGAGCGGATGAACAAAACGGTTGTATTTATTCTCTTCGGTCAAACCTTCCATCCATTCCGACATGTGATTCCAAATTTCAATTCCGGTAAAATTCCCAATCTCCCACTCCGTCCATGGAAACGGAGGATGTTCTTTCATCGATTTCCGCTTCTCGTGCGGATGCGCGATAAACCCGATTCCGCCCGCTTCCTTTACTTTGCGAACATACTCGCGCGCAGGCATCCTTGTCGAGAACGCCTCGTTAATTCCGAAAGCCAAATAGTGATTTTTAAGTTCCCTGTCGTTTATCTCAACGCCGACAAGCATTATCGTATCGCCGTACCAGCCTTCAAAACCTTCGTCCAAAGCGCGTAACGTATTATGATCGGTAAGAATAATAAAATCAAGCCCGACTTCCGAAGCAATTTCAGCAATCTCCTTCGGAGAGCCGGTTCCATCGGAAAAGAAGGAATGAATATGGAGCGCGCCCACATATTCAAACATTAATTAATCCGTTATCTTATTGTAAGTGGAATACTCCATGCTTCCTTCGATTATTATCGAGGCGAGTTTATCCATCAACAGCGAAATCATCTCGTCGGAATCGTCGTAATTATCGTACGCTTCCTGACTTTCAAAAATGAACATTTCACAAAATTCATTTTCCTTTTGCGATTCGAAAATATCGTAACCGATTAAACCCTCAGCGCTGATTTGCGCCTTTAATTCTCCCGCTACTTTTAGATAATCTTCTCTGAACTCCGGATTAATTTTATACTTAATCTGAAAAACCACGTTACTCATTTAATCTCCCGTTAAATCTAAATTTCAATAGTTCCGTTAAATACAATTGCGGCATGACCGCGTAAAGAAACACTTTCAAAATTAGTCATTTTTTTTCTAAAATTAATTATGAATTTTTTCTTACTGCGGGAAAAAATTTCAATAGGCGTCTTCTCCCCTTTTATTTCGGATAAAAACATAGCCGTCGCAATAATTCCCGTCCCGCATGCAAATGTTTCATCCTCCACGCCCCGTTCAAAAGAGCGTATCTTAAACCTTCCGTTGTTATTATAAACAACATTAACATTTATTCCCGCAGGCAGAAATTTGTTGTGATATCTGATTTTTTTCGCAAACGGGACGAAGTCAAAATCATCAAAAGATTTACCCGTAATATTCAAATCGAAAAAATCAATTACAGCCTGAGGCGCGCCGGTATCGGCGACATAAACGTTTAATTCTTTTTCTCCTATCGCAACAGTTTCATACGAGACTTTTTCAATATCGGGGAGATTAAAAACCGCTTCGTTTTCCCCTTTTACTTCCCCCGTAAAATTTTTTTTGCAGCACTCAAATTCAACGCGCAGCTTGTCGGGGAACAGATTAGCGCGCGCATAAATTATCGAAGCCCTTGCTCCGTTGGCACAAAGCATGCCCGAAGAACCGTCTGCGTTAAAATATTTAAGCTCATAATCAAAATTCTTGGAAGGAAGTACGATTAGTACCCCGTCCGCGCCGATTCCCAAACCTCGGAGGCAAATCGATTGAATTATTGCCGGAGTTAAATCGGGCGTAATATTTTTTATCCCGTCAAAAAGGATAAAATCATTTCCGGCGCCTGTCATTTTAGTAAAATCATATTTCATAATTCAAAATTAATTTATTTGAAGCCGTAAAACAATCGAAGAAGAAATTAATTATTTGCGCTGGAACTCGAACTTAGATATTACTCATACTATCAAAAAACCGTGTGCAATAAATTATGTAGCACAGATTGCTTAGCGTAGCGGGCAATCTGTGTAATCTTACTTTCCCCTCTCTTACGCAGATTGCACAGCAATCTACGCTACGGTTTTGTATCTCCCCCAATCAGATGAGAGACACTGTACGGAATTTTATGTAAACGAAAACCGTACTTTAAGAAACCGTCATGTTTTTACTAAATATTTTTCATAATCGAGAACGTAAAATTTTTTCCCTTTCCGGATAATTTCTAATCCATCATCGGTTAAAAGTTTATCTGCTCTTCGACACCTCCGGGGTACTTTGGATTTAATTCCCCTTTCCCTTTCAGAGTTCTCCACCATGGAATCATATTCTCTGTTTTTCCCTCCGATTTCATCTCTTCGGAAGCGTGCGCTGAGATCCACGCAAAAATTCCGGTTGTTATCGGGCAAGCGGTTGTAGTTTCATACTTACGCGCAAGAAGTATCCTTATTGAATTGGTTGTAAGAATTTCCCCCTTTTCAGGCAAGCTCATCATTTCATAAACATCAAGGGGAGCGGGTATAACCATCGTTCCTTCTCCCCATTTGTCCGCTTGTTTTCCTTCAAGCCGAATGGTTTTGGGTAAATCTTTGCCGTTGTTCAGTTTCTCAATCCAAGTTTTTTTACGAGACATAAAAACCTCCGTTAATAAAAAAAGCCGTACCTAAATATAATCAGGTACGGCTCTGAACAAAAGAAAGATTTAATCCGTCAGAATTAATCCTAAACTATTCTTCTCCCATAAACGGATACGTCCAATCATGCGGAGGAGTAAAAGTTTCCTTTAACGTACGCGCGGACATCCAGCGGAGCAGATTCATCGCGCTGCCCGCTTTGTCGTTGGTTCCCGAAGCGCGTCCGCCGCCAAACGGCTGCTGTCCTACTACCGCGGCTGTCGGTTTATCGTTAATGTAGAAGTTGCCGGCTGCGTTTCTCAATCTCTTCTCCATGTAATTTAGAACATGTCTGTCCTGAGACCAAATTGCGCCTGTGAGCGCGTATGGAGAAGTAGTGTCGCAAAGTTCGAGAGTTTCCTCAAACTTATCATCGTCGTAAACGTAAATCGTAAGAACTGGACCGAAAATCTCTTCCTGCATCGATTTGAACTTAGGATTAGTCGTTACAATTGTAGTCGGCTCAATAAAGTATCCTTTCGAATCGTCGTAATTGCCGCCGGTTATGAATTCCGCTTCATCAGATTCGGCTGCATACTTTATGTAGCTTGTGATATTATCGAAAGCGGCTTTATCGATTACTGCCGACATAAAGTTAGTGAAATCCTCAACGTCGCCGACTTTAATTTTGGCAACTTCGGCTACATATTTTTCCTTGAACTCATCATATCTCGATTTAGGCATATACATTCTGGAAGCGGCGGAACATTTTTGTCCCTGATATTCAAACGCCGCGCGCAAAGCCGCAACTACAACGCCATCAATATCCGCATCTTTATGAACAAAGATAAAATCTTTACCGCCCGTTTCTCCGACAATCCTCGGATAATATTTCATGTTGGAAATGTTGTTCCCTACTGTCCGCCACATGTTCTGGAAAGTAGCCGTGGAGCCGGTAAAATGGATTCCCGCCAAGTCCGGGCTTTCCAATGCCGGGCGTCCAACGCTGGCGCCGGAACCGGGGACAAAGTTAATTACGCCATCCGGGAATCCAGCTTCCTTAAAGAGAAGCATTAATTGATACGCCGAGTAAACCGCGCTTGATGCCGGTTTCCATAAAACTACATTCCCTACGAGCGCGGGAGCGGTTGGAAGATTGCCCGCAATCGAAGTGAAGTTAAAAGGAGTAACAGCAAAAATGAACCCTTCCAAAGCTCTGTACTCTACACGGTTCCACATTCCTTTTGGAGAATAGGGCTGATCTTTCATCAGTTCCGCCATATAGTAGCTGTTGAATCTCCAGAAATCAATAAGTTCGCAAGCCGAATCAATTTCAGCTTGAAAAACTGTTTTGGATTGTCCGAGCATAGTCGCTGCGTTTAGTCTTGCGCGCCACGGGCCCGAAAGGAGTTCCGCCGCTTTCAGAAAAACCGCGACTCTCTGTTCCCACGGCATTTCCGCCCATTCTTTTCGGGCTTTCAATGCCGCGTCAATCGCCATTTGGACTTCTTCTTTCCCTGCTTTGTGGAAATGCCCTAACACTTTGGAGTGATTGTGAGGCTCTACCATTTCCCCTAAATTTCCGGTTCTGACTTCTTTCCCGCCGATAATCAACGGAACTTCTATTTCCTGTTCTTGAAGTTTCTTCAACTCCGCTTTGATTTCAGCTCTTTCCTTTGTTCCCGGAGCGTAGGATAAAATCGGCTCGTTTGTAGGAACCGGCACTTTAAAATATGCATTTGACATTTTATTTCTCCTTGTTCATTTATTGAAATTCAATATTTAAATTTATCAATTTCATCTTCTCTAAAGAAGTGATTTTTTCCTCTGACTAAATTTAAATCATAGTTTTAGAATAAATCCCAGCTCTTAATTTAAGAAAGTCGAATCCTCCGCGACGAAGCAAAATAATGGCACGCTGATAACGCTGACGACTGAACGCTCTTTCAGTAAAGAGTAACGAGTGAAAAAATTCGCGTATTCGCGGCGAAATGATTTGTCTATAAAATTCTAAACAATCTAATCCGACTTTGGCGGACTAAACGCTTTTATCATTTTTAGTTCTTCATTTTTAATTATTAGAAGGCTTTGCAAAACCTAATTTATATGTCATTCTGATCCCGCCTTGGCGGGAGAAGAATCTCAAAACCGGTAATAGTACCGAATTTAGAGATATTTCGGACGGCTTACACTCCTCCGCCTTGGCGGATTGGCGGACTCAATATGACAAATTTAGGTTATGCAAAGGTCTCTATTAATTCTTAATTGCGGTTTACCTCGACAGGTTAGGTTACTAAAGAACAAACTCAATAAATTCAGCTTTATTCCCTATTTTCAATTTAGCATCTATATCGGGAACCATTGTCTTGGCGGGATTTTCGCTGTAACATTTAACCGCCTCTTCAATAGTAATGCTTCCAACATTCCCGATTTCTTCTTTGTATCCGCCGGTTATTAATTTTATTCCTTTCAAGGGATTTAAACCTACAACCGGAAAATCAGTTCCGAATGCGACCGTTACATTTTGCTCGATAAACTTTTTTACCGGGAATGAATTTTCAAACTCCTCTTCGCCTCGCAATTTAACAATTTGAGTTTTATCGTAATATAAGTGATAAGGCTGCATCGAAGCGGTAATATTCAGCTCCCGGAAGCGTTTGATATCCTCGGGGAGAACGTGTTGCGCGTGTTCGATACGATGCGCAATACTCGAATCTGGATTTTCATCCCGCACCTTTTCATAAATATTTAACGCTTCATTTACAGCTCTGTCTCCAATTGCATGAATCGAAATCTGCAGTCCCATTTTATCGGCGATTATTGCATTCTTAAGAAGCGACCCGCTTTTTAATGCGCCGGTTTGAAGACCGAAATTGCCGGAATCATCTTTATACGGCTTAAAAAACCACGCGGTTTTGGCTCCGAGCGAGCCGTCTGCAAAACCTTTTACGCCTACAATCTTAACGTTATTACAGAGTCGTAAATCTTTATCTGCAAAATCGTTAACTTTTTCAATCGGGATTGAAATCGATATGTGAAAATTATCTCTGAATCTTTCTTCGCACAATTTTTTGTAAACTTCCAAATTCCGAATATCAAAAAGCATCTCTTGAACGCCCGCCAATCCGAATTTCTCAGCTTCTTCGATTCCTTTCTTTAAAGCGGATAGTTTTCTATTTAAGGATGGTTCGGGAATAAATTTATTAACGTAAAAAAGCGCGGCATCTTTAACAATACCGGTAGTTTCCCCTTCTATTCGTTCAATCTTTCCGTCATCCGGAGGTCTGAAATTTTCATCTATTCCGGCAATTTCGAGCGCGCGTGAATTAAGGAGCGCGGTGTGTAAATCCATTCGATAAAGAATTACGGGGCGGTCCGGCAAAACTTTATCAACCCAGCTTTTTTCGGGAACCTCGCCGCGAAAATTTTTCTCAGTCCAGTTCATCCCGATAATCCAATCATCCTCGTTCTTTTTTGAAAAGCAGTAAAGTTTCTCCTGAAACTCTTTTTTTGAACGGACGTTCGATAAATCAAGTCGCTCAAGGGAAAGTCCTCCTTCAATCAAATGAAGATGAGCGTCATAGAACTTAGGCGCAACAAACTTTCCGTTTAGATTGATTATACTTGAACTCTCATCGGCAAATTTTTCGGCTTCTTCATTTTTCCCGAAAAAAAGAAATTTTCCGTCGCCGGTAACCATCGCCTCTTTCTGTGAGAAATCTCCCTCCGCGCCTATTATTCTTCCGTTGATGTAAATCTCTTTTTTCAAAACTGAATTCTATAAATTAATGTTTTCATTTTTTGAAATGGATTCTTTGGCTAATTTCTTTTTGTACTCCGTTATTTTATTCCGTAAGTTCTCATCGGAAAGCGCGAGCATTTCAACTGCAAGAATAGCGGCATTTTTAGCCCCGTCGATAGCCACTGTCGCAACCGGAACTCCGCTCGGCATTTGTACAATTGATAAAAGCGAATCCATTCCGTCCAGTTTTGATTTAATCGGCACTCCGATTACGGGCAGGATTGTATTTGCCGCTGTTACTCCCGCAAGATGAGCGGCTCCTCCGGCTCCGGCGATAATTACCTTTACGCCTCTTCCAGCCGCCTCCTTGGAATACTTTGCGTGCTCATCCGGAGTGCGATGCGCGGATAAAATTTTAACTTCAAAGGAAACGGCAAATTCTTTCAACAAATCCGCCGCTTTTTTCATAACGGATAAATCGGAATCGCTTCCCATAATAATACTGACAACCGGATTTTTCATTTTCCACCATTTTGATTTAATAAAAACTTATTATGAAATATAAGTATTGGAATACAAATCCGACAGAACTCTTTAACGGAACAAAACCAAATTTTTCACACAAATGCCGAGGGGAATCTCCAAGTTTAAGTTAATCTCCGATTTTTAAAGTAACGCGGCATTCAACATACACGGCTCGTCCTGAAAATTTCTTAAAGAGGAAAAAATGAAATTCTATTTTTTTCTGATTGAGCCTGCGCCGGAAACATGCTTGTTTATGAGCTTCGGATTACCGACATAAGTTAAATCCGCTGCTCCGCTGACGTCGGCGTAAAGCGCATTTGTAACGTTAATCGTTCCGTTGGCAGCTCCCGAAACTTCAATTTTAGTCGTTTTGGTAACAAGGTTTTCTGCATCAAGGTCCGCCGCGCCGGAAAGGTCCACCTTGAACAAATCCGCCGCCCCGCTCAATGTAGCTTCCGCCGCTCCGCTTATATCGAGACTGAGCATATCCGTTTTGATTCCGTTAACAACTAAAGTATTTGCTCCGGATAAATCGACTCCGTTAAGCTGCCTGGTTGTAATCTCTACAAGTAATTTCCGGGTTGGCGAAACATTCTTACGCGTGGAAAGATAAAGTGTGTTGTCTTTTACTTTTATTCTAACATACTTCATCAGATTTGAATCGGTAATCAATTTAAGTTCGGGCTTATCCCCGAAATTAACTTTTATGTAAAATGCGCCGGAAGCGTCAATCAAACGGAAATTCTCAACCGGAATTTCTTTAACCGTTATATCGCCGTTGCCTCTTACTTTATGAAAACCGCATCCTGCTGCCAACGCAAGTCCTACAACTAATAACAACGCTTTACTTAAAATTTTCATCTTCTTTCCCTTTTTGAAAATTATGACGAAGAATACCGCAAAAAGTTTTAAATTATTATTCGGGAAAAATTTTAATAAAGAATATTAAGTTCAATATTTCGGAAAACCTTTGAAAGAAGAAAAGTTTTACAAATTACTCGACGAAGCATTTGACCATTTATGGAACGGACGTTTCAGACTTGCGCTTCCTATTGCCGAGAAACTTGTAAACGATCGCCCGAACAACAGCAAGGTTGCAATCTGTTACGCTTGGGCGCTTCTTGAAAACGGCGACCCTGTCGGCGCCATGGAATACGCCAATTCCGCCGTTGAACTAAACCGCGACCCGCTTATTTCAAATCTCTATCGAGGTTATCTCCTAATGCGGATGAGTATTTTTGAAGGAGCTATCGCAGACCTCGAAGTTGCGCATCGCGAACATTTAAAATATTTTGTCTGGAGTTTGGAGAATAAAGCAAAAGCATTTGCCGGATTAAATAATTTTGACGAAGCTCTCGAGCAAATTTCCCTTGCGTTAAATCTTGACCCTACTAAAAACCCTACGCTTCCGGAACGATATAAGCTTTATGTACAAGCCGTTAAAGTTTCTCACGGAAATAAGAAACTTGATTTACCCTACGCAAAAAAAATTGTTGAATATTGCGAACGGGCTTTTAAGTATAAGGAGTATTGGTTTCCACTCTATTTCTCGCGAAAGATTACAGCCGAAAAAGATTTAGCCGAATTACACGAAACGGCGCAAATATCGGAAATAGAAGCGATGTTTTATTTGTTCCAGTATCTTCCCGCATTCAAAAAGGCGGAAGAATTAAAAGATCGTCTCTCAGGAAATCCAAGATTTGAAAAGGTTTACAAATTACTCCTTCCGAGAGTTAAGAAGAAAAAATCACTTATCTCAAAAACTTTATTTGATGATGATAAGAAAAAAACTAAAGAGGAAACACCTGCAAAGAAAATAGATAAATCTCTCCTCCGTTCCGAATCCCTTTTCTATCCTCACGAAAAAGGAGATGTTTTTAAACTTCAACTTTTTGACGAGAAAGATCCTTTCTTTGAAAAAGGAGTCGGTCCCTATTATTCATCTATCGACATTACGAAGAAGAAAAAAATCGCTGTCGAAGTAGTCTTTGCCAATCCCCTTTTCCGTATCGAAGATTCGGTAATCGAAGGAAAACTGGCTTGGTATGTTAACGATTTTCTAATTTCAACAAATGTTTTTGAAGTTCCTGTCTCTAACGAATGGGATTCGGTTGTATTTTCACAACCCCTCGAAAACGACAAAAACTTCCGGCAGGAAGGACAGGGAAAAGTTGAACTTTATTTTGATAATTTCAAAGTTGCGGAAACGTATTTTATCCTTTCGGATAAAGATGAAAAGATTGTCGAAAAACCGCTGCCGGACAAAGAGAATGAGAAAGGCGATAAAGAAAAAACGGAGATTAAAAATAAACTAAGTTCCCAAAGCAAAATAATCGAACCGGAAGAAAAATCGATTGAAGAACTTCTTAAAGAGCTTGATGAATTTATCGGTTTGGAATCGATAAAATCGGGGATAAGGGAATTAATTGACTATCTTAAATTTCAGAAGAAACGCGAAAAACTCGGACTAAAATCATCCGAAGAAGTGAACGTTCATTCTTTGTTTATCGGTAATCCTGGCACCGGCAAAACAACAATCGCCAGACTTATGGGGCAACTTTTCCGCGCAATGGGAATTCTGCCGAAAGGACATGTTGTTGAAGTTGACCGCTCCGCCCTTGTGGGAGAGTTTGTCGGACAAACGGCGCAAAAAACCGATCAAGCCATTGAATCCGCTCTCGGCGGAGTACTTTTTATTGACGAAGCATACACCTTGTACAAGCCCGGAGGTAAAGATTTCGGGCAGGAAGCGATTGATATTCTCCTTAAACGAATGGAAGATAAAAAGGGAGAGTTTATTGTCATCGCCGCCGGTTATCCTGATGAAATGGAATCTTTTCTGCAGGCAAACCCGGGACTGAAATCGAGATTTAACCGCAAGTTTATTTTCGAAGATTACACTCCCGACGAGATGATGAAAATCTTCGAGCTGATGCTGAAGAAAAACGAATATGAAATTAATGACGAAGCTAGGGAGTTCCTTGCAAAAAAATTTCTCGAGCTTTACAGAAAAAGGAATAAGAATTTCGGCAACGCAAGAGAAGTAAGAAGAATCTTCGACAAAGCAAAACTTAATCTCAGCAAGCGTCTCCTGAAATTATCGGAAGACGAATTGAAAGAAATTACAAAAGAGCAATTTTCCACATTCGTTCTTTCCGACATTGATAAAGTCTTTTCCGAAGACACCGCCAAAAACGTAAAACTGGGAATTGACGAAGAAGAGTTAGAAGCGGCGCTGAATGAGCTTAACATCTTGATCGGCATTAATTCCATTAAGAATGAAGTAAACCGGCTTGTAAAATTAGCCCGATATTTTGCCGAACAGGGGGAAGACTTAAAAAGCAAATTTTCTGATCACATTCTCTTTTTGGGCAATCCCGGCACAGGTAAAACTACCGTTGCGCGAATTATCTCAAAAATCTTTTCGGCGCTTGGCGTTTTGGAGAAAGGGCATCTTGTTGAAACCGACAGAGAAGGATTGGTTTCCGGTTTCATTGGTCAGACCGCCGAAAAAACAATGAATATGATTAACAAAGCAATGGGCGGAACGCTTTTTATCGACGAAGCATACACTCTCGTTAAACAGGGCGATGAAAAGGATTTCGGAAAAGAAGCGATTGACACTCTTCTAAAGCAGATGGAGGACAACAAAGGAAAGTTCATAGTAATTGCCGCCGGTTACACCGATGAAATGAAAAGGTTTATCGAAAGCAATCCGGGGATGAAATCCCGCTTCAGCAAAATTTTTGAATTTGAGGATTACACTCCCGACGAACTAATCGAAGTTGCCGAAAAACTTTTCGAATCTAAAAACCTAACGCTTGACGAGAAAGCTAAAGAAAAATTGCGTCTCTATTTAATGGAGCAATACCGCAACCGCGATAAAACATTCGGAAACGTCCGTCTTGTACGGAACATAGTTGAAAAAACTCAGCAGCAGCATCTTTTACGCCTTGCGGACTTAACCCCTGATGAACGTGAAAAAATTCCGCAGAACCTGGTTACGGTTGAAGACATTCTCCCACAAATTTCCGAGAAACGCAAAACTGAAAAATTTACTATTGAAGGAAATCCTGAAAAATTACAGCAGCTTCTTGAGGAACTGAATTCTCTGACAGGGTTGGATAACGTTAAATCAGAAGTTAACAGATTGGTTAAAAGTTTGAAGGTTACCAAGATGCGGCAGGAACGCGGCTTAAAGATTATTGACAGAAGTCTTCACTCCGTTTTTACCGGCAATCCCGGCACGGGAAAAACAACTGTCGCCAGACTTCTCAGCGGCATCTACAAAGAATTGGGACTGCTTGAAAAAGGTCATCTCGTGGAATGCGACCGTTCCGCGCTTGTCGCCGGTTATCAAGGACAAACGGCAATCAAAGCCGACGGATTAATCAAACAGGCTATCGGCGGCACTTTATTTATTGATGAAGCTTACACACTTTCCCGCGGAGCTAATGATTTCGGGCAGGAAGCGATTGACATCCTTCTAAAACGAATGGAAGATTACAAAGGAAAGTTTGCTGTAATCGTCGCCGGCTATACCGAAGAGATGGAACAGTTTTTAAGCTCCAATCCCGGACTGCAATCCCGTTTCCAAATTAAACTCCATTTTGAAGATTACACTCCGCGCCAGCTTCTTGAAATTGCATACAACATAGGGAACGCCAACGGTTACATTCTGGATGAAGGCGCTTTACAGCTTCTTCTCGAAATTTTTGAAAAACTCTATGAAAAAAGGGATAAGAATTTCGGAAATGCAAGAACCGCTAAGAATATTCTCTTTAAGATTATCAGTTATCAGGAGGAACGTATTTCAAACTCGGTTGACTTGACAGATAACGATTTTGTAACGCTGACTTACGAAGATGTACAAAGTTTGATTGAGAACTCCGATTTTTGATTGACTAATCCAAATCTTTACGCTTTTTCCTTATTGAAATTGTAATTTCAGAACACTTGTAAATCCGCCAAAAGAATCCTAATAAATCGAAACTTACGCAATTCTTTCGTCCTTTTACGCTTCTAAAGTCTGAAGAAGCGCAACAGCCGAAGCGTAGCTTTCAGTATGACTGATTGAGACGAGAACTTCATACCTGCCTGAAACAAAATCGGAGAATTTACCATAAAGTCTTACGAATGGTCTGCCGGCGGAATCGTTGTAAATCTCAATATCTTGCCAGTTAAAACCTTTATCGCAGCAAGACGCAAGGGCTTTTACAACGGCTTCTTTTGCGGCAAATCTTCCGGCGAGATGTAAATATTCACTTTTTTTATTATTTGAATATTCAAGTTCGGTTTCGGTAAAGATTTTGTTCAGGAATTTATCGCCAAACTTTTCAACGCCGCTCTTAATTCTGCTAACTTCAATTATGTCAGTCCCGATTCCGACAACCATTTCACTACTCCTAATACCCAATTGCCAAACCGTATCCGCGCGGGTCTGTAGCGCCGTAGAAAATCTTTTTTTCTGCGTTGTAGATTATTCCTTCCGCTCGCCCGAGACTACGCACATTCCCGATATTTTCTCCTTTTCGGGAAAGAATCTCGCGCTGCTCTCTCAGAATCGCATACTTTTCATAATCGATTCTGTCCGGTTTCCATTGATGATGAAACCTGGGCGTTCCGATTGCTTCCGAGATGTTCATATTAAAATCAACAACGTTTAATATTATTTGCAATACGGTTGTAATAATGGTTGAACCTCCGGGAGAACCGGCGGCAAGATAAAATTTTCCATCTTTAAGAAGAATTGCAGGCGTCATTGAACTCAGCATTCTTTTATGAGGAGCGATGGAATTTGCTTCGCTTCCAATAAGCCCGTATTGATTGGGAACGCCCGGTTTGGCGCTGAAGTCGTCCATTTCATTATTCATTAAAAAACCTGCGCCGTTAACGACAATCTTATTCCCGAACGCGGAGTTGATTGTTGTAGTGCAGCTTACGGCATTGCCGAATTTATCGGCGACCACATAATGCGTAGTTTCTTCGCTCTCGGTTTCCTTAAACTCGGCGGGAAGAATTTCATCCGAAGGCTGAGCCAAGCCGTTTCTTTCCTTTATTTTTTGGGCGATACCGTCCGCATATTTCTGCGAGAGCAAATCGGCTGCCGGAACGTTGTAAAAATCTGAATCACCGAGGTGCTTCGACCTATCGGCGTAAACATATTTTAGAGCTTCTACAATAGTGTAAATATAATCTGCGCTGTGCCAGCCGAGTAAATTCAAATTAAAATTTTTAAGTATGTTCAAAGTTTCAACAAGCGCTATTCCTCCGGACGAAGGGGGCGCCATTGAAACAATCTGAAATCCTTTATACTCGCCGTAAACAGGTTTGCGCTCAACCGGAACGTAATTGCGCAAATCTTCTTTTGTAATATTCCAGCCTTCTCTGGCGCTCTGAGCGACAATCGAATCAGCAACCCAGCCATCGTAAAATCCAGCTTTCCCTTTTAACAAAATCTCCCGAAGCGTTTTCGCCAAATCGGTTTGAATAAAATAATCTCCCTCGATAAACCGCTCGCCGGCATTAGTAAATATCCTTTTTGACGAAGGGTATTTAACAAACTCGTTGTAGGAATAATTAATATCTCTCGCCAAGTCGTAGCTTAGGGGAAAACCGTTTTCGGCAAGTTCAATCGCGGGAGAGATAACTTCGTCAAGCGTCATGGTTCCGTATTTATTTAGTGCGTAAAGCATTCCCGCCACGCTTCCGGGCACGCCCGAGCTTGTCCAACCGGTTGTGCTCATTCCATTTATTACGTTTCCGTTATCGTCAAGATAAACATCTCTCCGCGCGCAGGACGGAGCTGTTTCTCTGAAATCAATTGTCGTATTTTTTCCCTTTACGAGATGAATTACCATAAACCCGCCGCCTCCGATATTCCCGGCTTCCGGAAAAGTTACAGCAAGAGCAAACTGAACGGCAACGGCGGCGTCAACCGCGTTTCCCCCTTTTTCCAAAATCTTAAGTCCGACCATTGAAGCCAAATCGCTTGCCGAAGAAACCATTCCGTTTCTTCCCCGCGCCGGAGAAGGTTCCGCCGCAAAAAGATTTACCGAACTGAGCAGAAACGAAAATAGGAGTATTCTAAAAAATATGCGTTTTAACATTCAGCCCCTCGTTTTTAAGCTGTTTATTCACAATTTCCGTAAGTTCATTCAGCCGGGTCAAAGCCTTTATCAGTTTATCCGCAAAATCCTTATCATAAAGGAATTTACCCGCGTTGTTTTTTTGTGATTTTGTTTCCTCTATAAGAGCCGAAATCCTTTTCATCAATGAATCCGCAGACGCCATTGTTGAAGCGGAAGATTTAACCGCGTTAAGAAGCGCTCCGTTATTTTTACGCCAAAACTCGTTTAGCGAATCGGACAAATCGGAACTGTTAGCAATTAATTTTGAAACATCGGCTTTATTGTTATCAATCGCCTCTCTTACGGAAAGCATTGTGGAATTTACTTCGTCAAAAGTTTTCTGTAATTTATCGGAAAAATTGTTCTCGCCGAGAAGTTCGTTCAAGGATTTCATCGCCGACTTTGTTTCATGGATAATATCCACCAAGTCGGATTCCACATTCGTCATCATCGCCATCGTAGTGGAAATATCGCCGAGGAACCGCCCGTTCTGCACTTGGGACAAATCAAGCTTACCGGCTGATATACCGGGAGTAACTTCGACTTTCTTTCCGCCCATTAAATCGAGCATCACGATCGAAAAAGTAGCGTCCTTTCTTAAATCAACCGGACTCGTAAAAATCATTTTTACAAGGACGCCGTTTCCCGCCACTTTAATATCATCGACGTAACCTTTAACCACGCCGTTCACGAAAACATTATCTTTAATATGAAGTCCCGAAATATTAGGGAACTTCACGGTTACGGTTTGGTAATCGGAATTAAACGAAAAGTTTTTTGCCCACATTATAACGATTAGAAAAAGCAATACGGCGGCGAAGATTGTAACGCCGACTTTTACTTCTGTTTTGGCTTCCTTATTCATTTGAAAATCTTCTCTAAATTTTTAAAATCGATGGAATCTATTTCTGCCTTTTTACTTAAACGCGTCGCTTCTTCTTTCAGCTTCACTATCTGGGCTTTGGTCAGTTTTAATTGTTTCTTTTTCAGTTCTTCCAATTTTTTCGATAAAAAGAATTTTACCGAATCGGAATAAGCGCCGCCGAGTCCGTTAAGATTATTCAATTCGGTCTGAACTTGCTCATTATAAAACTGATTTACTTTCTGCTGTCCAATATCATAAAGCTGCGAACCATATTTTTCTCCGATGTAAAAAGCAATTCCAATAGCAATAATAATAAAAGAAAACCCGAAAAAACAGCCGCGCTTCATTATTCTTCCGTCGGGATTTTTTCGATTGAGACTTGCTCAATTCTTCTGTCCTTAACGGTCTTTACCGTAAATTTGTACCCCTTCTCAACAAAGCTGTAGCCGGGGTCCGGAATCGTCCCGGCATAGTTGAAAATAAATCCGCCTAAAGTTTCATAATCGTCCTCCGGAGAAGTAAAATCGACCTCCAATTCCTCAGATAATTCCAATATGGGAAGTTTTCCGTAAGCGAGATATTTTCCTTCTCCGAGTTCAGTTAGTTCCGCTTCCTCTTTATCATATTCGTCCCGAATTTCTCCGACTATCTCTTCGAGAATATCTTCCATTGAAACAAGCCCCGAAGTTCCTCCGTACTCATCGACAACAATCCCGAGATGAAGGTTTTTAGCCTGAAACTCCTTCAGCAATTCGCTTATTAATTTATTCTCGGGAACGAAATATGGCTTTCTTGCAATTTTATTGATATTTAATATCTCGTCCGGATTTGAGTTTTTCAAAAAACGGAGTAAATCCTTAGCGTAAATGATTCCAATAATATGGTCCAGGTCCTCCTCGTAAAGAGGAAGACGACTTCTGCCGGAAGTAGTAATGGTTTTAAGCAAATCGTCAAAGTTGGAGTCAATCGGGATAGCGTCAATATCAACGCGGGGCGTCATTATTTCCTTTACTAAAATTGTTCTGAAAGAAACGATTCCGTGAATAAGATCCTGCTCCTCCTCTTCGATTGTTCCCTGCTTTGCGCCGAGATTAGCGAGATCTGCAATCTCTTTTTCTCTGATTACCGTTTTGGAGCGATCTATTTTAACTTTGGAAATTAAAAAGCTAAGAAAATCGGTAATTATTTTTGAAATCGGATAAATGAGAACAGCCGTCCAATACAGCGGGGCTGCGACCAATTCGGAGAATCTTAAGGGATGTTTGCTTGCCCAAACCTTCGGGGTAATCTCGGAAATAAGGATAATCAAAACGGTAAGAGTAATAATTTGAACGGTAAAAGCAAGCTCAAGACTTATATTGTATTGATGTGCAAAATTAAGGGCAAATGTTACGGCAACTATTGACGCCGCAACATTTACCAAAGTGTTTCCGAGTAAGATTGTAACTAACAAACGATGAGGATTATTTATCAAAGAAGTAATGTACCTGTAAATCAATCCGCTTTTAGACTTTTCCTTATCCAAATCATCTTTATTGAGCGAGAAAAGAGCGACCTCCGAGCCGGAAAAAAGCGCAGAGACAATAAGCAGAATTAATAATATTAATAATTGATAATAACTATCCGAGTCCAAAAATTATGTTAGTCCTAAATTGTTAAACAACTCAATTAAAATGGCAAATCGTCTTTAACGCCGGGGTCAATCGGCTCGGGAGCGTCATTAACGCTCGAGGACGATGCGCCGCTCGAATATCCGCCGTCGCGGGAATCCAAAGGAATAATCGATTCCGAAATAATTTCGACGACATAACGTTTAACGCCGGAATTATCTTCATAGTTTCTTTTCTGAATTCTTCCCTCGATGTAAAACTTTTTCCCCTTCTTCAGCTGTTCTTTGTAATAATCGGAAAGGTTGTAACTGATTACTTTGTGCCAAGTTGTTTCCTTAACCCACTCTTCATTTTTCTTGTAGCTTCTTGTGGTAGCCAAACTGAATTCGGTAACCGAAAAATTATCGTTTACAAATCTTGTTTCGGCGTCGTCCCCCAAGTTTCCAATCAACATAACTTTGTTTAACGAAAAAGCCATTTCATCCTCCTATTTATTTATTGTTCTACTATAAAAGCGTCTTTGAATAAATTATATTTCCAAAGACGATTTCTAACTTTTTCAGCTTCTTTCTTGTCTTTAAATGGCGGAAGCTGAACTAAAAATAATTCTTTTTCATCGCTGAAGGTTATTGTAAAAGTTTTTGTATCCAACAAATCTTCAGCTTGTTTAATAAATTCCTCGGCTCTCTCCTGTGTGGTAAAAGCCCCTAATTGAACAAAATATAATTTAGGAGTTTCAATGTCGGGAGTTTCAACCGGCTTGTTTTCTTCCTTTTTTGCGGCTTCAACTTTCTCGGAAATTGCCGTTGAATCAACTTGATTAACAACCGACGCGGAATCTATCTTTTCCGTTTTCTTCTCATTCCCGGGGTTGCCGTTCCCGATCTGATCGAAAACATATACATCCTGACCTTTATTATTATCTTCCTTTGCCGCTTGCTTTTGCGCGGAACATCCGACAATCATAAAACCGATTAATAAGAATGAAACAAAAATTCTCATTATAAGCCTGTGTAATAATTAATAATAAAATAAACTCGCCCTACTAAAATAGAATAGTAGAGCGAGAATTAAAAATAAAATATTCAGTAAATATTCTTAAAACTGAACTTTATATTGTATTGAAGGATCGATCCGTGGAAATCCGTTACCAATCCCTTTCTGAGGATAAAAGCCCTTAAGTAAAATAGAATTCGGCAATGTAGCTACATCAACAAGGGGAATCTGAGCGTTAAATGTCGAATTAATAACTTTAATAAATTGATTTGCAATAATACCGTAACCTCTGGTTGTCGGATGAACGCCGTCTAATCCGAAAGTGTTGCCGGTTATATAAGCCGATGAAAATGTGAGGCCGTTGGAAACATAACCGGAAGTGGCAACACCGTTAAAGAATGTATTGATATCGACCAAAGCAAATCCGTGAGCGCCCGCCAAAGTAGCGATTGAAGTATTGTAAGAGTCAATCACGTTCTTAATATTAGCTAATTCGTCTCCGTCCAAAGTATATGGATTCGGGAACGGATTCTGCGGATGAAGCCCGAAAGGTTTGGTTACGTCAACGCCTACCGCAGTCGGGTCAACTCCGATGCTCTGATAATACGCCGCGGAAAGTCCGGTAGTATCACCGATCATTCCAGCAAACTGGGAACCCGCCAACGTTAGAATAACATTTCCGGCAAATAAATCATCCGGAGTTGCAAACTGAGTTGCAGGCACCGCGCCGATATCCGTGCTCTTCTGATAATACAATCCGACTGCCAAACCGGCATCAACGGCAGGTTTGATTGCCAAACCGACTTTCGGCCCTATAGTTGTAAAATAAGGTGTTGAAGTTACATAAGGGATATTAGCTACTACAATTTTAGCCGTTGAATCATTTGCGGTAGCTAAAGAATCCAACGCTATTTTATAAACATAATCAAAAGTAGCTTCCGGAGTATAAGGAGCAACGCCGCCTGTTGCCGCATGAGCAAGTATATCATTATTTCCTAACCAGAAGATGATAAAAGTAGGTTTTTGCGCCAAAGCTTGGTGCATCTGAGTTCCTGAACCTCTTAATACAAGATTAAAGTAAGGATTAGGAGAACCGGCTTGACCGGTAATACAATTATTCGAGTCGGTTGCCGAAAGAGCGTCCGGCAGCCATTCCCCGGGAATTCCCAAATTGTTATAAGGAGCCGGATAGTTCAAATTTGTAGGAGCGCCTTTATTGGGGTTACGAACAATATTAGGAGTTCCATCTGCATTAAAACCGGAAATCTCCAATCTGTCTCCAGTCCCAGGGTCGCTGATTATCGGTTGCTCATATTTAGCTCCGACTTGATCGGCAATCAATTTTCCGTACGAATATTTTTGCGACGACTCGTAAAGCGTTCCGTTCTGATATCCTGCGGACAAGCTGTTTCCGACAACGACAAATCTTGAAAAATCGACGCTTCCGGTATTAACTGTCGGAGCCGTTAAATCGCTTCTGTCTTCGCAACCGTAAAAAAGAGCGGCTAACGAAAGTAAACTTAAAATCAAAAATTTATTTAACTTTTTCATAACTGTTTTTCTCCTCCTTAAAAGTTATATGATAAATTTATACCGAACAAATGTGCATATGAATTATATACACCGTTAAAAGGAGAATTTCCCGCTGTATAAGACTGTTCCGAATTAGTGATATTTCTTTCGGCAAATCTTAAGAACATGTAAGAAAGATCTATACTCATCTTATCTGTCAGCTTATATCCCAAACCGGCATTGAAACCAATTCTGTCGGCATCGGGAAGAGACGGCTCGACTAATTCATCCTTAACAGGATTCTTGTCGTATAACAATCCGCCCCTAAGAGCTAATTTATTCATTTTATATTCAAATCCGGTTCTTGCAATCCAACTGTTTTGGTACTCTCTCGGAACATCAATGTCTTCCGCATTCGGGTCTGAAAAATCAACGGATAATTTATCATAACTTGACCATCCTACATATTGGAAATCAGCGGAGATAGTTAAATTATCATTAGGATAAAAACCTACCCCTAAGGTTAAGTTCATCGGCGTTGTCAGGGACGCCGTGATGTCGCATGAAGGAAGCTGTGAAGCTAAAGCGGCAGGTCCATCTTCGGACTTTGCCGTTCCGGCGAAATCAAATTTGTTTGAACTTCTGTATGAAACGCCGACTGAAAATTTATCGGATGGTTTGTAGAAAGCTGCAACATTGAAACCGATTGACGTTCCGTCGCCGCTTAAAGTAAGTTGAAAATCACCATACAACGGATCAGGAAGGGGAACAAATTTTCTAATCTTAACATCGCCGTAAGCATAGTTAATACCTACCGCAACGGACAAACATTTTGTTAACTGATAAGCTACGTTACCGGAAAAGAAAAATGTTCTGATTTCCGTTTCAACCGCAAGATATTTTCCGATCCAGTTGTCGTCCCATTTGGAACCCAACCCGTACGGATTGTTAATGCCGAAACCTACGTGAAGTTTTGGGGAAATTTGACGCGTGAAATAAAAATTAATCGGAGTAAAAGTTTGGTCTTGCATCTTGTACTCTGTAACAGCGGGAGAAACTCCCCTGAAAGTAGCGCTCGGCATTATCATAGTAACGCCGGCTGATACGCTTGTTCCGCTAAGTTGAGTGATTCCGGCGGGATTAAAATAAACAGCGGACGCGTCATTTGCTACGCCCGTAAAAGCTCCGCCCATTGATACTGCACGCGCAGCATGTTCATTAATCTGAAATCCGCTAGCGAAAAGCGACCCTGCAAAGAATAAGAGGGTAGAAAGAATTGTTAGTGACTTTTTCACCATGGTTGCTCCTATAATGTTAGAAAATAACGAATGAATATAACTAAATGTGAAATAACTGCCAAATCATTCAATTATTAGAATGACTGCGCCTTTTTCCACTGATTCACCTTGACTTACTTTAACTTCTTTTATTGTTCCGGAAATCTCGCTTTTAATTTCATTTTCCATTTTCATTGCTTCAAGTATAAACAAGGAAGTCCCTTCAACAACTTCATTACCTTGCTCAACTTCCATTCGCAAAACGAGTCCGGGCATCGGAGCTTTAATTAAAGTCTCTCCGCTGTTTTTTCTTCTTTCGGCGTTTAACTTTTTTGCTTTGTTCTGCAATTCTGTTAAAACTTCCACCTCGTAATTTTGCCCTTTGGCTACAATCTGAAACTTTTCGTCCGATTTTTTTGAATAGACAACGTTATAAATATGACTGTTTATTTCAAGAACAATTTGATTCTTATCTTCGGATAAAACTTTATATTCCATCCTGTTCCCATCAACGGAAGCTGTGGGATTTTTAATCTCAACTGTTTTTGTAACTTTGCCGTTAATATCCGTAATGAACTTATCCATCTATCTCAATCCATTTGTTTTCAGATGATATTTTATTTTTTGTAACTCGCAACTCGCTGTTTTTCTTCCTGAGATAAGATGCGATTAATGCAACCGCATCGTCAAGATTTTCAAAATCGTCCATCCATTTATCGGGAAGCAAGGGAGTTAACTCGACATCGAGGAAGTTAATATCAAAACTTCCGTCAACAAATTTCGGGTGCTTTAAAATCCACTTGAATAACGGTATGTTTGTTCGAACTCCCGCGATTTTATATTCTTCCAAAACATGGAGCATTCTATTGAGCGCTTCCCTACGATTTCTGCCCCAAGTTACAACTTTTGAAAGCATCGGATCATAATAAACCGAGACTTCCGAGCCGGTCTCGATTCCCGTATCTACTCTGACGCCGGGACCGGAAGGCAAACGGTGTAGTTCAATTTTACCGATTGAAGGGGCGTAGTTGTTCGTAACGTCCTCGGCGTAAACGCGGCATTCCAAAGCGGAACCGTTCAGATGCAAATCGCTTTGCTCAAAGGAGATTCTCTCCCCTTCCGCGATTCTGAATTGCTCCTTCACTAAATCGAGTCCGGAAACCAATTCCGTAACGGGATGCTCAACTTGAAGTCTGGTATTCATTTCCAGAAAATAAAAATTCTTATCGGCGTCCATTAAAAATTCAATAGTTCCCGCGTTGTAATAGTTACAAGCCTTTGCCGCATTAATTGCAGCAGTCGTGATTTTCTCTCTGATCTCGGGAGTAACGCTGGCGGAAGGAGATTCTTCAACTACCTTTTGATGACGCCTCTGCACCGAGCATTCCCGTTCAAAAACATGACGATAATTTCCGTGCTTATCCGCAATAATCTGAACTTCAATATGTTTGGGATTCTCAATGAACTTCTCAAGATAAATCGCTCCGTTCCCAAAAGCTTTTTCAGCTTCGCTCTTCGCGCGATTATAATTCTCGATTAGTTCCTCCGGCGCGTTAATACGCCTCATTCCTTTGCCGCCGCCGCCGGCGGCGGCTTTAAGCATAATCGGGTATCCTATTTCAGCGGCAATCCGTTTTAATTCATCCATGTCGTCAATCGGCTCGGTCGTTCCGGGAACAATCGGGACATTGTGCTTTTTCATCAATGTTCTTGCCGAAGTCTTTTCTCCCATTAACTCAACGGCTTCGGCCGAAGGACCGACAAAAACGATTCCGCTTTCTTCGCACTTCTTAATGAAATCGGCGTTTTCCGAAAGGAAACCGTAGCCAGGGTGAACGGCGTCCGCGTTAATTTTTTTTGCAATGGACAAAATGTTGTCGGCGACAAGGTAAGATTCGTTCGCCGGAGAATTTCCGGCATAATGAGCTTCGTCCGCTAACTTTACATGAAGCGCGCTTCTGTCGGCATCGGAATAAAGCGCCGCCGTTGTTATTCCCATCTCCTTGCACGCTCTGATAATTCTTACGGCTATCTCGCCGCGATTTGCTATTAAAACTTTTTTAATTTTCATATTATTTCAACTTTACTATTGTTATTCCTTCTCCGCCGAGTTCAATTTTTGCGAAGTTAAAACTCTCGACAAATTTATGTGCTTTTAAAATTTCCGTTACAGTTTGTTTAAGAACGCCGGTACCTTTTCCGTGAAGAATTTCCACCTCCTTGGTGTTGCTTGCATAGGCGTCGTCAATAAATCTAACCACTTCAAACTCTGCTTCTTCCGGTTTTTTACCGCGAATATCTAATCTTAAAGATTGCAGATGAGAATAATAATCAATTCCCGATAAATTTTGAACATGCGATTTATTTTTTTTTGTATGCTCAAGTTCATTCAACTTAACGTTAATTTTCAAGTCGCCGGTAATTACAAGAGCCGTTTTCTTCTTTTCATCAATAGAATCAATAGTCCCAACGCTTGACATATTTCTGATTTTAACGCAATCTCCTTTTTTGAATTGTTCTTCATTAATAATACCGTTTGCTTCTTCGCGTCTTTCAACCTTTCGCTTAAACTCGATTATTTCCGACTTGGCTTTTTTAATAGATTCCCGCTCGCCCTTGTTTTCTTTAATTTCTTTAATCGCCTTTTCAATCTTTCGGTTTGCGTCTGAAATCAATTCCGCCGCATCGCTTTTGGCTTCCTCTATAATTTTTCGTTTCCTGTCTTTAAGTTCTTTCAGATTCTTTTCATACAACTGCGATAAACCTTTAAGTCTTGAATTTTCAATTTCAGCCGCTTTTAACTTTTGTGAAAGCGCATGCGACTGCTTCTGCAGTCCGATTATCATTTCCTCAATTTTCGAATCATCCGTTGTAACATAATCTTTGGCTCGCTCCAATAAACTTTTGCTTAATCCGATTCGCTCGGCTACTTCAAAAGCGTAGCTTGCGCCCGGCTCACCCTGGTGCAATTTAAATGTCGGCTCAATATTTTCGGCGTTAAATTCCAAAGAAGCGTTCTGAAATCCGGTTCGATTATTTGCAAGCACTTTCAGGTTGCCGTGGTGCGTGGTCGCCAGAACGTCTGCGCCTTTTTCGGAAAGCTCAAGCAAAATGGCGGCGGCAAGCGCAGCCCCTTCGGTAGGATCGGTTCCCGTTCCGATTTCATCCAACAAAACCAAACTTTCGCTCTCTGCGTCGTTTATTATTGAATTAATATTCGATAAATGGGAACTGAACGTGCTTAAGTTCTCCTCGATTGATTGCTCGTCTCCTATATCAATCATTATTTTTTTATAAAACTTAAAATTGGAATCGGGAGAAACCGGCGCGTGCAAACCGCTCTTAACCAATAAATTCAACAGCGCGACGGTTTTCAGTACAACCGTTTTACCTCCGGCGTTAGGTCCTGTTATAAGAATAACTTTGTTATTCTTAAAATTCAAATTAAGCGGAACTGTTTTTTTCTTTCCTAATTTCTGAATTAAAACGGGATGTTTTCCCTGAATTATTTCAAGGGGTTTATCATTATTAACCTGCGGGAAGCTGCAATCATATTCATCGGAAAACTTTGCCGACGCAAAAATCATCTCGATTTTTCCAAGCGTTTCGAGAGACAGTACCAAGTCGCGACTTCTAACCGCGATTTGTTCGGTCAGAGCGGCAAGGATTCTGTTAACCTCCCGTTTTTCCTCAAAGGAAAGAGAAATAAGTTCGTTATTTAATCCGAGAATCTCTTCCGGCTCAATATAAACCGTTTGTCCCGTAGCCGATTCCGAGTGAATGAAACCTTTAACCTGCCGTTTATATTCCGCCTTGACGGGCAGAACGTAACGCCCGTCTCGCAATGTTAGATACTCATCCATCAGAATTGAATCATCGCTTAACTTCTTCAGTTTTCTTTCCGCTTCCCTCTTTAACTGCTGATTTTTTTCATTAATCATCAGGCGTATTTCTCTCAAACGTGGAGAAGCGTTATCGCGTACTGCGCCGCTTTTATCTATCACGCTTGTAATTCTGTTTTCAAGCACTTGATCAACGTAAAGCATCTCGGCAAAATCTTTTTTTAATTCGACTGCAAATTCCGACGACGAGAAATACTTAACATAACTTCTGGAAACCGAAAGGAGTTTTGAAACGCTTACAAGTTCTTTCGGCGATAGTAAGTAGCCCCCGATCTTACTTTTCTCCAAAACCGAGTAAATGTTAACGCCGAAGGTTTCGGGAGGATAGATTCTTTCAATCATTAGGCGTTTAGCGGCTGAAATCAGTTCTCCACGTCTAACGGCTGTGTCCTGATATAAAAACGGCTTTATGTTTAATATTTCTTCTTTGGCAATTTCGGATTGTGTAAAGGATGCAATTGATTCCAGGACTTTATTAAATTCTAATTTTTCTAAAATCTCGGATTGTTTCATCAACTGATATCCGTTTCTTTTTGGGCAGTGTTCAGGAATTCCTTAAGATAATCTTGAGTAGCATTTTTATCGCCAAGGATAAAATCTATCGTTTCGGGAAGTATTTTATATATGGTGTTGTAGGAAAGCGACTTGTCGGCAATATCCTGCGGTGGAAGGTTAAAAATATGAAAGAATAAGAGAAAACCGCTAAGGAAATAAGCCATCTGCACAACGCCGAAAATTCCGCCGAGAAGCTGATTGACAAAACGGTTAACTTTATCTGCCGGATGCGCCAACCTTTTAATTACGGAAAAAATAATCAGAACCACAAAGAAAATCAGAATTCCCGCAATCACTCTTGAAAGATTAATTTCATTATCGAAAAACCCCATCAATTTTGCGCCCAGCGTGTCCGACCAAACTAATGCAGCCGCAATGCCCGCCGTAAAACCGATAAGCCCAATCAACTTGCGTATTATACCATCCTTAAAACCTAAGATGAAACCTATTCCCAAACCGCCGAGCAAAATAAAATCAATGTAATTCACAAATCAGCTCAATATTTTTTCTACAATGCCTCTTATTACATTTCCGTCAGCTTTCCCCTTCAAAGCTTTCACCGAAGCGCCCATTAGTCTCCCGAAATCTTTTTTGCTCTCGGCTTTAATTTCGGCGGCTAAATTCTTTACAAACTCTTCCACTTCTTGTTCGGATAACTGTTTGGGCAGATAGGTTTCGATTATCTTAAGCTCCTCAGCTTCCTTTAGGGCAAGCTCCTCCCTACCCCCTTTGGTATATTGTTCAATTGATTCTTTTCTTTTCTTTGCCGCTGAAGTAAGAAGTTTAATTTCATCTTCTTCTGTCATTTCGCGGTTTGCCCCGCTTTTCTCAAACTCTAAAATAAGCGCCCTGATTGATCTAATTGTCTGCAGACGAATTTTATCGCCCGCCTTCATTGCTTCTTTTAAGTCTTGGTTAATTTTATCTTTTAAGGACATTTTGAACCTCCGTTCAAAAAAAAAGGCAGGCTATAAATTCATACAACCTGCCTTGTGATAAAATGTTAATTTTATTGTTTTAGCAAAGTTGAATAGTTAATTCGCCTTGCATCAGCTTTTCTTAATTCCTGTTGTATATCGGTTACAAGTCCCATCTCGGAGTTTTTATCAATTCTGAGCGAAACAATAACGTTAGGCAAAGAAACTCTTTTTTTATACATAAGCGGCTGAATTTCATCAACTTTTACAATAGCGTCGTTAAGCTGAATTCTTCCGTCGTTTCCGACCCAGATATAGGAAACCAATCTTTTGTTCTCAATCTTTTCAATAGATTTGGCTTCCGGCAACTGATATTTAACGTAAACGTCAACTTCTCTTAAAGTAGTTGAAACCATAAAAAAGAGAAGTAACATAAAAACGATATCAGGCATCGACGCTGTTGGGATTTCTTGTTTAGCATTCGCACGCTTTTTTTCGAATTTCATTATTACTTATTCCTTTTTTATTTAACAGCTTCAGGTTCTGCAATCGATATAATAATCGGGATTTTTGAACGAACGTCTTTTTGTTCTTCCTCGTTCAAATCCTTGAACGGTCTTCCGTAAGTTTCTCTGGAATACTCGTTCCTTACTTCAAAGTAAGCGCCTTTCACTTGATCTAAAACCTGAATGTAAACGTTATAATTTGTTTTTCTGTCAGTTTTAACGGAAACAACTAACTTTTTCTTTTTAGGAAGATTAATCTTGCTTATAATTCTTGGTTTTAACTTTTCTTTAATCTGATTAACAGTAATCTGTTCATTGTTCAAAAGCACATCGCCGGAAGCATTAATTAATAATGCAGCCATTCTGTCTTTAGACATTGGAGCAAATTCCTGCTGTTCCGGAGGAATATATTCCGGAAGCGTTAAACCGATACCGGTATCGACGTCAATCGTAGTCGAAACCAAGAAAAATAATAGAAGCAAGAAAGCTATATCTGCCATCGACGATGACGGAATTTCAGCTTCTCTGATTTTTCTTTTTTTGAATGCCATAATTATTTCTCTCGGTTTAGATTATTTTTTATTCTTTTTGAATTTATATAACATATCTATAAGTTCAACGCTGCTTTCTTCCATTCCCGCAACAATGCTGTCAATCTTAGCGATAAAGTAGTTGTAGAAAATCTGAAGGATCATAGCTGTTACCAAACCGAACAATGTTGTTAGCAACGCGACTGAAATACCGGAAGCAACAACTCCAGGTGAAATTTGAGCCGCTGCCGCAATAGCGTCAAAAGCTTGAATCATGCCTTGTACCGTTCCTGTAAATCCTAACATAGGAGCAATTGTGATAAAGGTAGAAATCCAGATTAATCCTTTTTCGAGGAATCCCATCTCTAATGCGCCGTAAGCCATAACTGCTTTTTCAACTGCGTCAATACCTTCGTCGAATCTCATCAGACCGGCATGAAAAACCGAAGCGATCGCGCTGCTGCTGTTTTCACAAATTTCAATAGCTTTTTCAACTCCGCCTTCTTCAAGGGCTTCTTGAATTTGAACAACAAATTTTTTAGTATTTGTGGAAGCTTTAGTTAAGTTCCAGAAACGCTCGATTACAAAAGCAAGACCAATAACAAGACTTAATAAAATCCACCACATGAAACCGCCACCGGCTTCAAATTTTTCTTGTAAATAAGTTAAAACGCCTGTGTTTTGAGCTTGCGCAATCACATAGGTGATGCTACCAAATAATGCTGCAATTAACTGCATGAGAGATAACCTCCATTATTATATTTTTTTATTAATTAAATCAAAATTTAAGTTTTAAGATTAAGGAAATATGACAAGAATGTCAATATAAAATTGGCTTTCATCGTTAAATTCATAAAGAGTTAACCGCATCTTTCCAAACTCTTAACGCTTCTTTTGCCGCCTGCTGTTCGGCGGATTTTTTGTTCTGTCCCGTTCCGGCGGCAATTCTTTTACCTTTCAGTAAAACCGCAACGGTAAAAGTTCTTTCATGATCAGGTCCTTTAACGTTTACCAACTCATAAACCGGATTTCCATACCCCTGTTTATGCGCTATCTCAAGAAGCTGACCTTTATAGTTTGAATCCTTCGAAAAATCAATAATATCGATAATCCATTTCTCAATAAGCTCTTCCGTTTTTTTTAATCCCTGGTCAAGATAAATTGCGCCGATCAATGATTCCATTGCGTCGGCAAGAATAGATTTTAATCCCGACCTGTTATTTTTTATAAACCGTTTATCAAAGAGAACTATTTTATCGTACTTCATATTAAGCGCTGTTCTATACAGCGCTTCTTTATCGACAAGACGAACTCGAAACTTTGTTAAATGACCTTCATCGTCATCCGGAAAATTCTTAAACAAATACTCTGCGACAACCATCCCTAAGACCGCGTCGCCGAGAAACTCCAGCCGCTGATTGGAACGCTTTAATTTGCTGAATCTTGAAATTGCCGACTGGTGCGTTATCGCTTCAAGAAAAAGGGCGGAGTTATCGATAGGGAACCCGAGCAGCAATTCCAGCCGTTTTAATCTTTCTTCTAAAGTGAGCGGCGTAGTTCCCGCCGCTCCGAAAAACTCTTTAACCTTATCCCAAACTGACAACTTTACTCATGAATTTTTTTTAACAATATCGACGCATTATGTCCGCCGAAACCAAATGTATTACTTATTGCATATGTTATTTCACGTTCTTTCGGCTTGTGCGGCGTATAATCCAAGTCGCATTCGGGATCGGGGTCGTCCAAATTAATGGTTGGCGGAACTATGTTATTCTGTATTGCAAGCGTTGTTGCAATCGCTTCAATAGCTCCGGCAGCGCCCAGCAGATGCCCTGTCATTGACTTGGTTGAACTGACAGACAATTTATAAGCATGTTCGCCGAAAAGTTTTTTAATTGCTTTGGTTTCATTTAAATCGTTCAAAGGAGTTGATGTGCCGTGAGCATTAATATAATCAACGTCCTCCGGATTTATCCCGCCGTCTCTTAACGCTTCGCGCATTGAACGGAAAGCTCCTTCCCCTTCCGGCGCGGGGGCTGTAACGTGATATGCATCCGCGGTCAAACCGGCTCCGATTACTTCGGCGTAAATTTTCGCCCCGCGCGCTTTAGCGTGTTCGTACTCTTCGAGAATCAACGTTCCCGCTCCTTCGCCCATTACAAATCCGTTGCGTTCTTTATCAAACGGACGCGAAGCTTTTTCAGGTTTATCGTTCCAAGTAGAGATTGCGCGCGCCGCGTTAAATCCCGCAATAGACATCGGAATAATCGTCGCTTCGGAACCTCCGGTTACTATAACGTCCGCCGAACCTCTTTGAATCATGAAAAACGCGTCAGCCAAAGCGTGCGACGATGTCGCGCAAGCCGAAACCGTTGCATAATTCGGACCTTTAAATCCGTACTTAATTGAAATATGTCCCGCCGAAATATCTGTAATCAGCATCGGGACGAAAAAAGGAGAAACTCTTCGCGCGCCGCCGTTCTGAAAGGCATTAAGCTGGGTTACGAATGTTTCCATTCCCCCGATGCCGCTGCCGTAAATTACCCCGATTCGTTCCAAATCCTCATTGTCCAAATCAAGTCCGGAATCATCTACGGCTTGCGTGGACGCCGCCATTGCATATTGCGTAAACAAATCCATCCTGCGCGCCGCTTTCCTATCCATATATTTTTCGACGTCAAAATCTTTCACTTCGCAAGCAAACTGCGTAGGCAATTCGGAAGGGTCAAACTTTGTAATTGTTTTTGCGCCGTTTCTGCCTTCCAGCAATCCGTTCCAAAATGCATCTATGTCATTGCCTATCGGAGTAACCGCTCCGATCCCCGTTATTACAACTCTTTTAACACTCATAAAAAACCTTATTTTTGATAAAAAGATGCCTGAAAAGAAAACTTTTCAGGCTCGTAAAAAAGTTAACAAGAATTATTTGCCAACCTTATCTTTCAAATAATTAATTGCATCGCCGACGGTAGATATTTTTTCCGCGTCTTCATCGGGGATGGAAACGCTGAATTCTTCTTCGAAGCCCATAATTAATTCCACCGTATCAAGTGAGTCGGCGCCTAAATCGTTTGTAAATGAAGCTTCCGGCGTAATCTGACTTTCGTCAACGCCAAGCTTGTCCATAATTATCTCTTTTACTTTTTTTTCCAAATCCATTTTTCACTCCTGGTTTTTATTATATGGAAATATTTAATTAGTTAAAAATTTTACATCACCATTCCGCCGTCAACAGTAATCACTTGTCCCGTTATATACGAGGCGTCGTCGCCGGATAAAAACAAAACAGTTTTGGCAACATCTTCCGGAGTTCCCATACGCTTCATCGGTATAAACTCCAGTAAAGCATTCTGCTGATTGTCGTTCAATGATTCGGTCATCTCGGTTTTAATATATCCGGGCGCAACGGCATTTACGTTAATACCGCGGGAAGCAAATTCCTTTGCGATTGATTTTGTAAAGCCGATTATTCCCGCTTTAGAAGATGAATAATTAGCCTGACCGGGATTCCCGATTATTCCGACAACCGAAGATATATTTACAATCTTACCGCCTCTTTGTTTCAGCATCTGTCTTGAAACGGCTTTGGTAAAATTAAACACGCTTTTAAGATTAACCCGGATTACCGAATCAAAGTCTTCTTCACTCATTCGCATCAGCAAATTATCCTTTGTGATACCTGCATTATTTACCAAAATATCAACCGAACCGAAATCGGCAATTATATTTTTTACTGTTTCCTGAACATCACCGAAAGAGGCTACATCCGTTTTATAAGCTTTAACGTTAGCGCCGAGAGCCGTTAGCTCCGCAACGAGTTCATCCGCGCACGAATCGCAACTGTTGTAAATAAAAGCGACGTCGGCAAAAAAATCATCGCCGATTTTTTTGGTCGCCAGTTCACGAACAATCGCTTTCCCGATTCCGCGGGTTCCTCCGGTAACGATAGCTTTTTTCAATCCCAAAATTTAACCTCTACTCTATACAAATAATTAATATAATTGATTTTACTTTTTAATCAAAATCTTATTTTATGTCCGATATTTTATCAACACCGGAAAACCGAACGTTTCTGTTGATTCTTTTAACCAATCCCTGTAAAACTTTGCCGGGTCCTATTTCAATAAAATTATCGAATCCGTCGTCAATCATATTTACCACTGTTTCTTCCCAGCGCACGGGAGAAGTGAGCTGTTTAAGTAACAGACTCCTAATCTCGTCTGGAACTGAAACGGGCTTAGCTGTAACGTTTGCGTAAACCGGTTTAACCGCGTCGTTTATTTCCGTAACGTTCAAAGTTTTTTCCAATTCGTCCCGCGCCGGCATCATCAGCTCCGAATGAAACGCCCCGCTGACGACAAGTTCCTTAACGATTTTTGCTCCCGCTTCTTTAGCTAATTTCATGGCTTCGTACACCGCTTCGGGGGAACCGCTGATTACAATCTGTCCGGGAGAATTAAAGTTCGCGCATTCCACAACTCCGAGATTGGAAGCTTTATTACACTTTTCCCGAAGGACTTCCTTATCCAATCCGATAACCGCCGCCATTGTTCCGTGTTTAACTTCCCCGGCGGCAAGCATCGCTTCACCCCTTTTCCGCACAAGCGTAAGCGCATCTTCAAAACTTAATGCCCCGGCGGCATAAAGGGCTGAAAACTCCCCGAGCGAATGCCCGGCGGCGCCTTCAAAATCAATATCCTCAAGTAAATTAAACACTACCGCGCTATGTAGAAAAATCGCCGGCTGCGTAACGCTTGTCTGCTTCAACTCTTCCATTGGACCGTTGAACATAATATCGGTAATAGGAAAACTAAGAACTTCGTTTGCTTTATCAAATAAAGCTTTCGCCTTATCGGACGCTTCATATAAATCTTTTCCCATCCCAACATACTGAGAACCCTGTCCGGGAAAAAGCAATGCGGTTTTGCCCATTAGTCGATACTCCAAGTAAGATAAATTGCGCCCCAAGTAAATCCGGCTCCAAATGCCGATAGCACTAACTTATCGCCGCGCTGAATCTTTTTTTCTTCGTAGTAATCGGCAAGGCAAAGCGGAATTGTAGCGGCAGTTGTGTTGCCGTATTTGTCAATATTAATAATAACCTGATCTTTCGAGATTCCCATGCGGCGCGCTGTTGCGTCAATAATTCTTAAGTTGGCTTGATGAGGTACCAGATAAGCGATATCCTCCGATTTCAGATTGTTCCGTTTCATAATTTCAACCGAAACATCCGCCATTCCTTTTACTGCAACTTTAAAAACCTTCTGTCCGTCCTGATAAATATAGTGCATTTTTTTATCGACTGTTTCATGCGACGCAGGATTAAGCGAACCGCCTCCGAGCATGTGAAGAGCTTCCTTGCCGGAACCGTCGCAATGAAGTATGGAATCCTGAACGCCGTACTCCAAATCTTCGGTCGGTTCCAAAAGAACCGCCGCGCCGCCGTCGCCGAAAATTACGCAGGTTGTTCTGTCGGTATAATCTACAATCGAGCTCATTTTATCGGCGCCCACAACAACTACCTTTTTGTACTGTCCCGATTCAATCAAATTTGCGCCGGTCTGCAATGCGAAAAGGAATCCGGAACATGCGCCTGATAAATCAAAACCCCACGCATTTTTTGCTCCGATATTGTCCTGCACCAAACAAGCCGTTGCCGGAAAAAACATATCGGGAGAAACAGTCGCGACAATTATCACTTCAATTTCTTCAGGTTTTAAACCGGTCTGCTCCATCAAATTTTCCACTGCGCGAGTCGCAAGCGTACTTGTTCCCCCTTCTTCTAAAACGTGGCGCTCGCGAATTCCAGTGCGTGTTCTGATCCACTCGTCTGAAGTATCTACGATTTTTTCAAAATATTTGTTGTCAAGAATCTTTTCGGGAATGTATTTGCCAACGCCTGTAATTTGGGCGTTAACGATTTTTCGTTCTCTTTTTCTCATAGCGTTTTACCTACTAAAATTTATTTTATTGTGAATTTTTTATCTTCTGGATCAGATCGGCTTCCTGCGATTTAGCAGCTTCGTAAATCATATTTTTGATGCCTATCGCGGAGCTTGAACCGTGACCGATAATTGTGATTCCGTTTATTCCGAGAAGCGGGGTGCCGCCGTAGTAATTGGGGTCGGTATCGTGCAAAGCTTTTTTCACGGCGGATTTTGCAATACCGATCTGCAGCATCGGAAGCAAACCTGTATTGGCGTAATCTTTAAATTTCTTTTTGAGGAAAGGCAAAACGGACTCGGCAAATTTCAAAACAATATTTCCCACGAAACCATCGCAGACAACAATATCAACGGTTCCTTTGAAAACATCCTTGCCTTCAATATTCCCTTTGAAATTTAAATCCGATTTTTCCAGCAGCTCAAATGTTTCGTAAGTTAACTGGTAACCTTTTGAATTTTCCTCCCCCACATTTAACAAGCCCACCGTCGGATTATCAACCTTCTGCACATAACGCATAAAAACGTCGGTAAGCTTTGCAAACTCAAGCAGATGCTCCGCCTTGGAATCTACAAAAGCTCCGGAATCCGTAATGCGGGAAAGCGTTCCCTTTTCCGTAGGAATGGGGGAAGCAATCGTTGGGCGGGAAACTCCCTTAAGTCTGCCGATATTCAAAATTGAAGCCATTGTAACGGCTCCGGTATTGCCTGCGCTTACAAGAGCGTGCGCTTTTCCTTCTTTTACTAATTTGGACGCTACAACAAGGGAGGAATTCTTTTTTGTTTTTACCGCTTTCGCCGGTGAATCGTGCATTGTAATAACTTCGTCGGCATTTACTATTTCATAATTGTCGCCGGAATAATTTTCCTTTTTTAATTCGGCTTTTATCTCCTCTTCTTTCCCCACAAAATAAATGAATAAATCGTGAAGATTTTCACGGAGCGCCAATACCGCTCCTTTTACCTCGACTTGGGGGGCGTTGTCGCCTCCCATTGTGTCTAAGGCAATTCTTATTTTAGAATCCGAATTGTTCATGGAAATTTAAGTTTAGTCTGGGACAAACATCGATTTGCCGGCATAATAACCGCAGTTTGGACAAGCTCTGTGGCTTAATTTCATCTCGCCGCAGTTCGGGCAAGCGCTTAAAGTAGGAGCGCTGGCTTTATAGTGCGTTCTTCTCTTATCTCTTCTGCTTTTTGATACTTTTCGTTTTGGATGCGCCATTTCATCACCTTTATTAATTAATCATTTAAATCTTTCTTTAATTTCAGCAAAGGTTCCCAAATAGGATTAACCTTTTCACTTTCACATTCACACGTTTCAATGTTCAAATTAGCTCCGCAAGTCGGGCACAAACCTTTACAATCCTCGGAACAGATGTGTTTCAACGGTACCGACAAATTAATAAAATCGTAAAAATCTTGTGTCAAATCGATATATGTTAAATCGGGAGTTAACTCGTAAACATTTGTATCGTCAATCTCTTCGTCAATTCTTTCGGCAAGATATATTACCGTAAAATCGCCGGAAACTTTCTGCTCATATTCTGCAAGGCATCTGTCGCAATTAAGTAAAAGCTGCGTAACAAAATTACAGCTTAAAACAATCTGGTGTTCCGAACGGTCAACCTTAACCTCAACATCCGCGTTGCCGAAAAAAGGGGCTTGCAAACCAAAGTCGCGCACATCTTTTGAAAGAGCTATTTTATGAATACCAACCGGTATTGAATTTAATTTTATCTTCATGGGCTAAGCCCTAAAATTTTAGCTTGTTAATATAAATATTGATATTTTTAGAAGCAAATAAATGATTTTCTAAAAACCGTGATTTAGATTGGACAAATATAATAAAATAGAGAGAAATCTCAAGAATCAGAGCAAATTTTCGATATTTTATCTTATATTAATTTCTTTAATTGTTCTTCCATTATTCGCTTTTATTATTGAATATATTTTTAACTTTTCCATTAATCTGATATTCCCGCAATATTCTTACTTTGTTATGATTGCCCTCCTCTCTCCTCTGATTGAAGAAGGCGGAAAAATCACGGCATACGAAATTTATTTAAAAAGAGGAAATTTTCAGGATAATATTCTATCGATAGTCTTCATCGGTTTTCTTTTCGGTTTAACGGAAAATTTATTCTTTTACTTCGGAGCCGGTTCCGATTTTACAACGGCGGAAATAATTCACAGAGTTCTGAACGGAGAAATACTCCATTCGATCGCTCCAGTTTTCTACATCGCCGGAAAAAACTCAATGCGGAGCAAACTCCTTTCTTTCATGTTGCCGGTAACAGTTCATACCGTTTGGAATTTATTAATTTATTTTGAACTTAATGCTTTTTTCATTTATCTTTTTAGTTTGTTATTGATTATTTATTTAATTATTAAAATTAAGCGATTATAATTTATGGAGCATATTGGTATTATCGGAGGCTCTTTTGATCCGATTCACATTGGGCATTTAATTACGGCGCAAGCCGTTCTCGAAAAAAGAAATTTAGATAAAATTATTTTTATTCCCTGTTACGTTTCACCGCATAAAGTAAACAGTAAATCCGTGGCTCCGAACCACAGAATGGAAATGGTGAAACTTGCAATCACTTCCAATCCGAATTTCACGGTTTCCGATTTTGAGATAAAAGCGAACAAAGTTTCATATACGGTTGAAACCCTCAAACACTTCAGCAAATTTCACAAGAACATTGATTTTATTATCGGTTACGATAACCTTATAAATTTTAACAGCTGGAAAGACCCTGACAAAATAGTAGAGCTTTCCAATTTGGTAGTGCTCAAAAGAAATTTTGTCGCCCCCAGTTACTCCTTTCACAGCTATTTTGCAAAAGCAATTTTCGTAGATACTCCGATAGTGGAAATTTCATCAACCGAAATTAGAGACAGAATAGCGAAAGACTTACCCGTTAATTACTTTTTAACCAAAGAAGTAAACGATTACATTTTTGAACACGGACTTTACAAGAGGAAATAATGAGAGTCGATTCATCTACTATTGAAAAACTGAAGAAAAAAGATAAACGAATTATTTCAAGACTAATCAGCAAAGTTGAAGCAAATGACGATAACGCTTCAGAGATTTTAAGCGACATATACAAAACCGGAGGCACATCTTACAAAATAGGAATCACCGGACCTCCCGGCGCAGGTAAATCAACGCTTACAAATCAGCTGACGAAAAAATTAATCGAGCGGGGAAAAACGGTCGGGATTATCGCCGTTGACCCGACAAGCCCTTTTACCGGAGGCGCGTTGCTCGGCGACAGAGTTCGCATGAACGAAATCGGGATGCACCCGAATGTTTATATCCGCAGTATGGCGACCCGCGGAAGTCTCGGAGGATTAAGCAAAAAAGCAATCAACGCCAGCGATGTGCTTGACGCCGCCGGATTTGATTATATAATATTTGAAACTGTAGGCGTGGGACAATCGGAGCTTGACATTGCAAAAACTGCCGATACAACGCTTGTTGTGCTGGTGCCGGAATCGGGCGACTCAATTCAGGCAATGAAAGCGGGCTTAATGGAAATTGCCGATTTTTTTGTGTTGAACAAAAGCGATCGTCCGGGCGCGGATAACGCTGTAATGTCGATAAGAACAATTCTTCAGCTTAATTCAATTAGAGACGCCGATTGGGAATTAAACATCATCAAAGCTGTTGCAAATCAAAACATCGGGATTGATGAAATTTTAGAGGAAATTTCCAAACATAAAAATTACCTTAACTCATCAGGCAAATTAGTGGAAAGAAGAATCAGAAATAATAAAATCAGAATTAGGAACATAGTTGATAACGAACTCCGCATAGAAATGTGGAATCCGGTTAGAGAAAAATTTCTCGATGAAAAAACTCCCGAAGTCGTCGAGCGGGTTATCTCGCCATTTCTTCTTGCCGACAAGCTAATTGAAAATTACAAGTCGGATAATCAATAGCTTTCACTTATGGAAAACTTTGGAGTCATGTCTATAAAACAGTAGTAAACGGATAGTCGGATGTTTGGATTAACGGATGATTAGATAGAAGAATTTTGGAATTACTTTTTTGTACAATAGTATTACAATTCAGATTCTTGTTTTTTATGTTTTGAAATTGATAATGCGACAAAAAAAGCTTTTACACTAATTAATAGAAAGCTTTGCATAACCCCGAAATTTGTCATTCTGATCCTCCGCCAAGGCGGAACGGGAGAAGAATCTCAAAACCGGTAATAGTACCGAATTTAGGGATATTTCGGACGGCTCCCACCTTCGCCGTGGCGAACTCAATATGACAATTTTAGGTTTTGCAAAGGTCTCTAATAATTATGAGTCCAGTTAGAAAGGTCAAAAAACCGTTGAAACGGTTGCAATGTAGAATAAGCATTATATTAACCCACGACTTAAGTCGTGGGATAGCAATAAAATAGAGAAATCAGTAACCGCTTCAGCGGTTTATAAATTTTTGAATTTGCAAATAATCACTTTTATAAGCAGGCTCAATTATATAAAGACTTTACAAAACCTAAAATTGTCATATTGAGTCTGCCAAGTAAGAATGAAAAACATAATTGAACCGGAATTCAAAACGAAACAAAATGAAACCGCTGCGACGAAAAATAAGTAAGCGTCCTATATAAAGAGAAAACCAAGGGAAAAGAGAGATGAAAGAAATAGGTTCTCCAATTTTACAAAATGAGCAATTCCTGAAACGGGAAGACAATTACAAAAATCTCGTAAGAAAAATTAAAGCTCTCCACGACAAAATAAAACTTGGCGGCGGAGAAAAAGCAATTGAACGACAACACGCAAAAGGCAAACTTACGGCGCGCGAGCGTATTGAAAAATTAATTGATGAAGGAAGTGAATTCTACGAAATCAATTCCTTTGCCGCTCACGGAATGTACAAGGAATACGGCGGCGCGCCAAGCGCGGGAACGGTAATGGGCGTCGGGGAAATTAACGGCGAAAAGTTTTTTATTGTAGCCAACGACGCAACGGTAAAAGCCGGAGCGTGGTTTCCGATGACCGCCAAGAAAAATTTACGCGCCCAGGAAATCGCTATGGAAAACCGGCTTCCGATTATTTACCTTGTTGACAGCGCCGGAGTTTTCCTTCCTCTGCAGGAAGATATTTTCCCGGACAAAGAACATTTCGGACGCATTTTCCGGAACAACGCAAAAATGTCCGCTCTGGGAATCCCGCAGTTCGCGGCAATTATGGGACCATGCGTAGCCGGCGGAGCTTACCTTCCGATTATGTCCGACGAAGCTTTAATAGTTGACGGAGAAGGTTCTGTTTTTCTTGCCGGAGCGCATCTCGTAAAAGCGGCAATCGGCGAAGTGATTGACAATGAAAGTCTCGGCGGCGCTAAAGTTCAGTCGAATATTTCCGGCGTTACCGATTACATTGTAAAGGATGATAACGAAGGTCTGGAGCTTATCCGCAGTTTAACGGGAAAATACGGACCGAGAAAAAAAGCCGGATTCAACAGAATCACTCCCAAGCCCCCGAAGTTCTCGCCCGAAGAAATTTACGGAATTTTACCCGAAGATAATTTTAAACAGTATGATACTTATGAACTTCTTGCTCGAATTGTTGACGATTCCGTTATCGATGAATATAAAGCTGGCTACGGAAAAACAATTGTAACCGCTTACGCGCGTATTGACGGCTGGTCGGTAGGCATTGTGGCAAACCAGCGTTCGGTTGTTAAAAGCGAAAAAGGAGAAATGCAAATCGGCGGAGTAATTTATTCCGACAGCGCCGATAAAGCAACCAGATTTATCATGAATTGTAATCAGAAAAATATTCCTCTTGTTTTCCTTCAGGATGTTACAGGATTTATGGTAGGCAGCAAAGCCGAACACGGCGGAATCATAAAGGACGGAGCGAAAATGGTAAATGCGGTTGCCAACAGCGTAGTGCCGAAAATTACAATTATTGTAGGAAACAGTTTCGGCGCGGGAAATTATGCAATGTGCGGAAAAGCTTACGACCCCCGTTTTATATTTGCATATCCGAATTCACGTATTTCGGTTATGGGAGGTACGCAGGCAAGCAATGTGCTGCTCGACATCAAATTGAAACAGATGAAAAAGCAGGGCAAAGTTTTTGCCGAAAAAGAAAAGAAAAAACTCCTTGCGGAAATTCAAAAATCCTATGATGAGAAAGGAGAGCCGGTTTACGCCGCTTCCCGTTTGTGGATTGACGAGATTATCGATCCGGCAAAAACTCGAGAATACATTTCAATGGCTCTTGAAGTTAGCAACAACAATCCTGAAATGGAAAAGTTTAATGTTGGGGTTATTCAAACTTAAATGCCGTTATTTACAAGCTATAATAAAATATAAGGGAAGAAACCGAAGACATTTTAAAAATTGCCTCAAAATAAGAAACATCGACAGATTTCCCGATGATTTTATGTTTGAACTGACTGATGATGAAATTTGATTTATCGTATCACAAAATGTGATACATTTATTTGAAAAAAATATGAACAAAGAACAAAACATAGTTATTTATAGAACGGTGAAATAGAATTAAAAGTTTCATTAAATAATGAGACGGTTTGGCTGCGACAGGATGAAATTGCCTTACTATTTGAGAAAGACAGAACCGTTATTACAAGACATATTAATAAGATTTTAAAAGAAAAAGAGGTTGATGAAAAAAGCAATGTGCAAAAAATGCACTTTCCTAATTCCGACAAACCGGTAAAACTTTATAGTTTGGATATTATTTTAGCTGTTGGGTATAGAACAAACTCGGCTAAAGCGATTAAATTTAGACAATGGGCTACCCAAATATTAAGAAAATACATTATGAACGGTTATGTAATTAATGGAGAAAAAATTACATATGAAAGATTCAAAAATTTAGAAAATGATCTTTACGATTTTAAAAATATAATTAATAAAATTTACAAAGGTATAGAAAGCAGGGAGATAAAACCCAAACAAGGAATTTTTTATAACGGACAAATATTTGATGCCTATAGTATTACAATCTAAATCCTTACTTTTTTTTGTCAAGAAAATTTGCATTATAAAAATATCTAATCATAATATAAAATTAGAAATTAGAAATCAGTAAAGATTATTTTTTCGAAATTCTAACTTCTAAAATCTATTTCCTTTCGCCTTGGCAGATTGCGATTTATCGCAATAGGTCTTCTATTTTTTACTTGATAATGGACTTGCCGTGATTGTTTTTGAGACACACTGAGAAGATTATATCATTTTCGTCTTACGTCTCGCCTATTTTTTCAGCACATCTTAAAAGAATATTCCCATTAAAAAAAACGAACAACTCCGTAGGAGTGTTATCTTTGTAAAAAGTAAGCGCTCTATTATGTTTTAGCTCCGTAGGAGCGACACTTTTAAGCATAAGCGTTAGATATTTTATTTGCTTTGTTTCGCTCCTACGGAGCTTAAGATTGATGATTTATTGTTTGTTACAAAGGTTTTGCTCCTACGGAGCAAGGGCTAAATCATATCGTCTATTGTATTACAATCTAAATCTTTCACGTTAAAAGAGCGGGACAAGCTTTTTTAGTTATGAGTTTTTAGTTATGAGTTATGATGTCCGGCGGTCATTGCGGGCGGGACACGTGTTTTTTATGTAAGTAATTTCCAAATAATTAACTTTGCCAATGCGGATAAAGTGTCGAGACGTGAAACAGAAAACAGAAGCCGTCTTATCCAATCCTCTATTCTTATTTTTGCCTTTTAACCATTATTGCTCCACTTGTTTAAACTACAACTGAATGCTTCTGTCATTCTTAATTCTTAATTAAATTGCGGTTTGCCGCGACAGGTTTTTGTTTCCAAAATAATAAAATCAGCGAAAAAATCTATTGTGTTAATTGACAACTACATTGACGAAAGTGTACTGACTTTACTTAAAAAAAATCAGAAAGTTGAGATAAATATT
Source organism: Melioribacteraceae bacterium (assembly GCA_015493615.1). Lineage (GTDB taxonomy): Bacteria > Bacteroidota > Ignavibacteria > Ignavibacteriales > Melioribacteraceae > WGAL01. Next base: position 129,707 of record WGCV01000042.1, read on the forward strand.
TTTACTGAAAATATTTCAAAACAATTAAAATTGGATTTAGAAAAATACAACAAACAGTATAAATCCATTACTATACAAAAATTCAATTCGTCTCACGATAGATTTTTAATAATTGATGAAAAAGAGATTTACCATTTTGGAGCCAGTCTTAAAGACCTTGGCAAAAAATGGTTTGCTTTTTCAAAATTTGATATTGATGCGGTAGAAATTCTAAATAAGTTAAAGAAATAGACAAAAGGAATACGAATTAATTTCTGATGAAACAATAGCGCCAACGCATAAGCCATGTACATTACCGTGTTCCTTAACACCAACAAAAAAGCCAAAATAAAAGCACTAAATATTGTTTGGAAAATTGAGGAAAAATTTTCGCTCAATTAATTTTCAATTTATTATTTTTAGAACCGTTATTTGATTTAATTATGGCGCATTCGTCTAGCGGTCCAGGACACCGCCCTCTCAAGGCGGAGACCACGGGTTCGAATCCCGTATGCGCTACAAAACTCAGAAAACTTTATGCCTACTAAAAAAGAGAAAGAAAAAGCAAAAATCATTTTTGATATTCTGTCAAAAGAGTATCCCAATCCCCGCCCTGCTCTGATTTATAATTCTCCGTTTGAACTCCTTATCGCAACTATTTTATCCGCGCAGACGACGGACGACAATGTGAACAAAGTTACCGTAAATCTTTTCAAAAAATATAAGACTCCCGAAGACTATGTAAATGCCCCTCTTGAAAAGCTGCAACAAGATATTTTTTCAACCGGTTTTTATAAGAACAAAGCTAAAAACTTAAAAGGTTGCTGTGCCGGACTGATTGAAAAGTTTAACGGTGAAGTCCCGACAAAGTTGGAAGAGCTTGTTAAGCTGCCCGGAGTAGGGAGAAAAACAGCTTCCGTAGTTCTCGGGAATGCATTTGGAATACCGGCAATTGCGGTTGACACACATGTTAAGCGTCTTTCAAATTTAATCGGGTTAAGTAAAAACAGTAATCCCGATAAAATTGAAGCCGACTTGAAAGCCCTCCTCCCTGAAAAATACTGGACGAACTCATCCCACTGGCTGCAGGCGCACGGCAGAAGAGTTTGCATAGCCCGCCGCCCGAAATGCGACGAATGTATTATAGCCCAATACTGTGATTATTTTAAAGGAGAAAAGAAATGAAAGATTTAATGCATGACAGAGAAGCTTGCCATAACATTTTAACCGAATACACCAAAAGTGAAAGTCTGCTTAAGCACGCTTATGCGGTTGAAGCTTGTGTAAAAGCTTATGCTGAGAAATTTAATCAGGATGTGGACTACTGGGCTAATGTCGGGCTGCTTCACGATTTTGACTATGAGCAATTCCCGACCGAAGAAGAGCATCCCTACAAGGGCGCTGAAATTCTTAGAGAAAAAGGATTTGACGAAGATTTTATTACGGCTATTTTATCTCATGCGGATTACACAGGCGTTCCCCGCGAAACGCTTCTGCAGAAAACTCTTTTTGCCTGCGACGAATTAGCCGGTTTCATTACCGCAGTAACTTTGGTGCGCCCGAGTAAATCTCTTGACGAAGTAAAAGTAAAATCTGTGAAGAAAAAACTGAAAGATAAAGGATTCGCTCGCGCCGTAAACCGCGAAGACATCTACAAAAGCGCAGAAGAACTCGGAGTCCCTCTTGAAGAACACATTGCATTTTGCATAGAAGCGTTAAAAAGAGAGAAAGAGAAACTCGGATTGTAATAAGTCCAGTTTAACTTTCTTAATTTTACAAATGCATAATCTATCCAAACACTTTATCAATCAAACCGTCCGAGATTTGGAGTGGGTGATTTTTTCCCCGCCGTTAATTACAGAGATTAAGGATTCCGGAATTAATTTTCTAGAGAAAGTTTTTTCAATTGAAGAAGAAAACTTCTTTCTTAAATTATTAACCGATCTCGAAAAAAATCCTTCCGAGTTAATTGATTTTATCCAAAGTAAAAACACGCGTCTGCTCGGCAAATACTTTGAAGCGCTTCTTGAATTCTCATTCATTAAATCACCGTTTAAAGAATTAATCGCTTCAAATCTTCAGATCAACTCAAACGGGAAAACCATCGGAGAGCTTGATTTTATTTATCGGGATTTGAACGAGGATAAGATAATCCACCTTGAAGCTGCCGGTAAATTTTTCATTGCAGTAAACAAAGACAACCTTCTGGGCCCAAACCCCAACGACTCTTTAGAGAAAAAAATCAGTAAAATTAAAACAAATCAGATTTCTCTTACCTTTTCCAAAGAAGGAAACGCGAAACTTCAGGCGCTTGGAATTACGCAAGAAGTTTTTCCGAAAGCGCTTATTAAAGGTTATCTTTTTTATACGGAAGAAAATTATTTACTTCCAGATTACATTAATCCGAACCATATGCGTGGAAAAGTGGTAAGAGAAAATAATTTTGAGATGTTAAAAGGAAATAGCTGGAAATGGAAAATTTTAGACCGGAAGGAATGGGTTTCGCCCTTTGTAGCAAAGGATGAAAAAATTTTATGTAATTTGGAAACACTACAGGAAAAGGTCAGAAGTTATTTCACAAAAGAAAAATATCCGCTGCTTATTTCAAAACTTGAAAGCAAAAGCAATATTTATTTTGAAACTGAGAGATATTTTATTCTCTCAAAAAATTGGCCGAAAGACTTTAATAACGGTCGAGCTTAAATTTTTCTCCGAGATAAAGTTTCCTTACTTCGGCGTCGTCGGCTAATTCAGATGCGGAACCTTCCTTAAAGATTTCCCCTTCAATCAAAATGTATCCTTTATCAACAATACTAAGCGTTTCATGAACGTTGTGATCGGTAATTAAAATCCCGATTCCTTTATTTTTAAGATTTGCAACGATGTTCATGATATCTTCAACGGCAATAGGATCAACGCCCGCAAAAGGTTCGTCAAGCAAAATGAACTTCGGATCTGTGGCAAGCGCCCGTGCAATTTCGGTGCGGCGGCGCTCTCCTCCGCTAAGCTGCATTCCCAAACTTTTTCTGATATGCGCGATGCTCAACTCCTCGAGAAGTCCTTCCATTTTTTCTTTTCGTTCATCTTTGGTAAGATGCATCATCTCAAGAACAGCCATTATGTTGTCCTCAACAGACAAACGGCGAAAAACCGAAGCTTCCTGCGGAAGATATCCGATCCCGAGTCTGGCGCGCTTGTACATCGGCAGACGTGTAATTTCCTCATCGTTCAGAAAAACTTTTCCTCCGTCTGCGCGGATCATCCCGACTATCATGTAGAATGTAGTTGTTTTTCCCGCGCCGTTCGGACCAAGCAATCCAACAATCTCACCCTGCTCAACGCCAACGGAAACGCCGTTAACAACATTCCGTTTTTTATAAATTTTTACTAAATCTCTACTCTCTAATTTCATCGGATTTTTTCCTTATCGTTTCTCAACAGACTTTTCATTTCTTTGTACATCGCCGTTTAGTCCGGTATCTTGTAACATCTTCTGCTGTCAAGTACTACTTCCTCGACAGATTTGATTGTAATATTTTCCATCAATAAATGGTACTTGCCGGCAAATAAATTTGCCATGATTTATGTTTATTTTTTAATCCCGAAGGGATTACATATTTATAAATTTCATCTGTATTTAGTTATTCGACCCCGTTGGGGTCGCATATTATTATTACTTCTTTCAACTACAAATATGTGAATCCTTCGCATTCGTTAATAAAGCCATTGAAATAAATATTCGTCTTTATGTTCAATTTAATATTTTGTAAAAGAAACCTTTGCATAACCAAAATTGTCATATTGAGGACGGTGGAAGCCGTCCGAAATATCTCTAAATTTGGTATAATTACCGGTTTTGAGATTCTTCATTTCGCTTCGCTCCATTCAGAATGACATATTACATGGTTATGCAAAGCCTTCTCAGAGTTTAGTTTTTTCTTAATCCCGAAGGGATTATATGTTTATAAAATTAGTTTCACTAAGCTATTCGACCCCGTTGGGGTCGCATATTATTACTTCTTTCAACTACAAATATGTGAATCCTTCGGATTCGTTAATAAAGCCATTGAGATAAATATTCGCCTTTATGTTTAATTTAATATTTTGTTAAAAATTCTTTGCATTCTTCTTTAAATGTTTTTTCCCCAGCGCTTTAAGTTTTTTCAAGTTGTTTTCTATTTTCAAAATTCTATTTTCAAATTCACTTCGCTTTGGTCTTGCCTTAAAAAGTCTGAAATTCGGAAGGACAAATTCCGCTTCGTTTCCTCCGATTAAATTCTCGGGATGATATTCGCTGTTGGGGGTTCCGAAAAGTTTAACCTTTGCCACAGAGTTAGTGTCTAATTCGATTAACGCGCTTCGCGAAGATGATTTTATCAATCCGTTTGCCTCCTCTTTATCATATAAATAATAAATGCTGAGAACATTTCCGTCAACAAAAATATTTTTTAATTTCCCTCCGGCAAAACTCATTTTAATCGAACTTCCTGAAATTTGATTAAAACGAAAATGCGCCGAATCAACAATTGAAATAAGAAGCGCATTCTTTTTAATATTTACTTCCTTGATTGTATTATCAGTCAGCGTAACAAAAACAGAATCACCCGAAACTTGATTTTCCTTAAACCATAGTTTTACGGGAGAGCCGAACTCGTCTGTTTTAATCGCCGCAAAACTGTTTGCGGAAATATCAAAAAAAGATGAATCCGCGGTAAGCGAAAGGTTGGCGCGCAATATTCTAACATTGCCGGAAGCGATTAAAATTCTGTTTGAATCATTAACCAATCTCATTTTTTCAGATAATACAAATAACGTATCGGCTTCCGATTTAGAGGTCGAATCAATTTTCTCGAGAAGCGGCTCACCGGTAATTTCGGTTATTTTAATTTTCCCCGAATCAGTCAATGCGTCTCCGTAAACAGTAAAATATTCCTTCCGGTTTTCAACGCTCACATCGTTAAATGCAAATGTCAGTTTTTCATCGGGGAAATAGATAAGCGAATCGGACGAGAGGACTGAAGCGGAATCAAGAACATGAACATTTCCTGCGGCTACGATTTTATTCTCTTTCCGAAAGTAAGTTAACTTTTCAGCGTCGAGTTTTTTTGCGCTTCTAAGCAAAGTCGCTCCGCCGCTTAAAGTAACTATATCCGTAATTTTAGAATAACTTCCTTTTGCGCCAGTCAGCGTATCTCCATCAACAACAGATAAAAAGTTAGTGTCAATCCGTAAAAAATTATTCTTGCTTTGGTAAAAAGCTTTATCGGTATAAAGTTTTTCTCCTTTCCGAGTAAAAACAACATTCCCGAGCAATTCAATATTTCCCGATTCGATATGCTGAACGGCAATGTCGGAATTAATAAGAACGTCCCCCTTGGTAATCTTAACGTTCCCGATTACTTCTCGTATTTTTTCTCCCCCTTTGATTTTACCTACAAGACTGTCTCCTACAATCGTAACAGGCTGTCCGGATTGCCCTAAAAGAATCAGAGGAAACAAAAAAAAGAAAAATATTTGAAGTAAAATCTTCAAGCTATTTTACCTTGCTTGTTATTAAAGTGATTTTACGAATGACGTAATTGTTTAATTCCTTGTCCGATTCAAATCCCACTCCTTCGATTACTTCATTCGAATCGGCTATCCAAACGGATTTATCGCTGTAAATTTTATTCTTTTTACTTAGCCAAACTAATTCGGGAGTTTTTAAAATCCTTCCGTTATTACTTTTTACAATTACATTTCCCCGCGCGGTCATTTTATTCAACTTGTCGTTTATTACCGCGTGATTAGCGGTTAAAACCGATGAAGGCATTTTCCTATCTTCTTTATAAAATTTAACTCTTATCGTATCGAGATATTTTGTTTTTAAGTTGGAAAATTCTTTCAAATGTCTGCTTTCAAGAATCGCCTGTAATTTCCCTTGTTCGGTAAAGTAGATTGTATCTCCCCAGCTTTCCTGTGACGGAAGCGAATCCCCTTCGGCAAAGTCGATAATAGGCTCAAGTTTTTTTTCACCGCAGGAGGTAAAGAAAAAAGCGATCAAAACAAATGCAAGTAAACTATTTTTCATTCGGCTGCAAACCCAGATTTACCAAATCGTGCAGATGAACAATACCAATCGGGACATTCTCTTCATCAACAACAACGAGTGAAGTAATCTTAAAGTTTTCCATTTTTGAAATTGCGTATGAAGCAAGTTTATCCTTATCGATTGTCTTGGGGGAAGGGGTCATTAAATCGCGCGCTTTTAATCCTTCAAGGTTCACTTCTTTTTCAAGCAAACGGCGCAAGTCCCCGTCAGTAACTATTCCGGCAAGTTTACCGTTTTCATCAACAACGGCGGTAGTCCCCAAACGCTTACTCGTTATTTCCAAAATTGTTTCTTTGAATGGAGTTTCGAGAGAAACAATCGGGATGTCATTTCCCGTGATCATTATTTCATTTATTTTCAGAGTTAAGCGTTTACCAAGACTTCCCGCGGGATGAAGCATTGCAAAATCATCGGGAGTAAATTTCCTGAACTGCAAAAGAGCAATCGCAAGCGCGTCGCCGATTACAAGCGTTGCTGTCGTTGAGGAGGTCGGAGCCAAGTCATAAGGACAAGCTTCCTCATCAACGCTAATATCAAGGAAGTAGTCGGAATGTTTTCCAAGGAAGGAATCGCGTGAACTTGTCATCGCAATAATCGGGACGCCAATTCGTTTAAGCATCAAAATTAAATCGTGAAGCTCCTCCGTATTGCCGCTTTTGGAAATCAGAATTACAACATCTTCTTTTCTAACAATACCGAGATCGCCGTGCATCGCGTCAACAGGATGAAGAAAAATTGCAGGCGTTCCGGTTGAATTCATAGTGGCTACAATCTTGCGTCCCACAAGCCCGGATTTTCCAACGCCGGAAAGAATCACTCTACCTTCAGCGGAATAGATTGTTTTAACGCTCATGGCAAAATCTTCATCAATTCTATTAATCAAACGGGAAACGGCTTCGGTTTCCAAACTGACTACGCGCTTTCCGTTTTCGATTATCTCATTTAGTCCGATTGAACTTTCAGGCTTCTTTTGCAATTGCGTCAATCTCCTTAATTACTCTTAAAAGATTTTCCAGTTTATCTAACGGAAGCTGACTTCCCGCATCGCTCAAAGCGTTTTTAGGGTCGGGATGAACTTCCATAAAGAGAGCGTCAATTCCAACCGCTGCGGCGGCTTTTGCAAGGGGAAAAATAAACTCGGGATTTCCTCCGGTAACGTTTGAGCTTGAAGGCATCTGAACGGAATGTGTAGCGTCCATCACGACCGGATAACCCAACTCCCGCATAATAACAAGCGAACGCATATCGACAACCAAATTATGATAGCCGAAAGTGGTTCCCCGCTCGGTGAACATTATTCTTTCATTCCCCGTTGATTTAACCTTTTCAGCCGCGTGGCGTATATCTTCCGGCGCAAGAAACTGACCTTTTTTAATGTTTACCGCTCTTCCGGTTTTTCCCGCCGCAATCAGCAAATCAGTCTGGCGGCAAAGGAAAGCGGGTATCTGAAGGATGTCGGCAACTTCGGCTACGCTTGTCGTTTCTTCTTCCTTATGAATATCGGTTATTATCGGAACGTTAAATTCCGTTTTAACGTCGCTTAAAATTTTCAGCGCTTTTTCTTCCCCGATTGTTACGAAGGAATCCAAACTTGTTCTGTTCGCTTTTTTATAACTTGACTTGAAAATAAAGGGGATTTCGAGCTTTTCACAAACCGTTTTAATTTTCTCGGCGGTATAAAAAATCATATCTCTGTTTTCAACAACGCAAGGTCCGGCAATCAGAACAAAAGGATTGCCGTTTCCTATCTTAATGTTTTTCACTTCAATCATTCGTCAAAAAGTCCTTTCTCATTATTCAAGCTTCTTTTCTTTGTGCGATTAAACCGTCTGTACGCCAATTCCGTCGCTTCTCTTCCGCGCGGAGTTCTCTGCAAGAATCCCTGCTGAATCAAAAACGGTTCGTAAACTTCTTCAATCGTTCCAGCATCTTCGTTAACTGAAACTGCGATTGTATTCAAACCCACAGGACCTCCGCCGAACTTGTCAATAATCGAAAGAAGAATATCTTTATCCATTTCGTCCAGTCCGTCAGTGTCAACTTCCAAAGCTTCAAGAGCCGTTTGCGCAATCTCCAAATCTATTTTTTCAAGAGATTGAAAATCCGCAAAATCTCTTGTCCGCCTTAAAATTCTGTTTGCGATTCTCGGAGTTCCGCGCGAACGTTTGGCAATTTCAAGCGCGGCAAGCTCGTCAATCTTCACACCGAGAATTCCCGCCGAACGCTTTACAATCATCGAAAGAAGTTCGCTGTTGTAATAAGCTAGTCTCGACTTTATCCCGAAACGGTCGCGCAACGGAGCCGTAAGCAAACCGGCACGAGTAGTTGCTCCGACAAGCGTAAACGGAGGAAGCTTAATCTGCACTGTTCTCGCGCTTGGTCCGGTGTCAATCATAATATCAAGCGTAAAATCTTCCATCGCAGAATATAAATATTCCTCAACCACCGGACTTAACCGGTGAATTTCATCAATAAAAAGTACGGACTTTTCTTCGAGGTTGGTTAAGATTCCGGCTAAGTCTCCGGGTTTTTCCAGAACAGGACCCGACGATGATTTTATCGGAACGTCCATTTCATTAGCGATAATATTGGCGAGAGTGGTTTTCCCCAATCCGGGAGGACCTGTAAGAAGAACGTGGTCAAGTCCTTCGCCTCTTTTTCTTGCGGCGGAAATAAAAACTCGCAAGTTATTAACAATTTTATCCTGACCGAAAAACTGCTCGAAACTTACCGGACGGATAGTTTGTTCAAACTGAGCTTCTTCAGAGCTCAAGTTCGGATTTGTATTTAACGATCTTTCCATAAAAAGATTTTATTCCTAATAAATTTATATTTTTTCTTTCTCGATAAAGCGCGAGTTTAATCATCAGCAGCTCCATCGCCAGAACTGCAAACAGTGTCGAAATCAAGGAAAACCTTTCCGGTATTACCTGATAAAAACCGAGCGAGATCGGAGAACCGTATAATATAACGAGATGAACGACATAAATCAATAATGAATTTCGTCCCGCTGCACTAATACTTTCCGGTAATTTCCCGGTTTCCCTGAATATCAAAAAAAGAGCTGCGAGAAGTCCGATTACCACAGAACTTCTGACAAGAAAAACAATCAAACTTTTTACGACACTGTTTTCAACCGAATTAGTAAAAATTAATCCGATAACAAAAATAAGAAATGTCGCCGAGAGTATGTAAACAAACTCCTTAGGGGAAAAGACTTTTCTCCGGAGCAAATATCCGGCGCTCCCGCCTAAAAGGATGTAGCCCGTCCAAGGGAAAAGAGTAAATATTGTCCCCGAGCTTTTCGTAAAGTACGCTCCGAGAAAGAGCGGAAGCTCTGTTATTCCCATGCTGTCATTGATTATAAATGACAATCCGACCGAGATTATGGAAAAGAATAAAAGTAAAATTCCGTAGTTGATTTTAATTTTCTCGGCGGAAAGAAAAAGCAAATTCAAAAAAATCAGCCCCAACCCGATTATATGAAGCGCATCCACGGATGAGAATGTTTTAAGCTGAGACTCGGTAGCGTGAAATAGCCTGTAAATATCAAACGAAGGAAAACGAAGAAGATAGCCGAGCGCCAGCAAGCCGAGTCCCCGTTTGAATCCCTTCCTTATTCGATAATTTCTGTTTTTCCCGAGAAGTAAATAGACGTAAACCACTCCGGCGGTAAACATAAAAAGCGGCGCCGTAAAACCTCTTACAAATACCCAGAGGGAAAAATAGGAGTTCTCCGGATTGCGCAGCGCCGAATCAAGAAATACGTGAACCGTATGCCCTTCAATCATAAGGAACACAGCCAGCGCACGCATTAAATCAAACGGAGCAATTCTATTTTTCTGCCACGAATGCACGAATACCTTAATTTTACATTTTTGAAAACTCCGCCGTTGCCGATTACTTTTCACTCCGGCTTGGCGGACTCTACTCTTTTTTTGTTTGAATTACACCAAACTCATAATTGTTTTCGAAAAAACCTTAGAGGTTTTTAATATTCAGCAATTATTGAAAATTCGTTTAATGTTTTATAAATAGCCAAATTCTAAAAAAATCAGATAACCTCAAAGGTTAATCTAGAATTGCGAAAACCAATTTGTTTTAATTATGTCTCGACCTAGAAAACAAAGAAACAATTAAGAATACTATAATTGCTCATTAATATAGCATATTTTCAGAACTCTTAAATCATCATAAGAAACAGTTTCATTCAGTTCATCAAAGACAGGTCTGACATAGTTTGTTCCCAATCTATCAAAAACCGTAAAAATATTTTTTTGTGTTTCCTCATCTATTTGAATCAAATCCATTAGAATATCCGTGTTGATTTTATTCCCTTCGCTTACATATCTTGTTAAATGACTTATTAAAGTATTACGCTTTACATCAAACCTGTTTAGTAATTCATCAAAGGAATTACTCTTTTTGTAAGCTTCGCCAACCTGAATAAACATTGCTTTTTTTATTGTCGTTTTCCTTCTCTTTCTATGTTTGGATTCTATATTTCCCGCTATGTTATTAGTTTGACAATACTCATTAATCAGCGTAAGGAATATTTGTCCGTATTTCTTTGATTTCTGTTCCCCTACGCCGTGAATTTCTCTCAAAAGACTTGGGGTTTTCGGAAAGTAAGTAGCCATTTCAATAAGTGTTTTATCGGGAAAAATAACATAAGGAGGCGCTCCGGTTTTATCCGCAATTTCTTTACGCTTTGCTCGTAACAGCGCGAACAATTTTTTGTCGTAATCCAACGAACTTTCTTTTTGAACTTTATATTTTACTTCTTCAACCTCTAAAATACCTTTAACTTTCAATTCTCCTTTCAGAACTTCCATACCGAGCGCGGTAGTTTTCAAACTTCCGAATTCATAATCTTTTTGAATTATAGTTTTTTGTAAAAACTGCCGGGACAAACTTAACCATTGCTCTTTGCTTAAATTTTCTCCGATTCCATAAGTTGAGAGCTTGTGATGATTTTTATTGATTACCTTCTGAGATTTTGAACCGCGCAGAACGTCAACAATATGCATTGCTCCGTAAATCTCCCCTGTTCGTATTACGCACGATAGAAATTTTTGCGCTTCAATCGTTACGTCAACAAGGTTCTCTTCCTCTTTCTCGCAGTTATCGCACATTCCGCATTTTTCACTTTCATACTTTTCGCCGAAATAATTTAGCAAAGGAATTCGCCGACAATTATAGGATTCCGCATAACTTATTAAAGCGTCAAGTTGCATTTTGGCTATTCGTCTTTCTTTATCCTCTTTTTGGTCGATAAAGTAATTGATCTTGCTAATATCTCCGTATCCCAAAAGAAGCAAACAATGCGCTCTTAAACCGTCCCTGCCTGCGCGTCCGATTTCCTGATAATATGATTCTATATTTTTGGGCAGATCGTAATGGATAACAAATCTGACATTCGGCTTGTTAATTCCCATTCCGAAAGCAATGGTTGCTACTATTATCTGCACATCGTCTTTGATAAATTCTTCTTGATGTTTTTTCCTTTGAGCGTCTGAAAGTCCGGCGTGGTAAGGACGAACCGAGTATTTTCTGTGTTGAAGTTCTTCGTAAAGCTCATCAACTTGCTTACGCGAAAAACAATAAATTATTCCGGATTGCTTCGGATACTTTTCCAAAAAATTAATTGTTTGTGAAAGCGGATCCCTTTTAAGGATAACTTGCAGATATAAATTTGTACGGTTGAAACTACCGACAAACTTTTTAGGTTTTTTAAGACTAAGATTTTTTATTATATCATCTTGAACTTGCGGCGTAGCAGTCGCAGTAAATGCGGCAATCACCGCATCCTTAAATTTTAAGCTAATCTCTGCAATTTGACGGTACTCCGGTCTAAAATCGTGTCCCCATTCTGAAATACAGTGAGCTTCATCGACCGTAATACAATCAACTTTTACGACAGATAGCAGAGTTAAAGTTTTCTCCATTGAAAGCGTTTCGGGCGCGACGTATAGTAATTTTACCTTTTTATTTCTAATTAATTCTTCGTTAGTTCTATAATCTTCCGCGGAAAGGGAACTGTTCAGAAAAACAGCGGGGATACCGATCTCGGCAAGTTGCTGAACCTGATCTTTCATCAAAGAAATCAAAGGGGAAATAACAATTGTTAATCCTTCAAAAATTAACGCCGGTATTTGAAAACAAAGAGATTTTCCGCCGCCGGTAGGCATTATTACAAGCGTATCGTTTTTCTTTAGAATGCTATTGATTATATCTTCCTGCAAAGGCCGGAATTCATCGTAGCCAAAAGTATTTTTTAGAATTGCTTTAGGAGTCATTCAAATTTTATAGTATAATTTTTTGTTTAAGTTGTTGTTGACTTTCTCTACAAACCGTCAATCATGCCCAACCCCTTTTGGACAAGAATAGCACATACTAACTTTTTATCTCTTACTTGTTCAAAATTTCCACACAAAAAATAAAGATTTATTTTCTAATACTGTATTTTGTACTTCTTCCGCCGGAATCGGATTTTATAAGAATCCCCTTTTCAATTAAATCTTGAATATCGCGTAAAGCGGTATCCTGAGAGCATTTTGTTATTTTTGCCCACTTGGAGGATGTTAAATTCCCAACAAATCCATCAAGGAGCTTGTTCAAAATCTTTTTCTGCCTTTCATTTTTAATTAGAGCTCCATAATTAGTCCAAAATCTATGTTTTTTTATTACTAACGAAAGTGTGTTTTCGGAGTTAATAATCGCTTTTAATAAAGTATTTAAAAACCACTTAATCCATTCCGTTATATCGAGTTTCCCCTTTTGAGTTTTTTCAAGTATCTCGTAATATTCTTTTCTTACCGTGTGGATTTGAGACGACATACTGTAAAATCTTTGAGGAACCGCGTCCGAACGCGCTAACAGCATATCCGTAATAGCTCTTGCAATTCGTCCGTTTCCATCTTCAAAGGGATGCAGAGTAACAAACCACAAGTGAGCAATACCTGCTTTTAAAACCAAATCAATATCATTTTTATTATTGAACCAATTCAAGAAAACGGACATCTCTTTTTCGATTACGCTGGCAGGGGGAGCCTGAAAATGAATTTTTTCTTTTCCCATTGCTCCCGATACGACCTGCATTGGTCCGGATGAATCGTCTCTCCAGTTCCCAGCGACAATTTTAAACATCCCGCTTCGTCCCAATGGGAACAGAGAGAAATGCCATGCAAATAATCTTTCTTTCGTAAGGGGGTTATCAAAATTAATTGTAGCGTCAAACATCATATCGACAATGCCTTCAATATCTCTATTTACAGAAGACAATCCGGCAATGTCAAGGCCTAATCTTCGCGCGACAGATGAGCGAACTTCTTCTTTATTAAAATAAATTCCTTCAATCTCATTCGTTTTTAAAATATCGGCGCTAAATGTTTCAAGAACAGCTTCATTCTGTAATTGAAAGCCTAACGCTTCCATCTTCCCAAGCAACCTTCCCTGTTTATTTCTGACAAGCGCCAACAAATCTGATAATTCATCAATTTTCCAATTGAAATTCGGCCAATTATTCTGTCGGTATATGTATCTTGCTCCATCCATTTTTTCTTCGCATTATATGCGGTAAATATACTAATTATTCTCCGCATATAATAATTTTTACTATCTAAAATTCTTTCAAAATCAAAAATGATTTTATTAAAGTGATATTAAATAAAGTCCTTTATAAACGAAAAGCAACTCCGTAGGAGTGTTACCTTTGTAAAAAGTGCGCATATTAGAAGGCTTTGCATAACCCCGAAATTTGTCATTGTTATGTTAAAAATCAAGTAAGGTGAGAAAATTGTCCACCCACAGCAATATATAATTACAATTATCACATAAAATATTTCACCATATAACCTTTTAAGTTCTTTCTAATAAAATTATTTCATACTGTTAT
>WGCV01000043.1 GCA_015493615.1 Melioribacteraceae bacterium
GCAATGCCGCTGCGGGAAAGAGAATCAGCGATTATCTTAAAAATCTTAAATCCGTAAATATTTTCGTCCCTTGTCTGACTCCCGCTTCCGGTAAGCAGAATAACACAAGGAGGATTTTGTACATTATCAGGAATTGATAGCGTTCCCGCCAATTTAATTTTTCCGTTATAAAATACGGTGTCGATATCGTTTACATTCTGTGAATAAATTGCGGAAACCGAAAGCAGAATAAGTAATATAATCGTTCTCATTTTCTCTCAAATATTAATTTACTAAAATTAGTGAAACTTTTGTGATTTACTGATTGAAATTTTTACGAAATCCAATATTGTTATATTTTATCCGCCAAGGCGGCAGCAACGTTAAGCATCAGGAATAACGCTAATTATTTGCGAGACTGCGAGGGATATATCTCTGTTTTTGAAGAAGCTTTGCTATTGCTCGGAAAGTAATTAATATCAACCTCAGAGGTTTTGAAAACCTCTGAGGTTTGGTAATGTCTATATTTCTAAAATCTTGAAGGTTTGGTAATGTTAATCTTACTTTCTTCTTTTTCTTTTGGATTTAATTTGTTTCTTATGATGCCGAAAGGCGTTCTTTGACTTGAAGATTCTTTCGCGGAGCTTGTTTTTATTGCCGTTGAAATATGCCTCACTGTTATCCGAGGATTCCAAAACCCAAAGTTTTTCGTTTCCGTAACATTTTATCGTGTGAGTTTTACCCGATTTTTCGGTTATCGTTAAAGACATAACGGGAGTCTTTGAAAGCGAATCGGGAAATTCGTTAATAAAGTTACTGCTGCTCAAGTTCTGAATAGATCTAAGGTATTTAGCGGTTTCGGTTGAATCTAATTTTACATTATTAACAAACCAATTATTGTTTTTCGCAGTAATTGTAAATGAGGAATCCGCCGGGTAGATAAATGAAAGCCTATCCCAATCTTTGTAATCCGATTTAAGGAGAGAGTTATTCCTAAAGGAGTTTGGAGTTCTGTTTAAAGCGGCTCCGAGAAAACCTTCCGTAACGTAAGTCTCGTTTTCGTCATTGTTTCGCACGTAGGTGAAAATCTGATTCCGTCCTTTAAAGTTTAATCTGCCGACTCTGAAATCGGCGACTAAATCGGAGCCGTCAAAAACTTTCACGCGAGTTGAAGTTGAATCGACTTGAAACTTAATCCATTTATCAGGTTTCTTGGAGGCAAGTCTTACAATTTTAATATCCTCGATAGTTTTCAATAATCCGTTAATTTTATCTTTTGGAACGGAAACTTTTTTCTCTTTGCCGATATAGACAAACCATTTCCCGTTCTCTTTTTGGAGTTTGGTGTCGGTGGAATTTTGACCTCGTTGTTTAGGTGTGATAACTATTTGCGATACCGATGAAGTATCGACATCGAACAATTTTGTTTTTAAGTTTCTGTCGGCTTTTCCGGCGCCGAATAAGATTGTCAGTATCCATATCAGGAGAAGAACTCCAAATGTAATGCCGAGATATTTTAATAATTTATTATTCTTCATAATCCATAGCCGCTAATTTTTTTCTTAATTTCTTTTTAGTTTCTAATCTGAAAATGCCGTAAAGTATCAGCAGAATAATAGGAAGTAAGAAGTTGACATACTTGATAATGGTTTTTGTGCTCTCCGATATGTTTTTATCGATCGGGCGGGAAGTAATAGCCTTTGTACGAAGCGCGTTCAGTCCCGTGTTGTCCGAAAGCCAGTCAATTGCGTTAACCATAAGATTGATGTTGTCGGGCTGAAGTTTCTGCATTTGTTTGCCGCTTCCGTTAACTACAAAATCTCCGTCTCCGAAAACAACAAGTTTGGCTTTGGAGTTGCCCATAATTTTGCCTGTTACGGAAATGCCCAAAGTCTGATGCGGAATTGTAAAATCGGAGCGTTTCCATTTTCGCGTAACGTTAAAATAAAGGGGCGGAGTTTCGCTTCCCGAATGTTGCGAACTGAAAAGGAGCGGAGTAACTTTAAGGGTTGTGTCTATTTTGGAATAATCGATAGAGCTGACAAACGGAAACATCACCGATTCAAGTCCCGTAGTAATCGGATTATTTTTAGCAAAGTTTGTAACTACCGGCAGATAAGGGAATTGTACCGGAGTGTTGATTCTGTACATTCCCTGCTGTTGAGTAACCATAATATTGCTGCACTGTTCGTCAATTACAAAGTTCTGTTTAACATCGATTCCCAATTTGTTAAGCCAGCCGTTAAATCCGGTGTTTACCGCAACGCCTCTTGCTTCGGTTAGAATTCCTTTTACGCGGTTTAGCCCGAAGAGAATTGTTCCTCCCCGTTTAATAAAATCATCAAGATATTTCAGATACTCAGGTTTAATGCTGTCAGCCGGAGCGATAATTGCGAGAGTCGAAATATCTTCCGGAACGCCGGAAGTATCTGTAAATGTAATTTCTTTCATATCGTGAGTAACCGAAAGGGCTTCCTTAAGCTGAAGCATTTCGTCCAAGCCCGGCTCGCCGTTCCCCTGAAGAAACGCGACGGTCGGTTTGTCGGTAGTCGCAATTTTTTTGATTGAAGATGAAAGCAGATATTCCAAAGGTGAATCGGGACGGACAAGCGGAATGACATCGCTTTTATCTTCATATTGCAGCACAACGCCGAGATACGCTTTCTGCTGTTTCATCTGGTCTTTTTCCCGCACGTTAATCATTACGGGGCGCACTCCGGCTTGCTGCGCTTTCATCTCAATTTTCGAATCCTTATTCGGGTCAACAAAATCATAAACTACCATTCCGCCGGAATAATTGGAATATTCAATAAGCATATCTCTTAAATCTTCACGCGTTTTTTCAACGTCGGGAGGAAGATTTTCCGAAAAATATGCCGTAATTGTTACCGGAGCCGAAAGATCGTCTAAAATGTTTTTTGTAGCTTTGCTTAAGCTGTATCTGGCGTCCGCGGTAAAGTCGAGACGAGTATAAAGCTTTTCACTGAGAAAATTAAGTACGATTACAACTCCGATAAATAAAGCGATTATCGTATAAAAACTTTTTTTCGTGTACATTTTATTCCACTATTTTTCTTTTCGATAAAACCATTGTTGCTGAAAAAACAGATAATCCCGCAAGGGACAAGAAGTAAATAATATCACGGGAATCGATAACCCCGCGCGACATTGATTCGTAGTGAGTTGAAATGCTGAGATAACTGAACAGCTGTGCAAACGCGCCGGTGGAATCTCCGGCTAGAACGTCGAAAATAATAATGAAAAACAATCCGATAAAAAGTGAAAGAAGGAATGCGACTATCTGATTGTTTGTCAAACTGCTGGAAAAAATCCCGATTCCGATTAGAGCCGCGCTCATCAATAGCATTCCCAAATATCCGCAAATTACGGCGCCGTGATCAACGGGCCCAAGAAATGAAACGGTGATGTAGTAGGGAAGCGTAAGTAAAAGCGCGATTAATATAAGTTCGAAATCGGCGATGAATTTTCCCATTACAAGTTGGTAATCGCTTACGGGCTTACTGAGAAGCATTTCGATTGTTCCGCTCTTTTTTTCTTCGGCGATAGAGCGCATTGTGAGCGCGGGAATAAAGAAGAAGAGGGACCAATATGCAACGGAGAAAAAGGATTGAAGGGAGGCTTGTCCGACAAAGAATATATCGGAGCCGTACAGCCAAGTGAAAAATCCGCTTAATCCCAGAAAAACAGTAATTAAAACATATGCCGTAAGGGAATCAAAAAATGAAGCAACTTCTCTTTTTGCAATAATTAAATAAGTACTCATGGCTTTAGTTCATTGTTAGTTCACGGAAAATATCTTCTAATTTTGTCTCTATCGGGGTCATTTCCGATAAAAACCAGTTGTTGCTTACGCACATTCCGAAAATTTCGCGACGTATTTTTTCGTTCTCTTCATCGCATAAAAGCATGAAGGTATTCGGCTCGTCGGCAATAAAATCAACTGATAAAACGCCGTCGATATTTTGCAGCCCCGGTAAAACAACGTCCGGTTCGGCGTCAAGAATCTGTAACCGGATGCTCTGATTACCGGAAGCTCTTTGCCGCAGCGTCTGGGACGTTCCGTTTGCAACGATTTTGCCGTTATTCAAAATAAGAATTCTATCGCAAGTCTCTTCTACTTCCGGCAAAATGTGCGTGCTTAAAATGATTGTTTTTTCGCGACCGATTTCTTTAATCAAATTTCTTATTTCTACAATTTGATTTGGATCCAGTCCCGTTGTAGGTTCGTCCAGAATTAATATTTCCGGATCGTGAATAAGCGCCTGAGCGAGTCCGACGCGCTGTTTAAAACCTTTGGAAAGTTCGCCTATTTTTTTGTGTTTCTCGGAATTTAATCCGGTCAGATGAACCATTTCTGCAATTCTGCCGTTAACTTTTTCTTTGGGAACCTGCTGAATTAGCGCAGCAAACTCCAGATATTCAAGCACGGGCATATCCTGATAAAGGGGATTACTTTCGGGCAGATAGCCTATTTTTTTCTTAATCGTTTCCTGATCGTCGAAAATCGAAATTCCGCTTACTTTTACGTCTCCCGCGCTCGGAGCCATAAATGTGGTGATTATTTTCATTGTGGTTGTTTTTCCGGCTCCGTTAGGTCCGAGAAATCCGAGAATTTCGCCGGTTTCGACTTGGAAAGAGATGTTATCGACAGCTTTTTGCGTTCCGTAGGTTTTTGTCAGGTTTTCAACTACAATACCCATTAAATACTCCGATTCATTTAGTTTAACGCAAACATCTAAATTCAAAATCATTTAAAAATAGCTTTCGGAAAAAGGTTCCGGATTTTTTAGAAAAATTTTAAACTTTTATATTTTACTTACGATTATAGATTGTAAAAAGAAATTCAAAGGGATTGAAAATGAAAAAGATATTGATTGTTGCTTTTCTTTTTGTTGCGTTCAACGGACTGAATGCTGCGAATGTTAGTTTTTCCAATGATGGAGGGCAGTATCACGCAACTGCCGAAAAAATGCCTGCTCCTATCGGAGGTTTGGCGGCGCTATACAAGAAAGTCCATTACCCTGATATTGCCATAAAATCCAGAGTTGAGGGTAAAGTTTATGTAATGGCGCTGGTAAACGAGAACGGCGGAGTTGACGACGTTAAAGTATTAAAAGGAATTGGGGCGGGCTGCGACGAGGCTGCAGTTGCGGCGGTTAAATCAACTAAATTTACGCCGGGACAAATAAAAGGTAAAAACGTTAAAGTTAAAGTCGCTTTGCCTATTATATTTAGATTGAAATAAACGAATGTCCTTGTTCTTACTTACGGAGAAAGTTCTATGAAAAAACTATTGCAGTTCTACAGAGACCTTAAGATAATTAGAAAGATACAATTCGGCTTTTTAATTATCGCAATAATATCTACGCTTATGGCTGTGAATGATTTAAGCCAGTTTCATCTTCTGAAAAAAGTTAACCAAGATATATTTACCAATTTTGTTAAGCCGAGTCAGGAAATCGCTTCAGTTACTCAAAAACTCGATGAAATTCAAATGTGGATGCTTAAACTTTCCAATCCAAAATTTTCATCCGTTTTCGATGAAGGAATTAAGAGGGTAGGCATTTTAAAAAAGGAACTTGACGAGAACTTAGGTTCCTTGCAAAAGCAATATGAAGGGACTGAATTTTCCGATTACATAAAAAGAATAAAAAGCGTATGGGATAATTATAACGCAAATGTAACCGACGGAATAATTAGCGCCGCTTCAATGCAGTTGTTCGATATGGCTGCAGATATTGCCACATCGGAAGGAGCAAAAGACGCCACGGCGCTTCAAAACAATCTTAAATCTTTTCAAGATAAATTAAGAGAAAATGCCATAACCCTGAAAAGCAATTCAAACGATGCTATTTCCAATGCGAGTTTACTTTTAATAATCGGAATGGTATTAGGAACTTTGGTCTTCTTATTCGCAGTGTTCGTTTTAGGACCTTCGATCACCAAGCCGATAATAAGACTTAAGAAGATTATTGAGGAGTACTCGTTAGGGAAATATGATTCTCACCTTCAAATAAATCAGAAAGATGAAATCGGGCAATTAGCCGATATGATGCGTAAGTTAAGAGATTCCCAGACTGATAAAATTAACGCGGCGGTGAAAATCGCAAGCGGCAAATTTGTTGATGTTACCCCGGTTTCGGAATATGACGAATTTGCTCACGCTTTTAATAAGCAAGTTGCGATAATAAGGGAATTGAAAGAGTATGTTGACGAGCTTGCCGCTAAAAATGAGGAAGAAGGAGATTTATCATTCCGAATAGATGAAAGTAATTTTAACGGAGATTGGAAAAATATTCCGCATGCAATCAATACTTTACTTGATAAAATTTCCGAACCGATTAACGAAGCCGGTGAAACGCTGAATAAAATGGCGCAGGGAGATTTTACGGTTCGGATGAAAGGAGAATATAAAGGAGATTACGGAAGGATAAAGAGCGATGTAAACCTTTTGGCAAAGTCGATGGAAAAAGCGCTCGGACAAGTGAAGTTGAGCATAAAAGAGCTGATAGGCGCTGCGGAAGAAATTTCAACCGCCACCGAAAAATTAGCTGTAGGCGCTAACGATCAGAACATCCAATCATCTGAAGTTGCAAGCGCGGTAGAAGAGATGACAAGAACGATTATTGAAAACTCGAATAATGTTGTAAAAATAGGCGAGCGTTCCCGAGACGCCGGCGTTATTGCCGAACAAGGGGGAGAGACGGTTCTGAAAACGGTGGAAGGAATAAATGAAGTTGCGGATATTGTTGTTGACACTTCCAACACGATGCAGGAATTGGGACAAAGCAGCGAACATATCGGCGAAGTGATAAAAGTGATTAACGACATTGCGGACCAAACAAATCTGCTGGCGCTTAACGCTGCAATAGAAGCTGCGCGCGCGGGAGAACAGGGACGCGGTTTTGCGGTTGTTGCCGATGAAGTAAGAAAACTGGCGGAAAGGACTCAGAACGCTACAAAAGAAATTGAGACGATGATCAGTGAAATCCAAGTAAGAACGGAAGATGCAATAAAAGCAATTAACCAGAGCACGGAAGTAGTAGAAAAAGATAAAGAGATGGCTCAGGAAGCGGGCGAGATGCTGAAACAAATAATTGGAAACAGCAATGAAATAACCGCTTTGATAGAGCAATTTGCAGCCGCGCTTGAACAGGAATCGAAAACAAGCGAGGAAATAAGCAGAAACATTGAAGCAATAAGCGCGGTTGCCGAAGAAAACGCGGAAGGCACGTCTATGATTAATCGTAATGCTGAACTGCTTTATTCTTCAACAGATTCTCTTAATAGTTTAATGGAGCGTTTTAAAATAAATATTAGTGAAATTAAAATGATAGAAAATTAAGGATGTAAGGTTGGTCGAAGAATCTACTCCTTCAAATTAAAGCTGCACCGAATGTGCGGCTTTTTTTATGCCCTATTACCGGTTTTTGTTTTTTTGATTATTTTGCGAGTCAAATAACAAATTTGTTTTGAAAAGTTTTATTTAACCGAAAATCAGAAACGGAGTTTGAGATGAAAACAGAATTAAAAGGAAAAACAGTTTTTATTACGGGAGCTTCGTCCGGTATTGGCAAATCAACAGCGTATGCCTTTGCCGCCGAAGGAGCAAATCTAATTATTTCAGCAAGAAGAATTGAAAGACTTGAGGCAATCAGCAAGAATATTACCGAAAAATTCGGAGTGAAAGTTCACTCGGTACAACTGGATGTTACTAAGAGAGAGGAAGTTAAGAAAACAGTTGAAAACTTGCCCGGGGAATTCTCGATAATTGATATTCTTGTAAACAATGCGGGATTGGGAAGAGGATTAAATAAAATTTACGAAGACGACCCCGAGGGTTGGGATGAAATGATAGATACTAATATCAAAGGTTTGCTAAATGTTACGAGATTTGCGGTACCTAAAATGGTTGCAAGAGGCAGCGGACATGTAATTAACATCGGCTCGATTGCCGGCCACGAAGCTTATGGCGGCGGGGCAGTTTACTGCGCCACAAAGCATTCGGTAAAAGCAATTACGGAATCAATGAGAATTGACTTAATAGACAAGGGAGTGCGGGTGTCCACGGTTGACCCGGGAATGGTTGAAACGGAATTCAGCATTGTTCGTTTTTACGGAGATGAAGAGAAAGCGAAAAGTGTTTACAACGGATTGGAGCCGTTAACAGGCGAGGATATTGCCGATGCAGTTATCTTTTGCGCTACGCGTCCCGCGCATGCAAATATTAATGAAATGATTATTATGCCTTCGGTTCAGGCAAACGCATTTGTAACATACAGAAAGTAATTGATAAATTTTACAAACTGCCTTGAGGGTGTGTTCTCCTTCAAGGCAGAGTCAAATTAGTCAGATGTAAATAAGGGAAAGAAACGAGGAATCTCATCACGCATAACTCATTACTCATAACTCATAACTCATAACTCATTACTGCCCTTTACTTTTCATCGTCAACAAACTTCATAAGGAAAGCGGCTGCGAAGAATGAAGCGCCACCAAGAAGCAAAGCGTAAATTGCATTCCCTCCGAATAAATCCCGAACAAAAAAACCTAAAATAGCGGCTGCGGTAATTTGCGGAATAACTATGAAGAAGTTGAAAATCCCCATGTAAACTCCAAGTTTTTTTTGAGGCAGCGCGCCGGTTAAAATTGCGTAAGGCATTGCCAGTATTGACGCCCACGCCAATCCGATGCCGAGTTCGGAGATTATTAACAAGTCTGGATTTGTAATAAAGAAGAAAGACAATAAACCTAATCCGCCTGCAATCAGACTGAGGGCATGAACAGTCTTTCGGCCGATTTTTCGCGCCGCCCACATAATAACGAAAGCCATAATCGCTGCAAAACCGTTATACACAGCCATAAGAACGCCTACCCAGTCCGCGCCCTTATTGTACAAGGCGGAAGCGGTGTCGGTAGTTCCGTAAATGTGATGCGTTACCGCCGGAGTTGTGTAAATCCACATTGCAAAAAGAGCGAACCACGAAAAGAACTGAACTACGGCAAGCTGCTTCATTGTTTTCGGCATTTTGAATAAGTCATTCATTACCACTACAAAACCGTTTCCTGTCTCTTTTCTTCGGACCAAATATCCGTCAATAATCTGCAGCAGCCCGAATGAAGCAATTCCGAGGAAGAAAACCGCGAGACCGTAATCCATATAGATGAATTCATCGAAGATTAAGAAGAGCGCCAAACCGGTTAAGAGCCAGATTGCTCCGTTCTTAAAGAAAAATTTATGCTCGATGTCAACTTTACTATCTTTTGTTTCTTTAAGATTTTCTTCGTTGTATTTTGCAAGTTCCTCCGGAGAATATTCCTTGGTTGTAAAGACAGTCCAGAGGACTGAAAGTAGGAATATTGCTCCGCCGATGTAGAAGGAAAATTTTACGGAATCGGGAATTACGCCTTCGGGCGCTGTGTTGGAAATGCCGAGAATATTTGTCATAACCCAAGGAAGCGCTGAAGCGATTACCGCTCCCGTACCGATAAAGAAACTCTGCATTGAAAACCCTACCGTCCGCTGTTCGGAGGGGAGAAGATCGCCGACGAAAGCGCGGAACGGCTCCATTGAGATATTTATGGACGCATCCATAATCCAGAGCATTCCGGCGGCAATCCACAAAGCTGCGGAGTTAGGCATAACAAACAGCGCAGCCGAGGCAAGAATTGCTCCGGTTAAAAAATAAGGGCGGCGGCGCCCGAGGCGTCCCCAAGTGTTGTCGCTCATGTGCCCTATTATCGGCTGAACAATTAAACCGGTTACGGGAGCGGCAATCCAGAGGAGCGGGATTTGATCAATGTTAGCGCCGAGCGTTTCAAAGATTCTGCTGACATTTGCATTCTGCAGTGCAAAGCCGAATTGTATTCCAAAAAAGCCGAAGCTCATATTCCAAATTTGCCAAAAAGAGAGTTTGGGTTTCTTCATCTTTCTTCCTTAAATATTGGTGTGAAAAATAATAAATTTAGAGGGAACAGGGGGAAGGAAAAATTTGCAGGACGTAAGACGTGAGACGGGAAATGTGAAACGCATTGTATTATTGCCATATCAGTACAATTCGTGTTTTTTATAGGAGAATATTTTTCCAGAAATTCTAAAGTTCTTTATTTGTAGGGTTTTTAGAGATTATTTTTTAATAATTTTTCTCATGTTGTTTCCGGCATGTCCATGTTAGGTTTGTAAAGCTTTCTTATATTTGTTAGAATATTAAATTGAACTGCGTTCGCAGTTCTTGTGATTTGGGGATATGTCCCCTCTATGGGTTTCACCCATAGTTATTCTAAATTTAAGCGCTTTGCGCTTTTGAGGGGAAATGTCTAACTTTTGAATCTCTCAGTTTGAAAAAATGTCACCGGAAAAACTTATATTTAGAAGGCTTTGCATAACCCCGTAAAATGTCATTCTGAATGGAGCGGAGCGAAATGAAGAATCTCAAAACCGGTAATTATATCGAATTTAGAGATATTTCGGACGGTTTCCACCTTCGCCTTGGCGAACTCAATATGACAAATTTAGGTTGTGCAAAGGTCTCATTTAGATAAACTAACCGAAAAGCAATTCAATTCAATAGCCGCCAAATTTCGAATAAAATCGAAGAATGAAAATCAAGATTTGATCAAGCTAACTGCGAAGCAGTTGAATTCCCAATAGCCCCGAATTAAATTCGGGGTTAATGAAAGAAAGGAGAAATACCAACTGCGAAGCAGTTGAATTAACGTAAACACACTATTCTATTTAATCAAATTCGAGCTTGCAGTATTATCTTCCACATAGTTAGTCCATTATTAGTGAAATTTTGTTCTTTAACGGAATATTTTTCCGGATACTCTAAAGTCCCTTGTTGATAAGGATTTCAGAGATTATTTCTTTTGTTTAACTTTTCCCTTTTTGTTTCCGGCTTGTCCATGTTAGGTTATGCAAAGCCTTCCGGTAATTACATAGACAAATTGATTTTGCACTTGCTCCGTAGGAGCAAAACCTCTGTAATAAACAATTAATCTCCAATCAAAAGCTCCGTAGGAGCGATACAAAATATATACTGATTAGCGCGTATGCATTGAAGTGTCGCTTCTACGGAGCTAAAAGATAATGGCGCGCTCTATTTTTTACAAAGATAAAACTCCTACGGAGTTGCTTCTCTTTTATAGAATGTGTCGAACTGACTTGTCCTGAGTAGTGTTGATTTCGTTTTTTTTTACTTTTGCTACGCAATATGCACTTAATCTCAACCTCCATGAAATCAGCATTTGATTAAATTTTTTGATAACTTTATTAGATCATTAGAGAATTGAAAAAAGAGAGATAAATTAAGCGACATAATTCCCCACTTTTTTTCTAGACCCCAACAATATCATTCTTGAAATATTTTCAATACATAGTTATTCTAAATTTATGTTTATTCTTTAAATCTTTATCGAACATACAAATTCCAATTGCTCTTAAATCCAATGCTATTTTAACATTTTTGTTGTTTTCGATTTTTTCCCAAGCTTGCCTCATTCCGTTTGACCAAGAAATATCATCAAAAACAATGATAGATTTGTCAGATAGATAAGGTATAAACTGTTCAAAATAAGATATTGTTGCCTGTTCGTCATGATGTCCGTCAATAAATGCAAAATCAACGGGATGATTTTTTTCAAGAACACTGGTTAATATATCTTGAAATTTCCCTTGAACAACTGATGTATTATCTAAACCAAGTTGACGAAAATGTTCAACGGATAAAGTTGCTAATGATTCGGCGCCTTCTAACGAAACAAGTTTTCCTTTCC
Source organism: Melioribacteraceae bacterium (assembly GCA_015493615.1). Lineage (GTDB taxonomy): Bacteria > Bacteroidota > Ignavibacteria > Ignavibacteriales > Melioribacteraceae > WGAL01. Next base: position 11,776 of record WGCV01000043.1, read on the forward strand.
CGTTTAACGTCATTGCAGCAGCTTGATATGCTCCTGATATTCCTAAACAAGTTCCTAACTCAATACTTATCTCAGGCTTAAATTCTCGTATTAATTTAAATAATAGTAGCGACCAAAAATAAGGTTTGCTCGCAGTTTGGCAAACTTCTCCAATAGTCTTTTTGATTAAAACACCTGAGTTCATCTCATTATTTGTACGGGTATCATTAGCGTCTCCCGCACCAAAATCACTAATTAAAACAGGATCTTTAGAAACATTTAATGATTTTCGTTTCTGCTCAATTTTATCAATCCATTTCTTTTCATCATGATTAAGATTGTTTTTTAATGTAGCATAAATTGAATCTGCAATTTTATTAGTATTTTGACTATTTATATTTCTAAGTTCAGATAGTTTAGTCTTTGCTTTATGTTGATAAAACCTTTGTATCGCCGGTTTTAAGATTTTTTTAATCGTACTCATTATAAAGTCACTCCTTTTATTATTAATTTTTCTATTTAAACTAATAATTTTATCCCTTAATGTAAATGTTTTAGCTATCAGCAACTCTGGAGAAAAAGGAAGTTGCAAAAAATCAAGCATAAAATCTTAGCATATTTTGTATAAACAGTAGAAAATCTCTTTGGTTCTAACCTTAATATTTCTGGATTATTTATTTTCCTCCATTCTTCAATTTATTTTTTGATCTTAATTTGTTTTTTCGGACGACACAAGCCATTTTCTTCACCAAAACTTAAAAATTTTTTCACTATTTTAAATGTTTAAATTTTAGAGATGAGAGTAAAATGCCCGTAAGCGATGTAAAATACAGAAAAATTTATAATCGTCAGAAAGATATAGTTGAGAGGCGAATTGAGAAAGTTTTTGGTAGATTAAAACCGGATTCCCTCTACAAGCCCGCGGCTTACATAGCCAACAGCGGAGGCAAACGGTTGCGTTCGTTTTTGGTGCAGATTTCAGCAGCCGCCGTCGGCGGAAAATTCAAAGATGTTTATAACTCGGCGGTTGCAATCGAATTGTTTCATAACTTCACGCTGGTGCATGACGACATTATGGATAACGCCGACAAACGCCGAGGCATGCCGACCTTGCATGTAAAGTATGATTTAAGCGCCGCCGTGCTTGCCGGCGACGGACTGATTGCCGTTGCTTATGATTATCTCCTTAAGGATTGCGACGGAGAAGATATTGATGTTGTTAAGGATTTTACCAGAGCTATGATTGAAGTCTGTGAAGGGCAGAGTTTGGATAAGGATTTGGAATCGGCGAAGAAATTTGCCGTCGATGATTATCTTGTTATGATTAATAAAAAAACAGCGGCTCTTTTAAGGGCAAGTTGTGAAATCGGGGCTAAGCTCGGCGGCGGAACAAAGGAAGAGATTAAAGCTCTTTCAAAATATGCGGATAACCTCGGTATGGCGTTTCAGCTTCAGGATGATTTGCTCGATATTCTCGGCAGCGAAGATAAGTTCGGGAAAAAGCCCGGAGGGGATTTGGTGGAAGGGAAAAAAACTTTTCTTCTGATAACCGCTCTCGAAAGGGCGAAAGGTGAGAACAATAAAGCGCTTCAGCGGATGGTGAAAAATAACGGAATCCCAAGGAAGGAAGTGAAAAAATATTCGGCTATTTTTGAAGAACTGAATGTCTTTGACGAAGCAAGAAAAGAGATAAAAAAATATTCGCAAAAAGCGGTGAAAGCATTGAAGGGACTGAAGGATTCCGAAGAGAAGGAAATTTTACTTTGGCTCGTATCTGAGCTTTTGGGAAGAAGCAATTAAATAACGCAGGCAGAATGATTACAAAGGAAGTAAAGATAATAAACGATGCGGGACTTCACACAAGACCCGCCGCAACAATAGTAAAACTGGCGTCAAAATTTAAGTCCGATTTCTTCATCAACCGCGATGGAATGAAAATTAACGGTAAAAGTATAATCGGAGTAATGACGCTTGCCGCCGAAAAAGGGGCTACGCTAACGCTTACTTTTGACGGCGAGGATGAAGAGGAAGCGGCAAGAACAATAGTTGATTATTTTAACAGAGGATTTGATGAGCTTTGACGAGAGAAAAAATATTATCCTCGAAGGCGTTGCGGCGGCTCCGGGAATTAAAATCGGGAGAGCGTATTATTTCGATAAAAAAGTTTTTCGCGCTGTAAAGCTTGAGATTGAAGATGCGGAACTTGCAGTGAAGCAATTTCGTGAAGCGCTTGATAAATCAAAACGGGAATTACAAAAGATTCTTGATTTGGCTGTCGATAAACTCGGTAAGGACAGAGTTTTGATTTTTGAAGCGCAGATTATGATACTTGACGATCCCGTGTTGATTGAAACTATTGAAACGCGCATACGAGAGGAAAAGATGGCTCCGGCTTACATTGTGGAAGATGAGATTTCAAAGTATCAGCAGCTGATGATGAAATCCGACGATGCATATATGCGCGAGCGCGCCAACGATGTTGAAGATATTAAAAACCGGATTATCAGAAATCTGAGACGGGAAAAGTGGAAATCAAAAGTTCCGGAAAAGAGAATTATCGTGGCAGAATCTCTAACTCCATCCGATACGGTTTTATTTGCTAAGCGGCACGCCGAAGCGTTTGTAACCGATTTCGGAGGACTGACATCCCACACGGCAATACTTGCCCGCTCCCTTAATATTCCCGCCGTTGTAGGGCTTCACGATGCGACAATTGAGATTGTGGATAACGACTTGCTGATTGTTGACGGATTTTACGGACGGGTTTATGTAAATCCGGATGAAACAATTATTGCAAAATATCAGCGTAAAATTGAAAAGCTGCATGAAGTTGAAGAAGACTTAAAGCGAATAACAAAAGAGAAAATAACCACAACCGATGGCGTTGCGGTTAATGTGCTCGGGAATCTCGACGTTGAAGATGAACTGAAATTTATGATTTCCAACAATGCGGAAGGAATCGGATTAGTTAGAACAGAACAGCTTTTTTCCGAACATGAATTTTTACCTTCAGAGGAAGTGCAGTTCGAGTATTACCTGAAAATTGCAGAGAAAATGTATCCTAAGAATGTTGTAATCAGAGTTTTTGATGTTGGGGGAGATAAAGTTCTGCCGATTGACGTGAAGGAATCCAACCCGTTTTTAGGTTGGCGCGGAATCAGATTTCTGCTCGATAACAAACTTCAGTTTGAGGATCAGTTGAAAGCTATACTCAGGGCTTCATCGAAAGGAAATCTGAAAATAATGCTGCCGATGGTTACAGCCATGGACGAAGTGCTCGATACGATTTCGCTGCTTGAAAAATGCAAGAAAGATTTACGCGCCGCTTCGATTCCGTTTGATGAAAATATTGAGCTTGGGATTATGGTTGAAGTTCCCGCCGCCGCTGTGTTAATTCCTAAGTTAGCCAAGCATATTAAGTTTATCAGTCTCGGTACGAATGATTTAATCCAATATTTGCTTGCTGTTGACAGAACCAACGAGATTGTAGCGGAGCTGTATCAGGAGTTTCATCCTTCGGTGGTACAGACAATAAATCACATTGTTGAGAATGCCGAAAAATCGGGACTTGATGTAACGATATGCGGGGAACTGGCGGCGGATACTTTAGCAACGCCTTTATTGGTAGGGCTAGGACTTAAAGCGCTCAGCGTGTCGGCAATTTCCATCCCTTACATCAAAAGGATTGTTAAAAATTTATCTTATGCGGACGCTAAAGCGCTTGCCGAAAAAGCGTTGCTTGCCGATACGCACGACGAAGTTGCAGCATTATTAAAAGAATTTGAAAAAGAACACGGTTTGGATTTTGAATCAATAATTTTTGAGGAAGATTAATGAACATTCAGGAAAGCGTTAAAAAGTTTGACCCCGAAAATCAGTTTGAAGTAATAAAAAACTCCTACAAACAAATCGAAACTTCATGGAGCAGGGAAGTTGATTTATCGCTGATTAAGAGGGAGAAAATTTCAAATATAATCGTCTCGGGTTTGGGAGGTTCGGCAATCGGAGGAGATTTAATTGCGGACTTTACAAACGGAGAGTTAAAGCTGCCATACTTTGTAAACAGGAACTACGGCTTACCCGCTTTTGCCGATGAAAATACGCTTGTGATTGCCTCCTCTTATTCCGGCAACACCGAGGAAACGCTTTCAGCAGTTGAGGAAGCCGTGAAAAGGGGCGCGCAGATTGTAGCCGTAACAACGGGAGGAAAATTAAAAACATTTGCGGAAAAAAACAGCATTCCTACATTTATGATGCAGGGCGGATTCCAGCCGCGATTTGCGCTCTACTCCAGTTTTTTCGCTTTACTGAAAGTCTTTCAAGGACTCGGGCTTATTCCGGCTCAGTCGGAGTTTGTTTCCCGGATTATTGATTTGCTTAAAGAAAAAGGAAGCGAGTATTCGGCGGAAGGTAACTATGCTCTAACAAATGCGGAAAATCTCACCGGATTTATTCCCGTTATCTACGGCGTTTCAGGCTTTACGGCTACATTGGCTGTAAGATTGAAAGGGGAATTTAACGAAAACTCGAAGCTGCATGCTTTCTGTAATTTTCTTCCGGAGATGAATCACAACGAAATAATCGGTTGGGAAACTTTTGACGCGGCACAGATTAACGCAAAAGCCATTTTCTTTGAGGATGAGATTTATCATCCGCAGATTAAAAAGAGAATCGAACTATCGAAAGGATTGATAAAGAAATCGGGCGCGGAAACGGTTGTAATCAGCAGTCGCGAGAATGATTTTAAAGTCAGATTGTTTGATATGGTTTATCTCGGAGATTGGATTTCGTACTATTTGGCGCTGATTAGGAAAAAAGATCCTACGCAAATCGAAAATATTATTTTTCTTAAGGAAAATTTGTAAATAAGACTTGTATTATTTTTGAGAAAATTCTATATTTCAAATCGTTTTTGAAACGAATTTGTTCTGATAAAGATTGACTTAACGCGGGAGTAGCTCAGTGGTAGAGCACAACCTTGCCAAGGTTGGGGTCGCGGGTTCGACCCCCGTCTCCCGCTCTAAAATCCACTTCGGTGGATTTTTCTTTATCCGTTTATTTGTAGAAGGCTTTACATAACACAGTAATTTGTCATTCTGAACCTCCGCCAAGGCGGAGCGGGAGAAGAATCTCAGAACCGGCAATGATACTGAATTCAGAGATATTTCGGACGGCTTACACCGTCCTCAATATGACAATTTTAGGTTTTGCAAAGGTTCCTTGTAGTTTATTGGCGGCGTGGCCAAGTGGTCTAAGGCGTGGGTCTGCAAAACCCTTATTCGTCGGTTCGAATCCGACCGCCGCCTCAAAATTTTATCTTACCTAATTTTCCCCCTACCATTTTATTCTTTTTCCCTCATTTTGTAATATTCCTCTTTTAGATTATATTATAAGTAGAACATAACCGAATATTATATAACTCTTTTTATCGGAGGAAGAATGTCGCAGGAAAAAATTTCAAAGTATTCAACAGAAACCAATCTATTATATGGGAAGGATGTTTCCAACAAATGGGATTATTCGCATCATGTTACGGCGCCGATTTCATCATCTACAACTTTCAGACTCGACTCCGTTGAACGGGGCGCGCTCGGTTTTGTGAATTGGGGCGAAAGCTCAAAGCACGAAGGGGAAACTCCGATTTATATTTACGACAGACTCGGCGAGCCGAACAAGGACATGCTGGAGGAGAATCTCGCTATTGTGGAAAAAGGGGAGATGGCTGTGGCGTTTGCCAGCGGAATGTCGGCAATCTCCGGAGCGCTGGGGATTTTGGTTAAGTCCGGCGAAGAAATTATTTCGCATAAAACTCTTTACGGCTGTACTATTTCACTTTTCAAAAATTGGTATCCGAGATATAACATTGCCGTTCGCCAAATAGATTTGACAAACCATGAAGAAATTCTAAAGGTTGCAAATGATAAGACGAGAGTAATTTATTTTGAAACTCCGGCTAATCCCAATCTTGATATTATTGACATCGGCGCTATTCGTAAGATTGTTGACGAGTTAAATAAAGGGCGCGAGGAGGAGGAGAAAATCCAAATTGTTGTGGATAATACTTTCAGCACTCCCTACTGCCAGCGTCCGATCGAACTCGGAGCGGATTTTACCGTACATTCCTTAACCAAAGGAATCGGAGGATTCGGAACAGACATCGGGGGAGTTGTAATCGGAAGGAATCAGTACCGAGACAGACTCCTCCTTTACAGAAAGGACTTCGGCGCGGTTCTCAGTCCGAGAAACGCGTGGTCTATTTTAACTTACGGCTTGCCCACAGTTGCTCTGCGCCAGAGAAAAGCGATTGAAAGCGCGCAGAAAATTGCCGAGTATCTTGAGAAGCATCCCAAGGTTGAATTTGTAAACTATCCCGGTCTTCCCTCGTTTAAACAGTATGAACTTGCCAAAAAACAGATGGTGAATTTCGAGGGAGAGTTTGCTCCCGGGCATCTTGTTTACTTTGTTCTGAAAGGGGAGACGCTTGACGATTCCAAAGAACGCGGGCGCAACTTTATGAATTACATCGCTAAGAACGCCTACACAATGACGCTTGCCGTCAGCCTCGGCAATACCCGTACTTTGATTGAACATCCCGCATCGATGACGCACTCGGTTGTCCCGACCGATCAACTTGGCGATTACGGACTACATGCGGGCGGCGTCAGAATTGCCGTCGGACTGGAAAAAGCTGACGACATACTTCTTGATCTTGAGGATTCGCTGAATGCTATATAAGAAGGCTTTGCATAACACAATAATATGTCATTCTGATCCCGCCTTTTTTGGGCGGGAGAAGAATCTCAGAGCCGGTAATTATACCAAATTTAGAGATATTTCGGACGGCTTCCAGCCATCGCCGTGGCGAACTCAATATGACAATTTTAGGTTTTGTAAAGGTTACTATAAATCAATACAAAAAATACTTATTGCAGTTTTGCTCTCTGTCGGTTCTATTTTTTCGCAAAGTGTTTCGTCGGTTATTCCTTCGGACAGTGGCATGGTTATCGGTATAATCAGATATGGCGGATATTCTTTGCTCGTTACATCAAAGGGTATAAAACCGTATGAGAAAAAATCGTCCGATGAAAAGTTCTCCGAATACTACAAAAGTGTTTACGGTAAAGATGCGGAGAATCCTAATCATATTATTGAGACAAACAACGGATTTGCGTTTATACCTGTTTTATCTGAAAACCAATTAAGAGGTTACGGACTTGATTCCGTTGACGGTTTTTCAATTGACGACTTTTATAATTTTTCGGAAACGAGCAGAGCTAAGAGCGGAAACGGTGATAAAAGTAAAATCAGAAATAGAATAATTAATTACATAAAGGAGTTGCATGAAAATATTAAAAAGTAGAATCTTCCGTGAATTTCCGGAGGTCAAATTCGGGTTCAGCACGAAGGAAGGTTTGGACAGACCGCCTCCGTTTTTTTTCAATATGTCTTTGAGCGTTGGGGATGAGTCGGAAATTGTTGAAGAAAACAGAACAGCGTTTCTTGGATCGCTTGATATACCTTCGGATAAGTTGGCGTTTCAAGATCAAATTCACAGCGATATAATCAGCTATGTTGAGAATCCCGGATTTGCCGGAGAAAGCGACGCCTTGATTACGGATGTAAAAAATCTTGCCATAGGAGTTTTTTCTGCAGACTGTACCCCCGTTTTTCTTTACGATCCTGAAAAAAGCGTTGTCGCGGCTGTTCATTCGGGTTGGAAAGGTACCGAGAAGAAAATTCTGGAAAAAACAATTAATCGGTTGAAAGATGATTTTGTAGTTAACCCTGTCGATCTTCGTGTTTTTATCGGTCCGACTATCAGTCAGAAGCGTTATCCGGTTGACGCCGACGTCGCTAAAAGGTTTGACGAAAAGTATTATTACTACGATGAAATAAAATATCATCTTGATGTAAAACAAATAAATTATGATTTACTGATTGCAAACGGCGTTGATGAAAAAAACATTTATGTTTCGCCCCTTTGCACATACGAAAATAATTTCCTTCATTCTTACAGAAGGGCGGGAAAGGTGTCCGGTCGCGCCCTTGGCGTTATAATGATTTCAGAGTAAATGGAAAAGTTTAAGATATCTGCGGGTTATGTGTTAATCTGTATTATTTGGGGATCGACTTGGCTGGGGATTAAATTCAGTCTGGAGGATTTTCCCCCTTTGTTTGCGGCTGCTTGGCGGTTTCTCCTCGCGTCGGTTTTTGTTCTTGCGTTTGTTAAAACTCTCGGAATTCCTTTTAGTCTGGATAAAAACTCCCTAAAGGTTTATGCTGTTCTTACATTTTTCTCATTTGCGGTTCCGTTTCCCCTTGTTTACTGGGCGGAGCAGACAGTCGCAAGCGGATTGGGCGCGATTTTGTTCGCCACATTTCCTTTCTGGGTAATTATTTTTAACAGAATTTCACTAAAAGAGCCGATTGGAATTTTTAAGCTGATTGGGACTGTGATAGGATTCATAGGGATAATTTTAATTTTTGCGCATGATTTATCAACAAACGATTTTAGCGCTACGCTGGGGATTTTGGCTATTGTTACCGCCGCGGCGATTCAAGGGTGGTCAAGCGTTTATGTAAAGAAGCACGCTAAAAACATTAATCCGCTTTCGATGAACTTTTTTCCTCTCTTGTTCGGCGGAAGCATAATATTGGCGGCTTCATTCCTTTTTGAAGATTTAACTTCGATAAAGTTTACGGTTACCGGAATCGGCGCGGTTGTGTATCTTGCTTTATTCGGGACGGTAATAACATTTACGATTTATTACTGGCTGATGAAAAAAATCGATATTGTACTACTTTCACTTTCCACATTCATTACGCCGATACTCGCTGTTTTTTTCGGCTGGCTCGTTCTGGACGAAACATTTTCCGCCAATATTTATTTTGCAAGTGTGCTGGTATTGGCAGGGATTTTGCTCTCTAACTTCAGACCGATACTCAGCAGGATTAAAAATCGAAAGGGAACAGTTTAAGTCGGATTGCGAGTGTTATAAAAAGCACACAGTCATTGCGAGACAATCCGCGAAAGTGGATTGGCGCGGCTCCGCCTAGGCGGACTCACCGGAATTCAACGTTAGCCGTTAAACTGATTTTGAACATTCAGCATCTGCGTGTTTTCTGGTGAGATTGCTTCGTCGCTAACGCTTCTCGCAATGACGAGAATGTTGCTTCATCCACGGCGGATTGAACCTACAACGATAAAATCGATATGTGTATATAAATTGATTTACGCAGTTTGCCCGTTCCGACAAAAACCGTTTAGTCGAAACTAAGCAAACTACGCTACGACAAAAATTCCTAATGTGATTTAAAACAAAAAAACCTCGCATATTAGCAAGGTTTTTTGTTTGCTCCGCGTGTAGGACTTGAACCTACAACCCTTCGGTTAACAGCCGAATGCTCTACCATTGAGCTAACGCGGAATTTATTTTCTCATTAATTATTAAGAACAATAAAATTGAGATTTCAAAGATATAATTTTACTCTGCATTTGTCAAGATTTAAGTTATATTTGTTAATAAAAAAGTTTAAGATTATGAACATCTCCCATATTGAGCATATTGGAATTGCGGTAAAAGACCTTGAAAACGCAATAAATCTTCTGGAATCTTCTTTCGGGCTGAAATGTTATGCGATTGAAGAAGTGCCGGAGCAGAAGGTGAAAACGGCTTTTTTTAAAGTCGGAGAAACAAAATTGGAGTTGCTGGAAGCCACATCAAGCGATAGTCCTGTTGCAAAATTTATCGAGAAAAAAGGGGAAGGCGTTCATCACATTGCTTTTAATGTTGACGATGTTAAAACCGCATTGAACTTTGCAGAAGAACAGGGACTGAAACTGATTGACAAGGAACCTCGCAGTGGCGCTGAAAATTTGGATATCGCCTTTCTTCACCCGAAATCAACGCTTGGAATATTAATCGAACTTTGTTCACAACCAAAAACAAATTTATAAAAGGAGTTGCAATGAAACGCTTTCTAACTATTTTAATTCTTTTATCTTCCGTTAGCTTATTTGCCCAGTCTGCCGGAAATGAATGCCAAACGGCAAAAGTTAGAGCTTTTAAGCAAATGAAGTCAATGGGAAAACTCTATTATCCCGGCGATCAGAATATTGACGTAACATATTACAAACTTGATTTGAATATCAGCTATTCGCCGCAGCAGATAACGGGAGCCGTTACTATTGACGCGAAAAGTTTGGAAGATAATTTAACGTCCGTTTTTTATGATTTACAGAACGCGCTCACGGTTGATTCCGTCGTAGCTCCTTCGGGAAGATTGACTTTCACGCATTCGGGGAATAAAATTAATCTTACGCTTGACAGAGCATACAATATCGGAGAACTTTTTGAAGTAGTTGTTTATTATCACGGCGTTCCGGGCAGTTCCGGTTTCGGCAGCTTTGAATTCTCCTCCCATTCCGGACATCCGATAATCTGGACGCTTAGCGAACCTTACGGCGCAAGCGATTGGTTCCCCGGCAAGGATTCTCCCGCTGATAAAGTTGATTCCTGCGATGTGATTGTCACTGCGGCGGATAATTTTTATACGGTTTCCAACGGCGTTTTGATTAGCGAAGTCGATAACGGAGACGGAACGAAAACTTTTCACTGGAAAGAACATCATCCTATCGCGCAGTACTTAATTTCACTTGCCTTGACAAACTACGCCGAGTACGATAATTACTATGTTGTGGGGCAGGATTCGATGATTGTCCGTCATTTTAACTATCCCGAAAACTTAAATTCAACCCGCGAGGCGAGATTAAATAAAACCGTGGGAATGCTTGAATATTATCATGACATTTACGGTTTGTATCCTTATTTCGATGAAAAATACGGGCATGCGGAATTCGGTTGGAGCGGCGGAATGGAGCATCAGACATGCACTTCAATCGGCGCTTACGGCGAAACAATAATCGCTCACGAGCTTGCGCATCAGTGGTTCGGCGATAAGGTAACCTGCGCCACTTGGCACGACATCTGGCTGAACGAAGGTTTTGCCACATACACCGAAGCGTTATGGCTCGGACATGTTTACGGCGAAGGCGCATACGACGACAGAATTGCAAGTTACATGTCAACCGCGAAATATGCTTACGGACCTATCTATGTTCAGGATATTTCAAACGTAAACAGCATATTTAATTACGCGAGAAGCTATGCAAAGGGCGCGGTGGTAATTCACATGCTTCGCGGCATTGTCGGGGATTCAACATTTTTTAACATTCTGCAGTCCTATCTGAACGATCCCCGCTACGCGTATAATTCGGCTACAACCGATCAGTTTGCCGCAGTTGCGAGCGCGGTATCGGGAACCGATTTAACTTACTTTTTTGATGAATGGATTTACGGGGAGAATTACCCGAAATACAGAGTCGAGTTTAAGCGAGTATTTTCCGACAGTAATTATTACGCAATAGTTACTTTGATTCAGAATACAAATACCAATCCGAGATTTTTTACAATGCCTGTGCAGCTTAAAATTACAACCGAGCAAGGGGATACTTTAGTTACGGTCTTTAATGATGCCGTTAACCAGAGTTTTTTGATTGAAGTTAACAGCTATCCTCTATCTGTTGAGATGGATCCGAATAATTTAATCTTGAAGGATATTCTCGGTACGACGGATGTTGAGGATGAAACTCTTCCCGCAGAATTTACTCTTTCACAAAATTATCCCAATCCCTTTAATCCTACAACAAAGATAAACTATGCATTGCCGAAAGATGAATTTGTTACCCTCAAAGTTTTTAATATTCTCGGAGAAGAAGTGGCAAAGTTGGTCGAAGGGAGAGTAACCGCAGGGTCTCACTCAGTAGAATTTGACGCTTCAAATCTTTCGAGCGGAACATATATCTACAGATTAACCGCGGGAAAATTTGTCTCGACCAAAAAGATGATTTTACTGAAGTAATTTTATAGAGAACTTTGCAAAACCTAAAACTGTTATATTGAGTTCGCCAAGTTTACCCCGACCGCTTTTTGTCGGGGCGAAGGTAGGAAACTGTCCGAAATATCTCTAAATTCGGTAAAATTACTGGTTTTGAGATTCTTCATTCCGCTTCGCTTCATTCAGAATGACATTTTATTGGGTTATGAAAAGGGCTCTTATAGTAAATGTTTCCCAAGCTGTCGGGGAAAACTTTCTGGCAGCTTGTTTTTTTTAACTCCTTGTATTCTTGATTCTCTTTTCAACTATGTGTTCGAGAGAAATATAATGAATATTTTCATCTCCAACATTCCTAGTGTTTTTAATAAATAGCTCTAAACTACTCAATTTGTCATCCTTATAGTCACTTACGGTCGCTTTTCTACTACAGGCTCAAGGCGTCGTCTTTTCTCAGATTAACGATTAAATCAAATGCATCTATCCCCATTTTAGAAAAGGCAAACCATTTTTTCCCCAAGTCTTTCAGGCTTCCTCCAAAATGGTAAACGGTGGATTCATCAATTATTAAAAAGCGGTCGTGGGCTTTGGTAAATTTCTTAATTTTTATTTGGGGGTATTGGGCATTATATTTTTCCAAATCTTGTTTAAGAATTTTTGTAATGTTTTTAGTGTAGATGTTTACCGATACATTTTTTTTGCGTTTAGTAAAAAGTTGTAAAACCGATTCATCTATATAGTTATCAATCAGCAAAATTGATTTTTGGGCGGATTTTATCAACCCGGAAACAAAAACATATGCATCAAAGATTTGTCCATCATAGAAAATACCTTGGTTGGGTGGCAGATTAGCTTGTATTCTCAAATCAATACTTTCAACTTTTTCAGCAAGTTTCTGAAAATTATTTTCTATTCGATTAATTCGTTGGTTTAGTGCATATCCTCTTAAAAGATAATCTTTAAGAATCTTGTTAGCCCAAATACGGAATTGTGTACCTTGCTTTGATTTTACTCGATAACCTACTGAAATAATTACATCAAGATTGTAGTATTCTACATTTTTACTCTGTGTTTTTCCTTTAATAGCGCCGTGTTGAGTGGTTGTCGCAAATTTTGCGACAACCACTTCTTTAATTAGTTCACCTTCTTTGAAGATATTATTTATGTGTTTACCAATAGTTTTTACATCTCTACCAAAAAGCTCAGCAATTTGGTGTCTATTTAGCCAAACAGTCTCTTTATCAATTCTTACTTCAATATGTTGAGCGAGTTCTTTTGACTTATATAGTATTATCTCATTTTTCATAAGATTAATCCTATTTTAGAAAATTGTGTTTTAATTTTTATCTTTCACCCTCATCAGTGAGTTTTGTGTCTCAAAATATTTTGATAAAGCGCTGTGCAATATTTGCCTCTGTTTAATGAAAACAAATTATTGATTTTGTTGCTTATTTGCAAATGAGGAGTAAAATTATTTTGGGATTTTTGGCAAAAGCGGTTTGTAGTGAACGGTAAAGAAAGGGAAATGTGAATGGTTAATTGTCAATTGTAAATGGTCGTTTGATAAATGGGGAGACGGTGTGGTTTTTTCCGCACTCCGTCGGAATTCACACTTCGCCGCGGCAAATCGAGAGTGGAATTTACAAAAAATTAATTAACTTAATTTTTCCATTTACACGGAGTTTGTATGAAATTAAAAATAACTATTAAAACAATTACACTTTTTTTATTTGCAATAAATATTTTCGGCGGTATTAATATGGCTCAGACACACAATATTAACTTGGATGAAATTTACTCAAATAAAAAGCTCGGCGCTTTTCAAGAAGGCGGTAAAACTTATTTCAGACTTTTTGCTCCCACCGCGGTTAATGTTCTCCTTTATTTATCGGACTCGGCAGATTTTAACGGCGGAAAATATTTTGCGGCTCAAGAAGATAGCGACGGAGTTTGGGAAATTTCCTTCCCGAAAATCGAGAATAAAAAATTCTACGGTTATAAAGTATTTCATTCAAAGCAGGAAGCGGAAAAAGAAATCCCGATTGCCATCGATCCCTATTCCAAAGCCGTTGCAACTTTCAACACTTATATGAATCCGAGACTTTCGGTTTATCTTCCTCATCAAAAGTTTGATTGGGAAGGGGATAAATGGATCAGACGAAATCACAACGATCTGATTATTTATGAAATGCATGTGCGGGACATGACCGCGGACCCGAGCGCCGGAGTTTCAAAGCCGGGAACGTATTCGGGATTGGTCGAGACGGGTAAAACCGGAGGCTTGAGCTACATTAAAAATCTTGGCGTTAATGCGGTTGAACTTTTACCTACACAGGAATTTGCGAACATTGAAATTCCCTACGGAAAAGAGTTTCACGGGATGAAAAACACGTGGAATCCTTACGAGAGAAATCACTGGGGATATATGACGGCGGCGTTTTTTGCTCCCGAGGCGTATTATTCCGAAGATGTTAAAAATCTAAAATGGAACAGCTGGAGCGGAACGGAAGGGAAACAAATCAATGATTTTAAGAATATGGTAAAGTCATTTCACCGGAACGGAATTGCAGTAATAATGGATGTGGTTTATAATCATCTCTCCGAATATGAATTGGGAAATCTGAAACAGATTGATAAAGAATATTATTTCCGTTTGGACGGCAAAGGAAACTTCCTTTCAAAAAGTTACTGTGGAAACGACTTAAAAACGGAAAGGAAAATGACTCGCCGCTTGATTGTGGAAAGCGTTCTTTTCTGGATGAAGGAATATCATGTTGACGGCTTCAGATTTGATTTAGCCGCGATGATTGATTGGGAAACGGTCGAAGATATAATTAAGGAAGCAAGAAAAATAAATCCGGATGTTGTGATTATTGCTGAGCCTTGGGGCGGCGGAAAGTATTCGCCGAAGGAATTTTCGGCGCGCGGCTGGGCGGCGTGGAATGACCAAATCAGAAACGGGGTAAAAGGGCAAAATCCCCATGACGGATTAGGTTGGATTTTCGGGAAGATGCAGGGGGATAATAGTATTGAGCGAATCAGAAGTTATGTGCGCGGAACGCTAATTACTGATAAGGGAGGAATTTTTCAGAAGGCGGAACATTCGGTTAATTATCTCGAATCGCACGACGATAACACTCTCGGAGATTTTATCCGGCTCGGTCTCGGTAAAGTGAAGGAAGGGGAAAAGATTAAAGATTTGCAATCCAATGCGAAATTGGACGACGAGGAGCTTCGTCTTAATAAATTAGCTGCAATGTTTCTGCTAACTTCCCGCGGAATGACAATGATTGCCGAAGGGCAGGAGTTTGCGCGCTCGAAAGTTGTTGATTGGAACGCTTCCGTTCCTGATGAACATAAAGGGGAAATTGACCATAACTCCTACAACAAGGATAACGCGACAAATTATTTAAATTTTAATTTCGCTAAACTTAATCAAGATTTTGTCGATTATTACTCGGGATTAATAGCGATAAGAAAAAATTATCCCGCGTTCAGAAGAGCAAAGTATAACGACGTTCAATTTATTGAAACAAATGACGACTATTTGCTGGCTTATACTTTGACTTTTAATAAATCCGAGTTTTTTGTTGTGATGAATGCCAACAGAGACAACGGGAAAGAAGTTAATTTGCCGGAAGGCGAGTGGGGAATTCTTGCCTCGCCTGAAAAAGCCGGAGTAAAAGTTTCCTCGATTGTTTCAGATAAAATAAGCGCGCCGCGTTCTTCGGGATTTATTTTGATGAAAATTTTTAAGGAAAAATAAATATTTGCATTTTAATTAAAAAATGCTTAACGTATAACTAATATAACCAAGGGGTTTGAGGTTGTTTAAATTCAGAAAATATTTTTTAATTCTATCTTTTCTCCTGTCATTTTTCTCATTTGAGAGCTATCGCGCTCAATCTTTTCCCGTTGTTCCAAAGGGCTGGGTTTCCACAAGCAACGGCGTTCATCTTAAAACAAAAATTTTATTTATGCCGGACAGCACTGTCTATTTGGAATGGCCCGGCAATATTAACGGCGCGGGATTTAAAATCAAAATCGGAAGTTCTTCAGGAAACTACAATTATTCAAATTCATTTTTCCCTAAAGATGTAAACGGAGTCGATGTCGGTAACGGAGTTTTCAGAGATTCTTTCATTCCTTCTCAAGTTTCGCTTCCCGTCGGGCGCTATTTCGGAATCATAACAAACTCGCAGTTTGATAATTTAAATGATATTGTCAATGACCAAAACGCACTCTATTCAAATGAGTTTCAGTTTGTAGTGGAAGCTAATTCGGCTCCGACGGCAATTGCGCCGCTCGGTACGATTGATAACTCTACTCCCGTTTTCCAGTGGACAAGTATTTCGGGAGTTGTTTCATACTGGCTTCTTGTTTCCAGTAATCCTTTTGAAATAACTACCGACTCGCTCGGCAATATTCAGATTGAAGGTGCGAACTTGGTTTGGAATTACACAACGAACCAAACATCCGCTCAGTACGGCGATGTAAATCCGCTGAATCCTTACGACCAGGGAACTCCGCCCCCGCTTCTTCCCGGGCACACATATAATTACGTAATCTTAAATCTTTATGAAGAAAACAACCCGATATTCGGAAGCCCGATAACTTCCGGAGTTTATTCTTTTACATATGAATCAGGCAATCAGCAAGTTCCTCCCCAGCTTTTCACTCCGGCGGACAGCTCCTCTTTCGATGCCGACGAAACAATTACTTTTACTTGGGAATCTGTCGATTGGGCAAACAGCTACTCAATTTATCTTTACCAGCGCGTTATGTCATTCGGCGGGAACGATCAGACGATTGACGTTCCTGTTTGGAACAGCACAACGACAAATACTTTTGTCGATTTTAACGCAGGTTCAATGCTGAACAAAGGAACTTATGTTTGGTTTGTTGTTCCCAATGATGCTCAAGGCGCGGGAGCCGCAAGCGAAACTTATCTTTTTTATTATAATAAGGAATTAGGTTCATTCCGGCTGCAGGCTAAATCTACTTTGGATAATTCCACATTGTTGAATTATCAGGCACAGGCGGTTGCAATCGACGGCGGAATAACTCCGGCAAATCCGTTTTTGGTTATTGATTCCGAAACATACAGCGACAGTCTTGTAGTCGGCACTTATCAATTTACCGGAAGCAAAGTAGGATACAACGATACAACCGTAACAGTTACGATTTCATCCGATGATACGCCAGAAAACCCCGAAGTAATTACATTCTATTTTACTCCGCTGCCGGCTTTAATATCGGGGAATGTTTTTGAAGATGGTACAAACCAGCCTGTTGCAAACGCTAATGTTGTTTTAACAAATACAACTACCGGCGACGTTCAATCAACCGTAACATCATCGAACGGATACTATTATTTAAGCGCGGTTATCGGAAGTTACAGGCTAGATATTTCCAAGCCCGGATATATTTCCAGCGACCCTCTCTACCTTAATCTTCCCAGCGGACAAACAAATGTAAACGATATTTATTTAGTTAAGGATGAAGCGTTTATTTCCGGGAAAGTAGTCAACGATTTAGGCTCTTCAATTCAGCTGGCTTCCGTAACTGCTACTAGGGGAAACACAGTTGAACAAACCAACAGTAACGAGGATGGAGATTACAGTTTTACTTTATCTTCGGGGACATGGACGATTGAGGTTAGTAAATTAGGTTTTATATCCCCTGAGCCGTTAACCGTAAATCTTGCAACGGGCGATAATTTACAAAATCAGAATTTAACTCTTATTCCACGCGCCAATCAAGTTTCGGGAATTGTATATAAAGTAATTGATTTGGGAAACGGTCAAACTTCGAGCGTGCCGTTTGAAGGAGTTACGGTAACGGCTTCTCCCCTTACGGGAACTTCACAGACAGCCGTAACGGACGCGTCGGGGAATTACATTTTCAGTCTGCGACAGGGAACATATACTTTCTCCGTTTCCAAGAGCGGTTATACTCCTTCCAACCCGATTCAGCTTTCACTCGGCGTAGGGGAAACGGTTGATAATATTGAGTTTACACTTACTCCGAATCCTGCGTCTGTTTCAGGACAAGTTAAACTATCGGACGGAACGGGGTTATCGGGAGCGACTGTTGAAGTTGCGAGAGTAGCTTCAACTCAGACCGATGTTAACGGACTTTACACGCTCAGTCTTTCCGAAGGGACTCACGAAATTACCGCTTCGAAGACAGGTTATATTTCGCCGGATCCGGTTTCTCTTTCTATTTCTCCGGGAGATAATTTTACTGGAATTGATTTTACGCTTACGCCGAACGCTGGCACAATCTCCGGTAGCGTTACAAGCGGCGGACTTCCTCTATCGGGCGCAACGGTAACTTTTGTATCCGGCGGAGATACTTTAACCGCAACAACCGATAATTACGGCGATTACACTAAAAGTCTGCAGCCCGGAACGTGGAGCGTATTTGTTTCCAAATCCGGTTTTATTACAAGCGACGCGGTTTCCGTTTCAATCGGGGCGGGACAATCGAGCGGAAATAATAATTTTTCACTGGTGCAGAATATTGCAACAGTAAGCGGATTGGTTACTTCCAACTCATCTCCCCTGAGGAATGCGGATGTTGTCATTTATGATAATGCAACGGGCGATGTGGTTTCAAGCACAGTCTCAAATGCGTCCGGAAGTTTCTCTTCTCCTCTTGAAGCGGGAAAGTCCTACAAAATAACGGCTTCAAAAACCGGCTACAGTTCCGACACTAAAATCACTGAAGTTCTCGCTCCGCAGAGTTCCGTTTCCTTTACGTTTGAACTTGCACCTAATCCATCTTCGATTTCGGGAAAGATTTTTTCCGGCGCTCAAACTGCATTATCCCAAACAAAAGTTTATTTAAGAAACAGTAATAATTCCTTAATCGACAGTGTCTTGTCCGATCAAAACGGGAACTATTCGTTTGGACTTTCAGCGGGTGACTTTACCGTTCTTTCCCGTAAGGCAGGCTATTTGCCTGACAGCGTTTCCGTTTCGGTGGCAGTCGGGCAAACGCTCAGTAATGTAAATCTTACTTTGGCTGAAAACTTTGCTTCGATTTCCGGTTATGTTAAAGATTCACAAAATGCCGGACTTGAAGGCGTAATGGTTAATCTTGTTTCGAGCGGCGGCGGCAAAACTACTTTTTCGCTTTCGGACGGAAGCTATTTGTTGAACAAGTTAGTCGGGGGAACATACACATTAACATTTTCAAAAGAAGGTTTTTCCGATTCGACAATTTCTCCGGTAACTTTCAACGATGGAGACTCGAAAACGATTAATGTTAATCTTGCTTTACAGAACGGCGAGCTTAACGGACATACATATACTTCAGACGGAAATATTCTTCCCGATGTTACGATACAAGTTAATCGCGGCGGAAAGAATTATATTTACGCAACATCGGACGAAGCAGGTTTTTATTCTTTAACTTCCCTTGCGGCGGGAAACTATACGGTTTCAGCTTCCAAATCAGGATACAGAAGTTCGCAGATTTCCAATTTTACAATATCGTCAACCGATTCGGTTGTTACGGTTGATTTTAATGATTTCCAAAAGAACACTGCTCAGGTTATTGGCAGCGTAATTGACAGCTCCGGATCAACTCCTCTCGCCGGGGCTGAAGTTTCTATTTCGGGAGATAACGGTTCTGCCTCAACTCAGAGCGGCTCGTCCGGCGAATTTGTTTTGTCAAACCTTTTCCCAGGGAATTATCAGCTAACGGCTCAACTCCAAAATTATTCCGCTTCTCCGATTTCAATCACAATCGGAGATACGACTACCGTTGTTAACCAAAACATCGTTATGTCAAAAACTACCGGAACTATATCGGGCAATGTGGTTAACCAGCTGGGAGCTTCTCTCGGTTTTCCGGTTACCGTTAAAGCCGCTTCGGGCGAACATCTTTACACGGTTCAGAGCGATAATAACGGAAACTTTGTCTTTCCGGATGTAGCGCCCGATTCTTCATATACTGTCTCTACGGATATTTATGCGGAAGGTTACGTGAATGCGGTACAAGAAAATGTTGCCGTTATCTCAAATCAAAACAGCAATGTTGGGGAGCTGGTTGTAGCCGTTCATACTTCAAAGATTTTCGGTAATGTCGGCGTAACCGATGTTTCGGTTCAGCTTAACGACGCAGGCGGCAACACGGTTGCGATTCAGCAGTCCGATTTTAACGGCGATTTTGAATTTACTTATTTGGCGGAAGGAAGTTACAATGTAATTCCGGTAAAAGCCGGTTATGTTTTCTCGCCCGCTTCCCAATCGGTAACTGTCGGAATAGGGGAGGAGAAGAATATTAATTTTACATCAACGCCTAATATTGCCGATCTTGCGGTGCGCACGGTTGATGAATCGGGGAATGCTCTTTCGCAGGTTGTTGTAACAGTCGTTAATTCCGATACCAACTTTATACAATCGGAGAACAGCAACGGCGACGGATTAGCCCTGTTTGAAAATCTTCCCGCGGATACATATATTGTTACTCCGTCATTAGCCGGATTTTCCTCTACTCCGGTAAATAA
Source organism: Melioribacteraceae bacterium (assembly GCA_015493615.1). Classification (GTDB taxonomy): domain Bacteria; phylum Bacteroidota; class Ignavibacteria; order Ignavibacteriales; family Melioribacteraceae; genus WGAL01. The sequence continues at coordinate 32,168 of WGCV01000043.1, forward strand.
TACGCTCAGCTTAAATGCCGGAGATTCAACTGCAATTTCATTCACATTTGTACAGAATGAGGCTTCGATTTCGGGAACGATATTTAAGGAATTAAACGGCGGTGGAACCGCTCCGCTACCGGGCGCAGTGATTGAAGCTAAAAGGATTTCATCCGGAGAAACATTCAGAGCGCAATCTGATTCCTCCGGAAATTACTTAATTGCGGATTTACCGAGAGAAACTTTTGATGTAACCGTAAGCAAGAGCGGATTTGTAAGCGACGAACGCCAGGCGGATTTATCCGGCGGCGGCAGCAGTAACTTTAATTTTACTTTGGCTCCTAAGATTGTGGTATTAACGGGGAAGGTGATTTCGGCGGCTCCGGAGGAAGTTTCGGGACTGCAAATAGACGCCGTTTCAAATTTCGGCGAGTTTCACACCGTAACAGATGATAACGGAGATTACACTTTTGCCGAACTTCCTATTGCCGTCGGAGCAAATGATACAACTCTTTATATATTAAGCATCAACGGAAAAGGAATATCACAGATAATCCGTATTCCCTCATCCGCGCTTAACACAACTGTTGAAGCGAATGATTTTCTTCTTCCAAGCGGCGAGATTACCGTTTCGGTAACCGAGTGCGGTTCTCCTCTCGAAGATGTAAATGTTACAATCGTCAAGCCTGACGGAACGACTATTTCTAAAGTTACAGGAGTAAACGGCGTTATTGAATCGGGAAGAAACTTATCATCGGGCGAGTATTCGATTCACCTTCTTAAAAGCACATATCTCGCTCCTCAGCGGTTAAAAACCGCTTTGCTTACCGATACGTCGTCTGTTGATTTTAACGCGGCTCTGCCTTTTACATTTGTCCCTGTCTCCGAAGCGTTTTCCAATTCCGCTACCGAGTTAAAAATTAATTTTAATCGCGGTTGCGAATTGTCCGATTCGGCGTATGGAAAAATCTATTACAAACTTTCTTCCGTAAACGAGTATTCCGAAGTTGAGATGACGAAAACGGATTCCTCCTTCTTCGGAGAAATTCTGCCGTTGTATTCAACCGAAACAATTGATTATTTTGTTAAAGCAAGGAGTAACGGCGTTATCTATAAATCGGACGAATTTTCGGTAACTCCGAAAGCGGCGGGAATTTTATCTTCATTGAGTATTAATCCGGAGATGAATAATATACTTCTTCGTCCAGGAGATAATTATCAGTTAAGCTTGGTTTTGCTCGACGGTATTCAACAATCTCTAAAAGATAAATTTACCGGAGAAGGTCACGAAGGAAGATTATCAATTTCCGTTTCATCAAATCTTGAACTTTCGTTCCCTAATCAAGAGGACAGCGCTTCATTCGTGATTACGGCTGATGAAGCGGGCGAAAGTTCAATTTCGGTTACAGCATTTTTGAACGGTGTTTCAATAAATAAAACAGCTTCTTTTACTGTGGGCGAGATTGTTCTGGAATCTTTCTCAATCGCGTCTCCGCAGACAAGACTTTCCAACAGAAGCGCCGGAATTCAGTTCTCACTTTCGGCAACGGACACTTCGGGACGAAGTGTGGCTCTCGGAAACAATGTTGAATGGGACATCGCTCCGGTTACTGCAATTTCAGACAATGATTACAGTATCTTCCGCAGTTCCGGTTTTTACCGTCCAGTGGATTCAACATTTTTCGGGAATATTAAAATTATGGCAAAGGATGCCATAAGCGGATTGAGCGCGGAAACGAAACTCACAGTCTATGCGGAGATTTATCCGAACAGAACAAGTTTCCTTTCAAATAATAACGGATTCTCATTGTTGCTTCCCACAAATGCGGTGAACATTCCGATTCAGCTTGAGCTTAATAATAGAAGCGTAAAATCGGTTAAGAAATATGTTACTCCCATCGGTTCTTCCAAAAGGTTTGTCGCCGCGGATAACTCCTACTCGCTCAGCTACAGCTCTTCAACGGCTCTGCCCGGCGACAGCTTAATGGCGTATGGCAAGATTACTCTCCCCGACGCCGCTTCGTTTGATTTGATGCAGGGCGGTAAAGCGCTCGGATATTATGATACTCATAAAAATAATTGGCGTCTTCTTACGGGAACATCTTCTCTTGCAAAGAGCGGCGCCGGCGACGGATATTCATACGACAAGTTTAATAAATTCGGCGAGTATATTTTGCTCAGCGAAAGTCAGCCGCTCGGATTAAAATATCTTGCCGCGTTACCTTCTCCTTTTTCGCCTGACGTGGCGCCTGTTAAAATCGGCTATTTCCTTACATCAGACGCTCCGCCGGCAATGGTAACAATAAAGATTTATAATATTAACGGAGAGCTTGTCAGAACGCTTCTCGAAAACGATATCCAATTCGCCGGCAAATACGGCGGAAGCAGTTCGTTGAAGAGCATTACTTGGGACGGCAAAACAGATGGCGGAAATCTGTCCCGCAACGGAAGATACATAATTCACATTTCCGCGAAAGATGGCAAGAATGAAGTTTCACAACTTTTACAAGTAGTTTTGATTAAGTAAATGATGACTAAAAAAATTAAATATTGTTTAACGGTTTTGCTTCTTTCTTCGGTTACCATGTTCGGTCAGGACGTTTCCGGGATTTCAGGGAGTTTTGTTGACTTGGGATTCGGAACTCGCGCTTCGGGAATGGGAAACGCTTTTACGGCACAGTCCGACGACGCAAATTCCGTATTTTGGAACCCAGGCGGACTGACTGCTTCTGAGAAGATAAAAATCGATTTTAATTATATAAACCAGCTTGGAATTATTCCTTACAGTTCGCTTGGAGCCGTTATTCCCATCGAGAAAAAAGACGCGATCGGAGCGGGGTTAATTTACTCGGGCGATGCCGCTTTGAAGGAACTTACTTTTGTCGCCGGTTACGCAAGAAAATTAGGAAGCTTTACGGTGGGAGCAAACTTAAAATACCGGTACGCTTCTTTCGGCAATAATAATTTCAATGCCGGCGATTACACTGTTTTTGATAACGGTGAAATCACGGACGGGGAACAGAACAAAATTTTCGGAAGCGGGAACGGTTTCGGAATGGACTTGGGAGTGAGATATTCTTTGACAAAATCAGTAACGCTCGGAGTGGTCGTGAAAGATATCTTGGCGCCGTTTTATTGGAATTCGGAGAACAAGAATAGATTGAATCCCGCCCGCGGAAAATATAACGAAGCAATGCCTGTTAAAACAATCGCAGGGTTTTCGTTTAATTCCCATACCGGTTTTATCGTAAACGGTGATTACCAGCCGGCGATATTAAAAGATGAAATAAATGTCGTCCGTTTCGGAGCGGAATATACAATCTTTGATATTATTTCGTTTCGCGCCGGAACTCAGCAGTTTATAAATTCACTGCCTGATGAAAAATACAGCTTTGGCGTCGGTTTTGCATACGGACTTGGCGGAATAAAAGTCCTGGCAAATTACGCTTATGTGCTCGAGCAGCTGGCGAACACTTCAAGATTTTCAATTGGAGTTAATTTCTGATGAAAAAAATAACCGTAATATTGTTTGGAATAATGACGGCGGCAGTTTCCTTATTCGCACAGACGCCCACACCCGAGTTATCCCGTTTTCACGGCGGTCAGTTAAATTTGGACTTATCCTTTTCATCCAATTTTTTCGGCGGCGGCGCTGGAAGCGGAATGACGGGAGGAATGATCTCACCTACGTTGATGAACAAATCTGCGGCAGTTTTCGGAAATCCCGCGGAACTCAGTTTCTTAAAGTCGGCTTACTCAAATGTCGATTACCGTTTCGGAATCGGAATGTCGGATTTTATCGATAACTCTATGATAAGCTCGGCAACGGATGATTACCTCAAAGATACTACAATGTTTATCTACAATCAGCCGACAACAAACTACACGCAAGTTAATTCCGCAACAGCCGGACTTGCGGGCGGATTATCTTCTTTCAGCGCGGCTGTTCCGCTTACCGATAAGATTGTTGCCGGTTTCGGATTTAATTATCCTCTCCTATTCAATATGGGATTGCGCGTTAACGGAATTGAAACCGAACTTAATACGGCTCAGGACTTGGGCGGAAATGAAACTACATTCGATATGGCGCTGAATACAAGCGTAAGCGCCTCAACAATATTGAATATCAGCGAAATGACTTTCGGCATCGGTTATAACATTTTTAACGATGACGACGGCTATCTTTCAGCCGGAGTTTCATTAAACCGGAAAAGCGCGGTCAATAATTTTGACTGGCTCGTTAAAATAGATGGGGCGATTATTCTGAACCACAACAACGAATATTATTTTAACAATCCGGACGATCCCCTTATAAATAAGGAGGAAGGGGAGTCGAATAATTTTTATTGGCAGCTGAAAGGAAATTACACCGACACCAAATACGGCGGTAAGCTCGGGCTTTTTTATAATTTGGATAAAGATAAATCATCGGCTTGGAATTTTTCTCTGGTTTACGATTACGAGCCTGATTTCGATTTAAGCGATCCTAATTCTTTCGGCGTAAGCTATCAGCCGAAATTTATTAAAGGTCGGGTTCTCGGCACTAAGGACGAAGCGCTTGATATTCAGCTTGATTCGATGAACATTTCAAAACCCCATCTTACGATTAAAAAGAAAAATGTGTTCACTCAGGATGTGACGTTAAAGATCCCTTCTTCCCTTACGCTTGGCGTTGACGCCGGACTTGAAAGCGGAACATCTTTTTCATTTAATATGATTAAATATTTCGGAGATTTCCTCTATCAATATGATAAATATGCGATTGGGAAAAAGACGAATATCGGACTGAAATTTGCAGGGAATTTTCATCTCGATGATGAACTTGAAGGTTGGGGAATACCCTTTATACCGGTCAGATTGCTTTTCCTCGATATTGACGGACTTCTTTTTCAGATATTCCGGAGCGAAACCGGATACAGAAATTCCTATTACCGCGTGGGCTTCGGTTTTGTTTTCGGAGATGCAATTTCGGAAGGATTCGACAAAGATATAACTTCCTCGATTACCGACGGACTCGGACTTCCTTTTCCGTACGGAATAACGCTTTCGAGAAGATATACCGTCTTTGATAATATTGACGTCGGCGTAATGATTCTCGGGGTCCCGGATTTAGCGCTTAAAGTGTCGCTCGGTTACGGATTCTAATATTGTGAATTGTTAGTTTGCTTTTCCTGTGAGGCGGGAGATTTCATCCCTTAATTTGGCGGCTCTTTCGTATTCCTCATTATCTATCGCTTCCTTAAGCTGTTTTTCCAATACCGATAATTTTGCTTCAAAAGAGGATGTGGAAACATTCTCCGTTTCAGCGTCAAGACTTGCTTCCGATTTTTCCGCCGCGGGAAGCTCCGAGTTGCTGCTTGGAATGAAAGCGGCTCTATCCATAACGGTTTCGTTAACGTAAATATCTGCGGCTGTCCTGACCGCAACAGCAATAGCGTCGCTCGGACGCGCGTCAACCGAAGTTGTTACTCCCGCTATTTCAAGTACTAATTTTGCGTAAAAAGTGTTTTCCACAAGCTCGTCAATAAAAACTTCAACTACGGAAGCGCCGAGTTCGTCAATTATGCTTTTAAGTAAATCGTGAGTCATAGGGCGGGGAGGAGTAATGTTTTCAAGGGCGGAAGCGATTGCCTGCGCTTCAAAGCTGCCTATTATAATGGGAAGACGGCGCGAGCCGTAACTCTCCTTCAGTAGGAGGGCGTATGCGCCTCCTACCGATGGAGATGATGATAATCCTATGATATCTACTTTTACTTTATCCAAAGGAGATTATCCTTTCTTTATTTCTTCGATTAAAGCGGGCACAACTTCAAATAAGTCGCCCGTAATTCCGTAATCGGCAATAGTGAAAATCGGAGCTTCCGGGTCTTTGTTGATAGCGACAATATATTTGGAAGTTCTCATTCCCGCCATGTGCTGAATTGCGCCTGAAATTCCGCAAGCGATATAGAGGTTAGGGGAAACCGTTTTACCTGTTTGCCCGACCTGATCGGAATGAGGTCTCCAGCCCGCGTCAACAGCGGCTCTTGATGCGCCGACTGCGCCGCCGAGTAATCCCGCAAGCTCTTCCAGCATTGCAAAATTTTCCGGTCCGCCCATTCCGCGTCCGCCTGAAACGATAATCGAAGCTTCGGCAACGTCCAATTTATCGGATGCGCGGGTAATATCAACGACTTTTACCGATGTATTTACATTATCAACTTCCTTGACGGAAACTTCGGCTGTTGCGTCTGCGGCGTCGCTTAAGTTAAACGTGTTAGGACGGATTGTGAAAATCTTTTTCGGTGAATTAATTTTTACATCGGTTAAAGCTTTGCCTGCATATACGGGATGAGTGGCAATAACTTCGCCGTTCTCAAAAGAAAATCCCACACAGTCGGGGACAATTCCCGCGTCAACTTTAACGGCGACTCTAGGGGATAAATCCCTGCCCATTGCGCTGTTTGCAAAAAGTAGCAAGTCCGCGCCGGTTTCATTTGCAAAATCGGAAAGTACTTGGGCGTAACCTGATGAAGTGTAAACATTCAAATCCGGGTTCTTGATATGGGTAACTTTCGGAACGCCGTATTTTGCTATGGAATTAAAATCTGTAATTTCACCGCCGACAACAACCGCTTCGACTTCGGCGTTTAATTCTTTTGCGAACTCGGCGCCGGCTTTTACGGTTTCCAAAGATGATTTTTTTATTTCGTTGTCTCTTTGTTCAACAAACACTAATATTTTATTTGCCATTTTAGTCTCCTCCTAAATTACTTTAGCTTCTTCTTTTAATAAACGAACTAATTCCGGTACAACCGAGGCGTCGCTGCCAAGGATTTTACCGGGCGCTTTAGGAGCAGGCTTTCTCATCTTTAAAAGTTCTACTCTGCTGTCTCCGGTCTGAGCTTCTTTCTCTTCAATAGTTTTTTTCTTAGCCTGCATAATTCCTCTCAGAGAAGCGTAACGAGGTTCATTCAATCCTTTCTGAGCGGTAATTACCGCAGGAAGAGTTGTTTCTACTACCTCTTTACCCCCTTCTATTTCTCTCTCCGCTCTGATATTGTCGCCCTCAATCTTGAGATCAACAACGACAGAAACGGAATTATAGCCGAGCATTTCGGCAACCATTTGTCCGACAACTCCGCTATCGAAATCTATTGATTGTTTACCGAAGAATACCATTTCGGCGTTTTGGGCTTTCAGTTCTTCGGCAAGCGCTGTTGCGGTAGCATAGGAATCAAAGTAACCTTCTTTTTTCAGAAGTACGCCGCTGTCCGCGCCCATTGCCAAAGCTTTTCTTATTGTTTCTTTTACTTCATCTCCGCCGAGACTAATAACCACAACTTCGCCGCCGAGAGCTTCTTTGGTTTTTAAAGCTTCTTCAACTGCGTATTCATCATAAGGATTAATGATGAAACTGACGCCATTATTATCGATACTTTTTTCGTCAGAGCCAACATTTATTTTGGCTGCGGTATCGGGAACATGGCTTACACATACTGCTATTTTCATTGTTCCTCCGGATTAATTAATTTGAAAAAACCACATTATTTTTTAACTTATAAATATAAATATTTTTTGCTTATTTATTTACAAAAACGGATAATATTGGTTCCAAAATGATGAATGAATCTCAAAATCCGCAACATGCTGAAAAAACAAAAAAAGAAGAGAAGATTGCACAGCCCTTTAATGTTGTACTTTACAACGATGATGTTCATTCATTCGACGAAGTAATTATACAGCTGATTAAAGCGCTCCACTGTTCTATTGCTCAGGCGCAGAGATTTGCCTTTGAAGCGCATGTCCGTGGCAAATCGATTATTTACACCGGGGATTTATCCAAATGCCTTCAGATTACATCGGTGCTTGATGAAATTGAGTTGAATACCGAAATTGTAACTAAAGACTAAAAAACAATCGGGCAAGCCTAAGAGGATTGCGCCGGAACAGAAACCATAAAAACACACCGTCCGCAATGGCGGATTGCGAACCCGCTTTAGAAAAACATCGCATTATTGTGAAACTTTCCGGAAGAAAAATTAAAGCAATTTTATTAGAAGAAGGCTTTGCATAGCCTAATTTATTTGTCATATTGATTCTGCCGCGGCAGACTGTGGCATCGCAGATTGCAAGCAATTTACGCTACAAAAAAACGTTTTGTTATTCGAGTTTTTAGAGCGGGAAAATTTTTCTGATGACAATTTTGGGTTTATAATTGTCGAACAACTTCGTTCGACATTCTGAAAATACAAATAGCGGAAACAAAAAAAGCCCGAGGATTATTCTCAGGCTTTTTTGAGTAACAGTTGTTTGTCGAATTTCTATTTTAACTGCAGCCGGTTGTTGCGCCGCATGTCATACATTTTGTGCAAGTTCCGTTGCGAACCATCGTCATACTTCCGCATTCCGGACAGACATCCCCGGTGTAGCCTTGCTCTTTGGCTTGTTCAACGGCTTGGGCTTTTTCAACTAATTCCATTTTTTTCGAGTAGTTCTCTTCCGAACCGTTGTCTTTGTTATCGGCTAATGTTACCGGTCTTTCGCGAACTTCATCTTCATTTTCTCCGAAATCCGAATCTCTTAAAAATGAGATGGAAGGAGTAGTCTTAATTACGGAATCATCCTTAACATGAGCTAAATCGTTACGGCTCAAATATGTAACGGCTAATTCACGGAAGATGTAATCGATAACCGAAGTCGCCATTTTGATGCGTTTGTTTCCAAGCACCATTCCGCTCGGTTCGAATTTTGTAAATACAAACGCATCCACAAACTCTTCGAGCGGTACGCCGTGCTGAAGACCGAGTGAGACGGCAATCGCAAAACTGTTTAACAGACTCCGGAAAGCCGCGCCTTCTTTAGCCATATCAATGAAGATTTCCCCGAGCTGACCGTTTTCGTATTCTCCCGTGCGGATGTAAACCGTTTGTCCGCTTATTTTTGCTTTTTGTGTGTAACCGGTTCTTCTGTCAGGCAGACGTTTACGTTTGGCGATGTAACGGTGAATTATCTTTTCTGCGACTTTTACGATATCGTTTTGCTCTACGTATTCCTGGAGTTCCTCAATGTCGTCGTCGGAAACCGTGTTCAGCGGCTGCGACAATTTGGAACCGTCTCTGTAGATAGCGTTTGCTTTAAGTCCGAGTTTCCACGAATTGATGTAAGCGTTCTTAATATCTTCGATGGTAGCTTCGTGCGGGAAGTTCACGGTTTTGGATATCGCGCCCGAAACGAACGGCTGCGCCGCCGCCATCATATTGATGTGTCCTTCCGGTCTGATGAATCTTGTCCCTTTCTTTCCGCACTTATTGGCGCAGTCAAAAACAGGATAATCTTCCGCTTTAAGGAAAGGAGCGCCTTCAACGGTCATTGTGCCGCAGACGTAATCATTTGCCGAAGCGATTTCTTCTTTTGTAAAGCCCAGCCATTCAAGCAGATTAAAATTGTAGCTGTTTAATTTTTCGGCAGGTACTTTAAGACTGTTTTTAAGGAAATTTTCTCCGATGCCGAATTTATTAAACGCAAAATTCAAATCGAATACCGAAGGAAGCATCCCTTCGATTTTTGTTAATATTTCTTCCGTGAAGCCCTTGGTTTTAAGCGTTTCCTTGTTTATGTAAGGACAGCCTTCAAGAGTTCCGGCGCCTTTGGCGTATTTAACAATTTCATTTATTTGATCTTTATTGTAGCCGAGCTTTTCAAGCGCTGGAGGAATGGACTGATTGATGATTTTGAAATATCCTCCGCCGGCTAATTTTTTGAATTTGACCAAGGCAAAGTCCGGCTCGATTCCGGTTGTGTCGCAGTCCATAACCAAACCTATTGTTCCGGTGGGAGCAATAGCCGTAACTTGAGCGTTTCTGTAACCATGTTTTTCCCCGAGAGCAACAGCTTGGTCGGCGACTTCGCGCGCCGCTTCAAGTAAATCGGAAGGGCAATAGCGCGGGTCGATGCCCATCGGCGTGACCGTAAGATTTTCATATTCTTCTTTCGGAACGTTATGAGCGGCGCGTTTGTGGTTTCTTAATACGCGCAGCATAGCTTCTTTGTTTTCTTCGTATTTATTGAACGGACCGAACTCCTTTGCCATTTCAGCGGAAGTCGCATAAGCTGTCATGTGCATAATCGCGCTTACCGCTCCGGTAATTGCCTGGGCTTCTTTACTGTCGTAAGGAATTCCCAAACGCATCAGCAACGCGCCGATATTGGCGTAGCCGAGTCCGAGCGTTCTGAAGTCGTAACTTCTTTGCGCCATTTCTTTACTTGGGAATTGCGCCATCAACACGCTTATTTCAAGAACGATAGTCCAAAGGCGCGTTGTGTGTTTAAATTCTTTGATTAAGAATTTCTTCTTCTTTTCGTCATAGAACTTAACCAAGTTCAGCGAAGCCAAATTGCAAGCGGTATCGTCAAGGAACATATATTCCGAGCATGGGTTCGACGCGTTTATTGCTCCGCTGTTGGGGCATGTGTGCCATTCGTTAATTGTCGAATGATACTGCATTCCCGGATCAGCCGAAGACCAAGCGGCATAGCCGATTTGTTCCCATAAATCCCGCGCTTTGATTGTTTTGCACGGCTCGGGCGCTCTTCCTTCTTTCTGCGCTTTTTTCTTTTCGGTTCTCCAGTATAAATTCCAATCTTCGTCATTCAAAACCGCGGTCATAAATTCGTTTGTAACTCTTACGGAGTTGTTGGAATTTTGTCCGGAAACCGTTAAGTAAGCTTCCGAAGTCCAATCGGTATCGTACTCGGGGAATTCAATCGACTTAAAACCTTGTTTGGCAAGCTCGATTACGCGCTCGATGTAATTCTGAGGAATTTGCGCTTTTTTGGCTTCAGCAATTGCCAGCTTTAAGTTTTTATTTGTTTTTTTATTAAATCTGTCGTTCTCGGGATGTTCGTCAAAGCAGGCTTTCATTATTTTGTTAAGATGATAATTTGCGAGCTTTGAACCGGCGACGAGCGCGGCAACTTTTTGTTCCTCTACAACCTTCCAATTTATATATTCTTCTATATCCGGATGGTCAACGTCAAGCGTAACCATTTTAGCGGCGCGTCGTGTTGTTCCGCCGGATTTAATTGAACCTGCTGCGCGGTCTCCTATTTTAAGAAAGGACATTAATCCCGAAGATTTGCCTCCGCCGCTTAACGGTTCTCCTACTCCTCGTAATTCGGAAAAATTTGTGCCTGTTCCCGAGCCGTATTTGAACAATCTGGCTTCGCGGGTCCATAAATCCATGATGCCGCCTTCGTTTACCAAATCGTCCTTTACTCCTTGTATAAAGCATGCATGCGGCTGAGGGTGTGTGTAGGAATCAAAGGATTCGGTTAGTTGACCTGTTTGGAAATCGACATAATAATGTCCTTGCGAGGGACCGGTTATTCCGTATGCCCAATGTAAACCTGTGTTGAACCACTGCGGACTGTTAGGCGCAGATTTTTGTGTCGCGATAAGATATGTCATCTCATCGTAAAAAGCTTTTGCATCCTCCTCCGAATCAAAATAATTTGCTTTCCAGCCCCAGTAAGTCCACGTTCCGGCTAATCTGTGAAATACCTGTTTACTGTCGTTTTCCGAAGAATATCTTTCCTTTTCCGGCAGTTCGTTTAGTAAGTCGGTATCGGGCACAGAACGCTGCAGCCATTGCGGAACGCCTTTTTCTTTTACTTTTTTCAGTAAACGGGGAACTCCGGCTTTTCTAAAGTATTTTTGTGCAATGATGTCCGTCGCAACCTGAGACCATGAGTCGGGAACGAGCACATCGTCCATCCTGAATACAAGCGTTCCATCGGGATTCTTAATCTCGGAAGTCCGCTTGACAAAGTTGATTCCGGCTAAAGGGGATTCGCCGGCTTTGGTAAATAGTCGCTTAATTTTCATAGCTATCCCAAATTTTAGAGTTAAAAACTTCGGGCAAAAACCCGTTGAATTAAAATTTATTACTAGAGACCTTTGCATAACCTAAATTTGTCATATTGAGTCCGCCAATCCGCCAAGGCGGAGGAGGAGTGAAAGCCGTCCGAAATATCTCTAAATTGGGTATAATTACCGGTTTTGAGATTCTTCATTTCGCTTCGCTTCATTCAGAATGACATGTAAATTAGGTTCTGCAAAGCCTTTTACTAGTGAGTTCACTTAAATAAGGTAATTTATTGAATAAATACCAACATTATAGGTTAATGATACTATTGTAAAGGCTTAAACCGTTTTAACGATTTTTAAGTAAACTCATTAATGATTTTTCACTGGAAAAGAGCGTTTCAACAAGTGGAAAATGGTTTGCAAATTATTGAATTCGGGACAGAAAATCAAACGAAATATTTAAATTTAAATTAAGTAATAAATCAATTTATTTATTCAAAGAGGCAACAACTCAATATAAAAGAATGAGTTAGAATACTCTATTTCACAAAATAAATTTGTAAAAAAGTTGGAATATTTTTTTAATTTCACTTCTGATTATTTCAGATTGTTGAAACTAAAAAAGGAAAGTTATGGAATATAAAAGATCGGCGGGAATTTTACTTCATCCGACCTCGTTGCCGGGGGAATACGGTATCGGAGATTTGGGCGAAAATGCATATAAGTTTGTTGACTTCATGGAAAAAGCGGGACAGAAACTTTGGCAGGTTTTTCCTTTAGGCCCAACCGGTTTTGGGGATTCGCCTTATCAGAGTTTTTCTGCTTTTGCAGGAAATCCGCTGCTTATTAGTCCGGACTTACTGAAAGAGAAAGGATTGCTTTCAGAAACGGACTTGTCTCAAATTCCGGAATTTGAACCTCACAATATTGAATTCGGGAAATTGATTAATTATAAAACGGAGCTTCTGAAAAAAGCATACGCAAATTATAAGGAAGCGGGTTTTGCGGATAAAACCGAGTACGAAAAATTTTGCAACGAGAATTCTTTCTGGCTTGAAGACTATGCCCTTTTCATGGCGAGTAAGGAATATCACGGGGGCGTATTATGGACAAAGTGGGAAAAATCGATAGCGTTCCGTGAAGCGTCTAAGTTGGATGAGTGGAAGGAAAAACTTTCCGATTTGATAAATTATCAGAAGTTTATTCAGTTTACTTTTTTTGACGAGTGGAAAGCTTTAAGGCAATACGCCAATCAAAAGGGAATTACAATAATCGGCGACATGCCTATATTTATTGCTTATGACAGCTCCGATGTATGGGCGAACAAAGAGCTATTCACCGTTGACGAAAAGGGCGAACTGGAAACTGTCGCCGGAGTGCCGCCCGATTATTTTAGTCCGACGGGACAGTTGTGGGGAAATCCTTTGTATCGCTGGGACGAAATGCGTAAAGATAATTTCAGCTGGTGGAAGAAGCGTTTCGGAAAATTGTTTGAACTTGTTGATATTGTCCGGATTGATCATTTCCGGGGATTTGAGGCGTTTTGGGAAATTCCCGGAGGAGCGCCGAACGCAATCAAAGGGAAGTGGGTTAAAGCTCCCGGAGAAGAGCTGTTCACCGAGATTAAAAGAACTTTCGGCGATCTTCCTATTTTAGCGGAAGACCTTGGCGTAATTACCGATGAGGTCCGCGCTTTAAGGGATAAGTTCGGATTTCCCGGGATGAAAATTTTGCAGTTTGCTTTCGGGAAAGATGGAGATAAAAATTTTCTCCCGCACAATTATTCACGGAACTCGGTTGTTTATACCGGCTCGCACGATAACGACACAACCAAAGGATTTTTCGATAAGGCGATGAACGAGGATATTGAGCTGTTCGAATGGACGCAGGACTATCTGAATTACTACGGCGCTGAGATTGTTTTTCCGCTGATTAAGGAGGCTTACAAATCTGTCGCAAATTACGCAATTATTCCGATGCAGGATATTCTTAATCTCGGTTCGCAAGCGCGAATGAATTTTCCGGGGAAACTCGGAGGAAACTGGAGTTGGAGATTCAGTTGGGACCAAATTACGGAAGAGCTTGCCTCAAAGTATCACTATCTGTGCAAACTTTACGAAAGATGATTTTATCCTGTCGCTGAATAGTCTCAGCATACATGAGCCTACTTAAAAAAGGTGATTATTTGCAAATTCAATAATTTATAAACCGCTGAAGCGGTTACTGATTTCTCTATGTTATTGCTAACCCCCCGTCTGCCACGGCGGATAAGTCGTGGGCTAATAGAATGCTTATTTTACATTGCAACCGTTTCAACGGTTTTTAGACCTTTCTTTAGTAAACTCATACATGATATTTAGGGTTGCGATTTTGAAACATTATTTTTCCTATGTTGCATAATTGAAACATTTTTCTGAAATTTTCTTTAAAAATGTTGCATTTTTGAAATATTCTCTATAATTTTAAAACAAAATTAGAAGGGAATATTAATTGCATGAGCGGCGCCGAGCAAAATAATAACTCAAGAGTCATCAAAGAAAAACATATTTTTATTGTCATAGTTGTTTTATCGTTTGTGATTACGCTTATCGGTGCAATTATTTATCTTAACCGGCTGCCAAAATTAAAACTTCGTGAAATCTCCTACGTGGCTTATCAAACTAAAAGTTACGAAAAGCTCGTTCATTTAGATTCCTCCGATTCCGCTGAAATTTTCACCTTAAGCCAAGTACCGAACGAACTATCATACAAAATTACAATCTCGGATTTATCGGAAAAACATAAGATTGAATTTAAAATTAAAGCCGAAAAAACTAATCTTGACTGGATTACTTTTGACGATTTAAACGGGGACGGGAGTAAAGAAATAATTGCCCTCTATTTAAGGCGCGACTCGCTTTATCAATCTATTTTCAATCAAAAAACCGGAAGTTTTTTTTCGGGTGAAAAACTTGTAATGGTTAAACCTGAAAAAGCGCTTCATAAGAAATGGTTTTTTCACATAAAAACGGGGGGGATTATCAGCGACGATTCTACCGGCAAACATCTTATTTTTATAATGTGGGCAACCGGGGCTGTTTATCCGCGCGCGGTATTTGATTATAGTTTGTCAAAGCAGAAAATTGTAAGACGCCTTGATATGCTGTCCTCTCCTTATTTGCTTTACCTTTTTGATTTGAATAATGACGGTAAAAAAGAAATTATTGTTTCCACCATGGCGACGGCGACAGTTGAAAATATCAGCGATAAAAACAAATACGATTTTTATCACAGCTGGGTTATCGCTTTAAAACATAATTTTGAACCTCTTTTTACAATTAAAAAAGGACCTAAATTTTCATTTTTTTATACGGATACTCTTTCCACACAAAAAGGTAATTTCATCGTCGCGGCGCATCGTTCTCCCGCCAATAGTAATTATCCGGTGGAAATTTTAAAAATCGATTCCACCGGTAAAGTAGTTAAACAAGTAAAATTGAAAGCAATCCGTAGTTTTTATTTTTCCGTGCAAAAAGATGAATCAATTTGGTTTGCATTCAAAGACACGCTTAAAATTTTTAACGATAATTTGAAGACAATTCACAAAGTTTCTTTACCATCGTCAAAATCGGTCACTTCCGTGTATGAGTTTTCGTTTCCGGGCGGCGACTATTTTATAGGCTGGGCTTACGGCAACCTTTATGTTTTTGATAGGAATTATAATCTGATTTTATATAAAAAGTTTGAATATTCCGAAAAATTATCGAGAGGAGATATTTCGATATTCCAAAACCGAAACGGCGGTCTTCCCTACGTATTAATTAGCGGTAAAGCTCAACGGAGATTATTTGAAATCGCGCCTAACAATCCGACGTTTATAATATTTTTCATCTTTTTGGGCGTATGGATATTGCTGTCGCTGTTCCTCTATTTTTCGAAAGTTTTGCTTCAAAAAGTTTTTATTTATTACTTCTATTTTTCACATTCTTCCGCAAGATCGTCCAACATGATTATACTGATTGACAGTAATAAAAAAGTCCGATATATGAACCAGGTTGCTAAAACGGTATTCTGCAGGGAGCGATCCAAATGCGACGAAAAAGGGCATTCCCATTATTCTTGGCTCTCTGAAGTGTCAAATGAGTTGTATAAGTTTCTTGATGTCGGAATTCAAACTTCCAATGAAGCGACGGCGGAGTTTACCGTTTCAACCGATAAACAAATTTTACGCGTTAAAGGTACATTCATTCCCTTTGTCTTATTCAATTCTTATCCGATAGGTTATTACTGCAGTCTGGTAGATTTATCAAAATCAATTGAAGCGGAGCGCGCAAAAGTTTATTCG
The DNA here is from genome assembly GCA_015493615.1 of Melioribacteraceae bacterium. Classification (GTDB taxonomy): domain Bacteria; phylum Bacteroidota; class Ignavibacteria; order Ignavibacteriales; family Melioribacteraceae; genus WGAL01. Next base: position 48,319 of record WGCV01000043.1, read on the forward strand.
CATTCAATTCAAAAGGTTGCGCATGAAATCAAGACGCCGCTCAACTCCCTACTGTTTACAGTGAAGTCGCTGGAGTTTCAGCATAAGAGCGACGAAGAAGTGAATCAGGAAGAAATTTTAAGCGACCTTCGTTTGCTGGAAACGGAAGTTAAAAGAATCAAAACTTTGACAAATAATCTTTTGAAATTTGCGAATCTGCAGAAGCCTCATTTTAAAGAAGTGAATATCGAGGAAATAATTTCCAAGTCCATTGAGAAATTTGAACCTTATAGGGGAAAAGGCGTTGAATTTAAGATTACGGGTGCGCTAGGAACTGTTTTCGCCGATGAATTTCAGATGAAAGAAGCTTTCCAGATATTAATCGAAAACAGCATTGACGCTATGAAAGCCAACGGTAAAGTAGAAATTATAATTTCAAAAGAAGTGATTCACGATGTTGAATTTTTGAAAATTATGCTGTTGGACGAGGGTGGTGGAATTCCGGAAAAAATCCATGACGTTTTGTTCGATCCTTATGTTACAACCAAGCTGCACGGAACCGGCATGGGACTGGCTATTGCTCAGAAAATAGTGGAAGATCATGGAAGCAAATTAACTTTTACCACCGGTCCGAACGGTACTATATTTAGTTTTTATTTGAAATGTATTAACTGCGGAGAAGAAGTATGAAAAATCCTCCTTTAATTTTAGCTATTGACGATGATACCGCGTATTTGCAATCGATAAAAAAGATGTTGAGATTCAGCGGTTTTATAGTCCGGACGCTTGATAACGTAAATCTTGTTAAAGATGAGATACGCGAACATAATTTCAGTGCGATACTTCTCGATTTACAGATGCCGGGAATAACGGGATTGGATTTGCTGAAACAGATTATTGCCTACAGACCGGGTATCCCGATCATCGTTGTTTCGGGGACCGCCGGAATAGAAACAGCCGTTGAGGCAATAAAACTCGGCGCTTATGATTTTCTGGAAAAGCCGGTTGATTTTGAAAGACTAATGATTGCAATAAATAACGCCTTAAAACATCTTACGCTTAATATCGAGAAAGAGATGCTTACCCAGGAACTTGCGTCGTCGCATCAAATATTGGGGGAAAGCGAAGCTACGATTAAGATGAAAAACGAAATCAAAACTATTGGAGCTTCCAACATACGAGCGCTTATTATAGGCGAAAGCGGAACCGGAAAGGAGCTTGTGGCGTGGGGGATATATCATAACAGTCCGAGAAAGAACAAACCTTTCATTAAAATAAACTGCGCCTCAATTCCTCATGACTTGTTGGAGAGCGAGCTTTTCGGATATAAAAAAGGTTCATTTACCGGAGCGGTTAATGATAAACTCGGAAAATTCCAAGCAGCCGACGGCGGTACGCTTTTCCTTGACGAGATCGGCGAACTTGATATTTCGCTCCAGGCAAAACTTCTTAGAGTTCTTGAAGAAGGAGAAATTGAAATAGTAGGCTCGAACGAAAGCGTTCAGGTTGACGTCCGGATAATAGCGGCGACCAATCAAGATTTGCCTGCGTTAATAAGAGAAGGGAAGTTCAGAGAGGATTTATTTCACAGATTGAACGTCGCTAGAATTGACGTCCCTCCTCTTCGCGAAAGAAAGGAAGATATTTTGCCGATTGCCTATCATTTTATTGAGAAATATAACGAGGAGTACAATAAAAAAATCAGAAGAATTTCTCCGCAAGCCGAAGGATTGCTTGTAAACCACAGCTGGAAGGGAAATGTAAGGGAATTGAGGAATGTAATAGAAAGCACGGTTCTCTTTAATAGTTCGGAAACTATCGACGTAAAAGAGATCATCGAAGCATTCAATCGCAGTGGATACGACTTTGAAGAAAAACTTTTTACGTCGGACGGGGAATTTCCGGATTTAAAAACCGCGAAAAATAATTTTGAAAAAAATTATCTTTTAAGCGTTCTCCGGGCGACCGATTGGGCGATAGGAAAAGCTGCGGATATTATGGCGATAGACAGATCTAATTTATTTAAGAAAATGAAGCAGTTCGGAATTCAAAAACCCGGCGAGGGAAAAGAGGAATAATCAGTGGAAACTGTTTTGCCTGTAAACTTTTATCGCTTCTGAAATTATTTCTTTGGGGAGATTTGCGACATCGACTATTTTATCGGCTAATCCGGAATTAATCGCCGATAGCGGCATCGCGTGTATAACGGCGGTATCCGGAGATTGAACGATAACTCTGCCTCCCGCCTTTGAAATATAGGCAGCGCCGGCTGTTCCGTCGTGTCCCATCCCGGTTAAAATTACTCCGATTGAAGCGTTTGGAAAAACTTCTGCGATACTTTTAAAGAGGGGGTCGGCTGAAGGGCGGACAAAGTTAACGGGGGCGTCCTGGTTAAGTTCAATCTTTTGTGTCGGAGTTACTTTCATGTGGTAATTACCCGGAGCAAAGTAAATTGTTCCGGCGCTTATTTTCATTCCGTGCTCGGCTAAAACTACATTGTAGCCGGTTAAATTATTAATTCGTTCGGTATATTGTTTAAGCATCCACGCGGGGGCGTGAAGTACGGTAAGGAATACTGCTTTGTCGGTAAATTCCAGATCCGAAAAAATTTTTTCCAAGGTTAAAGGACCTCCCGTACTTGCGACTATTCCAACCGCGACAAAGGGAACTTTTTGTTTGCCGGAGTGCATTATCTCTTTCTTCTTCTCGCTATCCGAAATTTCAAGCTCTAAACTTCGCAGAAGAATGTCATTGTAATAAGGAGGTACAAAGTAGCGGTTGGCGCCGTATTTCATCGCTTTATTGCAGACTTCAGGTTCGCCGATATTTACGAAAGCAAAAATGATAATTGTTTTATTAACTTTTCTGATTTTGTTAATCAGCTCCAAGCCTGAGTCAATATCGGAGGATACGTCAATTAAAATAACGTCAAAAACATCAAGAAGAAGTTCTTCATAAGCAATTTTGTAATCTGAAACTTCTTTAATTAAATATCCGGATTTATAAAATATATGCGAAATATAACGCCTGCGGGCTTTATCCGGACTGACGGTCAATATCTTTTTGCGGAGATTGTTCAATAAACTTTCTTAATATTAAGTTAAAATTATTTTATTAAGTTACGATAATAAATTAACAAATCGGAGAAAAAATATGTTAGAAATTGTAATAGTCATATTAACAATATTACTGTTGTTTGTCGTTATCCAAAATTTCAAGTTGCGAAAACATTTATCCAAAACCAATGACTATGAACGTATTGAAAGAGCGCTAAAAGAGGCTGAGTCAAAAATTGAAAATCTGAAAAACGGTTACAACAATATCAAAGATGAAAATGATTTTCTTAAAAGCAAAAATAGGGAATTGCAGAGAAAGATGAAAGAGTTGGAACTTGCCAATGTGGAGTTGCTGGAGCGTAAGGAGGAGTTACAGGCAAGCAAAGAAAAACTTGAGCTTCTTCATAAACAGAAAGAAGAACTTTTCGCTATCGCAATTCACGACATAAAGAATCCGGTTTCGGCAATTAAAGGGTATCTCGATTTGCTTCATTCGTATGATTTAACGGCTCAGGAACAGCAGGAAATCATGGAGGGACTTCTTGCTTCGTCGGATAAAATTGTTAAGCTGGCGCAGGAAATAGCTCAGAATATTGTCAGTGAAAAGTTTGAACCGAATCTAAATTTAAAATCCGCTTCCCTCAAGGATATAATCGATTCGGTATGCCGGCAGAATTCCGCTTATGCCGAAAGCAAACATGTTAAACTTATTAACAAAAGCTCAAAAGATTTACCTCATGTGAAAGTTGACCCGAACAAAATTGAGGAAGCCATTGATAATCTTGTAAATAATGCCATAAAATACGGACCCGAGGGGACGACGGTAGAAGTTAAAACTTTTTTTAATTCCGAGACTATTACAATTGAAGTAAACGACGACGGACAGGGAATTCCAAAGGAGGAACAGGAGAAAATTTTCAGTAAGGGAGCGTTGTTATCTACCGAACCAACCGGCGGAGAGAGCCGTAACGGTTTGGGATTGTGGATTGTAAAAAAAATAATAGAGGATCATAACGGTAAAGTTTACGTTGAAAGCAAGGAGGGAGTTGGCTCCAATTTCGGCATTAAACTGCCTTACGGGAACAGTGATTAAAGATTTTGCTTTTGGCAATATTAAATTTACTTTAATTTTTCCCCCAGTACGCTAAGATTATTTTTTGAGATGAATAATTTTGCTCCAAGCGATTCTGCTTTTCTGCGGTAAGCGGGAATGTCATAATTAGTAATAAATCCTATTCTCCAATTTGAATTTATTTTGGTTATAATTTCGGCAGTTTCAAATCCGCTAATTCCATTCATTTTAATATCAAGTAAAATCCAGTCCGGATTAAGATTCCCTTTTTTCAAATCGGCAATTAAGGACTCGCCGCTATCATATTCCATAATTTCGTTTTCATCTTTAATGAATTCAATAATTGTTTTACGAACCAGAGTGTTATCATCTACAATAATTATCAGCATCGGTTTTTATCCTTTTTTAGCCTACGAATAAGAACTGGAGCGAGGGTTTTGTAACGTAGATTGCTTGATTTTTCCGCGGAGGGCGGGAAAATAGTCAATCTGCGTTAGTTATTTTTTCCGTTTTTACTCACAGATTGATCGTCCCTCAATCTGTGGGACTAATCAATCTGCGCTAAATACAATCTTCAATGGGGTTAACTCTAATTTAGAGATTCTTCGTCCCGCCAGGGCGGGACTCAGAATGACCAAAACAGTTGGTAATCAAGACTACACTTTTTCTACCTTATCAAAATCATTTTCTTTGTCGCGGTAAAATCTCCGGCTCGTAAGGTGTAGAAATAGATTCCGGAGCTGAGTTTACCGGCATCAAATTGTACGGAGTATTTACCCGGCGTTTGATTTTTGTTTACAAGTGTTGCTACTTCTCGTCCGAGAATATCGTAAACTTTTAATTCCACAGACAATTCATTTGTTTCCCATGCTGGACCGCTCTTTGCAATCCGCCCAAGGCGGACGGACGGTATTGAGTAGTTGATTGTCGTTGTAGATCCGCTTTTGGCAGAAAACGGATTCGGGTAATTTTGCGATAGATTAAATTTATCCGGCAGATTTTCACTATTGTCAACACCGTTCAAATCATTGGAATCAATTTCCGTTACCGCCCAAGTAACACACCAGGGACGCTGGTCTGAGAAATTGTGTCCTTGACTTTGTGGATCAATCTTAAAATTCTTAGGAATCCAGAAAGCATTACTATCCGGGGCTTTCAACCAATATGCATTACCGTAGAAAGCTTCTATATCTTCGGTATGCCCGCTCCTCGGATTCGGGCAATCGATAGCAATTCTGATAGATTCTCCGAAAGAAGTTGTGTGCGTAGTTGAGATCGAAGTTTCGTAGTTTGCGCCCACATTAAAAATTTCCGCTATTCCTACATTTCCACCTATGCTTAAACTTGAGCCTTCTGTTTCTTCGTATGTTGTTCCTTGAGTAAACTCGCTTTCAAACGGCGCTTGAGCCAGCCATTCAAAAGGAAAGGCGTGACCGGAAATGCGCGGATAATGCTGGTCGGGGACTTTGTTTAAGTAGGTAGTTATATCATTGGGATTAAAACACAAGGAATCAAATGCCACGGTATGCGGTGCGGAGCCGGTAATAGAATAAATATATTCATATTCTCCTGTTGGAGTATCGTCCATAAGATAGGAATTGTATTTATACCTTGTGATGGTCGGAACTTCGAAATAATAGTAGCCAAGCGAGTATTCGCCCGCCTCAACAGACCTTAATACGGTGTAAGTTGAACTGTATGAAGTCGAAGTATTGTCGTTGAGAGCAGCTTCCAAATCAAGTCCGCACGAAAAAATTCCGTCCAAAATCGGTACGGATAAAGATGTTGAGGTTGATATTTCCCAATCCGAAGAGTTAACTACTTCTGTGCTTTGCGTTGTTCCGTAAGTAAAAACCGAAGGCGGGTCGTCCAAATCGGTAATGTTCTGTCCGTTCAAAACATAAGGGGGAGGACCCTCCACAACTCCAATTAGCGACCATAAAGAGGGAAGACTATCGCAGCTTGTATTAGTTGTTTCGGTCTTTTTCAATCTTTCGGAGGCAACGCGGTAAACGCCCAGCCAGTCAATGCCGCTCCCGTTCCACTGATAGAAAGAAACGCAAATTTGTTTTTCGACCGATCCGTCTGTTCTAAATCTGAAGTTACTAAAAGCGCTGGGAACTTGGATTATCGGTCCGGTAACATGAGGAACAACTTGCAGACCTAACCACTGATTATCTTCATCTTCCGGATTAAAATGTGCAATCCAAAGCTTTCCGTCGGTTCCGTGAATTATGCATTGAATGGGGAGCCATTTGTAATCGCCTGAAAAATTTGCCCTGCCGGTTACCAGAGAAACACCGTTGCCTTGTGCGCCAGACATCCCGGTATTATTGTATAATCCGTTGGCTGCGTCCCACCAATAGGTTTCGATATAATCTCCCATTCTATTTATTGCAATTAACAGATGTGGTTTTGCGTCAGAAGTAATAAAAGAAGCCAAGCCCAAACTTGAAATGGGGATATTATCACTGTTTGTGTAAACGATTTGCCTGCTTGTCCAAGTTTCGCAGTCAGGTGTGCTAAAAAGTTTAATGCCGCCGTTTATATTTTGTTTGAGCAAAAATATTTTGTTGTTCACAACTGTGGTCGCCATATTTTTACCTCCGGCTGTAATATCCGATGCGTAAGCCGGGTCGCTCCAAGTTGTACCATCTGTGCTTGTATATTTTACTCTGTCGCTGTCATTTGTCCAGAAAAGATATAGTCTTTGTTTAAATACAATTGCGGTGGCTCCGGTTTTGGAGTCCTCAACATCAAATGGAAAATCGAATAAATAATCTCCGTCCGAATCATCCGTAAGCATTTCCGTTGTTCCGTCAGGATTGATTCTTATTTTGGAATATTGCATTCTATATCTGGTAAATAGTCCTCCCCAAGGGAAAAATATCCAAGCGCAACCATCAAAATACTGACCAGTTGTAATTTTATTATGGGAGTAATAGGGTTCCATCATGTTTTGATATTGTTCAAAAACTCCTTGTGCGTTTACCTGTAAGAACGTCAATAATAAAAAGAGTAAAATTATTTTTTTCATCTCCGCCTCCGTGTTTGTTAATAATCAAATTGGATTTTTCCTAAAGTGAATTTCGTAAAATACGGAGCGGAATGAATGAGTAGAACTACTCATTTTTTTATCCCAAAATTGTCATTAGAATTTTTTCTAATCTAAAATTTTAAAGAAAAATACTATTCTTTGTAACGTAGATTGCTTGCAATCTGCGAAAAAACAGCATAATGCTAAATTGCAGCCACAGTCCGCCGTGGCGGAGACCGTTCGCAAGCTCACTAATCAATCTGCGCTACAAATAGAACGAGTAAGATTTTTTTACATGGTTTTTTGTCTAAAATTAACAGCTTGATAGTTAGTTAACCTGTTGTTCTTTAATAACTTAAGTCATCTTTTTCCTAATGACAATTTTGGGTTTATAATTTGTTTTCAAGAACAAATGTGGAATTTTAAGTGGAAAACCAGCGAACCGGCAACCAATATTTAGGTTTTATTTGGTTATTACTCAAGACTGAAGTCGTGGGTTAATGGAACTTGTTATTTAGACAAAACTTGTTTCCAGTTTTAAACTAAAATAACTCCTTATTTTCAATCGCAAAACGCACGAGTCTGTTTGCGCCTTTGAGGTTGAGTTTCTCGCAGATGTGGTTTCTGTGGTTGCTTACCGTGCGTTCGCTGATAAAAAGTTCTTCGGCAATTTCTTTCGTGGATTTCCACTCGGCAAGCAATCTTAAAATATTACGTTCCGATGCGGTTAAAGAATTAATTGAAAGGAGAACAATTTCCTGTTTGTGGGAGTCAATTTTACGGTTTTTCAGCTGTTTCTGCAATCCCTCACTGATAAAAACTCCGCCATACGAAATTTTCTCCAAAGCGGAAAGAAGTTCCTGAGTTGCGGTGTCTTTTAATATGTACCCTTTTACTCCCAATGAAACAGCTTTGTAGAAATAATTTAGATTTTTGTACATGGTAAGAAGAATTGCCTTAGTCGCTAATCCGGCGTCGGATATTTTTTCAACAATTTCCAAACCGCTGCATTCTGGCATTCGGACATCGAGAATTGCAAAATCGGGTTTGGTGTTTGCAATAAATTCAAAAACATCTTCCCCTGAATTAAATTCGCCCGAAATTTCAAATTTCCCCGATTCTTCAACTATTTGCTTTACACCGTAAAGAAACAACGGGTGGTCATCGGCGATAATTATTTTCTTTTTCTTATCCATAAAAAAATTTTCGTTAAGTTGTCTTTTTGTATCCTTTATAATTTAAGTTAAAGAATCTGTGCTATCTGTGTTCTATTAATCTGATCCCAATTAATCCAAAACTAAAGCTTTTGCAACGGAATAACCAAAGCAATCACTGTTCCGCGTTTCGATGAATCAATATTAAAATCTCCTTTTAAAATCCTTAATCTTTCTTTCATGCCGGCTATCCCGAAATGCGGGCGTTTTGATTTTTCATTATCATTCGGGTTTTCAATTAAAAATCCCTTCCCGTTGTCTTCAATATTTATCTTCAGTAAATTCTCTTCAATAGCAACATTTATTTTCACCGTATCGGCATTGGAATGCTTTACAATATTATTGAGCGCTTCCTGAAAAACTCTGAAAATATTTATCGCGGAATCCTTGTTAAAATACTCATCTATGTCAGGAAGAGTTACCTTAAATGTAATGTCGGTAATTTCATCAAACCGTTCAATCATCGATTCAATTGCGAGCGTTAATCCCAATTGGTCAAGTTCAACGGGACGAAGGAAATGGGATAAATTACTTACATCGGTAATTGCATTTGACAAAATTTCAATTGATTCTTTCAAATGTCTTTCACTGTTATTGCCGGATTCGGTAAGGAGAAGTTTATTCTTAACAACAATTAAATTCTGCCCGAGACCGTCGTGGAGATTGCCCGCAATTTTTTCCTTTTCTTCTTCTTGACTTGCGATTAATTTTTGCGAAAATTCCTCTCGCAAACTTTTCTCTTTCTCGAAACGGTTAATTCTTTTACGATAAAAAACAAATAATAGTGAAGCAAGCGCAATTAGCGACAAGCCCTCGAACCAAACGGTTTTCCAAAACGGCGGTTTAATGTACATATTAATTTTTGCTGTTTTATCGCTCCAAACTCCGTCACTGTTGGTCGCCGAAATCGTCAAATCGTAGTAACCGGGATTTAATTTGTAAAAGGAGATATTTCTTTCATCTTCGTTTAAATAAATCCAGCTTTCGTTTTCATTTAATTTGTAGCGGTATTTTACGGATGTGGGATTTCTGAAATCGGTTGCAGCCAATTTAAAAGTAAAATATTTATCAAAATAATTAAGATTAAGCTTCTCGGGAACCGAAAGAGTTTTCTGTAAACCGGTATTTGAAAGATATTTTGTGAAACTTGCAAAAATCGGAGAGGGATTAAATTTGGAAGCATGCACTGTTAGCGGATTAAATTTAACAATTCCCGTAATTCCCCCAAAATAGAGATTACCGTTGTCATCTTTGTAGTAAGCGCAAGTGTTGAATTCTTTTGAAGGCAGGTCGATTTGATTTGTGAAAATTTTTACTTTACCGTTTACAGGGTTAAATTTCATTATTCCTTTACCGCTGCTTAGCCAAAGGTTTTTCATTTTGTCCTCGAGAATCGAATAAATATGATTGTTGCTGAAGCCGTTTGATTTATTGTAGATTTTCGCACTATGATTTTTCTCGTTAAATTTTAAAAGACCTGTTGAAGCGGCAATCCAAATATTTTTATGTTTATCCTCAAAAAAATGATTTGCCGAAACTGATTGCGGTATTCCGAGAAAATTATTCATCCGAAAAATTTTGTTTTGTTTCATATCGAATAGAAAAACTCCGCTGTGTGAAGTTCCAATCCAGACTCTCTTTTGTGAATCTACGAATAATGCTTTCATTTCTTGGATGCGAATTTCCGACTTATTCTGCCCGACGATTCTTTTTAACTCAAACTTTTTGCCGTTGTCTTTTATTATTAATAATCCGCGATTTGTTCCGAAATAAAAGGTATCCCCGGCTCCTTTACAGCTTTTGAAAAATCTCAGACCGGTTAAATCGGATTCATTTAATTTCAGATTAACGTTTACTGATTTGCCGGTTATTAAATTGTATTTTTTTATTCCTCGATTAAACACTGAAACCCAAATGACGTTTTTATCAACATTATCTCTCAATAAAGAATAAACGGTTGTGTTCCTGAATTCGGGAATCTCTTGAAAAGTAAGAGTTTGCATGTTTACAAGATTTAACCCGCTCAAACCTCCGGCTAATAAATACCGGTTGTCGATAGGCAACATTGCACGAACGCTCAAAAATGAAAGACTTCCTTTTTCTTTACTTAGAGTAGCAAATTGAAGGGGAGTTAAGTCTATTTTGAAAATACCCAATCCGTTTGTGCCAATCCACAAAACGCCGCTTTTATCGGTTAGTATCGATCTGATTCCGTAGAGTTCGGGCGTTTCTATTTTTCGTATTGATTTTTGATTAAGGTTAACCGAATAAACAAATCTGGATGATGCTACAACGAATTTATCCTTCCCATATTTTGCAACTTGAACCGGGAAAAAGCGTCCGTCCGGAGACTTTTTGAGAACATCGCTAAAATCGTCAATTTGATTAGATCTTCCGTCTATTCTAAAGAAAGTATTTCCTACACCGGTTACGTAAACAAAATGTTCATCGGACATCAATCCGCCAATCTGTCCAATAAAATTAAATTTTTTCAGACCATTATTTTTTTCATAGTAGAGAATATTCTCCTTTGTTAAAAACCACTGGGAACGACCGGCTTCAGCCATGTTTTTAATTATTTTTCCTTTAAGAAACTGATATTTTTTTTTCATTAATAAATCTTTAAGGGATGAAGAGGAGGGGGTATATTCTAACAATGAAGCTGATGTGGAAACAAGCAGTTTACCGTTTTGTAATTTTAATATATCGAAAATTATGTTTTGGTTTTTATTCCCGAAGGATTTATCGGTAACCGAAAGAGGAATTTTCTTAAAGGAATAATTAGTTAAGTCAAATTGGTAGAGTCCGTTATTTGTAGCGAGAAAAAGAAAATTTTTATTGTAGCAAATTATTTTTCGTATAACATTACTTTTAATACGAATGGAATCCGAAGCCGGATTTTCAACAGCGTCAATCTCGTAACCGTCGAATCTGTTCAATCCTTCGTTTGTTGCAATCCAAATAAACCCGTTTTCGTCTTGACAAATTGAATTTACGATATTGCTGGAAAGTCCTTGATCAACTGTGTAATTAGTATTGTCGTTAAGCCCTGTGCCCGCAAAAGATGAGATTGGTAAAACAAAATAATAGAGAAGAAAAATAACTTTGAAAGGAAATATTTTAAGCAGTTCTATGAAATTCATAATCGCAGCTAAATACTTTTTTTTTGAAAACAATATAATGAATTTCAGTTTCATTAATTAAGAGAAAGCTTGGCACAACCTAAATTATATATCATTCTGTTCCTCCGATAAGGCGGAGCGGGAGAAGAATCTCGAAACCGGTAATTGTACCGACTTTAGAGATATTTCGGACGGCTTACAATCTGCCGTGGCGGAGAGAAAATCATAATAAAATCAGAATAATCAGCGTGCTATTAAAATTAGTACTGTCGCTACCACAATTCATAATTTACCATTCACAATATTCTTGACATAGAAACGTGAATTTAAATTGCAATACTACAAAAAAACCTCGCAAAATTTAATCTGCGAGGTTTAATTTACTTTGAGCTGGCGGACGGACTTGAACCGCCGACCGGCTGATTACAAATCAGCTGCTCTACCAACTGAGCTACGCCAGCATTTCAAAATGTAAATAACGTGTTAACGTCAATAATTTGAAGTGCTAAAATTACAATAATAAAAAAAACTATGCAAGAAATTTTAAACCGAAATCTAAATTTTTTAAAATTTTCCTTTTGAATTGAAAGCCGTAAAAAATATAAGTAAATTAGAAAGCTAATATTGACTAAATATTATTTATAAACGGAGAAATTAATGAAAATCATAATCGCCGGCGCAGGCGAAGTCGGATTGCACCTCGCTAAGGAACTTTCACTTGATAACCACGATATTACAATGCTTGATATTAATCCCGCTAAAATTGAAGAGATAGATTCGACAACGGATGTTCTTTCACTCCAATCATCCGCTACTTCGATTAGCGCCTTAAAGGAAGCTCACATAGATCAAACCGATTTAATGCTGGCGGTAACGTCAAGCGAGTCGGTAAATGTTACCGCCTCGATTCTTGCGAAAAAACTCGGCGCAAAAAAAACTATTGCGCGTGTCAGTCATGCGGAATATATCTCCGACGAGAATCTTCCTTTTCTGCACGACTTGGGAATTGATTATCTTATTTATCCGGAAGAGATTGTAGCCAACGAAATAACCGGCTTAATCAGACGCGCAGCGGCAAGCGATATTGTAGAATTTGAGAAGGGAAAACTTACTCTGCTCGGAATCAGAATTGATAAAAACGCTCCGATTAACCGGAAGACCATGATAGAAATAGGCTCAGAGTATGCCTCCCACGAATTTCGGATTGTAGCAATTAAAAGATTAATGCGGACGCTTATTCCCGTTGGTAACGACAGCGTAATCGAAGGAGATCAGATTTTTGTCCTGACAACCTCAAAAGGGATTCCCGAAATTCTGAAAATTACCGGAAAGGAAAACACGAAGCTCGAGAATATTATGATTCTCGGCGGCGGGAGAATCGGAAGAAAAGTCGCAAAAAATCTTGAGAATGAAATCAATGTTAAACTGATAGAGTCAAATCCCGAAAGGACAATCGAACTTGCCGACTATCTGAAAAATACGCTTGTAATTCAAGGCGACGGTCGTAATATCGATTTGCTGGCGCAGGAGGGAATTGTCGATATGGATGGTTTTATTGCGGTAACCGAGGACGCGGAAACCAACATCATTACCTGTTTGATGGCAAAGCATCTCGGAGCCAAAAAGACAATCGCTCAAGTTGATAATGTTGATTACATCCCCCTTACACATACTATCGGGTTGGATTCCCTTATCAACAAAAAGTTGATCGCGGCTAACACAATTTCAAGATTTGTACGGAAAGCCAATCTTGTTTCCACGATAAATATTTTCGGAATTGACGCTGAAGTTTTTGAATATAATGTTCAGGAAAAAGCCTACATCACAAAGGATGAAATCCGTAATTTGAAAATTCCGAGAAACGCAATCATAGGCGGGGCGGTAAGAGGCGAAGAAGGATTTATTACAGTCGGTTCTTCCAAGCTGCAAGCCGGCGACAAAGTAGTGGTTTTCGCTCTTCCGGACGCTATCCCGAAGTTGGAAAAATTATTTAAGTAGAATGATAAATTTTAAAGCTGTACTTAAAGTAATTTCCTTTTTACTGATTTTGGACGGACTCGGTATGCTTCTCGGCATACCGTTTTCGTTATATTATGCCGATAACGATTGGAAGGCGCTCTTATCTACCGGCTCGGGAATTATAGCCGTAGGGATAGTTCTTTTTTTATTGACACACGAAGATAAATTTGAGGTTAAGAAAAGGGAAAGTTTTATTATTGTGGGAATCGGCTGGATTGTGATGTCTCTGTTCGGCGCGCTTCCTTTTGTCGTTCACGGTTCAATCCCTTCCTACACGGATGCTTTTTTTGAAACAATGTCAGGTTTCACCACAACGGGCGCTTCAATCTTAAACGATATTGAAGCGATGCCGCACGGACTATTATTCTGGCGCAGTTTAACACAGTGGTTCGGGGGAATGGGAATTATCGTTCTTTCGCTGGCGATTTTGCCGATACTCGGCATTGGAGGAATGCAGCTTTTTGTGGCGGAGGTACCGGGTCCGACTAAAGATAAAATTCATCCGCGAGTAAGGGAAACGGCAAAAAGGCTTTGGGGAATTTACGCGGCGCTCACTTTGGCTGAAACACTTCTGTTAATGCTCGGCGGAATGACGTTTTTTGACGCAATCAATCATTCCTTTACTACAATGGCTACGGGAGGTTATTCCACAAAGCAGGCAAGCGTTGCATATTTTACTTCGCCTTTTATACAATATGTGATAATTTTTTTCATGTTTCTTGCCGGGATGAATTTTACGCTTCATTACTTTTGGATACACGGAAAATTCGGGAGACTGAAAAGGGATGACGAGTTGAAATTTTACGCGCTCGTAATTTTCGGCGTTTCTCTTGTTATCGCAATAGACTTGTTTTCGCAGCATCACGGCGGTTTGGAAAAATCTTTCCGCGATTCCTTGTTTCAGACTGTATCGACCGTAACAACTACCGGCTATGTAACCTCGGATTACGAATCGTGGGGACCGTTTTATCAAATCCTTTTCTTCATCCTTCTTTTTGCAGGGGGATGCGCCGGCTCAACAGGCGGAGGAATAAAAATGGTGCGGCACAGAATTTTGATGAAAAACAGCGCGCTGGAACTTAAACGGCTGCTTCATCCTCGCGCTGTACTGCTTGTCCGTTTTAACGGGCATATTGTCAGTCATGAAATTATGTCGAATATAATTGCTTTTGCTTTCTGGTATGTTGCAATATTTTTATTCGGTACGCTCTTGATGTCGCTGCTCGGATTGGATTTTGCCAGCTCAATTGGCGCGGTGGCTACGTCTCTCGGCAATGTAGGACCGGGAATCGGCACCGTGGGACCAAGTTTTAATTTTTCGCATGTCTCAGTTGCCGGAAAATGGGTTTTATCTGCATTAATGTTAGTCGGAAGACTTGAGCTTTTTACTATTTTGATTATCTTTTCAAGGAGTTTTTGGAAAAAATAGGTTTAAAATGAAAAAACTTAAATTTGCGATTTTCTTATTCACAATTTTTCTTTCATTTTCCGTGAAAGCGCAGGAAATTTACTTCGCCCAAAGTTTTACCACGGACGGGAAAGCAATAAATGCAAGAAACAATTGGCTTATTCCGTCAAAGGGGAAATCTATTTTTATCCTTTTTGATGCGAAGGATCATCCGCCGAAAAGTAAGATGCTTTATCTTTACATAGATAAAAAGGTTGGGGACAAATATCAAGCATGGGATTCAAAATCGGTAGTGATGCCGGATTACAGAAACTGGTTTGTTTATCGTCAAAAGTTCAAAGAGCCGGGGAAATATCAAGTTTACGTTACGGATAAAAGTAATCGCGAGTTGGCAAGGGGAAAGCTGACCATCAGGGTAAAGGCTGCGCCTTTTAAGCCGGAAACACAAAAAAGCGCGCCTTATTACAAAAGAGTAAAGCTCACTTTCAGCGAATGGGTGATTAGCGGAATGCCCTTCAGACCGCTGAAAATTAAGCAGATTTCGCGACCTCCGGATTCCGTTTGCGTTTACATCAAACATCCCGATTCGCTTAACACGAACAAAATTTACGCTGATATTTTTAAGCAGAATCCTTACACAAAAGATTGGGAGCAAATTGACGAAAAAGAATATGCGATTCTTCCTTCGTGGGATTACGCTTTCTTTAAGCTGAAATTTAAGGATGAAGGTTACTATAAAATTTCAATCTATGATGAAAAAAGAGAATTTATTAAATCGGGATTTTTGAAAGTTGTACAGTGATTACAATTACAAATTATAAATTATAAATTACAAATGAAAAATTAATTGTCTTGGAAAGTTCTTTTAATAGAAGGTTTTGCAGAACCTAATATCTGTCATTCTGATCCTCCGCCAAGGCGGAGCGGGAGAAGAATCTCAAAACCGGTAATTATACCGAATTTAGAGATATTTCGGACGGCTTACACCTTCGCCCCCAACAAAAGCGTTCGGGGTAAACGCGGCGACCTCAATATGACAAATTTAGGTTATGCAAATTTCTATATTAGTTTTTTACAGTACGTAATTATTAACTGAATACTGATTCATAAAAAAAGGAATGATTATGAAAGGAATTATTTTAGCGGGGGGAGCCGGATCGAGGCTTTATCCGATTACTCAGGTTTACAGCAAACAGTTGGCGATGATTTACGATAAACCGTTAATTTATTTCCCGTTATCACTTTTAATGCTTGCGGGAATTAAAGATGTTTTAATTATTTCAAACAGAGAAACAATTCCTCATTACGAAAAATTATTCCGCAACGGCAATCATCTCGGTATGAATATCAGTTATGAAATTCAGGAAGCGCCAAACGGAATTGCCGAAGCGTTTATTCTCGGCGAGCATTTTATCGGAAGCTCTTCGGTTGCGCTTGTGCTCGGGGATAATATATTTTACGGTAAAATGGATTTTCTTTACAACGCCGTAAAAAATCATACGGATGGCGGAACTGTTTTTGCGTATAAGGTTAACGATCCGGAGAGATACGGAGTTGTGGAATTTGACGAAAACAAAAAAGCTGTTTCCATTGAGGAGAAGCCGGAAATCCCTAAATCGAATTATGCCGTACCCGGTCTTTATATTTACGATAATGAAGTTGTTGAAATTTCCAAGAACCTTGAACCTTCGGCAAGAGGCGAACTTGAAATTACAGACGTGAACTTAACATACTTAAACAAAGGGAAGCTGAAAGTTCAGGAAATCGGGCGAGGAGTCGCATGGCTCGATACCGGAACTCCGCGCTCTCTGCTGCAGGCGTCAAACTTTTTCGGTATTATCGAAGAGAGGCAGGGCGTTAAAGTTGCCTGCATCGAGGAAATTGCTTATCTGCGCGGTTTTATCAGCAAAGAAAAATTTATTGCGTTGATCGAAAAAATGCCGAAATCGGATTACCGCAATTATCTTGAAAAATTAATTTAGGAGTTTTATAATGGCATTTTTGAATACAGGTTCAAGAAAAGAAATCGAACGGCTGATTAAAGAAAACGACGAATTGAGAAACAAGCTGCACGACTTGCTCGCTTCGCAGGAAAGTTTTGAAGGACTTCAGGAGCGGATTGAAACTTCGCGTGCAATAGTGATGGAGCTTGCGGCTGAGAAGGAATCTCTGCAGAAAAGCGTTTCGGAATTAAATCAACAGAAGATGAATTTGGGCGCCGACGTTACAACTTTATCCGTTGACAAAGAAGAACTGCAGTCGAGGAAAGAATATCTTGAAAAAGATATAGCCGGATTGGAGGAAAAACTTGAACAATTATCGGCGCAGGAAGCGGACAAAAAAGAAAAACTGACTCAGATAGTTGCAAATTTTGCCAGGGCTAAAGATGAAGGTGAAAGCGACATCTCAAAACTCCAAAAAAATATAGCCGAGCTTAAACAAGAAGCCGAAGACTTAGCTTCCAAAAATGAAGAACTTAAAAAAATCAATGAGGTCTCGGAACAAGTTAAACTCGGTTTGGAAAATACTCTCACAAAACTTTCGAATGAAATCTCTGAAAAGAACAGGGAGTTTAACGAGGCGTTTGAAAAACAGAAAGCGCAGGAGGCTGAAATCAGCAGACTTGCAGGGATTATCGCCGATAAAGAAAAAACTATTGAGGAACTGAGCGTTCAGATTGATTTGATAAATACCGAGCTTGCTTCTTTCGAATCGAAGAAGGAAAGCTTGAAGAAGGATAAAGAAACCTTAGAAAGAATAATTTCCGATTCGCAGAATAAAATTGCTCTGCTTAGAGAGCAAGATGAAAATTTGTCTAAAGATATTGATGCAAAGAAAACCGAGCTGGAGAGAATAGACGCTCAAAGAGCCGCTTTGGAAAAACAGAGCGTTGAACTGGAAGGGAAGATTGTTGAAGAGATGGAAAATCTCCTTAATGAAAAATCGACCGCCGCCAAGGAGATATTTAATCTCAACCAAAAAATTAATTCACAGAGAACTGTAATCGAAAATCTTGAAGATTCTTTAAATACTTTGAATTTGGAGATAAATAAAAAGAACGGTGAATTAAGCGTTCTCGTAAAAGAGTGCGAATTGAAAAAAGCCGAGACGATTAGTCTTGATAAAGAGATTGTAAAAATTCGTGAGTTTAAAGCCGAGTTAACAAAGGAAGTAAATGCGCTTCATTCAAGAAACAAAAAGCTGAAAAACGACGAAGGCAAGATTAGAGAGAAGAAAAAAGATTTGGAAGATGCGCTTTCATCAATGTTGAATGAGCTTAATAATCAGATTAAATCGGCGGAAGATTCCCGCAATGATATTGAAGAACAGTTGATTAAGGAAAGAGAAAATCTTAACAATATAAGGGAGGAAATTTCCGAACGGGAAAAAGAAATCAAAGAACTTCGTACGGAAATCACTTCTGTAAATATTCATAGAGAGGAGTTGTCCGCAAAAGTGATTCATTTGTCTCAAACGGAATCGATACTTGCGAAAAAAATAAAAAAACTGCAGGATGAGGATAAAAAAAGTGAAGAAGAAACGACATTATTTTCCGGAGATAAGAAAATGGAAAAACCCGATGAAATAAAATCTTCCGATGATAAAACCGAGCGGGCGGAAGAAACGAAAAACGAACCGGCAAAAGATAACCGTCAGAAAAAATGAGAGGAAAAATTCGGCTGATATTGATTTCGTTTTTATTTTTAAGCGAATTACTTTTTGCGTCAGGATTGGGGCTTTCCATACAATCGGACAGTACTAAACCTTACTATCTGAGGAATCCGGTTTACAAAATGCGGAAAAGCGTTTTTAAGCTGAATAAGTTAAAGAATCCGGATATTGTGATGTTTGGCGATTCTCACACGCAGGGCGCTAATTGGAACGAGCTTCTGGGAATGTACAAGGTGATTAATCGCGGAATCGCGGGAGACGACACACGCGGAATGTTGGCGCGGGTTAAAGACGTGGTTGCGCTTCATCCCAAAATTGTAGTGATTCAAGGCGGTATAAATGATATATACAATTGGGTGCCGACTGAAATAATTTACAAAAATTTGAAAAAGATAATTGAGATAGTAAAAAACTCAGGCGCTGTTCCAATCGTGATTTCCGTTACGCTTGCGGGGAAAAGATGGGGCGAGGATTGGATAAAAATGCACAGACCCGATTTGGATGTCCCTACCTACAATAAAGGGCGAAATGAGGAAGTAAAGAAGCTGAACCGCATGCTGAAAGATTATTGTTACAGTGAGAAAATAGATTTTATCGATTTAAATAAATATCTTTCGGGCGGAAATTTTTTGAAAGAGAAATTTTCGAGAGATAATCTTCATTTGAATGCAAGCGGTTACGCAGTTTGGCGAAGAGAGTTACTTAAGGTTTTGAGAAAATATAAATTTAAGTTGAGGAAACATGACTGACACAAAAAACTACATTACGCGACCAATTTACATCACAATTACTACAATTGTAATATTGGTTTTTTCTTACCTTCTACCCCCGAAATTTCAGATTGCCGGTGTAACATTGAAAAGAGTTGAGATTTTTTCCGATCTGCTTCAGCAGCCCGAGGAAGATTCAGATACTAATTTTAATGACGACTTTTTCAACAGCGATTCGGGCGGTACGTCCTTTAATTTTATTCAGCGAAATTCCGATGTATTAAAAGCCGGTTTCCCGTTTATGGAATTGGCGGACTTTATCAGTTCGAGACTACATGCCTCCGTTGTAGGACAAGATGTACCTCTTCAAGGGAATTTAAAGCAGCTTAAGAAATTTTTTGACGCTCTTAAAAATTCTCACAGAAAAAAAATAAGAGTGGCGCACTTCGGCGATTCTATTATCGAAGGCGATTTGGTAACTTCACAAATCAGGGAAGAGCTGCAGAAACGATTCGGGGGAAAAGGAGTCGGATTCCTCCCAATCAAGACGCAGGATATTACTTTCCGGCAGTCGATGAAGTTATCGTTTTCCGATAACTGGAAAGAGTATTCCATTTTTACTTCCAATCCCGAGCATCTTCCGGTCAGCGTAGGGGGCGAAGTTTTTATTCCGCAGGGAAATGCTTGGGTAAAATACGAGACTTCTCATTTTATTCCGCGTCAGAAGTCCTTTTCACAAGCCTATTTATATTTGATTCCGGATAAAAAATTTACTTTGAAATATAAGATTAACAAAAAACCTCATACGCTTAAGATTAATAAATCTTCCAAGTTAACCGTTGAAAATTTGAAGGTTAAAGGGAAAGCAAAGTCGTTAAAGTTGGAAGTTCCCTCGCGCTCGGGAAAGTATTTCGGCGTTAGTCTCGAAGACGGAAACGGCGTTTATGTTGACAATTACGCTCTTCGCGGTAATTCCGGCGTTGCGCTTAAGAATATTCCCGTTAGCGAGTTGAAAAGCTTTGGAAAATACCTTGATTACAATTTGATTATTCTCCAATTTGGAGTAAACGCTTTAAGCAGCCGTACCAGGGATTACACGTGGTACAAAAATGAAATGATTCATATTATCAATAATCTTAAGGAAGCTTTTCCTCAAGCGGGAATTATTCTGGTCGGGGTTCACGATAAAAGCCAGAAGAAAGGTTCAAGATTTGTTTCCGATCCTTCAATTCCCAAACTGTTAAGAACTCAGGCGGAGATTGTAAAGAAAACACATATTGCTTTCTGGAATTTGAACAAAGCGATGGGAGGAAGAAATTCAATGCCGAAGTGGGTTAAGGCAAATCCGCCGATGGCTTTTATGGATTACACTCATTTTAATAATATGGGGGCGGAAAGAGTTGCCGAGTTATTTGTTAATGCGTTGCTCGGCGCAAAACAGAAGGCTAAGTAATGGAAAACATACTTAGCAATTTGTGGAATCTGTTAAAGTACAATCCTGTTGAACCTCTGCTGTTTAACAGTGGTTTTTTTCTTTTCTTTTTCCTTTTTGTTACTGTTTTTGCATATTTTTTCGTTAATCATCAAAGGGCGAAGTTAATTTTTCTCACGTTGGCTTCCCTCTATTTTTATTATAAGTCAAGCGGCGTTTATTTTCTTCTGATTATCTTAAGTTCTCTTATCGATTATATAGCGGGAAGGGAAATTCATAAAACCGACGTTAAGTTTAAGCGGCGTCTTTTTCTTATTATCAGTTTGGTAATGAATCTCGGAATCCTCGGTTATTTCAAATACACCAACTTTTTTATAGATACGATAAATTCGCTTCATCTCGGGCATTTTAATTTACTCGATATTTTTCTTCCTGTCGGAGTTTCCTTCTTTACTTTTCAATCGATGAGTTACACTATTGACATTTACAGACGCCAGCTTGAGCCTGAGGAGAAATTCCTTGATTTTCTTTTCTTTGTTTCTTTCTTCCCCCAGTTGGTGGCGGGCCCTATTGTGCGCGCGTCGCATTTTTTGAAACAGATTCACGAATATCCCGTAATTAACAAAAAGGAAATCGGTTACGCTCTTTTCCTTATAATGGCGGGACTGCTCAAAAAAACGGTTATCGCCGATTTTTTAAGTATTAATTTTGTCGATAGGGTTTTCGAATGGCCCACTAGATTTACCGGAGTGGAGAACTTAATGGCAATTTACAGCTATGTTCTGCAAATCTACTGCGACTTTTCCGGCTACTCCGATATGGCAATCGGACTTGCATTGCTTCTCGGTTTCCGCTTGCCTGTTAACTTTAACGCTCCTTACCGTTCCGTAACGATAACCGAATTCTGGCGGCGCTGGCACATTTCACTTTCGAGCTGGCTGCGGGATTACCTTTATATTCCTCTCGGAGGCAACCGAAAAGGGAAGGGAAGAACTTACTTTAATCTGATGGCTACGATGGTTCTAGGCGGTTTGTGGCACGGGGCTTCGTGGAGGTTTGTTTTTTGGGGAACAATTCACGGCGTGGCTTTGGCTATTGAGCGGCTTTTGCGTTATCCGAAATGGATTAATGAAAAAAGCTGGGGAGTGAAGATTTTCGGCGTAATTCTCACATTTCATATTTGGGCGTTCTCTATGATTTTCTTCCGCGCGCAGTCCTATAAAATTGCGTTTGATATGATACACCAGATTACTCACTTTTTCCATGCTGAAGTTTTCCCTCAGTTTGTAACGGGCTATCCGATGGTTGTCGCGATATTTTTAATCGGAATGATTACACATTTTACGCCTGTAAAATGGGAAGAAAAGATGAAGTCGTTCCTCGGGTCGTCTCCGGTAATTGTTCAATCTTTGATACTCGCGATTGTGATTTTTATCGTAGTGCAATTCAAAACTTCAAACATTCAGCCCTTTATTTACTTCCAGTTCTAAGCTGAAATGCCGAGTAGGAACAGATTAAAATACCTCGCTTCTTTGAGTAAAAAAAAACAGAGAAAGAATGAAGGAAAATTTATTGTTGAAGGAGTTCGCGCTGTTTACGAAGGGCTGAACAGCGATTATGTATGCGAGGAAGTTTTTATCGATGCCGAGCATTCGGGAAAAGTAAATGACTTAATAGAACTTTCCGAATCTAAAGAAATTCCCGTTACACTTGCCTCCGCAGAAGAAATAAAAAAAATCGCCGATACAAAGTCTCCTCAGAGCGTTGCTGCGTTGTTCCGGATTAAATCAAATTTTAATCTCTCCGAAGGCAAATTTATTGTTGCGCTTGATGATGTCGCCGATCCGGGAAATTTGGGCACGATAATCCGCACTTGCGATTGGTTTGGCGTTGAGAATATTCTTGTAAGTTCAAATTCCGTTGATTTATTTAATCCCAAAGTTATTCGTTCAACAATGGGAAGCATTTTCCACATTAACTTTGAGATAGCCGCCGATTTAAGTCTGAAGCTGCATGAATTAAAATCAAACGGGTATAAAATTCTTGCTGCGGATATGTCGGGAAAAAGCGTAAAAGATGTGGGAAAAATCGAGTCGAAAGTGGCGCTTGTTCTCGGCAGTGAAGCTTTCGGAGTTTCAACCGAGGTTATGAAAACAGCTGATTTTGCTGTTTCAATTCCCGGTAACGGAAAAGCCGAATCTCTTAATGTTGCGGTAGCCGGTGCAATTCTAATTTATGAGTTGTTTGGGGAAAAGTGAAAAGCAGTATTCCGCCAAGGCGGACGAGCAGTAAACAGTGAACGGCAAACAGTTGTCATTAAGGCTTGTTGTCTATTTTTACTACTGTTAGTAGCCATTGTTTTCCCTCCTTACTGCGGAGGATGAAAATATAGAATTTTATATTTTCAAAATTGCGAGAAAATGAAAATATAGAATTGAATAATTATTGTTTTTACATCCCATTTCCCGTTTCAGTGAAACTCTCAGCTTTGTTTAATTCCTAATTTGTTCAGGATAAAATCAATTTCCGATTTGTAAAATACCTTGAAAATGAAGGGGATAATAATCGTAAGAACCACCGCAGCTGTTTTCAAAATAAGTGATGTAACTTCACTAAGTTTTAATAACTCAATTAATGCGAATGAGGAAAAAGCAATCAACCCGATCAGCAACAGTTTGTATAATCTCGATTTTTCGTAAGGAATACTATATTCTTTTTGTGCCGGAACTATTGTAGCAATCAGCATAATCAGAAAAGAGATAAACATTGAAATTCCGGAGCCGAGGAAACCATATTTGGGAACCAGAACTAAATTAAGAGCAATATTTAAGATTGCCGTCGCAACAATAATTGCGGCGTTAATTTTTGTTTTCTTTGTGAAGTGAAAGGAGAGAGCAAAGTTATATTGCATTCCACGAAAAACAAATGCTAAGGCAATGAAAGGAACCACGAGGTATGAAATATAGTAGTCGCTGTTTTCTGCAAGCAGAAGTAAAAGTTCTTTTGCAAAGAAGGAAATAAATATTGCCGAGTAGAGAAGGGCAGCGGTGTAGTATGTCATCACGCGTGCAAACAAATTCCCGGAATCAGGTTTGTCGAAGCGTTTGAATGTAAAAGGTAAGTATCCCAAAGTAAAAGATTGTATTAAAAACATATTTATTACAGCCGAAATTTTATAACCTAAAGAGTAAATACCAACCTGCGAAGCTCCGCTGAAATACTGCAGAATAAATCTGTCGGAAAAGGAGAGTAGAATGCTTGATAACCCGGCAAAAACAAGAGGAAATCCGTAAGCAAACATCTCTTTTAATACATTTAATTTAATTGCAATTTGCAGATTTTTAATGAGGAAAGGAAAAGTTGCCAAGGTAACAAAACCTTCTCCCAATGCCATGCTGATTACGACCCCGAGAATTCCGGTTTTAGCATAAGCAACAAAATATATGTTTAACGATAATATAAGTATCAGTTTTAGGATATTCACTGCAGCAAAAAAAGCCGCCTTTTCTCTATGCCTTAGTAAAGTAAGCGGATGCCGGTTAATGATTGTAAGGGAAGCAGAAATTAATAAAACATGAAGATATTGAACATATTTATCCGATTGAAAAATAAGCAGGGAAAGAGCTTTTGTTGATAATAATCCGGCAAATAATGTAAAAGCAGCTATTACGATTAATGAAATATATGTTGTAAAAATTATTCCTTTTTCTTCTTTTTGGTTTTTGGTTTCGGAAATCCAACGAAGCATTGCAATCGGCAGATTAAAAGTAAATATCGCAATTAATATTTGGCTTACAACTTCAAGTAAGGCAAGAATTCCATATTCTGAAGTTGTTAGATAACCTGTATAAAGTGGGAGCAGAATAAAGCCGACAAGTTTTGTGGAAATGTTTCCCAAACTGTATATCGCCGTCTGTGAAAATATGTTTTTGAGCTGCTCTTTCAATTTGTTTCTTCTATGATTTTTATCACGGCATTCTTAATATTCTGTTCTGCATTGGGTTTGTAAAACTTCTCTTTACTCTTTTGAAAAGCTGCCGACACCGTTTTACGATTTTGGGAGATATATTTTAATTTACTGAGATATTCTTCCGGAGTAGATGCAGAAAAGATTGTTTGATTATCGACAAATTTTTTAACCACATGAGAAAATCCTTCGATATAGATGAAGATATTGGGAATCTCAAGAAAATTTGCTTCCATAAATGAAGTTGAGTAGGCGGTAGAATGAACATCAGCTTCCGGCATTAAATCAAGTGAGTTAATATCCGGATTGTCCAGAAATGTAATATTATCCGCTTTTTGAAATTCCGCATAAAATTGTTGAGTATCTTTTTCGAGGGGATGAGTTTTATATTTTATAATATATTCATGAGGAAGAATTTCCGATAGTTTAAGAACAAACGGTTTAAGCTTTTCCCTTATAGACCATTGAGAAGTGATGTAAATTATTTTCTTTGTCTTAGTTTTATCATTTTTTTTGTCGAGTAATTCCGTTAATCTTTTCTCTATTGAATATGCTCCGCAAGTAATAATTTTTGATTCGTCAAATATCACAGAGCGCTTTTTTAAAAGATTTGTAAAATATTCTCCGTACGAGAAAAAGTAATCGGGAAAAAGTTTTTTACTCTCCATATTTTTCCAAATATATCCGGGATGTTCTTCTCTTATAAATCCGTGCTGGAGCTCAACCGTTTTAATTCCTAATTCCTTTGCAGCTAAAATCAATGCCATGTTAGAGTAGTTGTACGCATTGATAAGAAAAATTAGTTTAGGGTTAATTTTAGGAAGGAGATTCAAGTAATAATTATTCAGTGTAAAAAATCTTGCTAACTTAACAGTAATAAATTTTATGATATTTACATCGGCATCCAAAAACGAAATTATCTGTAAAAGACTGGTAACTTCCTCTTTAGTAAATTTAAAAGGATGAAGCTTGGACTGAATTACGCTACTCAAAATACCCTTGTCATGGAAAATCAAATTTACATATTCCGGTGTATTTTTGTAATGCATCTTGCCTGATTCGTTCGGTTTCTCAAGAGTTGCAATCTTTTTATCGGGGAAAATCCGATATATAAAATCTGAGAAAATTGATTCATACTTCTTAGTTTCCGGATTAAACCTTCTCGATGCTGCTGAATCCAGAATCAAAAAGTCACACTGTGAAATTGATTTTGTATCTTTAAAAATGTTAAATGCTTTTGCCGCTTTGCTTAATATTGAGTTTGAATTAACAGCGCCTTCCGTTGATTTGTTTCCCGACAATTCATAGACAAAAAGATTCTGTTTAATTATCGGATAGTACCATATTTCGTTACGGTTAAATATGGATAAGTCAAATTCGGTTTCAATATCGAGAAGTCGCTCGAATTTATTCATTGCCGAGTTCCTTAACAATAAATAACAATTCGCTAAACTTTTTTATTTTAAAAGATGCCTTATTTGGTAGTCCCAAATAATTATTATACTCAACACTTTTAATCCCGACTTCCTCGGCTCCGTCCAATTCTTCTTTGTCATGTCCTACAAAGATTACTTCTTCGGTAGTTTGCCCTAATTTTCCCAGAACGAGACGGAAAATTTCGGGATCAGGCTTTGTAAGATTGTAAGTTTTGGAAGAAAAAACCAAATCAATTGCTTCATTAATTCCGAAGCGTTTAAGAATAGAATCCCTTATTGCCTCTTCACCTTGTTCATTGTCAGTGATTACAACGTTAGAGATTCCTTTCTCTTTTAAGCGGGTTAAAGTATCTTGCACTTCGGGAAACAGCTCGCGGGTATTTTCAAAATATTCTTTTATTTCAAAAGAAACTTTTTGGAACTCATCTTTATTTTCAATTCCAATAAAAGTCAAAAAATCTTGATATGCTTCTATATATGATTTTTCTCCTTTATAAACCGGCAGAAGGAATTTTTCATATAAATCATAAAAATCGGAAAAGCTGCCCTCAAAAAGATTTTCTGAAAGGAACTTATCGTACATCCATTTTCTCCAGTAGTTGGCTTCAAAGAAAATGTCCCCCATATCAAAGAGTACGGACTTTATTCTCATTCGAACATTTCTTTTTTTATCAATGAAAATTCATCAATCTCAACAACTGCTTTTTTACCCAATATTTCATCTCTGTCATGCCATCTCATTCCGCCTCCCGGTGAAAGCATAATCAAATCCGATTCTTCTATTCTTTCTCCGATTCTTATTTTTCTGTTTGTACAGAGGGAGCGCTCGAGTTTAATGCGGAATTTTTCTACTTCGGGATTAACTTCCTTTTTCATTATTCCGAGAGCTTTTTCCATATTTCTGATGTCGCGAGTCATACGCCAGAGTCCTTCCGGCTCAAGCGCTCCTTTGTGGTCGCTTCCTTTCAGAGAGTGACTGAGAGTAATATGTTTTTCAATAAATTCAGCTCCGAGAGCGACGGCAACCGCCGGAGCGACAATTCCGATGGAATGATCGCTGTAGCCGATTTTGAAAGGGTATCTTTCTTTTAAGTATTGAATGGAACGGAGGTTGAGATTTTTGTATTCCGCCGGATATTGCGACAGACAATGGAGAATAATAATATTTTCGTGATATCGAGTAATTGTTTCGAGTGCTTCATCTATTTCGGGAATTCCTCCCATTCCGGTCGAAAGAATAACCGGTTTTCCTGTTTTTGCTATTTCCGAGAGAAGGGGAATGTTCGTTAAATCGCGCGAAGCAACCTTAATATATTTTACATCAACTGTTTCCAAAAGTTTTAAGGTTTTAGGCGAAGTCAGTGTTTCAATAAAATCAAGATTTTTTGATTTGGCATAGTGGAATAATTCGGTGTGCTGTTCATAATCCAACTCCAGCTTTTTCCTGTGTTCACCATAGGTTTTCCCAAAAGCGTTAGGTGAATCGTAAATCTTTTCGGCGG
Source organism: Melioribacteraceae bacterium (assembly GCA_015493615.1). GTDB lineage: Bacteria > Bacteroidota > Ignavibacteria > Ignavibacteriales > Melioribacteraceae > WGAL01. The sequence continues at coordinate 75,945 of WGCV01000043.1, forward strand.
CTTTCTTCGTCAACTCTTCGGTTAAATCCCGCTTTGTAAATTTAATTGCATTTACTCCCCGAAGCTGTGTATCGTTGTATTTGTCAAAGATTGGCATTGCCGCCATATCAATAAGCTGTTTGGCAAGGTGCATTTCGCCATTATGATTTTGTCCAGCTTCGGCTATAATATAAACTTCTGTCATTGTAAAATTCCTACTTTGCGTTACTTAAAATATTTGTCTTCATCTTTGAAAATAGTTCCGGATTTGAATCAAGAACATCAATTATCTCTTTATATGAAAAGTCAATTTTATTTAATTTCCGGTAAATTGCTCTTATTATTTCCAAATCCTCCGGTGTATCAAAGGTAAGTCGAATGTCGTCTCGGTTAAGTTCCTGAGGCATTTTTATATAAAGTTTTCGGAAGTAATCGGTAGAATGAAAAATCGGAGTAACATGCTCTTTTTGCACTTTATTTTCAATTTTTGATTTTGCGTTCAAAAAAGCCGGTGTTTTAATCAGCTCAATAAAAAAACCGTAATGTGTTAAAATTGCAGGAGTGTTTTTGTAATCGCCGTAACTGATGTAATCAAATTCCGGCTGTTTGTTTGCTTCATCCGAAAGATTATCAATAAATTCCGGCTCCAGAAAAGGGTTATCACTGCATACTCTAAAAAAATATTCGGGTGGATTTTGCATAGTTTTGAGGTACGAATAGAATCTATCAAATACGTTTTCTTCATTCCCTCTGAAAACATTTAATCCATTATTTAAGCAATAATCGTATAGGGAATCGTCTTTGTGGTTCTTTGTTGTAAGAATAATTATGTTTTCTTTTTCGCATACTTTTGCCATAAGTAATCTTTTAAGAACAAGATCAATTAAAGTAAATTCTCCAAATATTTTTTGAAAAATTTTATTGGGATACCTCGTAGAACCTGTTCTTGCCTGAATTAAAAAGAGAGGTTTCACTTTCCACCTTTCATCAATACTAAATTCGGTTCGGATAAAAATTTTGATTTCAGCTTTTTATATTCATCGGAAGTCAGAAGAAGAATTGAAATCTTTCTGCCGATAAGTTTTTCTGTTTTCTTTCTAACTCTTTCCAATTCCGATTTGTTGATATTATTCCCGACTACAACCAGTTCTATTAATCCGGAATCGTGTCCGATTGCATAATCGCCTCTGATAAACGCTATTATTACATCGCCCAGTTTATCAAGAATATTGGAAATTACTTTCTCTATTCCCGTCGATTTCAGCACGATATTTCTGATTTCTTTAAACAACGGGTGCGATGTGTTTGCCCGGTAAAGTTTATTTCGTCCTTTCGTGGCGGTATCGAGGATATCCGCTTCGACAAGCCGGTTCAGCTCCACGCGGATGCCGTTGGTTGATTCGTTAAACTCGTTGGAAAGCTGACGCAAATACGCCTCGTTTTCCGGATTGAGGAAAAACTTCATCAGAAGCTTAATTCTTATTTCGGATGTAATTAATGATTTTAACATTTTGAGTAATTATTTTACTCAAAAATAGAAACCGTAAATTTTAAAATCAACTTTTTATTGCTCTTTTTTTATATTCTAAAATCAAAGGAACAGCAATAAAAAGCATGATTAAAATATTACCGATCCAAACAAAATTCATGCTTGCAAAGTATGTTTCCGGTTGGAACAGAAGTTTAAGTTTGTGTTTTCCCGCCGGGACTTCAACTCCGCGTATAATAAAATCGGTTTCGTAGAGAGGAATTTCCTTCCCGTCAACAAACGCTTTCCAACCTTTCGGATAGTATGAACCGGAAACCGCTGCGAATTGCGGAGCGTCGCTCTCGTATGTAAATTCAAGCATGTTGGGATTTTTTCTCGTAAGTTTTATTTTTCCCTCTCCCGAAAAGGTTTTATCCGCAAAATATTTCTTAAGGAGAAACGCTTCCGCCTCCGGGTGAAAATCATTCTTATTCATACCGAGAACGAGCGATTCGTTTGAATCGAATGTTTTAACAGATTTAACAAACCAAGCTTTAGGCAAAGCGCGGGAGTTTTCGTAAAGGAATTCTTTTCTGCCGTTGTCGTAAGCTTTCTGTACAATTGCACTGTCGCTTATCTGTTTATCGCTAATTATATATTTACCGCTCAAAAGATTGATTACATTCCAATTTAATCCGCTAGGACTTTCACCGTTGAAAAGCGCATGGTCAAAAATATCCTGAATTGCCTGAAGTTTAATTGCGCTGTAACCGCTGATTAATGGGTAAAAATAAGCGTAGTGATTGCTTGTGAACTCTCTTCCGAGAACAAGCGCGCGGTAGTTTTTATCCGCTTTAGTCAGAATGTTCGTGATAGGTGTCGGAGCAAAATCGCTCTGTTCCAATCTGTCCGGATTTTGTAGCGAAATTAAATTATATGCACGAAGAGAAATTCCTGAAATCTCAAAAACGGCAAGAATAAAGGTCGCAATTATAAAATATTCCACTTTAAGTTTTTTGTAGAGATAGCCGAGCGTAACGCCGCTGAATAGTATCAGTATTATCAGCAGCCGGATTGTGTCGCGCTGCAGAAATTCCTGCCGGATTTGTTTAACTATATTCATTGTCTGTGGATTGTATCTCGATAATTCCATCGGCGTAGCAAAAGCAAACGAGGATGAAAAAAGGAGCACATAAAGCGCAATCGCAAGAAAGACGCCGAGCGTACCCGCTATAAATTTAATATCTTTTAATGCCGCTTGTTTTAGGAACGCCTTTAATCCGTATCCCGAAAGAATCAGCGTAGCGACAAAAGTAATGTTGACAAGCATAGAAGGAGCGCGGAATTTTGAGAAGTAAGGGAAGTAGTAAAAAAACAATTTATACAGAGCGGGGAAATGGCGACCGAACGAAAGTAAGAGAGAGAAAATAATGAAGACCGATAACCCAAGAACGAACTTATCTTTCCGGTAATAGTACAAACCGAAAATTGCGAAGATAAATAGAATCGCGCCTATCGTAGCGTAGTTGCCGTTAAAAGGTTTTTCTCCCCAATAGCCGGGGATTTCGCGTCCTTTCAGTTGGGGAAATTTACTTCCGTCATATTTCTCGCTTTGGAGTCCGCCGGAAAAGTGCGGTATGAAAAAATCCAAAATTTCGTTTGGTGAAAATGACCAGCGCGTGGCGTATTCAAAACTTACTCCGCTCGACTTCTCCGCCGATTTCGCCTCGCTGCCGATATTAAGCGGATGACCGCCGCGGGTTGAATATTGTGCGTACTCGTTTGTCGAAAGAAGGGGCTGCGCCGCGGTCATTACTGTTAAGATTAACGCAGTTGTAAAAAGGAGCGCAAGTTTCCCGAACTCCTTATATTTTTTATTGACTAACAATTTAATAGTCGGGTAAATATAAAGAAAAACAAGAAGAAGAATTCCGTAAAAGACAATCTGAAAATGGTGAGTGCGATTAAACATTGCAAAAACAAAGGCAAATAATCCGGCGCTAAGTAAATTCTTTTTCTCGAAAAAATAATCGAATGAAAGAATAAACCAGGGGAGAATCATGATGGCGCGGAGTTTAGAATTATGCCCGGTTCCGATTAGCGCCTGCCAGTCCGGAAGTAAGATAAAAACCACCGCGACTGTTGCGGCAAAATACCACGGAATTTTTTTATATCTGAGCAGAGCGTAAATTCCCAAACCGCCGAGAAGCATATACCAGAAAACCCAAAAGAATATTTTCCCTAAGTAAGCAAGCAGCGTATCAATCAAAGCAATTTTCGGCGTAATTCTTTCGTAAATCGGTTCGCCCGCGAAAATGTTCGGGTTCCACAGAACCGTCTCGCCGGTTTTGTCCTGCCATTCATGCCAAATATGCGTTTGACCGATAATGGAAAGGTAATCGCTTCCGAGAGGACGTACATTCTCCGTTTCGTAAGGAACGTAGTAGATTAGGAGCGGAATCAAAATCAGAAGAAATGCAATTAGTTCCTTATAAATAGTTGGAATGGAATCCAAGAAATTTGTTTGCTCAATATTTTTCTTTACGCTTCCGGAATGCTTTTTATTCTTGCTCATCTTTTCCCTGAAAATCTTAGTAATAAAAAATTTAATCAAAAAGATAAGATATTTTGCCGACATCTTCTTTTGAAAATTTAAGTGAATTGGAATTCAAGAATAAATATCCGTTTATATTTATTAACCCAAAATTGTCATTAGACAAAAAATTCTAATGACTGCCATTAAGAAAAAGATGACTTAAGTTATTAAAGAACAAAAGGTTAACTAACTGCCAAGCTGTTAATTTTAGACAAAAAACCATGTAAAAAAATCTTACTCGTTCTATTTGTAGCGCAGATTGATTAGTGAGCTTGCGAACGGTCTCCGCCACGGCGGACTGTGGCTGCAATTTAGCATTATGCTGTTTTTTCGCAAATTGCAAGCAATCTACGTTACAAAAGATAGTATTTTTCTTAAAAATTTTAGATTAGAAAAAATTCTAATGACAATTTTGGGATTAATTTATTTATATTTTAGCAACGAGGTCTATATTAATAAAAAGGTGGCGTCTTATAACACAATGTGATATATTTAAATATTAAAACTTAAAACAAAATGGTTCAATAAATGGGCGAGGAAAAGAAATATTTCCGATAAGTGCTTAGTTAAAACTATTGAAAATATATCTGATAACCTGGGTGTTGTTGATTTGGGAGCTGGACTAATAAAAGACAGAACTCCTAAATCCGGACAAGGTAAAAGAGGCGGATATAGAACCATACTTGTTTATCGTAAGAATGATTTGGCAATATTCATTTATGGATTTGCTAAAAATGAAAAGAAAAATTTAGATAAAAACGAATTAATCTATTTTAAAAAATTAGCAAATGATTTATTAAAACTTAGCGATAGGAAAATTTTAGAATTGGAAAGAGAAGGCACTTTTATTAAAGTAAAGGTTCAGAAATGAGAAACAGTATTAAAAATGCAATTGGAGAGACGGTAAAAGATTTAATTAAAGGGGGAGTTGAAACTACTTTTTCAGAAAGAGAATTAAAAACTTTAGGGATTGAAATCACCGATGTTGATATAAAAGCCGAAGATATTAGGGAAATTAGAAGTAAAATAAAATTGAGTCAAAGCGTATTTGCTAAAGTTTTGAACGTTAGTCCATCGTCAGTCAGGCAATGGGAACAAGGTAAGAGAACTCCAAGTGGTTCAACTAAAGTTCTGCTGGAACTTCTGCGAGAAAACCCCAACATTTTAAATTATCGATTATTGCAGGTTTCCCATTCTTCACAACCATAGAATTATGATTTGAGAATATATACCTTACCATATCGTAAATTTGTCATATTGAGTTTACCACGGCGAGGATGAAACCGTACTCGATATTTTTCTATATTCGGTATAATTACCGGTTTAGAGATTCTTCATCCCGCTAAAAAGCAGCGGAATTCAGAATGATAACACTTAACCCCGTCTTACATTTGTCATTCTGAACGGAGCAAAGCGCAGTGAAGGATCTCATAACCAACGCCGGCACAAATTCTAAATTGAGATTGCTTCCCCCGGTGTGTCGAGGTTCGCAATGGCAGAAATATTTCGATTCAAATTCAAATCCGTTACGGAGATAAAATATTTATCCCTTTTTTCATAATAATTGCAAAAACAAAAAAGCCCGAGAATATTTCCCGGGCTTTTTGAATTTATATATGAAAAAGATATTAATTAACTACTTGTTTTTCTTCTTCAATTTCCTTTTCAAGTTGTTCGTTTATTGCTTTTGCGGCTTTGCGTCCTTCTCCCATTGCAAGAATAACGGTCGCTGCGCCGAGAACAATATCGCCGCCGGCATATACCTTATCCAAAGTGGTTTTTTGATTTTCATCCACGATGATATTTCCCCAGCGGTTAGTTTTTATTCCGGGGGTAGTATGGCTGATAAGCGGGTTACTGCCGTTTCCGATGGCGACAATCACAGTGTCAACGTCAAGGAGGAACTCGCTTCCTTCAATCGCTATCGGACGGCGTCGCCCGGAAGCGTCCGGCTCGCCGAGTTCATATTTTAAGCATTCCATTTGCGTAACATGCCCCGATTCATCCCCGAGAATTCTTTTAGCGTTGGTCAGATAGAGGAATTCGATTCCTTCTTCCTGCGCATGAAGAACTTCCTCGCGACGGGCGGGCATTTCAAGCTCGGTTCTGCGGTAAACGATGTAAACTTTCTCGGCTCCGAGTCTTTTTGCCATTCTCGATGCGTCCATTGCGACGTTTCCGCCGCCGAGAACAGCTACAACTTTGGAATTGTAAATCGGCGTGTCCGCATGTTCTCTGTCGAAAGCCCGCATCAAATTTGCGCGGGTTAAATATTCGTTTGCGGAGACGACTCCGATTAAGTTTTCGCCATCTATTCCCATAAATAACGGCAATCCTGCGCCGGTGCCGACAAATACGGCATCGTAGCCATCTTTTTCCATTAGGTCGGTAAGGGTTCTGGTTTTGCCGACGACAAAGTTCGTTTTAATCTCAACTCCGATTTTGCGGAGCGTATCAACTTCCTGGTCAACGATGTCGTTCGGTAAACGGAACTCGGGAATACCGTAGCGCATAACTCCGCCGAGTTTGTGGAACGCTTCAAAAATCGTAACGGAATGACCTTCGCGGCGCACATCGGCTGCAACTACCAGTCCGGCGGGACCGCTTCCTACAACAGCGACTTTTTTGCCGGTCTCGGGCTTAACCGAAGGAAGTTCAACTTCGCCGTTTTCTCTTTCCCAATCGGCTACGAATCTTTCAAGACGCCCGATTCCAACGGCTTTATCGACATCTTTGAAAACTTTACCAACCGAGCAGTTTTTCTGGCACTGTGATTCCTGCGGGCAAACGCGACCGCAAATCGAAGGGAGAAGACTTGATTCTTTAATTACATTAACTGCGCCCTGAAAATCATAATTAGCGATATTTTCAATAAAGAGAGGAACGTCAATATGAACCGGACAATCGTCGATACAAGGATGTGTTGGGCACTGAATACAGCGCATTGCTTCAACAACGGCTTCGTTTTCTGTAAACCCGATCGCTACTTCTTCAAGGTTGCAAACGCGCTCTTCAGGGTCTTGAGCCGGCATCTCCATTGTTGGAATTTTAATTCTATCTTTAACTTTCAGTTCGTCCTTTTTAGGGAAAAGTTCGTCAAAAAATTTCTTGGCGACAGCGTCAATTTCTTCTACGGTATGATGACTCATCCTTTTGCCTCCTTTTTCTGATCTGCCAATTTTTTCTCTATAATTTTATCCAAATAGCATTTATGCTTTTCCTGCTCGATTTCTTTGAACGAGTTAAGACGCGCCATCATGTTGTCGAAATCAACTTGATGTCCGTCAAATTCGGGTCCGTCAACGCAAACAAATTTCACTTCGCCGCCGACATTAACGCGACAGCCGCCGCACATTCCGGTTCCGTCAACCATAATTGTATTGAGCGAAACAACAGTCGGCACATTGTACGGCTCGGTTGTTTTCGAGCAGAATTTCATCATGATAGGAGGTCCGATAGCTACAGCCAAATCGGGTTTTTCCGGGCGTTCGCAAATTTCTTTCAGCGGTTCGGTAACCAAAGCTTTTCTTCCGTAACTTCCGTCGTCGGTAACTATTATAAGCTCATCGGCAATTTTTTTCATATCTTCTTCCATAATCATAAGCTCTTTGTTTCTTGCGCCCATAATTATGATTACTTTATTTCCGGCTTCCTTCATAGCTTGCGCAATAGGATGCAAAGGCGCGACTCCGATTCCGCCGCCTACGCAGACAACGGTTCCGAAATTTTCAACATGAGTCGGTTTTCCGAGCGGTCCGACAAGAACGGGAATATCATCGCCGACTTCCATTCTTGAAAGTTCGTCGGTAGTTAAACCAACTACCTGGTAAATGATTGTAATCGAACCTTCTTCTTTATCGGCGTCGGCAATTGTTAAGGGAATTCTCTCTCCGTAGTCAAGATCAATTTGCAGCATAATAAATTGACCTGCTTTTCTTTCTTCGGCTATTAGGGGAGCTTCCAAACGCATCAGAAAAACATTTTCCGACAGTTGTTCTTTGTGCAATATCTTAGCCATGGTAAATTCCTTAAAATGTAGTTAATTCATTAATTTGTATAAATAAAGATAATTTTGTCTTTTAAAAACTATTTAAGTTTTAAAAATAATAAAAATTCTTTTAGTAAATAAAGAGGAGAAGAAGATATTTTTTAGAGAATTTGTAAAATGAGGGGAGTTTTTCCGTCATTGGGAGCGGAACGAAGTGAAGAGCGGCTCCGCCTTAGGCGGACTCTAACATCGACGCGTCATTGCGAGGAGCGTAAGCGACGCGGCAATCTCACCGGTATTCAACCTAAGCCGTTAAAACGAAATTGAATATTCGGCAACAGCGTGTTTTCCGGTAAAAATTCCCCTTCCCACGGAAGGGGTGGATTCCTCCGCCGCGGCGGAGGAAGACGGGGTAGGTGCTTTTCCTGAAATTTAAGCAAAATGCGAGAAAATTCAGCATCTTTCCACACCCCGTCTTCCGACTTCTCCCGACAAGTCGGGATACGTCGGAATCCACCCCTCTGTCCAGAGGGGAATTAAAAAATTAAGCAAAAAGCGAGAAAATTCGGCATCTATCTTTCCTTCGAGGTACTCGTTTCCTCGAAGGTATGAAAGTAATGATGCTGCTAAATACCTTCAACGAACAATCCGCCAGTAGCGGACGTTGAAGGAACGACGCGGCAATCTCACCGGTATTCAACCTAAGCTGTTAAACCGAAATTGAATATTCACCAACAGCGTGTTTTCCGGTGAGATTACTTCGTCAGTCGCAAGCTCCTTCCTCGTAATGACGCTTACACTTTAAATAGCAAACCGTCTGATTTAGGCTGAGCGTAACAATTCCCCTTCCCGCGGAAGGGGTGGATTCCTCCGCCACGGCGGAGGAAGACGGGGTAGGGGCTTTGCCTGAAAATTAAGCAAAATGTGAGAAAATTCGGCATCTTTCCACACCCCGTCTTCCGACTACGCCATGCTTCGTCGGAATCCACCCCTCTGTCCAGAGGGGAATTTAACAACCAAGCACAAAGAACCAAGAACCAAAATCCCCGTTCTTTTTTAGCGAAATAGCAAAATTTTGTTTAAATTTATTTTTCTTTCGTATTAATATTATTCATCAAAGTCGGGTTTTATGCTTAATTATATTTGGCTTTCTTTGCTGGCATTCGGAATTTTCTACGGATTGGCTTATGACATTTCCGATATCGCGACTAATAAATATCACAACGGAGATAAAATTCCTTGTGAGATAATTGTAAATCAAGACGGGGGAAAGAAAGCTCTACTTAACATTAACTTTGATGAATTAAACTCGCGATTTAAAACAGAATACACCACCGATTTACAAATCCCGATAACTCTTAAACAAGCGGAATCGAATCATTCGATTTCTCTTCAGCTTCCCGAGGATAAAACAAGCGATAAAACCGGCGATTTAACGGCGATTAAGAAAAACTCCGGCAACGAAAATGACATAAACGCCCGTATAACGGATATGGTGAAAACTTCTCCCGGAATTTATAAAGCAAAACTCCTTTTTGAAAAAGTTCAGTTCCTTAAGATGAAATCAATCACAAACGCGGCGATTAATTACTCCAAAACCGCCGTAGATATTGCGCTGGGATTAATCGGCATAATGGCTTTCTGGCTCGGGATTATGAAGATTGCCGAAAAAGCGGGCTTGGTTAAAGTAATTTCCCGCTCGGTAAAACCGGTTACAAAATGGCTGTTCCCTGAAGTTCCCGCCGATCATCCCGCCGTTGCGGCAATGATTATGAACATCTCGGCGAATATGCTCGGATTGGGAAACGCGGCTACTCCTTTCGGGTTAAAGGCGATGGAAGAGCTTGACAAACTTAATCCGGAAAAAGGGACCGCTACGAATGCAATGTGTATGTTTCTTGCGATAAACACCGCGGGACTTACGCTCGTGCCCGCGACGGCAATTGCAATAAGGGCGGCGCAGGGTAGCGCCGATCCGACAATCATTATCGGCGCTTCTTTTTTCGGAGCGTTGATTGCTACGGTTACGGGAATTTCGGTGGCAAAGCTTTTTGAGTCGTTCAACGGCGGAAAACTTTTTTCCCTTACCTGGTTAAAAACAAATTATGTTCGTCTTCTTAAGTCATTTGCGCTTTTCTTTTTGCTGATAGCGTTTTTTGTTTTTCTGTCAAAAATTTTTCTCACAGGAAGCGGAGGCGGCGGGATTGTTGTGGAGTTAATCCGCGCGATTGCGGTCTTGGCAATTCCGTTGCTGATAATCGGGTTTGTAATTTACGGAGCTGTTAAGAAGGTGAAACTCTACGAAGTTTTTGTCGAAGGCGCAAAGGAAGGTTTTACGATTGCCGTAAGGATTATTCCGTATCTTGTCGCAATGCTTGTCGCAATCGGAATTTTTCGCGCGAGCGGAGGAATGGATTTGCTCGCCAAAGCGGTCGCTCCCATTACAAATTTAATCGGGATGCCTGCGGAAGTTCTTCCGATGGCGCTTATGCGCCCCCTTTCCGGCAGCGCGTCTATCGGCATTATGGCGGAGTTGATGTCGCACTACGGACCCGATTCTTTCATCGGCGTTCTATCTTCAACAATCCTCGGGAGCACTGAAACTACTTTTTATGTTTTGGCTCTCTATTTCGGAGCAATCAATATTCGCAGAACTCGGCACGCGGTTATTGCCGGAGTTTCGGCTGATATTGCCGGAATTCTAGCCGCCGTTTTTATTGTCAGATTAATTTTCGGATTAATGTAAAAGAATAAATCGGAGATAAATAATGAAATCGAGAAAAGTATTAATTACTCGCAGAATACCGGATAAAGCGGAAAAACTTCTGAAGAAAAAGGGCTTTGACGTAGTAATAGGAGCGGACGATAAAGGTTTAAGCAAAAACGAATTAGTCCGGCTCGGGCGGGACGCTGACGGAATAATTTCAATGTTAAGCGACAAATTTGACGAATCTGTAATAAAGAAATTACACAAATGTAAAGTGATAGCAAACTATGCTGTCGGCTTTAATAATATCGATTTAAAAGCTGCAAAAGAATATGGAATTGCGGTAACAAATACTCCCGACATTTTAACCGACGCAACCGCCGATATTGCAATGGGGCTTGCCGTCGCGGCGGCACGGAATTTTATCGCGGGGGATAAAATTGTCCGCGACGGAAAATTTGACGGTTGGAAACCTCTTTTGATGCTTGGGTCTGAATTCAGAGGAAAGACTTTCGGTATAATAGGAGCGGGAAGAATAGGACAAGCGACCGCGCGGAGAGCGGCGGCATTCGGCTCAAAAATTATTTATTACAACAGAAGCAAAAAAGCCGACTTTGAGAAAGAACTCGGCGCGAAAAAAGTTTCTTTGAATAAACTAATTGCGACTTCCGATTTTATCTCGATTCATCTGCCTCTTACCGAAAAAACTTTTCACATTCTGAATACTGAAAATATGCGGAATCTGAAAAAGGGAGTTGTGATAGTCAATACCGCTCGCGGCGAAGTTATCGACGAGAAAGAACTGATTAAACTGCTTAAAAACGGAACGGTTTTTGCCGCCGGACTTGATGTTTACGAAAACGAACCGAAAGTAAAAAGGGCTTTCTTAAAGCTGAACAATGTGATATTGTTGCCTCATATCGGTACGGCTACTTTTGAAGCGAGAAATAAAATGGCTGAACTTACCGCGCAAAATGTGATTAATGTTTTGAAAGGAAAAACTCCGGTTACTCCCGTTCTGTAATTCATTTTATTGGATAATCAGTATTATATAACTATTTTTGATTATAAAAAAAAGAGGAATTTGTTTAAATGAGAATAGGGATACCAAAAGAAACTTTTCCTGATGAAAAACGAGTTGCATTAGCTCCCGCCGGAGTTCATCAATTAGTTAAAGCCGGTCATACGGTTTATATAGAAACCAAAGCCGGAAGCCAAAGTAAATTCTGCGACGACGATTATGAGCGGGTCGGAGCCAAAATAGTTTATTCGGCGTCGGAAGCTTTCAGACGCGGAGATATAATAGCAAAAGTAGCCCCGTTAAATCAGAATGAGGTTGAGTATCTTGAAGAAGGACAAATCCTTTTCTCATTTTTGCGAATGGCATATACGCGCGACGACTTACTGAAGCGAGTGATTCAGAAAAAAATATCTGCAATTGCTTATGAGTTTATCGGTAAAAACGGTTATTTGCCTGTTCTTGAAACAATGACGGAAATTGCCGGCAAACTGGCGATACAAGTCGGCGAGCGTTATCTCGGCAGCGATATTGAAAGCAGCCGTGGAATTTTAATCGGCGGATTGCCGGGTGTGGCTCCCGCCGCTGTTGTAATTCTCGGCGCCGGACTTGTAGGTTTTTCCGCTGCAAAAGCCGCTCTCGGAAGAGGAGCGCAGGTTATTGTTCTCGATAACGATATTCATAAGCTCCGCCGCCTTCAGATTACACTCGGAAGCGGAATAACCACAGTCGCCGCCAATCCATATACGATTGCGCGCGGCGTAAGTTTTGCGGATATTGTAATTGGCGCAACGCAAGTCAGGGGAGGCGGAAATCCCCATTTGGTTACGGAAGAAATGGTTAAAGAAATGAAAAAAGGCGCTGTTATCGTAGATGTTTCAATTGATCAGGGCGGAACTTTTGAGACAAGTCGTCCCACTACAATCTCCAATCCGATTTTTGTTAAACACGACGTTATCCATTACTGCGTCCCGAATATGCCTTCGATGGTTTCGAGAAGCGCAAGCTACGGATTAACAAATTCCACAATTGATTTTTTAACTATGATTGCCAACAACGGCTTGGATGAAGTGATGATGAGCGAAGAGTCTGTCTCAAACGGAGTTTGGGCGCATAACGGACATTGCACCAATGAGTTTTTGGCTGAAACGTTTAACCTTGATTTTAAAAAACTGAGAATTTTTCCCACAAATTGAAAATGGAAATAAAAGATAAATATGATTTCAGAAAATATAATTAATAGAACGGTTAACCCGAGTTGGGTTTCCAAATATAAATCAAAATTGGTTTCGGCTGAGGATGCGGTAAAGGTAATTTCCTCGGGCGATAAGGTTGTAATTCATCCCGGAGGCGCGGCTCCAATGCATCTTATTGATAAAATGGTTGAGCGCAAGGAGGAACTGTTCGGTGTTGAACTTTACCACATTCTTGTCGTAGGTAATCTGCCTTACATTGAACCGGGAATGGAAAAACATTTTAAGCACAAAGCGTTCTTTATCGGAGGGAACACGCGCAAGGCGGTTAACGAAGGTCGCGCGGAGTTTATTCCCATTTTTCTCTCCGAAGTAACGCTCCTTTTTAAAAATGGCGTTATAACTCCGGATGTCGCATTGATTAATGTTTCTCCGCCCGATGAGTTCGGATTTTGCAGTTACGGAATTGATGTTGGGAATATTATTACTCCCGCCGATAAATCCAAGATTGTAATCGCCCAAATTAACCACAATATGCCGCGCGGATTGGGCAACAGTTTTATTCATATCAACAAAATAGATTACATTGTTGAACATGACGCTCCTTTGCTTGAGCTTCCTCAAGTTGACCCGGACACATCTCCCGAAGTGATGAAAGTTTACGATAAAATCGGAAGGAATGTAGCAGAGCTGATAGAGGATGGAGCTACAATTCAGATGGGAATCGGCGCAATCCCGGATTCTGTTTTGAACTATCTTCACGACAGGAAAAATATCGGCGTTCATACGGAAATGTTTTCCGACGGAATAGTTCAACTTGTTGAGGAAGGAATCATTACCGGCGAAGAAAAAACTCTGCATCCCGGAAAAATTGTAGCGGGATTTGTGCTCGGGACTAAACAAGCTTACAATTTTGTCGATAATAATCCCTTAATTGAATTTCATCCGCAGGAATATGTGAATGATCCTTTTGTGATTGCTAAAAATAAAAAAATGGTAGCTATTAATTCCGCAATAGAAATAGATTTAACGGGACAAGTTTGTTCCGATTCAATTGGTACCCGTTTTTACAGCGGAATCGGCGGGCAGGTGGATTTTATCCGCGGAGCCGCGCATTCCGAGGGAGGAAAAGCAGTAATTGCATTGCCTTCGACGACAAAAGATGGAAAGGTCTCGAGAATCGTCCCGACGCTTAAGCCCGGCGCGGGCGTTGTAACATCACGGGGCGATGTTCGTTATGTGGTAACAGAATACGGAATTGCCCATCTTTTCGGTAAATCGATTCAAGACAGAGCGCGCGAACTGATTAAAATTTCGCACCCGAAATTTCGCGATGAATTAACTGAATTTGCAAAGAAAAATTATTATATCTGATGATTGCTGTTATAGGGGACATACACGGCTGTTATTTTACGTTAATTGAGTTGGTGGCAAAAATCGAAAGGAAATTTCCCGATGCGGAAATAATTTCAATCGGCGACTTGGTTGACAGAGGGAATCACAGTTACGAAACTGTAAATTATCTTATTTCCAACAATATTACTTTTGTAGCCGGTAACCACGATTATATGTTTTATCACTTTTTTAAATATCCTTCGAGTATATTTGCGCGCTCTTGGGTTTTTAACGGAAACGAAGCGACGCTGGAATCTTACCAAGGACACGAGCAGGAAATATTTGAGCATATTGAGGTAATTTCCAAAGCTCCGCTCTATTTGGATTTACCCGACGCCTTTATTTCTCATGCGGGAATTTCAAAATATTATGAGAATTTTCTCCCGCCGGATTTTCAGAAGGATTTATCTCTGCTTGATCCTTTGATAAATAAGGATTATCTTCACGACATCGGAGTTTTGTGGACGCGCGACCCGCTGCTGAATCTCGGTAAAATGCAGATTGTCGGGCATTCCAAACTGAATGAAGTTAAGTTTGATGTTGACGCCAACGCTTTATATATTGATACCGGGGCTTTTGCGGGAAATAAATTAACGGCGGTTATTGTTGAAAAAAACGAGATAATTGAAGTAATTTCGGAAAAGACGCATATTAACGATTTCAGACCGTTTTAAATTGTAAGGAAATCGTTAAACTTACCGGTTTCAGCGGGGCAAAAGTGATTCGCGAAAGTCCCTATTCGTGAAAACTTTACTTTGATAAATTTTTCCGCTCTAAAGCTCGAATAACAAAACGTTTTTTGTGGCGTAGATTGCTTGCCATCTGCGAAAAAATAGAGATATACTTAAAATAAATTGGTTTTAACAATTCAGTATTTGATAAACCTTCGAGGTTTAACTGACTTATTTAGAAGTTTGCTGTTGATAAAATAGTAAACTAATTTTCAATAGTTGTTGAATTTTAAAAAACTCGAAGGTTTTTCCGAAAACCATTTTAGGTTTAGCATGACGCTAAATTATTAATTGTCACAGTCCGCCGCGGAGGACTGTGCTACAATTAGGACAAGATTGATATGTAAGATTTTCTTATGTGATTTTTGTCAAATCTTAACATTTTACGTTAATCAACTTATTGTTTTTTGTCTCCTAATGGCTGTCATTAGAAATTTGCAGTCTATTGATAATTTGGGATAAAAAAAACCTCCGTGAAAACGGAGGCTTTTTAAGTTTATCATGTTCGGAGCGTTTATTAATACATTCCGCCCATATCTCCCATACCGCCGGGCATAGCCGGAGCAGCAGGAGGATTCTCTTCAGGTTTTTCATAAATAACAGCTTCGGTTGTAAGCATCATTGAGGTTACGGAAGCTGCATTTTCAAGAGCGGTTCTCGTAACTTTAGTAGGATCGATAACGCCCGCTTTAACGAGGTTTTCATATTCCTCGGTAGCTGCGTTAAATCCGAAATCGTCTTTTCCTTCGAGAACTTTATTCAGGATAACGGCTCCTTCCAAACCGGCGTTTGAAACAATTTGTCTCAACGGTTCGGTCAAAGCTTTTTTAATTATGTTGATTCCGGTTGTCTGATCCAAATTGTCGCCTTCGAGGTTTTCGAGGGCTTGGCTTGCGCGAACTAAAGCGACTCCGCCGCCGGGGACAATACCTTCTTCAACTGCGGCTCTGGTTGCGTGAAGCGCATCTTCAACGCGGGCTTTTTTCTCTTTCATTTCAACTTCGGTTGCGGCTCCGATTTTCAATACTGCAACTCCGCCGGAAAGTTTTGCCAATCTTTCCTGAAGTTTTTCTCTGTCGTAATCGGAAGTTGTTTTTTCAATCTGCGCTCTGATTTCATTTACGCGAGCCTGAATTGCTTCTGTTTCTCCCGCGCCTTCAACGATAGTTGTATTGTCTTTATCCATTACAACTTTCTTTGCCTGACCCAAATATTCAATAGTTGCATTTTCAAGTTTGTATCCTCTTTCTTCGGAGATTACGGTTCCACCTGTAAGAATTGCAATATCTTCCAACATTGC
The DNA here is from genome assembly GCA_015493615.1 of Melioribacteraceae bacterium. GTDB lineage: Bacteria > Bacteroidota > Ignavibacteria > Ignavibacteriales > Melioribacteraceae > WGAL01. The sequence goes on from WGCV01000043.1 coordinate 92,320, forward strand.
TTTTCTTCTGTCGCCGAATCCCGGAGCTTTGCAAGCTGCGACTCTTAAAGTTCCGCGTAATTTGTTAACAACCAAAGTTGCAAGAGCTTCGCCTTCCAAATCTTCGGAAATAATAACTAACGGTTTGCCCGACTGAGCTACTTTTTCCAAGATAGGAAGAAGGTCTTTCATTGCGGAGATTTTTTTGTCGTGAATTAAAATGTAAGGATCTTCCAAAACCGCTTCCATTGATTCGGAATCGGTTACGAAATAAGGAGAAGAGTAACCGCGGTCGAACTGCATTCCTTCAACAACTTCAAGTTCGGTTTCCATTCCTTTTGCTTCTTCAACAGTAATAACGCCATCCTTGCCGACTTTATCCATTGCGTCAGCAATTAATTTACCGATTTCTTTGTCGTTGTTTGCCGAGATTGCGCCGACTTGAGCAATTTCTTCGTTATCTTCAACGTCCTTGCTCATTCCTTTTAATTCGGATACAATGGTTTTAACTGCTTTGTCCATTCCGCGTTTCAAATCCATGGGATTTGCGCCTGCGGTAACGTTTTTCAATCCTTCGCGATAAAAAGCCTGTGCCAAAACGGTAGCTGTTGTTGTACCATCGCCGGCTAAATCGCTTGTTTTGGAAGCGACTTCGCGAACCATCTGTGCGCCCATGTTTTCAATCGGATCTTCCAACTCGATTTCTTTTGCAACTGTAACGCCATCCTTAGTAACTGTCGGTGCGCCGAATTTTTTATCTATAACTACGTTACGTCCTTTTGGTCCCAATGTAACTTTTACGGCATTGGCAAGTTTATCAACTCCGGTTTTTAAACCGCTTCTTGCGTCAGTTCCGTATTCAACAATTTTTGAAGACATAATTAATTTCCTCCTAATTTATTTTCAATTTTTTATTAGTCAGTAAGAATAGCGAGAATATCGCCTCTTTGAACTATTTTGTAATCAACGCCGTCGAAAGTAATTTCTTCGCCGCCGTATTTTCCGAACAATATTTTGTCGCCTACTTTTACATGTTCCTGTAAATCTTCATCAGTACCAACTGCAACAACTTTGCCCATATTGGGTTTTTCTTTTGCTGTGTCCGGTATAATAATTCCTGAAGCAGTTTTGGATTCTTCTTCTACGAGTTCAACTAAAACTCTGTCATCCATCGGCTTAATTTTAACGTCAGCCATTTTAATCCTCCTATTTTTTTAGATTATTTATTAAAAGTGATTAGCAGTCATTAAAGACGAGTGCTAATATAATTGATAGCTTTTACATTGTCAAGGAGTATTAGTTCCGGAAAATTTTTACATTTTTATTTTGCGGAGGAGACTCATTTTTCGAAAAAAAATAGAGTGAAACCGGTATGTCCGGCTTTTGGCGAAGCATTATTGAATAGGACGCGGATTTGTCATGATTGGTTATGATTTTCTCTGATTATAGAAATAGAAAGAGACCTTTGCAAAACCTAAAATTGTCATATTGAGGACGGTGAGAGCCGTCCGAAATATCTCTAAACTCGGTACTATTACCGGTTTTGAGATTCTTCATTCCGCTTCGCTTCATTCAGAATGACAAATTTCGGGGTTATGCAAAGCCTTCAGAAAGTAAATATACTTTGATATTTATCCTCTATTCACTATTAACCCTTATCTTAGCCTGCCATTCACAATTCATAGTTTTTTCTTCAAAATCATTTATCTCTGAAATCTGTTCACCGAAAACGGCTTTTTACTTTGATATTTCTGTCTGATTATCTATCTTTGCGTTTAGATTCATTCACAATTACCAAAACTATAGTATTCTGATATGGCTCGGATTAGATTTTCTTTCGCAGTAATCTTTTTATTCATTTCTCAGTTGTTTGGTGAAGTAGTTTTATCACAAAACGGCGGAATAACTGGCACGGTACAAGATGAGAACAACAATCCTCTTCCCGGAGCTAACGTTATTATCTGCGGTACTGGATTCGGAACGGCGACAGACCCTTTCGGGAAGTATCGCCTCACAAATATTCCCGCCGGAAAATATAAGATAAAGGTTACTTTCATCGGTTATCGTCCTAAATCCAAAATCGTTGACGTTCCTGTTTCGAAAAATATCCGCATTGATTTTAAGCTATATCCCAAGTCATTTAATATCGGCGGTATAACGGTTACGGCAAAAAATGACCTTATTCCCAAAGACGTTGAGACCAAAACCGAAATCTCAGGCGCGGAAATTGAGCATTATCAGGCTACAAACATCGGCGACGTTCTCGATTTGGTTCCGGGCGTATCCCAAAGCGCCAACCCCGGTTTGAACAAAACCAATCAAGTGGCTGTTCGAGGAGACCAAGCCGATAATCTTTCTGCGTTCGGGACAAAAGTTATTATTGACGGTATGCCCGAATCGAACAATGCCAATCTTCAGTTTGAAGCGTTAACCGGCTCCAAGTTCGGAACAGGCACGCTTAACCGCGGAGTTGATTTACGAACGATTCCCGCTGATAACGTTAAATCCATTACCGTCATAACCGGACTTCCCTCCGTTCGTTACGGTGATTTTACAAACGGTATTATTGAAGTAAAAACTAAAATCGGAGCCAAGCCCAACAGATTAAAGGTTAAAAACAACCCGACAACAAGCGAAGCCAATTTCGGCGGAGGATTTTCGTTTGCCGAAAAGAAAAAATCGTTGAGCTATAATCTGAATGTCGCCCGCAGCGAAAGGGACTTAAGATTAAACGGCGATGAATATACCCGTTACACGGGACAAATGGTGCTTTCGCAATTACTCCTTGACGGTAAATTAGAGTCGAATATTAAGTTATCCGGTCAGGCAATTTACGATGAAGAAGAACCGATGAACGATTTATCGAGGACTAAAAATTACAACCGCGGATTTTCTCTCGGCATAAACAGCTGGGGAAAGATGAATCTGTCCAATCTTGTTTCCACTCTTGATTATACGGCTTATGTTAAACTGCACGAGATAAATTCCAAAAAATCGCATCTTCGTTCCGAGTATTTGATAACGCCCGATAACGACACGGTTGCCGCATATATCGGAACGCTTGAAAATAAAGGGGAAGAATGGACAGCCGGCGGAAACGTCGATTGGAATTATATCTTTTACACGGGCGATTATATTCATAAGGTTTTGGTGGGTGGCAGCATACAATACGACGGAAACACCGGCGCGGGAATTATTATTGATTCGGTATTCAATTATTACGGCTCGCAGTCGGGAAAGCGTTCCTACTCATACGACGACATACCCGGCGAAACGTCGTTCAGCTTTTACGCGGAAGATAAAGTTACCGGTAATTTCCTCGTTGATTTCTCTCTCCTTTACGGATTCAGATATGAAGTTTATCGTCCTTACGGAATAAACTTCTCCAATCTTTTCAGCGGCGGCGATTTTGTTAAATCACATCAAGGAAGCTTTTTTAATCCGAGGGTAAGTTTGATTATGTATCTCGGACGGAGCGCCCAAATAAGGTTGAGCGCCGGGCGCGCCTCAAAGTCTCCCCCGATGAGTATGATTTATCCTCCGGAAGATGTGATGCGCTGGAGAAGTCCCGCCGACAGCACGGTGCATTATTTCAGATTCAACAGAAGAGTTCCCGACCTAAAAGGATATCAGAACAATCAATACGAAATTTCGTTTGACAAGAAGTTTATGAAAACCGTTGGCATGACCCTTTCATTTTACTATCGCGAAAGGGTAAACCAGCCTTCGAGCGTGCAAATCCCTTATTTTACCGAGGCAAACGTAAACGGCGAGAATAAAGTTTACTATGTCGATTATTATTATAAGTATGCCAATATCGGCAAATCTTTCAGCCGCGGGATCGAATTAAAAATGCGAACCGCTAAAATAAAGCCGCTCAACATGAGTTTCAGCGTTGTCGGAAGCTACAGCTTCCAAAATAATCCGGGAGCAGGTTATGTTTACAGCGTTTATCCCGATACAAGTCTCGGGCAGTATCCGAACTACCAAGTGCCCGGAGTTTCGGTCGATACGGTTATCGGCTGGCAATATCCCAAGAGCGGGAGATGGAGCGACAAGATCCAAATTAATTATTATGCTCGTTACACAAATAAAGATTTGGGAATGTGGATTACGTTAAGAGCCGAACAGCTTTTCAGGGAAAGGTATCAAAGCTATGATTTACAGCCTGTTGATTACGACAGACTAACGGACGAAGAGCGGGAAATAAGAGACTATAACGCCTCTATAATTTCACGTCCCAATAAATGGCTTTTTAACTTTGTAATTTCCAAATCTCTTTTCAAGGGTGCGGAAATATCGTTTTACGTTAATAATTTCCTTGACGATCCGGCTCTTTATCGATACTATAATATTTCATCGCAATCTACTATTGAAGTCTCGAGAAATCCGAATATTTTTTACGGAATGGAATTCAGTATGCTTTTGGATAAGGTTTGGAGATAATTATGAAGATAAAATTTTTCATATTGATTCTGCTGGGCTTCGCGGTTTTCGAATCGTGCGAGAAAACGCCTCCCACGCAGGTTGACGGCGAAGCGGGAGTTAACCTTTTTGTCGCTCGGGATTCTGTCGGAACCGACACAACACAAATTTTTACTATTCCGGTTTCAAACGCCGACATAATTCTTACATCGGAATACGGAACAATGAACAGAAGGACGGACGAATTCGGAAATCTTTCGCTGAGAAATATGCCTTCCTCAATTTACCAGATAGCGGCCCGCGCTCATCATCCTTACGATAATTCTATTTTGCTGATTGCCGGAATTAAAGATGTAGAAATAGTTTCCGGAAAAACTTTTATTGATACTTTGGTTACAAAGCCGATTTCCTCCACGGGAATTGCAATCAACGAAATTTATTCTTGCGGTCCGGTAAATAATATATTTTTCTTTTACGATCAATATATCGAACTCTACAACAGCAGCGATTCCGTTAAATATCTGGACGGAATGATTGTAGCTCGCGTTTCCGGGCAAAACGGGGGTATGGGACCCGGAGCCGACGTAGGCAACGACGGAGATATTGACGGCGTAACTTATATATTCAAATTTCCCGGACATCCCGGCGAAAAGAATTATCCTTTTGAACCGCATACATTTAAAGTTTTGGCGCAGGACGCCGTTGATCATACGCAAACCATGCCGACCAGCATTGACTTAAGTCATGCAGACTGGGAGTTTGTTAATCAGCTTTCATTCAATGATTTCGATAATCCCGATGTCCCTAATCTCTACAATATTCGCCTTGACAGAACAGTCGATTTTATGATTAGTTTAACTTCGGATGTAGTTATTGTTACTGACGGACGCGATTCGGTTTGGGAAGACGGCATTGATATCAGTACAATCCTCGACGGCGTTGAGTATCAGTCGAGCGGAACGCACAGATTGACTCTTGACGACAGAGTTGACCGCGGCTGGGTTCAGAGCGCGCCCAAGTACAGCGGAAAGTCAATGGAGAGAAGGGATAAAGGCGTTGACACAAACGACGGCACTCTCGACTGGCATGTTATTAATCATCCGACACCCGGTTATCAATAAGGTTGTAAATAAAAATGAAGATTGATTCAAAAATACTGCTGATTGTTTTATTCTTTTTCTCTCTAACTCTTTTTGCCCAAAAAAGCAGAACTGCGGCTATGGGAGGGTTGAGTTTCTCTATTCGTGATTTAGACGAGTCGTTCGATCCTTTCGCGCTCGGCGGGAATACGGCGTGGCTTGCTGAAAGCCAAAAAAATGCAAGACTGGAAATTACTCCTTTGCAGAATTCGTCTTACGGAACCTACAGGAGAAAATACACAGCGGAGAGAATTAATAATTACGGAGTCCATTTTCTTGATTTGAAACCGCTCGGAGTTTCCGGCACTTTTCTCGGTGAGGCTTTGTACGATTATCAAATACGCGTTAAAAATTACAGGAACTTAAAGTTTAATCCTTATGCGGGCGAAGGATTTTTCTTTACTGACACTACGACGGGAAACACAACATACAAAGGTCCGATGTTCCGACTTTCGCACAGTTTGCGAATATACAAAAATCTTTATGCAGGCGGCGGAGTGCGTTATCAAATTCTTAACGGGCTGAAAGATGTTTACACTTTCGGCGAAACAGTTTACCGTAATGTTGAAGGGGACTTTGGGCTTGCTTATCAATTTCCCGGCGGAATTACATTGGGCGCAAGCGTTCACGGAACAAGTTCGCAGGAAAGAATTGAAGCAAGCGACGTTAATTTGCTGACCGTTCGAACATACGAATGGCGAGGCGAAACACACGCTGTTGAGCTGAGAGGTTCGTCTCAAAAATATAAAATTACAAAAGCCGGCGAAGTTTTTTCCGGACAGATATATTATCATCCCAATCGGAAATTGGAAATAGGAGTTGCGGCTGATTACGGTATTAGCGGCAGCAGATTCCTTTATCCCGAGGGTAGTCTGGTTGATGTCGAGGATGGATACGCTTCGTTTGATATTACCGAGATTAAAGCGCGGGCGCGCTATCAGGTTACCGAAAAACTGCTGGCGGGATTGTCGCTCGGCTATACAGATTACAAAAGCTGGAGCGAAAATTCAAAAAGAAATCTTTTAATCTGGGAATGGCGAAACAGAGGGGCTGTCCTCGGATTCGGCGGTTCCTATAATGTTAATGAAAAATTTCTAATAGGCGTAGAAATTGAGTCCGAATTTGTCTCCTCCGATTCCTCAAAATATATCGATAATCACTTTAGAAACATTGATGTGACGAATAACACTGCAAGGATTGGTATCGAATATTATATTTCAGATGATTTGGCTTTGCGGAGCGGATATAATTTTTTGTCGTTAGCTCATGATTTTTTGTATGGAGGAGATAACGTAACAGAGCATCTTTTTACGTTCGGTTTCGGTTATAATATTAACGATGATATTCAGCTTAACGGTATGGCAAGTTTTGCCGAGAGAACCGGCAGTGAAGATAAGGTTTACAGATCATATTTAAATTGGTTGTTTTCTATAAGTTTTTTTACATTTTAAAAACAATAATATTGGGAGTTAGTTATGAGAAAAATTTTACTTGTTATTTTCTTTTTCCTTATTGCAGTTCAGACAAAGGGCGACGACAGAACTTGGAAAGTTGCCAACAAAGCTAATTTCACTTCACTTTCGGCCTCTTACTTCTATAATCAGAATATAGGCTGGGTTGTGGGCGCATCGAGAACATTTGCCAAAACAATTGACGGCGGATTAACCTGGACAAAGTACGAGAACATTCCTTCAAATTCGTCAAATTTTTATTCCGTACAATTTTTAACTAAGACGATGGGATTTGTCGGCGTTTCAAATAACGAATTGATTAAGACAACCGATGATGGAGCTACTTGGACTTCAATAGCCGTAGGCGGTCCGGACGGCGGAACTGTTCGAAGTATTTATTTTGCTAATGAAAATACCGGTTGGGCTCTTGTTAGTACATCAAATGAGGCACAAATAAGATATACTGACGACGGCGGAACAACTTGGACGACGCAGATGACAAACTCAACCGGCGACATTGAAGCTATGGCGTTCCGTTCGCCTACGAGCGGAGTATGCGTTGGCGGCGGTTCCGGAAGAATGGATATTTACTACACGCACGACGGACAAAATTGGGCCCGCGCAAATATTCAAGGCGTTCCTTCGGTTTACACTCGCCTGGATTTGCGCGCTGTTGTGATGAACGAAAACAACGAAGCTTTCGCAGTAGGTTGGGGATCGCAGGCGGCGGGACTTCAGCCGAGCTTAATTTTAAAGTCGAGTAACGGCGGAGAGGATTGGCAATACATGGAACAAGCCGTAGAGGACAGACAATACGTTAATTTGAATGCGGTTAACGTAATTGACGACACTACTCTAATCGCCGGAGGAGGCGCTGCTTACGAAGGCACCGTAATGTTAAAGTCCACAGATGATGGAATTACATGGCACAGACTTGAAGTTAAATATGGAATTCAGATTAAAACTATTTCGGTTAAAGGTTCTAAATTATTGGCAAGCGGAAGCGGCGGCGGAATTATTTATTCCGATGACGGGGGCGCAACTTGGACAATGCCCGACGGAATAATTCCCACTACAAGTTTATACACAATTTTTAAAACCGGCGACACAATCTTTGCGGGAGGTTACGACGGATTGCTCGTTAAATCAACGGATAACGGATTGACGTGGAAAGCCGTTTTTGCATCGGACGGAATGCATTGTCCTACAATTAAGGATATTTCTTTTGTAAATGAAAATGTAGGGTACATTGCCAGATATAATCGCATGGTAAGCAAAACTGTTGACGGCGGCGAGACTTGGACTACCGTTATGCAGGATACAAACGTTACGGCTCATACGCTTTACGGAGTTCAATTCCTTGATGAAAATACAGGTTTTGTCGTTGGTAAATCCGGCACCGGAGTTTCGGCTTTTTATGAAACCACCGACGGCGGAAACAGCTGGTCAAAACAGATCGGCGTTTTTCCGGATCATCTTCTCGGCGTTCATTTTACCGACGCGCAGCACGGAGTTGTATGCGGAAGAGATTTAACGCTATATTACACAACCGACGGCGGAGCATCATGGACAGCGGGAACAATCAACGGCTCCCCGGATCCGAGCGCAGATTTAGACAGAGTTGTTTTTTATGATTCTCAAAACGGAATTGCTTTTGGCGATGTTATTTTAAAAACATCGGACGGAGGAATTACATGGGATTATATTGCGCCTCCTTCCAGCTCTGAAATGAAAAGCGGAGTTATGTTAAGTCCGGACCATTGGATTTTAACAGGCGGTTCTGAGATAAATGAGACTACCGACGGCGGGACAAGCTGGGCAAATATAATTGATTGGAATGTTTTTGACAATCTGCAACTTTACGGAATCGCTACCGATAGCGATAATTATCTCTGGGTAAGTTCAAGTTCGAGCGAGGTTTACACAACTTCGCCGTTAGTTTCGGTCTCCGATGAAACAATTGAGACGCCGAATAAATTTGTATTGAACCAGAATTATCCAAATCCTGTTGTAAAAGGAGCGGGAAAGAGCGGAGCTACAAATATCAGTTTCAAAATTCCGGCGGAGTTATCGGGGCGCCGGTTTGAACTAACGGTTTACAATGTTTTGGGACAAAAAATTAAAACTTTGTTTAATCAAGTTAAAACTCAAGGCAGTTATAACTTTAAGTTTAATATTTCGGATCTTCCCGCAGGACTTTATTTTTATCGGCTGAATACCGGAGGTTTTTCTGTGGTCAAGAAAATGGTAATAGTTAAATAATCTTTACTAATTAATTGGAGGTTACATGAAAAAATTACAACTTTTCCTAATCATCATGATTGCGGCTTTTGCGGTTAAGGCACAAGTCCCTAATTATGATTGGGTAAGCTCGGCAGGCGGTTCTTCATCCGACTATATGTACGGATTTACTACCGACGCTGCAGGTAACAGTTACGTTACCGGTAAATTTAAGAGCGATCCCATGAACTTCGGGAACGGCGTATCAATTTCCACTTACGGAAATTATGACGCTTATCTCGCAAAATACGCTCCGAGCGGCGATGTGGTTTGGGCTGTACACGACGGCAGCGCCGGCAGCTCAAGCCCTGACGAAGGACGCGGAGTAGCGGTTGACGCGGACGGAAATGTACTTTCCACGGGCGCATTTTTCGGTACGGCTTATTTTGGAGACGGAATCGATTCCTTGACAAGCGCCGGAAACTTTGACGGATATTTTGTTAAATATGACGCTAACGGAATGTTCCAGTGGGTAAAACAGGTTAAAGGTTCCAGCCAGGATAAAGGAACTTGCGTAACCGTTGACGGGCAAGGCAACTATATCTGGGCAGGATACTTTGGAGATGATGACGGTAGAGACACATTAAATTACGAAGGGAATGTTCTTCATGGATATGGAGAAAGAGCCATTTACGTTATTAAAACGGACGCTAACGGAAACTTCATCTGGGGAACAACCGCAGGAAGCGATGTAAGCGGAAACGAAGTTTACGGCATTGATGTTGACTCCGATAACAATATTTACATTTCGGGATATTTTAAGGATACATGTTATTTCGGCGGAACAATGACTTCGTTAATTTCGATGGATTCTTACGATGCGTTTGTAGCAAAAATCGATCCTAACGGAAGTTTTGTTTGGGCTAAACAGTTTGGTGGACCCGGTTATCAGAAATTCTACGGTATTGACGTTACAACTTTTAACGGCGACGACCAAGCCTCAATTGTTGCAAACGGCTACAGCGCGGATTCTGTTTATGTCGGAGATACGCTTTATGTTCCTTATGGCGACGATGATGTTTTTGCCGTAGGGCTCAAAGCCAACGGCGATATTGAAGGCGCATTAATGTTCGGCGGTCCCGCTGAAGATCACGGCAGATTTGTAAGACAGCGTCCGGACGGATATATCTTTTTAACCGGCTACTCCAAAGGCGATATTTATTTGGCTAACGGAGACACGCTGCATAACGTTAATAAAAAAGACGCTCTGTTTATGATTATGAACGTTGCCGAGGGTAAAGACGGATTATCCGCGGCTATGTACGGCGGCGCTTCGGATGATTATATGAAAGGCATTGGCATTGGAGCCGACGGTAATATTTATCTCGGCGCTCAGGTTAAAAGCCCGACAATAACATTCCCTCCGTTTGATGTAACAAGCGCCGGATCTTATGATATTGATATCATGCAGATGAATGTCCCGATTTATACTCCACCGGAAAAAATATTCTTTTCTGAGTATGTTGAAGGATCGGGAAATAATAAAGCGTTGGAGATTTTTAATAATGATGATCATGCGGTTGATTTAACGCAGTATGTAATTCTCGGAAGCTACAACGGAAGCGGCTGGACAAATGTTTCTCATTTCCCGGAAGGAAGTACGGTCGCAAGCGGCGATGTCTGGGTGATTGTAAATTCAGGCGCAGACGCTATTGACTTCAGCGTTGCTGATGAAGTATTGGCGTATAATGATTCATCATATTTAGTTGGATTTAACGGCGACGACGCAAGAGCATTGGCTAAAATTGACGGACCGGATACAACGATTATTGACGTTATCGGTATTCCTACAGAAGACCCCGGCAGCGGCTGGGATGTTGCCGGAACAGCGGCGGCTACAAAAGATCATACGCTTCGCAGAAAAGAGAGCGTATGGGAAGGAACGTCAGACTGGGCGGCTTCAGCAGGAACGGATGCCGACAACTCGCAGTGGGTTGTTTATCCTAAGAATACAGTTGACGGTTTGGGCTGGTTTAGAATGCCTTCCACCGTTAATGTAACATTCCAAGTTGACATGAGCGTTCAAGCGGCTCTCGGTAATTTTGATCCCGACAGCAATGTTGTTACAATCCCGGGTGATTTCGACAACTGGCTGAACGAGCCTCCTGCAAATACCGATAAAGTAATGGACGACTCCGACGGCGATTTGGTTTACACCAAAACATTCGAGCTTGATCCTAATGCAACTTACCAGTACAAATACAATATCGGACTCGGCTGGGACGGACACGACGAATTACAAGGACAGCCGAACCGTGTAATTGAAACCGGCA
>WGCV01000044.1 GCA_015493615.1 Melioribacteraceae bacterium
AAACCACGGCTCGCATGATGAACATAAAGGACATGCAAATCATCACCAGCATATGATTGCTGATTTAAAAAGGATAACTTCACAATTAAAGTTATCCTTAAAATTTATTTATCTAAAAATTCTCTGATAATTTTCTGAACTTCGCTTTCCGAAATGTTCTCGCCTAACTTGGTTTCTCCGTGCGCCGAAGCCGAAGAACTCGGTTTACTATTCATAAAAGGATTAACAACCGGATTGCCCGCGCGCGCTAACAATCTGTCTTCAATTGTTGACGTAAATCCTTCTGTTTCTGTTTTGGTAAATCCGCCTGAATTTTCAAATGATGAAATTGAATGTCCCGAATGAACGGGATTAGTTTCAAAAGCCAAAGTTTTTATATTAACCAAATGCTTAGCCGAAACATTCTCCGAAATGCTTGAACCAGCCCATGTTCCTACGCCAAGTGTTAACGAAGGCATTAAAGCGGTTGTCGAACCGACCGCTCCAAGCGAACTCGGAGTATTAACAACAATTCTGAACGCCGGTTTTTCCATTGCAAATTTCATAATAATATCTTTGTCGTTGGAATGAATCGCAAGCGTGTGACCAACTCCGCCGTATCGCAGAACTTCAATTGATTTATGGCATCCTTCCAACCAACCGTCAACAGTATAAAATGCAAGTACGGGAGAAAGTTTTTCGCGGGAAAGGGGTTCTTGCGGTCCGACTTCTTCGCAAAAAGCTACAAGCGCTTTTGTATCGGCGGGGACTTCAAATCCCGCAAGGTTTGCAATATAAGTTGCGGGCTTGCCTACTACTTCGGGATTTATCCTGCCGTTTTTTTCAATTACTTTTTCTAATTTTTCTTTTTCGCTTTCGCTTACAAAATAAGCGCCGTTTTTCTTGGCTTCCTCAATTACTCTTTCCTTCACAGGTCTGTCAACAATCATCGCCTGCTCCGAAGAACAGAGCGTGCCGTTATCAAAGGAAGTTCCGTAAACAATGTCCGCGGCGGCTTTAGCGACATCGGCAGTTCTTTCAATAAATGCGGGAACATTTCCCGAGCCGACTCCGAGCGCCGGATTGCCAGTGCTGTAAGCGGCTTTAACCATCGCGTTGCTTCCCGTTGCAAGAATAATCGCGATGTTGTCGTCTTTCATCAAAGCGTTTGTTCCGGGGAGCGTCGGCGTGCTCATGCACTGAATTAATCCTTCGGGCGCGCCTGCTTTTTCAGCCGCGTCCCTGATAATGTTTACCGCTTCAGTTGTACATTTAACCGCGTTCGGATGAGGAGACGCTACAATCCCGTTCCTTCCTTTAAGCGCGATTATCGCTTTGTACATTACGGTTGATGTTGGATTTGTAGAGGGAATCAAAGCCGCGACTACTCCCATCGGTTCTACAATCTTTACAATTTTTCCGTTTTTCTGAACGTCAATAATTCCAACGGTCTGCAAATCTTTTATCGATTCCCAAACATCGCGTGTAGCAAATTCATTTTTTGTTTTCTTATCCTGCCAAATTCCGAAACCGGTTTCTTCGTGCGCCATTTTTCCTAATTTTTCGGCTGCTGCAAATCCGGCGTCTGCCATTGCTTTAACGATTTTATCAACTTGCTTTTGATTAAATTCTTTAAATTCAAGCTGAGCTTCCTTTGCTTTTTTCGCTAAATCCCTAGCTTCCTGAATTGATGATAAATCCTTATCGACGTTCATAATAATATCCCAAATTTTTCTTTACAAAATAAAAATTGCGGTAACAAAGCGCAATGCGTTTTAAGTTATGAGTAATCAGTTATGAGTGATGAGTAAAGCGAGTTAAAATATTATACTAAACACTCAAAATGGTTTTCGGAAAAACTTCGAGGTTTTTAAAAATCAGCAAATATTGAAAATTCGTTTATTATTTATTTTATAAATAGCGAATTTCCAAATATGCCGGTAAAACCTCGAAGGTTTATCAGCGACTAAATTGCAAGAACCAATTTATTCTAAATGATACAACAGTTTATCACTATCCCAATAACTAATTACCATTGACCAATAACCAATCTACTACATCTTGTCCGGAGCTTCTACTCCAAGCAACTTTAATCCGTTTCTAATTGCCTGCTGCACCGCAACGGCAAGCGCAATGCGGGCTTCGGCAAGATTTTTTTCCGAGCCGATAATACGGCAATCCGTATAAAACTTATGAAACAGCGAAGCCAATTCTTCAAGATAATTTGCAACGCGGTGCGGTTCGTAATTTTCCGAAGCGTAAAGAAGCTCATCCTTAAAATGAGAAAGCTTACGCATTAAGTTCAATTCGGAATCGGTCGTAAGCAAATCCAAATTTTCCATCGAGCGTTCAAGTCCTTCGCCGGCAGTCATTCTCAATATCGATGCAATTCTCGCGTGGGCGTACTGCAAATAGAAAACCGGGTTTTCATCCGATTGTTTTTTTGCAAGCGACAAGTCAAAATTAAGATGACTGGACATATTGCGCATAATAAAAAAGTAGCGCACAACGTCGCTGCCTACTTCGTCAATCAGTTCATCAAGAGTTACAAAATTTGCTTTCCGCGTTGACATTTTAACAACTTCGCCGTTTTCCATAATCGTTACAAACTGATGAATCAACACCTTGATTTTAGATGTGTCGTAACCCAGGAACTTTAATCCGGCAAGCACATCCGGATAAGTAGCGGAGTGGTCAGAGCCGAACAAATCAACGATCAAATCGTAACCGCGCTCAAATTTCGTAGTATGATAAGCAATATCGGGCAAACGGTAAGTCGGCTCGCCGGTTGATTTCACAATTACTTTATCGTTTTCATTTCCAAGCTCGGTCAGTTTTAACCAAACCGCCCCATCCTTTTCGTAGGACATTCCTTTATCTTTAAAAATCTTTAAAACTTCTTCAATTTTCCCTTCTTCATATAATGAAAACTCGTTGAAGAAAGATTTCATCTTAATCTTTAATCTTTTAAGCGTGCTTTTAATATCCTCAAATATTTCGTTCTCGGCAACATCCTTAAAGTAAGTTACATCCTCAACTTTCTTTAACGAATCTCCTTTTTCGTCAACAATTTTCCGGGCAATGTCGATTATATACTCGCCTTGATAATACTCTTCGGGAAAATCAACTGTTTCCCCGAGAAGTTCAAGATAACGTAAACGCACAGATTCTCCGAGTACGCGCATCTGCCTTCCCGCATTGTTAAAATAATATTCTCGGTCAACGTCGTAACCGATTGCTTCGAGAAGGTTAGCAATAGTATCGCCAACAACCGCGTTCCGTCCGTGCCCTACCGTTAAAGGGCCTGTGGGATTCGCGGAAACAAATTCCACGATTGCTTTCTTGCCTTTGTACTTATCGCTTCTGCCAAAATTTTCTTTTTCACGATTTACTTCCGTAATGATTTTTGAAAGAAATTTCTGAGTAAACTTAAAATTTATGAATCCGGGGCCCGCAATTGAAACGCTTTCAAGAATATCCGAATCAAAAGCGAGATTGTCGATAATCTCCCGAGCAATCTCACGCGGATTTTTCTTTAACTTCCGCGTAAGCAACATTGCCGCGTTAGTTGAAAGATCTCCGTGCTCCGGGTTATTGGGAATAGAAAAACTAATCTCAATTTCGTTCAGATATTCCAGCTTCTTCTTTGCTTCATCAAAAATTTTGGATAGGTAATGTTTCATTTAATTCGCTTTCCTTCTCTTCTGTTTCATTAACTGTCGGTTATTAACTTTAATCTTAATTTATGATTTATGAGCCTACTTAAAAAAGGTGATTATTTGCAAATTCAATAATTTATAAACCGCTGAAGCGGTTACTGATTTCTCTATGTTATTGCTAACCCACGACTTAAGTCGTGGGCTAATAGAATGCTTATTATACATTGCAACCGTTTCAACGGTTTTTAGACCTTTCTTTAGTAAACTCATTTATTATAAATCTTCATCACTTCCAAATGTTGCCTACACAAGTTTTTAATGATAACCTCAAAATAGTTTTCGAAAAACCTTCGAGGTTTTTAACATTCAGCAAATATTGAAAATTTATTTACTGTTTTATAAATAGCACATTATCTAAATAAGCCGGATAAACCTCGAAGGTTTATCAATTATTAAATTGCGAAAAACAATTTATTTTAAGTATATTATTCTTCATCAGTTTCATCTTTAACTTCTATCACATTCGCATCGCCCCAAAGTTTTTCCAAACTGTAATGAAGCCGTGTTTCATGCTTAAAAACATGAACAACCACATCAACATAATCAACTAAAATCCAACTGTTTGTCGTAGTTCCTTCTTCATTGTAAGGGCGAACGCCGAGTTTTTTCATCTTTCTCGTTATTTCATCGGCAATTGCTTTTACCTGTATATCGGAATCTCCCGAGCAGATTACAAAATAATCGGCAAATGAAGAAATTCCCTTCAAATCGAGAATTTTAATGTCATATCCTTTTTTTGATAAAATAATCTCTGAAATTTGTTTTGCTAACTCCAATCCTTCCATATTTCGATTTATCCTAATTTATTTATTTGTACTTTTTACCTTATACTTTTTACTTATTAGAGACCTTTGCAAGACCTAAAATTGTCATATTGAGTCCGCCAAGGCGGGGGATCAGAATGACAAATTTCGGGGTTATGCAAAGCCTTCTATTAATTATTCAACGGCTTTAATGTTAAATAATCCCGTCCCAAAACAATTGAGACATCCAAAAAATAATTTTCATTTATTCGCGAAATAACTCTGCTTTTTGGCACCCCGAGCAGACGCGCTACATATTCAGCTTTCTTTATATTTCCAATTCTGTCAATAATAATCGTTTTTTCCACATCAAAGTTAGCGTAATTTCCCGTCTGCACGACATCGATATTTTTCTTTCTCAGATATTCCTTAAAAATATCCGCCAATCCCGAAACTCCACAGCCGTTCAAAACTTCAGCCTGTATCATCTTTGTCGGAACAAAAGATTGCGCCATGTCGTTTTTTGGCTCGGCGGTTGTTCCCGTAATTTTAGTAAAAAAAATAAACATTAAGTAAATAACAACCGCAGAAAGAATAAAAATAATGATATTCAAAAGTAGGTTTTTTATCCCCGCTTCTTCCCTTTTGGGATTATTCTTCCTCGCGCTATTTTTTATATTTTTCTTCGCCATAATCAAAAATTTTGAACATGTAAAATAAGAATTTTTGCGGTCATTTCTTTATACTATTCGACATAAGATAAAACCGCGCGACTCAAAAACCTGTAAAAGAAATTAATGACAGCAAAATTCTCGTAATCACATAATTTCGGTCGGCATTACAACTTTTGGATATCTTATATCTAAAAATACTTTCTAATCTCATCTGGAGATTCTGTTTTTCCGAGGGCGATAATCGTTTTGATCCTCGCTTTTTGTCCGTTTAAGTATTCGGAAAAAATTACGCCGAGTTTCTTAAGCCATTTTCCCGCTCCCGGATAACCGTAAATATCAAGCGTTTCCCCGGCGGGGCAACGCGAAACAAGCACAACAGGAATACCTTTATTAACTACATATTCGATTCCTTCAAATGCGGCGGGCGGAACATTCCCTACGCCAAGCGCTTCCACGACGAGCGCATGCGCCCCGCTATCCGCCGAAAAACGGAAAAACTTATCATCCATTCCGGCATAAACTTTAAGTAAATCAACATTAGAATCAATTTTATCAGTCTCGATAATTTCCAACTTTTTAGGAAGCCTGTTATAAATTACTCTTCCTCTCTCTACAAAACCCAGCGCTCCGAAATCGAGACTTCTAAACGTTTCCATGTTTTCAGTATGCGTTTTAGTAACTTCGCTTGCCGCGTTAATTTCTCCGTTCAGACAAACAAGAACTCCCATTCCCCTGCTGTTCTTCTCGTTTATAATATACATCGCGTCAAGCAAATTTCTCGGACCGTCCCAATCAGGCTCCGAACTTGTCCTCATCGCTCCGATCACAACTATCGGCTTCTCCGTTTTAACAGTTAAATCGAGAAAGTACGCGGTCTCCTCCAGAGTATCCGTACCGTGCGTTACAATTATTCCGTGAATATCGTCTCGCTTAATTTCCTTTTGAATCACCTTGGAAAGCTCAAGCATTAATTCGGGCGTCATGTGAGGCCCGGGGCGAATACCGAAATTATAAATTTCAACATCGGCGAGTTCCCTTGATTGGGGAATCATTTCAATTAGTTCTTCTCCGTGAAAAAACGGCACCGCTCCGCCGGTTTTTTCATCAATTTTCATTGAAAAAGTACCGCCGGTAAAAACAACTAAAATTTTATTCATCTTTATCTCCGCTAAAAAATTTAACAGTTTCTATTAAACCTTCCTCCAAAGAGTATTCCGGCTGATAGCCGAGCAGTTTTCTCGTTTCGTCAATCGAAGCCGAACTGTATTTGATGTCACCCGGTCGCTCATCGGCGTATATTATTTTACTTTTGGAGTTTGTTATTTTAATTATTGTTTTTGCAATTTCGTTAATTGATACCGAATATCCCGTCGCGACATTAAAAACTTCCCCTTTTCCTTCAAATCCGGCGACTTTTATTCCCGCCTGCACCACATCTTTAACGAAAACAAAATCTCTCGTTTGTTCTCCGTCTCCGTATATTGTTATATCAACATTATTTACGGCGTTGTGAATAAAAATCGGAATTGCAGCCGCATATTGACTTTTCGGGTCCTGCCGCGGTCCGAAAACATTAAAAAATCTTAAAGAGTTGGTATTCAATCCATATTCTTCGGCGTACATTCGTAGATAGTATTCGCCGTCTAATTTTGTGATTGCGTAGGGAGTTTTTGGCTCGGGCTTCATCGAAATACGCTTCGGCTGTTCGGGATTATCGCCATATATTGCCGCAGAGCTGGCGTGAATCACTTTCCCAACCCGATGCTGTTTTGCCGCTTCCAGAATATTTAACAGTCCTATAACATTATTTTCAACAGTTTCATAAGGTTTTTTTAGCGACTCAGGTACCGAAACCAACGCCGCAAGATTTATTACAATATCGGCATTCTCCAAAATTCTGTCAATAAGTTCTTTTTCCGTTATTGAAACATTATGAAATGTAAGATTGAATTTTGAGATGTTCTTTAAATATCCGCTTCTCAGATTATCCACAACGTGTACATCATTTCCCTGAGCGGAAAAATGTTCGGCAAAATGGCTTCCGATAAACCCGGCGCCTCCGGTTATAACGACTTTCATATTTCCTCAAATTATTTCTACAAATTTAAGAATAAAGATGTAACGATTCCGAAATTTTACGAATTTTTCGGCATGATTTTTTCCGTATTTTTGTATTCAAATCTACTACCTTATATCACATTAAATTTATCTTATTGAGAATTAACAACTTAGAAAATAATCGCAAAAAATATTTGGACGATAGATAAAATTCTTCTATTTTCGTCTCGCTGAAAGACGTTCTAACTCATGTTGATAACTTGTTGATAACTTTTTTGTGTGAAACGTTTCACACAACGCCGATATCGAAAAATAGCCTACATCAATGTGTATTTCTGTTGGCTACATTAAAATAAACGTTGTAACTTATTGAAAAACAATATTTTAAGCTACTACCCCTTATGTTGACAACGTGTTGATAACTTTTTGGCTTTGTAATTATTTTGTGAGAAAAATTAAAAAACTATTTGATTTTGAAGATATTAATTTGTGGATAACTATTGATGAGTGAATTTGCCATTAAACTTGAATCACCTTCCGATTTCAAAGAAGTTTGGAAAGAATGTTTAAAAATTATCAAAAGTAACGTTCCGAACTTAACTTACAATACTTGGTTTCTTCCTATCAAACCTTTGGAGCTTGAAGGAAGTAAATTAAAGATTCAAGTTCCCAACAGTTTTTTTATAGAATGGATAGATGAAAGATACAATACGCTCATCAATAATATGGTTAAAACGGTTCTCGGCGACAAAGGAGAATTGGTTTACGTAATTATGGAAGAAGATGATTCCGAGCAGCCTGAAGAGCTGACTTTCGAATCGGAAAAAACTGCCGTTGTGAATAATATTCAAAACGTGTCGTCCGACAAAGCCCAAAAGGCAGAACTCTCCGAACCGTTCATCACAAATCTTAATCCCCGTTACACTTTTGATAATTTTATCAAAGGGGACAACAATCAACTTGCCAGAGCTGCGGGAATTGCAATTTCGGATAATCCCGGGCACACTTCCTTTAACCCGCTTTTTATTTACGGCGGTGTCGGCCTCGGCAAAACTCACTTGATGCAGGCAATCGGGAATGAGATACTGAAGAAAAACAGTACGAAAAAAGTAATTTACCTTTCGGCTGACATATTTACCGTTGAGTTTGTGGAAGCCATCCAAACCGACACGGTTAACGAATTTGCAAGCCGATATAAAAAAATGGATGTTCTGATAATAGACGATATTCAGTTTCTTATCGGTCGTGAAAAAACGCAGGATTTATTCTTCCAGATTTTTAATATGCTTCATCAATCAGGAAAACAGATAATTCTCTCCAGCGATAAACCGCCGAAAGAACTTAAGGGATTGAACGAACGTTTGGTTTCCCGTTTCCAGTGGGGCTTAACCGCCGATATTCAGCCGCCGGATCTCGAAACAAGAATTGCAATCTTAAAAAATAAAAGCGTTAATTACGGAATTTCTCTTTCACATGAAATTATTGAATACATCGCATACAATATTACTTCCAATATACGCGAGCTTGAAGGATGTCTGATAAAACTCCTTGCAAATTCTTCTTTAAATGAAAAGGAAATTGATTTTGAGCTTGTGAAAAAAACCGTAAAAGAAATAGCTACAAACCGCCCTTCCAACATCTCGATTGATCAAATCACAAAAGTTGTCTGTGAATTTTACGGCGTCGAGGAAAATAAGGTACGCGAGAAAAACAGAAAAAAAGAAATCGTATTGGCGCGCCAGGTCGCAATGTATCTGGCAAAAAAATTAACAAACGCATCCCTTAAAACAATCGGGCTTCATTTCGGAGGTCGCGACCACTCAACCGTAATACACGCTCAAAACAGCATAGAGGAATTGATTCATACAAACGAATCCGTTAAGGAAGAAGTTACCTCGTTAAGGAATAAGATCGAATATAGTCTTTGAGAAGGCTTTGCATAACATAGCAATATGTCATTATCCCGAAGTAATTTGCCAAAATATGGGAGATTGCCACACTCTGAGAGAGACCTTTGCATAACCTAAATTTGTTATATTGAGTTCGCCACGGCGAAGGTGTAAGCCGTCCGAAATATCTCTAATCCTGTATTATTACTGGTTTTGAGATTCTTCTCCCGCCAGGGCGGGATCAGAATGACAAATTTCGGGGTTATTCAAAGCCTTCTGATAAATAACATCGGAGTCCGCAATGACAAAATGAGGTTTTGCAAAACTTTCTAAAAATCACAAAAGAACGAGTTATTCCAATTCCACTATTCCATCCGGTTTTGCAACAATCACCTTAGCCGCAAGTCCGATAAACAAACCATGTTCAACTATTCCTGCGCGCTCATTCAGCATCTCGGCAAGCAGTTCCGGGTTTTTCAAAATCCCGAAGTTCGTATCGAGAATGTAATTCCCTTCGTCGGTAACAAATGGTTTGCCGTTTACTTCCCTTAAAACAGGCTTCCCGCCAATTGATTTTAAATACTCGCTTTCAAGTCCGGCGGCGAATTTAATTACTTCAATTGGAACAGCCCACTTTTCCCCTAACTGCACAGAGATTTTTGTCTCGTCAACAATAATAATTTCACGTTCCGTCGCCTGGGCTACAATCTTTTCGCGAAGCAATGCTCCTCCGCCTCCTTTAATCAAGTTCAGATTTCTGTCAACCTCGTCCGCTCCGTCTATCGTAATATCAATTTTGGTTTCACGGAAAAAATCCGTTAATGGAATATTGAGTTCTCTCGCCAACTTTTCGGATGCGATTGATGTTGGTATCGCTGTGATATTTTTAAGTTTCCCCCGATTTATTAAGTCGCCTATTTTCTCGATTGCAAACTTGGTTGTACTTCCCGTACCTAATCCTACCACCATTCCCGACTCAATATATTCAACGGCTTTTTCAGCCGCTCTCTTCTTTAGTTCATCTTTATTCATTTTAGATTTCCTCTCTAATCCATTACAAAAATTTTAGCAGCCTCAATAAGCAAAGAGGGCTGATTGATTAAAGCTTTCTTAAATAAGTTCCCCAGAGTTCTTTTCTCAAACGGGACTTTGCTGAAACTCTTAGCAAGAGAGTTAAATTGCTCGTCTGAAAAATTGTAAACTCCGTTTTTAACTTTATCAAATATTCTGTGTCTTTTCCCAAGTCGTTTTTCCCACCTCTCCTGATATTCGGAAAGTTTGTCCGGACGATTTTCAATTACCGCTTCTCCCGCAACGGTTCCGCCGATACTTCCGCCGATCATTCCGCTTGCAATTCCTCCTCCGGATAACGGGTTGACCTGCCGAGCCGCATCTCCCACCAAAATTATTCCGGGAGCAAATATTTTTTTAAGAGAGGGCGTACAAGGAACGCCGCCGCTAACCGTCGACAACATTGAAGCTTCGGGATATTTTCTATCAACAAATTCGTTAAGATACTTGTAGGCTGATTTTGTTTTTCCAATTTCTCCGCTAACGCCTATCCCTATATTTGCCTTTCCTTCCCCTTTCGGGAAAACCCAGAGATAACCTTCCGGCGCGACATCTTCTCCGAAATAAAATATCAGCGTATCGGTAGGAACGCTAATATTAGCGGCTACAATTTGGTAAGCGCCTTCCATCTCCCTAAAATCGACATGAGTGGTTAATCCCGCCCAACGCCCGACCCTGGATTCAACTCCGTCGGCGGCGATAACGATTTTAGATTTTATTTCGTATTCTTCGCCGTAATGTTTTACTTTAACGCCGCTTACTTTCCCGTCTTCAAAAAGCAAACCGTGCACATACGCGTTAGTTAAAAATTTTGCTCCTGAATTCATTGCCTCTTCGGCGACCGCTTTATCAAAAAGTTGGCGATTGAGCATATATCCTTTTTGCTCAAGCGGAATTGTAACTTCGGTTCCATCCGGCGAAATTAAAGTAAACTTGTCTATATGTGAAGAAATAAATTTTTCGTCCGGCACAATAAACTCGGCTATCCCTTCATGAGAAACGGCTTCACCGCATCTGACAGGGGTTCCTATTTCCCTATCTTTTTCAAGCGCCAAAACGGAGACGCCTTTTTCAGCGGCGAATTTTGCGGCTACCGAACCGGCCGGTCCCGCGCCGACAACAACAACATCATACTCTTTATCTATTTTCATTCTTTCTCTTTTAATTTATTTTTATCAAAAATCAAAACGTCGATCGGGCAAACCCAAACACACTTTGAGCAGTTGGTACACAACTCCTCGTCAATATCTATAGTAGAATCGGTAAGCTCGATAGCGTCTTCGGGACAAACGCCTACGCATGTTCCGCAATAGTCGCATTTATCGGGAGTTATTTTTATAAGCAGCAAATTAAATCCTTCCTTTTATTATCAGATGTGATTAGTCTCACTCTTAAACTTACGAAAAAGTATTTAAATTAAAATCAAGTTTAACAATACTTTTTTAAAATTATTTTTTTTGTTTTTTTAATTAAGAATTTCTAAATTCTTGGTATGGTTTGAGTAAAAATAGCACGAAAAAAAATTTAATATATCTCATATTAATTAACTATCTATGTAACACAATAGGAGGCTCTATGAAGAAGCTTTTTCTTATGCTTACTTTAGCCGTTTTTGCATTTGCAAATCCTTCCTTTGCACAAAAGATTACAGCAAAGAAAGCGGTTGCATTTACAAAAACAAAACCACTTTCCACAATGAAGCCCATACCTCCGCAAAGCCGAGACCAGGCTTGGAAAATCATGTCAAAAATGATTCCGAACCCTTCTCTCGACAGACATTCAAATTCTGTTAAGACTTTTGATGTCGATCCCGCTTTGCAAAGCACAATGGGAATTAAAAAATTAAACCCGAAAGATATTTCCAGTTTCGAAGGAGTTAATAATGTTTCAGGCGTTGCTCCTCCCGACAATATGGGAGATGTTGGTCCGAGTAATTATCTCGAAATGATAAATCTTTCATTCGCTATTTATAACAAAAACGGACAACTATTATACGGACCTGCCGATAACAGCACACTTTGGGCAAACTTGCCCGGTCCTTGGTCCGGCACAAACGACGGCGACCCGATTGTTAATTACGATGAAATGGCTGGACGCTGGGTGGTTTCACAATTTGCATTACCTAGTTTTCCCGACGGACCATATTATGAATTAGTGGCTGTTTCCGCTACTGACGATCCGCAAGGTTCTTGGTACTTATATGCTTTCCAACTGGACGACATGCCTGATTATCCTAAGTTAGGAGTTTGGCCTGACGCATATTATATGAGCGTTAACAGTTTCAGCGCCAGCTCGTTGAACTTTATGGGAGCCGGCGTTGCGGCAATGCAGAGAGACTCTATGTTAGTAGGCAGTCCTAATGCACAAATGATTTTTTACCAGCAAAGCAGCAGCGTGTATTCATTGCTCCCGGCCGACTTGGATGGAACAAATACGCCTCCGGACGGAACTCCGGGTATCTTCGTCGAATTAGACGGATCCAGCAACTTGTTATTATACAGATTTATTGTTGATTGGGATACCCCTTCAAACTCTATGTTTGTCGGACCGAATACAATACCGGTTGATCCTTACGCGGACGTTTGTTCTTCTCGCGACTGCGTTCCTCAAGCGGGAACATCCGACGCATTGGACGCGCTTTCAGGTCGTTTGATGTACAGATTGCAGTACCGCTACTTTGGAGCAAACGATGAAAGAATGGTTACAAACCATACTGTAGATAAAGGCAACGGCACAGCCGCAATCCGCTGGTACGAGTTAAGAAGCGACGGCAGCGCTTGGTCGCTTTATCAGCAAGGCACTTATTCTCCCGATGATACTTACCGCTGGATGGGAAGTATCGCGATGGATGTAAACGGAAATATTGCGCTTGGTTATTCCGCTTCGAGTTCTTCAATTACTCCTGAAATCAGAGTTACCGGTCGTTATGCTAATGATCCGCTCGGACAGATGACGATTCAGGAAGAGACCGTTTATCAAAGTCCCGCAGCGCAAACAAGCGTTAACCGCTGGGGCGATTATACCAACATGACTGTTGATCCGACCGATGGAACAACCTTCTGGTATGTTAACGAATACTCAAACGGTTCTTGGGACTGGAGCACAAGAGTAGCTCATTTCGTATTTGAAATTGATACCGTTCCTCCTGCCGCAATTAATGATCTTGCGGTAACCGGAGCTTTCTCCAATAATGTGATTTTAACTTGGACAGCAACCGGAGACGACGGCACCGACGGGACAGCGTCTTCTTACGATATCCGCTACAGTACTTCCCCAATTACCGATGCTAATTGGGATGATGCTACATCATATCCGAACAATATTATTCCCCAGCCTTACGGAAGTACTGAAGTTGACACTTTAACCGGACTGGATTTTGCAACGACTTATTATTTTGCAATCAAAGCATATGATAATCTCGGCAATCCTTCCCCCATTTCAAACTCTCCTTCCGGTACAACAGACGGTCCTCCGTCAGTTACTGTTACGCCCACAAGTTTAAGCGCTTCATTATTTACCGGCGGAGCCGATACGACTTCATTTACCGTATCCAACGCCTCCGATGCAGAAAGCGCACTGGAGTATCTTGTAGAGATTCAATACCCAGGCGAACA
This sequence comes from Melioribacteraceae bacterium, assembly GCA_015493615.1. GTDB lineage: Bacteria > Bacteroidota > Ignavibacteria > Ignavibacteriales > Melioribacteraceae > WGAL01. Next base: position 13,748 of record WGCV01000044.1, read on the forward strand.
AGTTTGGCCTAAATCCCTTACTCCGCGCCAGGAAGCAAAAATAAAGAATGATATTAATACTGTAGGAAACGGAAAATATCAAACGCTTTATGCTCTTTCCTCAAAAGATGAAGTTGTTCTTGAAGAGCATTTCGAAAATGGCGTTCCTCCTGCTGATTGGGCTGATGTTGATAATGCAGGGTCAGGAATTTCATGGAAAACCAACACGGAATACGGCGAAGGCAACTACACCGGCGGTTCAGGCGAAGCTGCTTGCGTAAGCAGTGATGCAGTTGCAGGTCCTTTTGATGCGGAACTCTGGACGCCGCAAATAAACATAATGGGACGCCAAGATTTATATTTGTCATACAACGCAAACTTCCAAGCTTTGGGATCAGATGATTTCTTGGATTTGGATGCAAGTTACGACGGCGGTGTAACTTGGAATACAATAATGAGCTGGAATGAAGACCACGGCGACTTGCACGGAGCCGGCGAAGCGGTCTCAATTCTTCTCGACGACGTACTTCCCAGCGGAACTTCCAACATTATATTAAGATGGCACTATTACACTACCGCTTCTTCACCTTGGCAGTGGTATGCTGAGATTGACGATGTTGTTCTCTCCGGCGGTTCGGCTTGGCTATCTGTAAATCCGCTTACCGGAACAGTAGCCCCTGGCGATTCGACTCCGGAAAATGTAATCTTCAGCGCTTCCGGATTGATGGGCGGAACTTATACCGCTAACGTTGTAGTTACAAGCAACGATCCTGCAAATCCGGCAGTTCCGGTTGCATGTACTTTGGATGTTACGGGCGTACAGAACATAACTGTTACTCCTGATTCTATTGACTACGGGACACTTTTTGTGAATCAAACAGACAGCGCAGTCGTTAATATTACAAATGACGGAACAGACACGTTACATGTTGCTTCATTAACAACCGATAACACAGATTATACCGTAAGCGACCCAAGTTTTGACCTTGCCGCAGGAGAAAGTAAAAACGTAATGGTTTACTTTACTCCTTCCGCAACAGGAACAGACAACGGAACTCTTACTATTAATTCGGATGATCCGGATGAACCTGTAATCACGGTTTATATGTTCGGGTTCGGTTCCGACTCGCCCGTAGTTGACGTTCAGCCGTTAACATTATCGGCAGACTTACTTACCGGACAGACAAAAGATACTACGTTTACCGTCAGTAATGTCAGCACTGCAACCAGTGTATTGCAGTATATGGTAAGTATCGAATACCCCGGCGAACAAGTTTGGCCCAGAGCGCTTACTCCGCGCCAGATTGAGAAAGCCAGAAAAGACAAAAATGTTGTGGGTAACGGAAAATATCGTACTCTTTATGCTCTCTCCTCTAAAGATGAAATGATTCTTGAAGAGCATTTTGAAGATGGCGTTCCTCCCGCAAATTGGACTGATGTTGACAATGCCAATTCCGGTATTGATTGGAAAACAAACACAGCTTACGGCGAAGGAAACTACACCGGCGGCGAAGGCGAAGCGGCTTGCGTAAGCAGCGACGCTGTTGCGGGTCCGTTCGACACAGAACTTTGGACTCCTGAAATAAGCGTTATGGGAAGACAAGATTTGTATCTTTCTTATAATGCAAACTTCCAGGCTCTCGGCTCAAGCGATTACTTGGACTTAGATTTAAGTACGGACGGCGGAGCAACTTGGTCGAATGTAATGCAGTGGAATGAAGACCACGGCGATTTACACGGCGCCGGCGAAGCTGTTTCAATCCTTCTGGACGATGTGATTCCAAACGGAACAACAAACATCATTTTAAGATGGCATTATTACACTACCGCCTCTTCACCTTGGCAGTGGTATGCTGAGATTGACGATGTAACTATTTCCGGCGGTTCGGCTTGGCTAGCTGTTAATCCGTTAGACGGAACGCTTCAAAACGGTGAAAGTCAAACTCACAATGTAACATTTAACGCTTCGGGAATGTTCGGCGGCACTTACAATGCTAACATTGTAGTCAGCAATAATGACCCGCTGAATCCAAATCCTGCAATAGCTTGTACGTTTAACGTTACCGGCGTTCAGGATATCTCCGTTACTCCGGATACTGTCGATTACGGAACCGTTTTTGTAAACGGAACAGACAGCGCAGTTGTTAACATAGCCAATATGGGAACTGATGATTTGGCAATTTCTTCCGTTACAACTGATAACACAGTCTTTACAGTTAATAACATCAACACAACGTTGTCGCCCGGCGCTTCGATTGATGCGGTAGTTTACTACTCGCCTACTGCAGCCCAGAGCGATGCCGGCACGTTGACAATAGTTAGCGACGACCCGGACGAAGGAACATATACGGTAGCTTTATTCGGAAACGCAGTTAATCCTCCGGTTATCGGTGTTACTCCTACTTCGCTTAGCGCGGATTTGGTAACCGGTCAATCGGATACACAGCAATTTACAATCAGTAATACCGGCGAAGCCGACCTGGTTTACAGTATTGATATTGAGCAAACTACCGCTCCGCTTCATCCGAGAATTACAAAAGTTCATTTGAAGAAGAGCGATGGAAACTTCCCGCGCGGTAAAGCGCCTACTACATATATGCCCGCTCCCAAACATAACGGAACGGTTCATAAACCAAACTCAACTAAAGATGACGATTTAGGTTATGCCGCTGATGTTGCCACTTCATCCTATCAAACCATTGATATGAATAATCCGGCGACAACTACCGATTTATTCAGCGTTACCAACCTCTTTGCCGGAGCAATTAGTCATTCCGAACCTAACACTGCGTACGGAATTGATTATGACAGCGGTCATCTTTATAAATTAGATATCGAAAATAATACTGCAACCGATTTAGGCGCGGTAAGCGGATTACCTTCCGGAGCAGTTGCAACCGGTATGGCGTTTACCGACGACGTATGCTACGTTGCAGCTTACGGTACAGCTTCTGTGCTTTATACTCTTGACGTTACTACCGCTACGGTTACCGAAGTCGGTACAATCGAAGATGGTATTATTATTGCGCTTGCGGCAAATGATGCTGGCGAGTTGTTTGGAGAAGATATTTCAACCGACGTTCTTTACGCAGTTGATCCTGCGACCGGCGCCGGAACGGAAATCGGTTCTCTAGGCTTTGACGCCAACTATGCTCAAGGTATGGGCTTTGACCACAATACCGGAGTTCTTTATATGGCCGCATATAATAATGGCGCAGGCGCTCCCGAACTTCGCGTTGTCGATACGGCAACTGGAAATACGGCGCTTGTCGGAACGCTTGGAGACGGAAGCGGCGAATATGACATGCTCAGCTTCTTCGGAGCGGGAACCGGAAACTGGTTGGTAGTTGATCCGATGGAAGGCGCTGTTCCTTCCGGAAGTTCTATTACCGTTAATGTTACTTTCGATGCAAATGGAATGGTTGGCGGTGATTACGGCGCTAACATTTTAGTTAACAGCAACGACCCGGTTACGCCGGTTGCAACGGTTACAGCATCAATGCATGTAACAGGCGCTCCGAATATTGAGGTTGTTCCTGAAGCTCTGGATTACGGAACCGTTTACTCCGGTTATCCGATGGATAAAACTCTGGTTATTTCCAACACAGGTACAGACGATTTAACTGTTTCCGATATTACTTCAAGCAATCCCGATTTCTATGCAACTGTAACTTTGCCTGTTACAATTACAAGCGGAAACGCTATTGAAGTTCCGGTAACAGTCCTTTCGACTACCGTGGGAGATATATCAGGCGATTTGACAATCACCTCAAACTCGACAGTTAACGGAACATTGGTAGTTCCGATGAGCGCGACGGTTGCATTGCCTCCGGTAGTTGGAGTTAGTCCTTCTTCGTTGGACGAAGCCTTAAATGTTGGCGAGACCAGCGTTAAAACACTAACTATTTCCAACACAGGCGGAAGCGACTTAGGTTTCGATATTTCTTACGATATATTGAAAAAATCTTCCGCAACTGTAGATATTACTCTTCCTGCGGCAAACGCAGTTTCAAATCCGGCAGCCAAGAAGAATATTACAAGCGCGGTCGAAGAAAGAAACGTAACCGTAAATAAAGGATTGGAAAATCCGAACAGCGCGGTTCAGCTCCTAATCCTCTCGCCGGATGACGACGAGCATATCTCCGATTTGATCTCGACAATGAGTTCATTCGACGATATAGCAATGACGCATTTCCCGGTTGACGGTTTGGGAACAATCACTCTTGACGACTTAATCCCCTACTCTGTTGTAATGGTGCAGAATGACTTTAAGTGGTCTTCTGCCGGTACGGATGCAACAACAATAGGCAACTTGCTTGCCGATTATATTGACGCAGGCGGTAAGGTAATCGTTAATATGTACACTTACAGTTATGACGATTGGGGAATGAGCGGAAGATTCATAACAGAAGGTTACGGACCGTTTGTCGGTACAACCCAGGATATTTGGGGAGAAGGGACCCTCGGCACCGTTTACGACCCGCTTAATCCTATCATGACAGGCGTTAGCGCAATTAATGACAGTTGGGGACATCAAGATCCTTCGCTTGCTTCTAACGCTGTTCTGTTGGCGGATTGGAGCGATGGTCAGCCAATGATTGCTTACAATGATAACGTAATCGGATTTAACCTTATCGGAATCACCGGTAACACTGCGTTTACATCCGACTTAGGAACTTTATTCCACAACGCAGTTCTTTATCTTGGCGGCACATCTTGGTTATCCGTTGATCCTGCACAGGGTACCGTAGCGGCGGGAGCCTCAAGCGATGTTGCAATCGGATTTGACGCTACTTCACTCGAAGCAGGTGATTACACTGCCGTTCTTCATGTAGCGACTAACGATCCGCTTACGCCAGTAACCGACATACCGGTACATCTTGGCGTACTTACAGACGTAAACGATGGAATTAATACAATTCCTGCAAAATATGATTTGGCGCAGAACTATCCTAACCCGTTCAACCCGTCAACGATTATTGCTTACTCATTGCCTGTCAACGCTAAAGTAACGATTAAAGTCTTTGACTTGCTCGGACGCGAAGTTACTACTTTAGTCAATCAGGAAATGAATGCCGGCAATCACAGAATTAAATTCGACGCTTCTAATTTAACAAGCGGAATTTACTTCTACGCCATAAGAGCCGAAGGAAGCAACGGTTCGACATTTATGAACGCTAAGAAATTAATCTTGATGAAATAAACCATAGATTAAAATTCTTATTTATTCAGCCGCTCTCATTTGGGAGCGGCTTTTTTTATATCTTTTTATTAGATTTGAACATTAATTCAAACAGAGTTGAGGATCAAAATGAAGCTAACAAAATATCTTCACGATAATCATGATAAATTCAATGAAATTCTTTTCAATCTTGAAAACGAGAATTTTTCACAAAGAATTCTTTCAAAAGATTATTCCCTTTGGAGCGACAAACCGGACGAAATTATAAACCGCCTTGACTGGGTTACCGCTCCGAACGAATATTCTGATAAGTACCTTTACCTCGAAGGTTTTGCCGACGAGATAATTGAGAAAGGAATTAAAAAAGTAGTTCTTCTCGGCATGGGAGGCTCCAGCTTAGCGCCGGAAGTTTTTCAAAAAGTTTTCGGGAACAAAGAAAATCATCCGTCGCTTACGGTTCTCGACAGCACTCATCCCGAATCCGTTATTGAAATTAAAAATAATCTTAAACCGGAAGAAACGTTTTTTATTGTTTCCACTAAATCCGGAGGTACCGTAGAAACCCTTTCTCTTTTCAAATATTTCTATAATATATATTACGAAGAATTCGGAGATTCAGCCGGAAAGTACTTTACGGCAATTACCGACCCGGGCAGCAAACTCGAAAAACTTGCATCCGAGCTTAACTTTTTCTATACATTTTTGAATAATCCGAATGTGGGAGGAAGATTTTCTGCTCTTACATATTTCGGTTTGGTCCCGGCGGCAGTAATCGGCATTGACATTTCCACTCTTCTGACAAACGCCAAACAAGCCGAAGAACGCTCTTTGGCAATGTCGCACTATGATGAAAACCCCGCCTATGTTTTAGGCGCAATGCTTGGAATGTGCGCTAACAGAGGGAAAGATAAATTAACCTTTATTTTCAGCGGACAGCTGGAACCGGTCGGTTCATGGATTGAACAATTAGTTGCTGAAAGCACAGGTAAAAACAATCGCGGAATTCTTCCGGTTACCGGAGAAAAATTAAGAAAGCCCTCCGAATACTCAAAAGACAGAATTTTCGCTTACATTCATTTTAGGGATGATACAAAAGATTCTCTTGAAGTTAAAAATCTTATCAGAGCGGGCTTCCCCGTACTGGAAATAATTTTGGACGATGTTTACGAACTTGGGAACCTGCTTTATATCTGGGAGTTTGCAATTGCCGTTGCGGGACACTTAATGAAAATCCACCCCTTTAATCAGCCGGATGTTGAATCCGCGAAGGTTGCAGCGCGCGAAATGGTTTCCGAATATATGAAGACCGGAAACTTACCTGCATTGAAAGACGGATGTGAAAGCGACAGTTTCACCGCATTTTACATCAGTCGGATTTCACATGTAAAAGAAGTAATCCGTAATTGTTTTGAAAATATTGACGAGTGTTTCGACGATTATCTCGGACGGCACTATATTGCGTTGCAAGCTTTTCTTCCGCAGACTGAACGCAACGTCGAGATTTTGAGTGATTTTCAAAATTATCTTTCGGAAAAATATAATGTTGCAGTAACCGTAGGATTCGGTCCCCGTTTTCTTCATTCAACGGGACAACTCCACAAAGGCGATTTCGGCAACGGCGTGTTTTTGCAATTTACAGACAAACCGACGCTTGACATACCGATTCCGGATGAACCGAAAGTTAAGAAATCCGGGATAACATTTGACGTGCTGATACAGGCTCAGGGATTAGGCGACCGCTCGGCGTTAATCAAGAAAGGGAGAAAAATTTTAAGATTGGAGTTAAAACGCGAACTTGCAAAAGCTGTTGAAGAGCTGAAAACAATTTTGGGATAGAACACATTACAAACCTTCAAGGTTTTGCTTGGAAAACCAAACAGCATAACTGAAGCTGATATTAATCAATACTCCAAATTTGATTGCCCGTTAAAACCTTGAAGGTTTGATTATACTCACACATCTTACAAACCTTCAAGACTACTTTCCTTCAAGGTACTTGTTCCATGAAGGTCTGCGTAAAGAGAATTGGAGATTATGAGCAAATAAATTTTGTTCCGTTGAATATTTGAGCTTTTCAACACCCCGACTTTCGCCTCCGCACGCTCCGGCGAAACCCACCCCTCTTTCAAGAGGGGAATTTTAAGATTGCCCTTCCATTGGGATCTGCCTTGGAGGAGACGGGATAGGAAAAAACCACACACAAAAGAAGATAATGAAAAACACCGACCAGACCGATATGAACAAACCAAAAAGAGGCGAACCAGCCCCCTATTAAAATTAGTGAATCACAATTCACTAAAATCTTAACTTAAAAGACACGTATCGCATCTCACAACCTTCAAGGTTTTGCTTGGAAAACCAAACAGCATAACCGAAACTGATATTAATCAATACTCCCAATTTGTATGCCCGTTAAAACCTTGAAGGTTTGATTATATACAACTTAAAAATTTAAACTCATACCGAAACTGTGAAGATTATCCAAATCTTTTAACTGCTGGTAAGCATAATTAATTTTAATTCCGAAGAACGGAATCTTATTATAGAAGATTCCGAACCCCGCAGTTAAACCTTCCTGAGCGTCTGGCAAAAACAATGTTTTATAACCGGCTCTGAGCTGAACTAAATTGTGAAACAATCCGATTTCCGTCCCGATGTTCATCCAGCTTTTGTTGTCGTTCGGATAGATAACGTCCGCCGCAATTGAAGCTCTGAAATCATCTGAGAACTCAATATCTTTTGAAAGTCCCAACTGTAAACGTAAAGGAAGCTCAAACTCATCGGTTCCCAATCTCGCGTCAACCGAGGCGTTATTGCCTGAGGAGTTGGGATCCGAGTCGTAGCGGATTAATAAATCGTCTCCTTCGATTCTCATCTTTGTTCCGAAATTTGTAATTGACGTTCCGAAACGAATTCCCCAAAACGGAGTTAGAAAGTTCGTACCGATATCAAGCGCAAGTCCGTCGGAAGATGAATTCGAAATTGTTTCATGTATGTATTTCAGATTTACTCCGAATGAGAATAATTCAGTAACATAATTCGCGTAACTCAAACCGAAAGCATAGCTCCCTGCGGAAAAAGTTTCGCCTATGCCATCCGGATGGTTTTCTGTTGTAACCTGCATTTCGCCATAGTTTACCGAAGTAACGTTAACGCCGAAAACACCGTAACCGTCAGTCGGGACAACAATTCCGGCATAGTTCAAATTAATGTCCGCAAACATTTTCGTATAAGTGAACATTGCCGAATAACGTGTAATGCCCGCAATTCCTGAGGGATTCCAGTACATAGCGGAAGGATCGTCAATAACGGAAGCTACGGCGCCGCCCATCGCGTTAGCTCGCGCGCCTACTCCGATACTCAGAAACTTCGCAGCCGTCGTACCGGTTTTGGAAAGACTTTGACCGAAAAGAGGCGATAGGCTAAGCGCTCCAAATATTACTACGAAAATAAATTTTTTCTTAAACACTTTTATATATCTCCTAATAATTTTCTTATTTAATTACCGCAAATTTTCCGGTTTTTGTTCCGATACCGGGAGCGTCAACATAATAAACATAAACCCCGTACGAAATTCCGAGATTATCTCTGCTCAGCATATTCCAATAAACGGTTCCGTCGCTGTTTGCGGCGTTATGCTCAAGCGTTTTTACCAGCTCGCCGCTAACCGTAAATATCTTTATTGTACATTTTGCAGGAAGATGGATAAACTGCAGTAACCTGGGACCTCTGCCGCTGTTAAACGGATTACGGGTTTCCCAAAGAGCTTCGGCTACATACGGATTAGGAACAACTTGAATCTTATCCAAATCACTTTTCGCTTTATTAACGTCAATCTTATCGGATTGAGCGACAAAGCGGTAAACATCCGACGAAAGGAACGGCTTTTTAAGTTTAACCGTAAGCGTATCTCCTCCGCGCGGATTTCTCAATCCGTTGGTCGTGTCGCCGTCAAGATAAGTCCACCATGTGAACACAAGCGAATCCATGGAGTTTTTCTCGAGAAAAATTATTCGGTCGCGACTTGTTCCGAGCGCTGTAAACCTTCCCGCGCCTCCGGTAGTATCCAACTCGATAAAACCGAAATCAATATATTTTTTCTCGCTGATATTATATACCTTGAAGTTAACGTCAACTTCCGGCCATGTAATTCTCATTAAATCAAACTGAGCTGATTTCCCGAAACCGACCGAATCGCTTACAATAACCTTATAATCGTTCGGCTTCTCGGTTCCTCGTTCGCCGGTTGGAGAAACAAGTTTCTCAAAGACGTAATTCTGGATATCATGCGCATTCCAGCCGGAAGCGTTTTTATTGATCTCAACGCGACTTTCGTTTTTGAATGATAGTCTGAAACCATCCGTAATCGGCTGTTCGTAATCCGCCGACAAATTAGCGCTCTTATTAATCAACGTATCTGCGGCAGTCGAATCAACCAAAGTAAAATTCTTTGTCGTAAGCGTATCGGGATAATTCGGATTTGAAGAAGCTTTTAAAGTATCTTCAAAAGTAATTTTATAAACATGTCCGTTCTTAATTTTATTTTTATCGATTACATCATAAGAAATCTTTCCGGTGCTTGTTCCTTCCACGTGTCCGATATTTCCAAGCGTTGCCGGAACATAGCCTGCCGCGGGGGCGGTTGGAATAATTTTCACAACGTTCGGACCGGTTTTGACCGAACCGTCCGATTGCAGACTGATTCTAATCGGAGATTCGGCGGGAATTATGTTTCCTTCCGGAAAACCGAAATCGTATGAAACAACTGCGTAGTAGTAAGTAAATCCGTTTTTAACTGTCGAATCAACAAACGAGTGCTGCAAACCGCTGTTGTTTCCCAAATAATAATGAACGCCTTCGACGCCGACGGAATCGAAACCGGAATAGTTATCGACTAAATCAAACTGAGCAATCGGCGAACGGAATGTAGGCGATCCGTAGCCGTTTGTTATTATTTCCGGATCTAAAAACGCCGGATCTTGAGCGCGATAAATTCTGTAACCTTCAAAGTCATGTCCGTTCCCGCCTATCTTAGCAATGTAATCATCGTAAGAACTTTCTGCAATGTCGTCCCAATAAAGCGTTACTCTGTTATCCCCCGGAATTGCCGTTACGTGAGGAGTAATCGGAGCGTTAGCAAACTGGTAGTCATTCTCGTATGTTTCCTGAACTCTGATTTTCTTTCTGACAATGGCGGCTTTTCTGATAGCGCCGTCGGGGTCTTGAACAGGACCGTTTGCCAAAATAATCGCTACGGAAATCGGCTCCGTCTGGCCTGACTTAATCGGGAAGTAGCTTGACGAGATGAACAAATCATATTCGCCTGCTGTAACTTCCTGCGGATCGTAAAAATGTCCGGGGCGCATCAGCTGGAACCACAACTCGGCGTCGCTTACAGTGCTGAAATTGTAAGAACCGGCAGGTTTGTACTGAGCGTTTGTGATACCAATCTGGTCTGTTTCCGAAACGTCGGTAACATCTATGTCAGGCTCTCCGGGCAATCCGAAACGCGCTCCGGAAGTCGGCTTTCCGTCTCCTTCTCCCGGGTCTCCGGTTCCGGCGACGCCGTCAAGTCCAACATCGTCCGTAAAAACGTTCCAGTCGCCGTCGTTATCAATTCCATCGCTTCGGGATTCATCTATCATCTCGTCAATGCCTTCGTCAATATTTTCATCCACGGCTCCGTTGTTGTCGTTGTCGATTCCGTCGGCGTATTTCATTCCCAAAGTGTTTTGAACAACATTGTATAAAATTACATTACTGTTGGGAACTTTGTATCTGTAATAGGGAGCGTCGTTTGCCGCCGAGTCAATCATCGCCTGAGTAATTGTCGGGCTTCCATCCTCGGCGTCGCCGTCGTTATCGATATTGTCCGCAAAAGCGTAACCTATATCATCCGATTCAACCATTAACAAATGCACTACGCTGTCCTGAATTGCGTCGGTCTCCGGATTAATCGGCCAGCGATGCCATCTGTCCCCTGCGGATAAATCAACCATTGCCTGTGTAACAACCGGACTGCCCGCTTCCGCATTATTGTTCTGATCTATGCCGTCGGCATAAGTAACGCCTACCTGAACTCCGAAAGGAACGTAAGTCTCGTTTTCATCAACAAGTCCGTTGCCGTTGTCGTCCTTCAGGTTATCGGGATCTTCCCCTTCCAACATTTCCGTAGTTACTTTCGGACCGTTAACCTCTCCGTCGCCGTCGTTGTCAATTCTATCGGTCGAGTTGCCGGGAGTTTCCAGAAAAGCCTGTGCGACAATTCCTACCGGGTCGCTGCCGAAATCGGGAGCGCGGTTATCGCGGTCGCGGCTGAAAGCAATATCAAGGAGCAAATCAAATTCGGAAATGTCGTCCTGGGAATCTCCGTTTCCGCCGACGAAATCGGCATGCCAAGCTGTAATAGCGGCTTTAGGAATATCTTTTGTGCCGTCGTTTTTAATTTTATGTAAAATATATATCGCATCCTGAACTAAGATTTGCGACCACGCAAGAACGCGAACGTCAAGAATAATTCCCATTCCCTTTCGAGTGTAATCCGTTGTATCGGGAAAATATGTTGTATATCGGCTGTATTTATCATCCGACGCGCGATAAAAAATTTCCTGATCAGCGCGGAAATCATTCTTCCCGCCAAGTCCGTCCCAGCTTCCCGCCCAGCCAGGGTCGGTTGCGTCTTTCATTCTGTCGGGCCAGTATGAGGGCCATGTGGTTTCGTCAACGCTGGTTGCAATCGAGCGTTCGGGACGGTTGTCATTATAATATCCCGGTACCGGTTCAAAGTTCCAACTCGAACCGTCAGGAGCGTTTCTGTAGTTGGGTAAATCGACTATCTTCAAAGTGTTTCCACTGTCGTCCTTAACTTCGCCGCCTACAAAAAGAGCCGTAAGCGCAAGATAAACATGTCCCGTATTTTTCGGCCACTCGTATGGCGTCTGCACGTCGATTGGGAATTCCCCTCCGGTGCGTCCGGTTTGACCGAAATTAAAAATTGTGGTTCTGATTCTGTTGCCTTCCATCTGAGCTTTGGCTCTTTTGGCGGAGTTCCCTCTTTCCTTTCCGGGAACGTACTGCGCAAAACTCTTCTGAGGAAGCGCAACGGCAAGAAACAAAATCATTAGTATGTTAAAAAATTTATTCATTTTTATCCTCTAAAAATTCATTAAAAATTATAATTAAATCCTACTTGAACTAATCTCGGCTGTGCGTAATTCCAAGGTCTTGTCAAATATTCTTCAATTGTATTCGGTCTGTTCGGATCTCTTACTCCTCTGAGACTTTCAGCTTCGGTAGTAAAATCGGGCTTTCCCGTATCGGAGAAAACATTAACAACGATCTTTGAATCGAGAATATTGAATACTCGCACAAATGCGGTTAAAGTTTTTCCGAAAACATTGAAATTATAATGCGCTTTCAAATCAAGCTGAAACTGATTCGGGCGTCTGCGGCTGTTTTTACTGAACCCGGAAGTTAAGCCTCTGTCAGCCGTATATTGCGTAACGCTCGGCGTGTAAGGCAACCCCGTTCCGAATCTTGAAAGAAGGGACGCGCCCCAATTTTCTACTCCGTAGTAAAAGGAAGCGTTCAGCAAGTGTCTCTGGTCCCAGTCGAGAGGAAGCAAATAAAGCGTCGGTTCGCTGTTGCTTCGCTGTGCGTAAAAATCTTCCTCAGGCGTCGAAGCGCTTCCTTCGGCAAACTGATAAGTGTAGTTTATATCAAATGAAAAATTGTTCGAGTACTTTTTAGAGAAATAAAAAGTAATTCCTTTAACGTTAGCGTAATCTCTGTTTGTATAAATCGAGTATCCGACCCCGTTGCGCGTTTCGATCATAGGACCGGCGGTTACGTAATCTCGAATATCTCTGTAAAACAAAGTTGCGTCAATAAGAAAATCATCCATAAACGATTGTCTGAAACCTATTTCGTACATTGTCGTTCTCTGGGGATTCAAATCGGGGTTTCCGAAAGGCGCTCCCGTACTTCCCGTTGTAGGCACTTTATAATCGCCGCGGTCAAACAATCTGTTGTAGGTAGGAACTTGGAAAAATTGTCCGTACGAAAAGTGGAAAACCCCAACGTCCGAAATCGGATAAGCGACGCCTACTCGAGGCGCAAGCTGCCATTTGGGAGAAGCGTTTTTGTAAAAATAAGGTTCTCTCCGGGCTATCGTCAAAGTATCCAAGCCGGCTCTTAAAGGCGTGTAAATATTGGGGTCTGAGCGATCGACTAATATTTTTCCGCGCGAGTTAAAATAGTCAAATCTGACGCCGACATTAATAATCACCTGCTCATATTCGATTTTATCCTGAATATAAGCTGACGCGCTTAAAGGATTGGCGTCATATTTCTGACGCGCCAATGAAGTCGGGTCCGGAATTGCGGGACGGAACGGGGAAACCGGAACGTTATTTATTTTAAGTGGTTCGAGGTAGTAATCGTCAAATGCGAGATTATCTAATTTACCTTCAAAACCGAATTTTACCATGTGGTGTTCGCTTACCTGACTTGTGTAGTCGAACTTAGCAAGATAAGTTTTTGTATCTCTTTCAAATCTGTGGAGGTTTGTTCCGGCGTGAATAAACGCATATCCGACCGTGTTTAATGAATCGGGCGACAAATATCTCGGGTCTAACGGATTATCATAAAGATGTTCTTGAAAATTTCTGTTAAAATAGGAGAGTTTGAATGTATAAAAAGACTCGGAAGACATTGTGTTTGTAAAAGTTAAAGTTGAACTTAAAGAACTTGAATATTTCTTTACGTCTCCGTCCGGTTCAAGCTTAAAGCCGTGATTGTAATCCTTGAAATTATCATTCGAATAAAGGGCTTCCAAATTAAGCTTAATTTTTTTGGAAGCGTAAAAACTCAAGTTTCCAAGTCCCATAAAACGTTTGTGATAATTCATCGGGACGTAAACGCTGTCGCCGGGCGCTCCGGTCGTTGTAAAAATTCTTTTGCCGTACAAATAACCGTCGGAATAATTATATCTGCCGTTGATAAAAAAACGAATTTTTTCGGTTAAAAAAGGTCCGCCTAAACTTGCGCGAAAATTGGCAATCGGGTTAAGCGCGTCAATGTTCCAAAAGATATTAGTATGATTGCTGACATAATCTCCGCCGTAAGTTTCAAAAGAACCTTGGAAGTTTGTGCCTCCTTCTTTTGTAACGGTGTTAATAATTCCGGACATCGCGTTTCCGTACTCGGCGTTAAACGTTCCTGAAATTACTTGAAGCTCCTGAACGCTGCTGTTGTCAAGTTGAATTCCCTGGCTGTTATCGTACGAATCGGTAATCGAAATTCCGTTAACATTGTAAGCTATCTCGCTGCTTCGTCCGCCGCGGATATGGAAATCTCCCCCCGCGCCTTTAGTAACGCCCGCTTGAAGCTGAAGCACTTCGCTTAATTCTGCAACCGGAAGATTTTTAATATCGTCGGAGGAAACCAAAGCCTGACTCGAAGTAACGTCCTTCTGCAATCCTTTTCTGTCCGCCTGCACAACTACTTCCTGCATCGCAACCGATTCTTCCGAAAGCTTAACATTGATATGAGTTGTAAGGTCAATTGAAATCCTTACGCCTTCAACCACTTTTGTCTGATATCCAACATACTGGAACTTAACCGAGTAAGTTCCCGGAGCTATATTAAGGATAGTGTAATTTCCGTCAATATCGGAGGCGGCGCCAAGCATCGTCCCGACAATTGTAACATTCACAAAAGGCAGCGGTTCGTTCGTTTTGGCGTCAACAATCTTACCGGTAAGCTTGCCGGTGTTGCCCGCCCAAATCGAAGAACTTACAACAAGAGTGAGGAAAAAAATTATAAGTTTTTTCATTTATTTCTCCATTTAATTTGGTCTATGGAAGATGTAAGAATTAATGGTAATTTAACATCGGTGTATTTTTCAATAAATTAAAATTAATATCAATTTTATTCTTTTCAAAGAGATTTTGAGTATATTTTTTAAAAATATCATTTCTGTAATAAAATTTTGCAGCCGCTTTAACCTTATCTTTAATCTGATTGAAGGGAGCAACCTTTCCTTTCTTTTTGCCGGCGACAATAAATATTCCGTAATACCCTTTAATATTAAGGGGACCAAGCAGTTCGCTCAACTTTGCATGATAAATCTTTTTCCGGAGCAAACCGAATTTCTCAATCGACGCCCAACCCAAATCTCCACCGTTAACCGCTGAAAATTTTCTTAAAGAATATTTTTTTGCAAGCGACGAAAATTTTCCTTTATTCCTTCTCAGTACTTTGATTAAACTGTCCGCCAAAGATTTTCTTTTAACGATAATCTCCTTAACATGATATTTCGTATCGGTGGTAAAATATTTTTTGTTCTTCTGATAAAAATCATACGCGGCGGAGTCGGAAACTTCAGCGTTCTTTGTTATATTAATCATCTTATATCGCATAAAGAGATTCGTTTCCAACTGACGTTCTTTTTTTAACACGTACGGATTTTTATCATACCCCTTTTCTTTCGCATAGTTAAGAAGAATATCTTTCAGATAAAATCCTTTCACAGCCGTTTTAAGATTATCGATTGTTTTGATTTTTTCCCTGAAATAATATGGAAGCTCCTCCAATCTGTTGATTATTTGGGCGACCGTAAACTTTTTCCCTTTATAATCGCTTACAACCTCGCTGCCATTATTAACGGATTTAACTTCAAGCTTTTCATTAAGGATTAATGAATATTTTTTGTAAACGTCATTTAACGCTCTTTCGTTAATATTGATTTTGTCCAAATCAATTAGACTGTTAATAAATTTATGCTCCGCCGGTTTTTTCTTATTAATCTTAACCAATCTCTCAATTTGTTTTTTCTTACGCATATATTCGTCTTCGGTTAACAGCGGATTTGCGACGCGTTTTTCAACCTTAATTATGCTGTACCCCTCTTCGGTTTTTATCGGCTTTGAAATCTTTCCGACAGGCAAGGTGTAAGCCGCTTCTTCAAAAGCCGGGTCCATATCGCCCCATGAAAAGAAGCCGAGATATCCGCCGTTATTGCGCAGGGTAGAATCCGTAAAAACCTGTTTGGCTAATAAATCAAAACTCACTCCCGTTTTCAGGAGAGAATAAAGTTCGTTAGCCTCGTCTAAAGTTTTGGCGTAAAGATGCCGAGCGGCAACTTTCATATTTGCTCTTTTAAAAGCGGTTCTGATTTCCTTATCGCTTGCTGTAATCTTTGCAAACACATCTCTATCCATTACAAATCCGAGCAAAGCTTCTTGATTGACCCATTTCTTTTCTCGTTGATATTCCTTGTTTGCATAAACCGAATCGTTGTTATCGAACTTCTGCATCAGAACTTCGGTCACCATTGAGTTCAGAATGTTCTGTCTGTTCGGGTAAGTGTCGCTGATTCCGGATGAAAGAAGAAAATCCTCATAACGGTTTTTGAAATCTTTCAGATATACTTTTTCGCCGTTGATAGTTGCAATCACCTTATCTTCTTTTCTATCGCAAGAAGTTAAAATCACTAAAACCGACAACAGTATTAAAAGTTTATTAAATAGGTTTATTTTATTATTCATAAATTAGTAATCAAAATTTTTAGAACTTTAAAATTAAAGAAAATTATCGTCATTGACAGAAAAAATAGAGCTTTTAAAGAGATTAAACGACTGAGAGAATTAGTTAAAAATAATCTCGATTTGGTTTCGGTAAGTCCCGTAGAAGAAAAAAAATACAACTTTGAGATTACCGTGGACGACACTGAAAATAAGTTAAAAATTCAAGTCTATTTCGGTAAAAAAGGAGTTAAGCAAGTAGTTCAGGGAAATAAAAACTCATCCCTTTTTGAAAAAGTCAGCAGTCTGATTTCAGAACCGGAAAATTTATTTAAGGATAAAAATGAGGGAATAGCCGACGAATATATCGGTTCTGACGAATCGGGTAAAGGAGATTTTTTCGGGCCTCTTGTTGTCGCAGCATTTTACACGACCGCGGAAATATCCAAACGACTTAAAACGCTCGGAGTAAAGGACAGTAAAGAACTTTCCGATTCCGCGATAATGGAAATTGCGCAAAAATTAAAAGAGTCCTTTCCCGAAAATTTTGAGATCTTTGAACTTACTCCCGAACAATATAATAAGGAATATGATTCAATCGGGAAAAATTTAAATAAGCTGCTTACTTTCGCTCATTCCAGAGCGGTGGAAAAATTACTCGATAAACATCCCGCCGTAAAATATGTAATTACCGATAAATTCAGTTCCAAAAGTCTGGATATATTAACCGAGCCCCGTTTCGCAAAAGTGAAATTCATTCAGGAAACCAAAGCCGAGAAGTATCCCGGAGTTGCCGCAGCTTCGATTTTAGCTCGGGAAAAGGTGGTACTCTGGTTTCGTAATCTCGAGCAAAAAGGAATTTATCTGCCCAAAGGGGCTTCGGCGGCGGTTGACAAAACAGCCGAAGAATTAGCCCGCAAGTACGGAAAAGATAATCTGTACAGAATCTGTAAAACTCATTTTAAAAATTTTTCAAAAATCTAATTATTTAATATCTTAATACTTAAAATTTATTTTCTATCTATTCGGAGTTAATTATGGCAAAATCACATCCTGTCAGAAGGATTGGAATATTAACCGGAGGAGGAGACTGCCCCGGGCTTAACGCGGTAATACGAGGCGTAACAAAACCCGCGCACGACCAAGGTTTGCATGTTTGGGGAATTTACGACGGTTTTGAAGGATTTGTGGAAGGAAGAGGAAATCCCCTTTACAGCAAGGATGTTTCCGGGATTCTGGCGCGCGGCGGAACAATTCTCGGCTCATCCAACAAAGGCGATCCGTTTCACTGGCCCGAAGAAGTTGATGATGAAATAAGGATTGTTGACCGTTCCGAACGGGTTATGATGAATTACGAAGCTTGGGATTTGGACGCCATAATTGCTATCGGCGGCGACGGAACAATGCACATTGCAAACAAGCTTTCCAAAATGGGAATGAACGTAGTTGGCGTTCCGAAAACAATCGACAATGACTTGGACGCAACCGATGTTACATTCGGGCACTATTCAGCCGTTTGGGTTGTATCCGAAGCGCTCGACAGACTGCACACAACCGCTTCATCGCATCACCGCGTTATGGTTCTCGAAACAATGGGACGCTACGCAGGCTGGATTGCGCTTCACGGCGGAATTGCGGGAGGCGCGGACATTATTCTTTTGCCGGAATTCCCTTTTGAATGGGACGCTGTTTACGAAAGAGTTCTGCAAAGACACGCGCAGGGGAAAAAATTCAGCATCGTTTGCGTTGCCGAAGGAGCAAAGCCCAAAGGAGGCAAAATGGTTGTGAAAGGAAGCGACAAAAAACGCACCGACCCGATTCAGCTTGGCGGAATTGCGGAAGTTGTCGCCAAACAGATTGAAGAAGGAACAGGATTGGAAACAAGATACACCGTTCTCGGACATCTTCAGCGCGGCGGTTCCCCTACTCCTTACGACCGAATCCTTTCCACAAAATTCGGCACTTACGCCATTGAACTTGCCATGAAGAAAAAGTTCGGACGGATGGTTTCTTTAAAAGGCTCTTCCATTACAAGCGTTAAGATTGAAGACGCAATTGATAAACAGAAACTGGTTTCTGCATCGGGACAAACCGTGCAAGCGGCAAAAGCCGTTGGAGTAACATTTGGCGTAAAAGATTTCTAAATTTTTCCTTGCGCTAAAATGTAAAAAATCTTATTTTTAGACTTGTTATTTTTATTATTGAATAACGTAACGGGGTCGTAGTTCAGTTTGGTTAGAACGTCGGCCTGTCACGCCGAAGGTCGCGAGTTCGAGTCTCGTCGGCCCCGCTAAAAAGCCGGAAATTATTTTTTCGGCTTTTTTAGTTTTAAAATATCTTTGATTTTTTTATTATTAATAATCTTTGACTTTTTAGCCGAAGGTCGTCCCGAATGATTTCGGGAAGTCTCGTCGGCCCCCGCAAAATAAAAAAGCCTTACAGTTTACTGTGAGGCTTTTTTTTGTTTTAAGTGATTATTTTGAGAAAACTAATTTTTGAGGATTTTCATGTGGTTTACCTATATTCTTTATTCAAACAAAATCAATAAATATTATGTCGGTTACACTTCTGATTTAGAACTGAGAATTCTGCGCCATAATTCCGGTTGGGGGAAATACTCGAGCAGAGGAACTCCCTGGAAATTAGTTTATTTTGAAAAATTTGCATCTAAATCTGAAGCAATTAAACGTGAAAATCAAATCAAGAAAAAGAAAAGTCGAAAATATATTGAAAAGCTAATTTCTTTTGCCGAAGGTCGTCCCGAATGATTTCGGGAAGTCTCGTCGGCCCCGCTAAAAAGCCGGATGAAATTCCGGCTTTTTTAGTTTTAAAATGGTTCTTTATATGATTGAGGGGAATAATATGTAGTTTACCTTCATTCTTTACTCAAACAAAATCATCCACTCAAAAGAAATAGAACACGGATGACACAGATTTATTATCCGCCAAGGCGGATTTACACGGATTCACAATAAACCACTAATAGCCTCAACTCTCTATGAGTTAAAATCATAGTCAATCAAATAATCATTATTAATCATAGTTCAAGACAATTATGTAAGACGCGAGACTGAGTAATATCCATTCATCAAATCATCCAACCATTTTTATATACCGCTCTAATTTCTTGTCATTTCAGCTAAAAATAAATAACTTTAATTATGAAAAGAATCAAAGAAATAATAAAAAAGTTGAAACTCATTCCTCACCCTGAAGGCGGATATTATCGGGAAACTTACAGAAGCTCCGGCACAATAAGCGAGAATAATCTTCCCCCTAATATTAAAGGGGAACGAAATTTTTCAACCGCAATTTATTTTTTGTTAACTTCGGAAAATTTCTCTGCGTTTCACAGAATAAAAGAAGATGAGATTTGGCATTTTTACGAAGGCTCGCCGCTCGAAATTCATATAATTTCCGACAATGGGAATTATTCCAAAGCGGTTCTGGGGCTTAATCTCTCCGCAGGAGAAACGCCTCAAATAATTATTCCGGCTAATAATTGGTTTGCTGCAAATGTAATCGAGGGAAACTCTTATTCGCTTGTCGGCTGTACCGTATCCCCCGGATTTGATTTTAACGATTTTGAACTTGCCGACAGGAAAAAATTAATATCACAATTTCCCCGGCATGAGGAAATAATCAACAAATTCACAAAGTGAAAGAGACCCTTTGCAAAACAGTCCGCCAATCCGCCAAGGCGGAGGAGTGGAAGTCGTCCGAAATATCTCTAAATTTGGTATAATTACCGGTTCTGAGATTCTTCATTCCGCTTAGCTCCATTCAGAATGACATAGTACTGGCTTATGCATAGACTTCTAAAAATCAAAGACTCTCCAGCCCCAACTTCCGCTTCATTTTCTCAAAAGCTCTTGCTCGGTGACTGATTCTGTTTTTCTCGTCCGGAGATATTTCAGCCAGCGTTTTGGAATATCCTTCCGGCTTGAAAAGAGGATCGTAACCGAATCCGTTGTCGCCGCGATACTCTTCGATAATTTCACCGCGCAATTCTCCTTCTGAGGTGTAAACATTGTCGCCGTCAATATAACTGACAACACAAACGAACCTTGCCTTATGAGGTTCGGGTAATTCCGACAAATCCGCGAGAAGTTTTTCATTGTTTTTCTTATAATTTCCCTCTTCCCCCGAATAGCGCGCGGAATAAATCCCCGGAGCGCCGTTAAGCTGCTCGACTTCCAATCCCGAATCGTCGGCAAGAACAGGCATTTTGTACCGGTTAAAAACAGTTTGCGCTTTTTTCAACGAGTTTTCCTCGAATGAACTTCCATCCTCAATTATTTCCGGAGGATTTTCCAAATCATTTAGTGTAATGAGTTCAATATTCAAATCGCCGAAAATCGCCCTGACTTCTTCGGCTTTATGTTCGTTCCCCGTTGCAAAAATTATTTTTTTCATCTTAACTTCCTTTAAATAAAAATCATCTTAATACTCAATTAAATAAGGTAATTTAATCAATAGTCGGTGCGACTAAAATCTCTTTTAAGAAACTTTCCCGTCAAGCTTTTACTATTTTTCGCTACTTCTTCCGGCGTTCCTTCGGCAATTATTTCACCTCCGAATTCACCTCCACCGGGTCCCAAATCAACGATATAATCAGCAGCCTGAATAACATCAAGATTATGCTCGATAATCAAAACCGTATTCCCCTTTTCCACAAGGCGGTTAAGAACTTCAAGCAAAATTCTGACATCCTCGAAATGCAATCCTGTTGTCGGCTCGTCCAAGACATAAAGCGTTTTTCCGGTTCCCACTTTGCTTAACTCCGTAGCCAGCTTAACGCGCTGAGCTTCGCCTCCGGAAAGCGTTACCGCCTGCTGACCAAGCTTGATGTATCCCAGCCCCACATCGTTCAGCGCTTTCAACTTACGCTTAATCCTCGGATGTTCGTCAAAAAAATCAAGCGCATTTGACACGCGCATTTCCAGAATATCAGAGATAGATTTTCCTCTGTAAAGAATCTGCAGCGTTTCATTGTTATATCGTTTGCCCTTACAAGTTTCGCAAGTAACATAAACATTGGGAAGAAAATTCATTTCGATTTTCTTCAATCCGTCTCCCTGGCAATCCTCGCACCTTCCCCCTTTAACATTAAAACTGAATCTTCCCGGTTTATAACCTCTGATTTTGGAATCGGGAAGTTCGGTATAAAACTCTCGAATATAAGTAAAAACGCCGGTGTATGTCGCCGGATTGGATCTCGGTGTTCGCCCGATCGGGGATTGATCAATTTCAATAACTTTATCGATGTTTTCCAAGCCTTCAATTTTCTCGTAAGGAAGAGGAACGACTTTCGAGCGGAAAAACTTTTTCTTTAAAATTCTCACAAGCGTTTCATTAATCAAACTTGATTTCCCCGACCCGCTTACTCCCGTTACCACAATCATCTTTCCGAGAGGAAGGCGCAAATCAACTTCTTTCAGATTATTCCCTTTCGCTCCGATTAACGATAAAGTTTTACCGTTCCCTTCTCTTCTTTTTTCCGGAGTGGGAATAGAGATTTGATTTTTAAGATACTTCACAGTAAGCGATTTATCATATTTCTTATATTTCATTATCTCGCTTATTTCTCCGGCAACGCAGACTTTCCCTCCATGCTCGCCCGCGCCCGGGCCCAAATCCACAACAAAATCGGCTTCCTCAATAGTTTCACGGTCATGCTCAACCACGATAATCGTATTTCCCAAATCGCGCAAGCGCTTTAAGGAATTAATCAAACGAATGTTATCGCTTTGATGCAAGCCGATGCTCGGTTCGTCAAGAACATAAAGCGCTCCGGCAAGCTGCGAACCGATTTGCGACGCCAGTCTTATCCTTTGCGATTCGCCTCCCGACAAAGTTCTTGAAGAACGATCCAAAGTAAGATACTGCAAACCGACATTGGATAAAAAGCCTAATCTTTTTCTAATCTCTTTCAAAATCGGCTCCGCAATTAAAGCGGAACGCCCTTCAAATTCCAGCCGCTTAAAAAACTCCTCGGCTTTATTAATCGGCATTTTGGTAATCTCGGAGATATTTAATCCTTTGATTTTTACCGACAGCGATTCCTTCCGCAGTCTCCCGCCGTTGCAGGCTTTGCAGACTTTCTTCGTCATGAAAGATTCCGCCCACTCCCGTGTTTTCGGAGAATTGGTCTTTTCAAAGTAATTTTTAATATAACCGAGAACTCCGTCGAATGTGTTTTCATACTGAATTTCATCGCCCGAACTGAATCGGTACTTTATTTTCAGCTTTTTTTCCGAGCCGTTTAACAGGACGTGTTTTTGTTTATCATTAAGTTCCGTGAGCGGAGTATCAAAATCGAATCCGTATTCTTCAGCCAAGGCGCGCAGCTGGTTAAAGACCCATGTATCGCGCGGTTTTCCCAACGCTTCTATTGCGCCTTGATTAATGCTTAAACTCCAATCGGGAATAATCAGGGAAGGTTCTATCTCCATTGTTTCGCCGAGTCCGTCGCAGACAGGGCAAGCCCCGTAAGGAGAGTTGAAGGAAAAAGAATTTGGAGCGAGTTCCGGAAAACTTATTCCGCAGTAATTGCAGGAAAGATGTCTGCTGAGAAGTTTATCCGATTCTCCGTCAGAAATTATCACCGTTCCGTTGCCGTAGTTCAGCGCGACCTCGAGAGATGATGAAATTCTAAATATTGATTTTTCGGTTACCTTTAATCTGTCAACCACTATCTCAATATTATGAACTTTGTAACGCTCAAGTTTCATTCTCTCTTTAATTTCCCGCACTTCGCCGTCAACGCGGACTCTCAAAAATCCGTCGCGGTAAATTTCCTCAAACAGTTCGCGATAGTGTCCTTTTCTCCCTTTCACTATCGGAGCAAGAATCATTATTTTTTTACCGGCAAATTCTTCCGAAATTATATCAATCATTTTATCGGGAGATTGCTTCTCAACCGGACGACCGCATTCGTAGCAATGAGGAGTTCCGACTCTTGCAAAAAGCAAACGAAGGTAATCGTAAATCTCCGTAACGGTTCCCACCGTTGAACGGGGGTTGCCGGAAGTTGTTTTCTGCTCGATTGAAATCGCCGGACTAAGCCCTTCGATTAAATCAACATCCGGTTTTTCAAGCATCCCGAGAAACTGCCTGGCATAAGCCGAGAGCGACTCGATATATCTTCGCTGACCTTCCGCGTATATCGTATCAAATGCGAGCGATGATTTTCCGGAACCGGATAATCCGGTTATTACTGTAAACGAATCGCGGGGAATTTCAACATCAATATTTTGTAAATTATGCTCCCGCGCCCCTTTTATTGTTATTTTATTCTCTTTCATATTCTCTTTTTTCAAAAAAAGTTTAACCGGTAAGTTATTAAAAGAAATGATAATTCACGAATTTTTATTTTGAATTTTTAGCTTCCCCGATTTTAGGACGGTCAAAAAATCTATTTCATTAATTGATAATTATATCGAAGATACGATTTGTATTTAGCTCCGTTGGAGAAAAATCTTTGTAATAAACAATAGGTCATCAATCATAAGCTCCGCAGGAGCGAAACAAAACAGATAAATATTAGCTAACGCCTGCGCGTAAAAGTGTCTCTCCTACGGAGCTAACAGACAATAGCTCGTTTACTTTTTACAGAGGCAACATTTCTACGGAGTTGTAGGACAATTCAAAAATGGGAATATTCTCTCTAAATGTATTGAGGTAATATGCGAGGCAAAAAATGGGAAACAGTCGAGGCAAGCTTGGCGAATAACGGCTTACCGCAATAGGAATTTTTCTTTATCTGATTTTTTTGAGTTTTTGTATTATGGTTTCAAAGCTCGGACTTACGCCATAAAACATTGTCGTTTGCATTTCGCTGTAATCTTTCACGTAATCTGCGATGATGTTATCAGGCGGGACAAGCTGTAAATCGCCGATGGTAAGATTGTCGTAATCAATAGTCCCAATCGGTTTAAGGGGCGTAAAATTTTTTCTGTGCATGCATATTGTTCTGAATAACTTTTCGTTCACTATTGCATTGGTAAAATATTCTGTCCCCATAATCTGAAAAATATCATACAGATGACGAGACATTCTATGCGCTTTCATTTTCTTTTCAGTTTTGTGAAATTCCTCGTGAAGAAGAATCATTTTTTCAATAAGAGTCTTTTCGGGCAATACCGCATTTACGATAAATTTTTCTTCGGCAAAATTTGAACCATGGTATTCCGCATCGACAAGCGAACCGATTTCCTTTTTTTCAAAAGGCTCCAAGAGGGACCTTCCGCTTAATTCGATTCTCACATTGGACTGCAGATAAGGTTCTTCATCAAAAACCGTCTTATACTTTATGAACAGTGTTTCGGGGTCTTGGTCTGATATTGTATCGTTGGGAACTTGAATCTGATATTCTTTTTTGTCAACGCCGTACCGGTCGAATTCATTTTCCAGAATACCGGGTAATTCGTTTTTAACGAAATTATGCGTACTTCTTCTTAATTTTCTTATTTGTCCGGGTGTTAAATCACCGGAAAAGCCGAGGAATTTTCTATCTATTGCAATATCAATATCTTCCGACAATCTTTTTATTAAATTATAACATTTGCTTAATGATGTTCCTCCCTTAAAAACAAGATGTTCTTTTAATTTTGACGTAAACAACATCCTTAAAGCTAAGGTTACCCAAGCGTCTTTTTCGACGGCGACCGGAGGTAACCCGGTATTTACGCTGATTTGAATAAACAATTCTTTTTGTGTTTCAACGGGAAGATTAAGCCAATTATTCATTTTCAATTTCATTGATTATTGATGTAATAAAGTTCTGAATCCAAATAGGCGCGTCTATGATACTCGATTTTACTTGAGCAATTTCGCCGCTCTCTTTCAATATGCTTTTTATCTTTAGTCTGATTGACGGAGTTATGTCGTTTTTCCCGAGTGATTTTAATGCCTGTACGAGGAGACTGCTAAGATTGTGCCTAATGGATAAGTTTTTAGGGGATGTTTTTTTCAGTGTAATCGTAAAATTTCCAAGGTTAATTTTTCTGGCTGAACCGTCTGTTAAATAAACTATATTCATCGGGACTTGCTCCGACAGACCTAATTTATTCAAGGCATAAGAACCGGTTGGGATTATTCTGGCTTTGTCGCGCTCTGCGATCGCTTTAACAATATTTTCTATTGAGGGATATACAGCGCCGAGTATCTTATCTTCTTTAGGTTTGTAATAAATTCCTTGTGACAGCTTCGTAAGTTTGCCTTTCTCAACAAGTCTTTTAAGGGATTGCCTGACAGCGGCATTGTTTGCAATTCCGGCAAAATCTTTAATAAATATTATCTTTCCTTTAGGAAATCTATTTATTTTCTTTTCGATTTTATTTATTATTGTTTCTGACATTTTTTTTGACTTTTTTGTCACAAAAATAGCAAAAATTTGTGACAAAACAAACTTGTTGGGATTTCAATAAACCTGCCGCGATGAAGTTGCAATGTTACTCTCTTTAACGGCAAATCTTTAACTTTACAGATAAATTTTTAGCTCTAAGCCGCTTTCCTCTTAACAATAACCCCGAGAACCATTGCGAGCAAATTGGAGAAAATTACGCCGAGAAGAATGTATAGCGTCCATGCTATGTTCGTAAACAGAACGACCGCAATCATAAAAAGAAGAGTTAAAGTAAAAACTATCAGCCCGATATTTTCGTCGCTTCTTTTTTGCCGCAAGCCGAGTAAAAATAATCCGAGCAAAGCTCCGTATGTAAATGAAGCAATCCCGAGAGCAAGTTCAATAACGCTGCTTGAAGAAAACGAAAAAAACATCGCCGAACCAATCAGTAGAAACGCCCACAAAACCGAAAAGCCGCGCGAAATAAAAAGTTCCTTTTTACTCTCGAGTTTCGTTACATCCGGATAAAACAAATCATAAACCGAAGATGAAGCCATTGAATTAATCGACCCGGCAATTGTTGAAATAGCCGCGGCGAATACTCCGGCAATAATTAATCCCGAAAAACCGTTCGGAACGTTTCCAATTATAAATTTAACAAAAATCTCGTCCGATTTGATGCCGGTCTTACCGTAAAAAGCATATAATCCTAATCCGATTATTAGAAATAAAGCCATCTGCAAAAAAACGAGAATTCCGCTTGCAATAACCGCCTTTTTGGCGTCTTTCAATTTATTGATTGAAAGAAGACGCTGAATTATAAGCTGATCGGTTCCGTGCGAAGCCATTGAAAGAAACGCCCCGCCTATTACTCCGCTAAGCAGTGTATATGGTTTTGAGAAAAAGTCGGAAAATGAACCGGAGAAGCCGAGATCAATCAACTTAAGTTTATGTTGCGCCGAAGCTAAGGAAAATATTTTATCCAAACCATCAGGCGAAAGCAAATGCACGATATAAAACCCCGCAAAAAGCGCTCCGCCTATGTAAATAAACATCTGCCAGACGTCCACCCAAATTACGCTTCGCATTCCTCCGAGCGTTGAATAAAGCAGAGCGATAACGGCGATGATAACTATCGCGTAAAAATAGTTTATGTCGAGCAACAGTTTAAGCGGAATTGCGGTGGCAAAAAGCCGGACGCCATCGGCGGCGATTCTTGTAAAAAGAAAAGAAACGGAAGCCGCTTTTCTTAATCTTTTACCGAATCGACGTTCAAGAAATTCGTATGAAGTGGAAAGCTCGCCCTTGAAAAAAGCCGGGAGGAAAAATATCGCCACTAAAATTCTGCCGATAATGTAACCGAAAACGACCTGCAGAAAAGTGAGATTTGTCAGATAGGATAATCCTGGCACTGAAATAAAAGTAAGCGTGCTTGTTTCGGCGGCGACAATTGAAAACGCCACAGCCCACCACGGAATTTTTCTTGCTCCGAGAAAGTAATCGTCGGCTGTCGTGATTTTTCGACGCGTAAGGTACCCGATTAAAGGAAGCGAGAAAAGGTAAAGAATAATAACGGCGTAATTAAGCTCCAAAGGAACGCTTCCGTTAAATAGTATTTATTATACTCTTGGCGGCGTCAACGGTATCGGCAAGAGTTAAAACTTTGTCTAACTGCGAAATTTCAATCAATGTTTGAACGCTTTTTCGCGCG
Organism: Melioribacteraceae bacterium; assembly: GCA_015493615.1. Lineage (GTDB taxonomy): Bacteria > Bacteroidota > Ignavibacteria > Ignavibacteriales > Melioribacteraceae > WGAL01. The sequence continues at coordinate 41,494 of WGCV01000044.1, forward strand.
CCTGCAATAATTAACTTGCCTCCGATGCCGCGAAGCATTCTGAACGCCAGAAGAATAGCGCTTAATCCCGAACTGTCGCAATATTCAACATCCGAAAGATCAAAAATTAATTTCTTAACATCCTCGGTGTTCAGTAAAATCGTAAGTTCTCCTTTAACCAATCCGGCGATCTGAGAATCAAATCTCGGTTCGGTGATTTTAAAAATCACTAAGTCGTTTTCTCTCTTAATTTCGTAGTTGAAATACTCTTCCATAGCGTTCTCTTAATTTTAAAACATCTGTAGTGAATTTAATAAATTCCTGCAAGAATTTTCATAATTTGTTTTATCGGCGTCAAACAACAAATTAAAAATCTTTTCCGATTTCTCCTTTTCAAAAAGCGCGATTTTAATTTCCGCTATCGCATTCAGAGCAATCGAGGAATAGAAAGAAGACTCGTTCAAAGTCAAATCGATAAAAATATCAAAGCTCTTTTTCTTCAGATTTTCTATCAGAGAGGGCGCCGCCAAGCCCAAGCCGGAAATGGACGCGGAACTAACGGTAATGAATTGGTATTCAAAATTGTTCGGGAGTAAATTCCTTTTGTGATCGGGCAAAATCAAGGTTACGTTCTTTTTATGAATCTTCACGAAACGGGCTACGTCAAGAGCCGATCTGAAATACAAATCATCTTCCGGCAATAAAATCAGTACGTCAACGGCATTTTTAAATATATCGGAAAATTTTCTGTCGGGGATTTTGCTTTTCTTAATCTCGCGGGAAAGGAGTTTCTCACCGAGTTTTATTTTAATGTCGTCAACTATCTTCAAAAGTAAATTAATCCTTATTTTTCAATCTGTTACTAAATTCTTTGAATCCGCATAAATACTGATTTTGAAATTCTTCTCCCGCTTGTTACATGTCTCAAAATAACAGGTAATGTTCAGCTTAATTTTAACTTGTCATTCTGAACGAAGCGTAGCGCAGTGAAGAATCTCTGAACTTAAATCTGCGCAAGTATTATCTCTGAGATTCTTCTCCCGCCGGAGCGGTACTCAGAATAACAACGAGTATTTATTTTTCCGAAATCATACTCATCAAATCATCTTCTGTAATTACCGGAACTCCGAGCGCTTTTCCTTTTTCCAACTTCGAGCCGGGACTTTCACCCGCCAGAATAAAGTTTGTTTTCTTACTGACGCTGCCGGTAACTTTCCCGCCGTTTTTCTCAATAATCTCCTTTGCTTTTTCTCTCGTAAGATTAGGCAAAGTCCCCGTCAAAACAAAAGTTTTGCCCGCAAGCGCATTGCCGAGTTCTTCTTCGGCAAGTTCGAAATTAAGTCCGTACTTTTTTAATCTTTCAATAATTTCAATATTCTGATTGAGAGAAAAAAACCTTTTCAGGCTGCCACTGATACTCGGTCCAATATCGGGAACGCTTTCAACTTCCTCGTTTGACGCAGCCATTAAATTATCGATATTCTTAAATGCGCGCGCTAACTTCTTAGCTGCTCCCGAGCCGACAAAACGAATTCCGAGCGCGAAAAGAACTTTCTCAAACGGCTGCTCCTTGCTCCTTTCGATTGCGGCAAAAAGATTCTTAACGCTCTTTTTACCGAATCTTTCCAACGCAATTAAATCTTCCTCTTTATTTCTCAGCTCGTAAATATCGGCATAATCGGTAAGAAGATTTTTATCTACCAACACGTCCACAATCGCCTCGCCCAAACCTTCAATATCCATCGCCTGGCGCGAGCTGAAATGCGTAATACTTCCCTTTATCCTCGCGGGACATTTGGAGTTTTCACAGTAAATCCCGACTTCATCCGCCGGATTAAAAAGTGGTTCTCCGCAAACGGGACACCGCTCGGGAGATTCGGTCGGCTGCGAACCGGTCGGACGTTTCTCGCCGACTACTCTTACAACTTTCGGAATTACGTCGCCTCCTTTTTCGATAATTACAAAATCCCCTTCCCTGATATCTTTTCTTTTTATCTCGTCAAAATTATGAAGCGTCGCGCGGCTGATTGTAGAACCCATTAAGAACACCGGCTTCAATTCCGCTACCGGAGTAACAACGCCGGTTCTTCCAACCTGCCAAGTTATTTTTTCGATAACGGTTTCCGCTTGTTCCGCTTTAAATTTGTACGCCACAGCCCACCGCGGAGACTTTGCGACATTACCCAAAACATTCTGCTGCCGGATTGAATTAACCTTGATTACAACGCCATCTATTTCATATGGAAGTTCGTTTCTTTTCTCCTCCCAATAATTGCAGTACTCCAAAACCTCGTCAATGCTCTTGTTCAAACGATAATTAGGATTTACTTTAAATCCGAGTTCATCCAAAATTTTAAGATTTTCATACTGCGATTCAAATTCCACATTATCGGAAAGAAGGTAATAAACAAAAATATCGAGTTTTCGTTTTGAAACAATTTTCGGGTCCTGAAGTTTTAGGGAACCCGAAGCCGAATTCCGTGGATTGGCAAAAAGTTTTTCCCCACGCTCGGAACGTTCTTTATTAAGCGCTTCAAAATCTTTTTTATTGATAAAAACTTCGCCGCGCACATAAAACTCCGATAAATCAAACTTGGGAATTTTCTTGTAATCAACTGTTAAGGGAAGAGCGCGAATTGTTTTGGCGTTGTTCGTAATATCCTCGCCTACCGTTCCGTCGCCGCGCGTTGAAGCCTGAACGATAAGTCCGTTACGGTAAAGCGCTTCAATTGAAAGCCCGTCAATTTTCAGCTCGGTTACATATTCAACTTTTTCACTCTCCGGCAGACCGCTTTTCACTCTTTTATCAAATTCGTAAAGTTCATCTCTGTTATATGTGTTGCTTAAACTAAGCATCGGAATTTTGTGCGTTACGGGAGGCAGGTCCTTGCTTATATCGGAACCGACGCGCTGCGTGGGCGAATAAGGGGAATAATATTCGGGATGTTCCGTCTCAAGTTTTTCAAGTTCTTTTAGCAAACGGTCGAATTCGTAATCGCTGATTTCCGGCTCTGATTTTACATAATAAAGATAATTGTGCCTTTCAATTTCTTTCCGAAGCCGTTCGATTTTTTCTTTAATTTCATCTCCCATAAGCTAACTACTCATTTCCGGATTAAACCGTTTCTCGTAAGAATTAAATTTTTAACCTGACCTTTTTTCCCCGTGAAATTAACGGGTTTATCATTGACGTTTACCTTTACTCCGGCAGCATTTCCGATTACCAATCTCAAAGTATCCTTTACCGAGATAATTCTGCTGACTTCAGGGACAAGCGTAAACTCCTCGGTTTTTGCATTATCAATCCTGGCGCGAATCCAAACCGTGTCCGAACCGGAAAGCTCGACCTTGAACGGTTTTTTCTCTTTTATCTTTGCAGCGGACTGAGGTTCAACCTCGGCTTTCGGTTTTTCAACTTTAGCGGGGGAATATTTTCGCTCTACAACAATTTCCTCTTTACCGCCGGGGACGAAAACAAAGTACAATATTACAAGAAGCAGTATTCCGCCGATTACATAAAAATAAATAGCGTTCTTCTTTTTCTCCGGAGTTTCCCTATCGCGGGGTTTAACAACCGAAGAATCGACAAATGATTTATCAGACTCAACTTCTTCGTTGGCAGGTTTATCCTCAATTTTTTCAGCGCTTTCATCTTCATTAAAATCGGAGCCTTCCTTTGCCAAATCAAATTTATGTAAAATTTCCTCCGGATTTAAACCAATCTCGGCGGCGTATTCCCGAATAAACGCCCGCACATAAACTTCGGGCATTATTGAAAAATTTCCCGTTTCAATCGCTTCCAAAAATTTTTTGTCGATTCGGGTACGGGCGTGAAGCTCGTCAATCGATAGTCCTTTGCTTTCTCTTTGAGCTTTTAATTCCGAAGCAAATTTTTTAAGAATGTCATTAGCCATAATATTATCCGTTATCTTACTCTTTTTAATTTAGCCGCAAATGAGCCGTCCATATTGTGTCGGTGAGGAAATGTTTCCACACAGCCGCTTTTCCCTACCAGTTCCCCGGGGAAAACGGTTTTGGCGTCAACAAGTTCAAAATCCAAATTCTCATCAAGGAATGTTTGAATAATCTCAAAATTTTCTTCCGGTTCGATAGTGCAAGTGCTGTAAACAATAAATCCGCCCGGCTTAACAAGTTCAGCCGCTTTCCTCAGCAAATCTATCTGCAATGGGTTCAGGTTTCTGATATCCTTAATTTCCCTTTTCCATTTTATGTCGGGTTTCTTTTTTAATGTTCCGAGACCAGAGCAGGGAGCGTCCACCAGAACCCTGTCGAAAAGTTCTTTGTCCTCAAAATCAAGCGCGTCAACGGCAATTGTTTTAACGTTCTTGATATTCAGCCGCTCTAAATTTTTTCTTAAAATATTAAGCCGGCTTTCATATTTATCAAGCGCGACAATCTCCCCTTTGTTATTCATCAAATCGGCAAGAAGCGCGGTTTTTCCACCGGGAGCCGAACACATATCAAGCGTCCGGCTCTCCTCATTCGGCTCAAGCAAATAGCAAGGCAAGCCGGTGCTTTCATCCTGAATTGTAAAATATCCTTTTTTAAAATATTCCCAATCGGCGACATTGGTCATCGACTTTAATCTTAAATAGCCGGGCAAATATTTTGTGTCTTCAAAATCAATATCGACTTTCTGCAGAAGTTCCTTCAATTCAAAAGGATTGCTCTTAATATTATTAACTCTTACGGTTAAACTCGGTCTTTCATTGTTGGCGATAACAAGCTTTTCGGTAAAATCCTTTCCGTAGCGCCTTACCCAACGTTTAACCATCCAGACCGGATGCGAATAATAATTACTCAAGTAGTAAACGGGATCATCTCCGGGCTTTGCATAATTAATTTTGTCTTTGCTCCGGATTATATTCCGCAAAACGGCATTAGTGAGATTTGCCGCCTTTTGTCCCTGCAATTTTTTAATGTATTCAACCGCGTCGTTAACTATCGCGTACTCGGGGATTCTATCGAGAAAAAGTATTTGGTAAACCGCTACTCTCAGAGCGTTTTTTATATCCGAAATACTTTTAGCGTATTGTCCTTTGTAAAAGCCTGTCAAAACCCAATCGAGACGAATCATCCACCTGATTACCCCATGCACTAATTCGTAAAGCAGCGCTTTATCCTGCGGGGAAAGGGAGGAATTCCTAAGCTCCGAATCAATTAACTTATCGAGATAAGCGTCTGTTTTATCTATTCTGTTCAGAATCTTTACCGCTAATCCGCGAGGACCGTTAAAAATACTCGATTGCTCTATTTTATTCTCATTATTTTCGTTCATTGTATCCTTTAATTTAATCTTAAAAAATACAAAATTTTTTACGATAGAGTTCCGAAAAATTACGTTACTGTCTTGTCGGTTTCTTTGTGCGATATGATTAAAATTACCGGTTGCCGGTGTAAATTGACAATATACTCGGTTTTATTCACAAAAATAAGAAGAATCTAATCTTTTCAACCAATCATCAAAAAAAATAGAACACGAATGACACGGATTTGTTATGATTTACGCAGATTCAAAATAAACTTCTAAACTCATAAACGCTTTGTCCGCCAAGCTGGACTATGGTTTACCGCGATAGGTTATTTTTTGGTTGAATGATTTAACGGATGACTGTATGAAAAATTTTAACAGAAGAAAATCCCGATTAGTTTTCTTCTTCAGATTTATCTGTTTCATTAAAAATAAGATTGAACGTCGTTCCTTTCCCCACTTCGGTTTCAACCGTGATATCTATCTTATTAATAATTGCGTATTTTTTCACAAGCGCCAATCCGAGTCCGTTACCCTCAAACTTTCGTGTGTATCCCTGCATTTCCTGTGAAAAAGCGTCAAAGAGATTCGGCAGATATTCCTCCTTAATTCCTATTCCCGTGTCGGAAATTGAAACTACCAGCCTGTTTTGCTCGTCTCTGTTGAATACAACTTTCACGTAACCTTTCTCGGTATATTTAATTGCGTTATCAATCAGATTGGATAAAATTTGCCTCATGGAAAATTCATCCACGTATGCCGTAGTATCTACTTCGGGAGTTTCGATAATCAACCGCAAACCTTTTCCTTCGGCTATCGGCATTAATTCCATACTTAGTCGTCTCAAAATATCAGAGAACAAATCGTACTTGTGCAGATGCGCTTCATACGAACCGGTCTGCAAATCAGCCATGTTCAGAATCAGTTCAACAGTTCGCACTATTCTTTGACTGGCGTTTTCAATCGCCTTAAAGCTCAATTGCATATCTTCGTCCATCTGATCGTCAAGGTCTAACCTCACAAGGCTGGTGTGGCTGAGTATCGTATTTATCGGAGTTCTGATTTCATGAGACATTTGAGCCAGAAATTCGGATTTCATCTTGTTTGCGGCGTCCGCTTTTCTTTTGGCTTCTTCAAGCTCCTCTTCCCTTCTCTTCTTTTCGTCAAGTTCAATTTCTAAATCGCGCGCTACTTTCTCAAGGGCTTGTGTTCTTTCTTCCACAAGATTTTCGAGTTCCTGTTCATACTTTATCAATTCCTCTTCAGCAATCTTTTTATATGTAATATCTTTCAGAGAACCGATTTTTCTAATCGGTTCGCCGGAGTTGTTTTTTATGAAAGAAAAATTATCTTCGACGTAAACATACCGCCCCTTTTTATTTCTTATTCTGTACTCCAAAGTTCCGGATTCGGCTCTATGTAATAACGCTTCTTTTTCACGAATATCATACATCTCTCTATCTTCCGGATGAATAAGGGATTTCATTTTATCGAGTGTAAATCCATCTATCTCGGAACTTTTGTAACCGATAACATTTTCAGCTCTTCCTTCGATTATCACACTATTCTTCTGCAGATTAATGTTATAAACTAAAATTCCTGTTTTTTTACTAACCGTCTCGAATAAAGCTTTCTGTTCAATAAGTTTATTGTTTGCCCGTTTATCGATTCTATAAAACAAAAAGGTAGCGGCAAAAATAAACAGAAAAAGCAGAGCGTCTAAATTCAGAAAACTGTTCTGAACTTTGTCCAATTCTTTGAAAACATAAGTAGTCGGCACGGTAATAACAAGAAACCATTTGCGGTTAGGCAAATTTATTGTTGAAACAGTTGCAAGATATTTGACAACACCATTGTCATTGTCCGTTGAATCGACAAAAGAAAGTTTAGAATATTCGACTTGTCCGGAATGAGTTAATGAACTAAAAAACTCCATCTTGGCATTTGCTTTATTAAATCTGCTTAATCTGTCCCCAATCTCGTTTTTATAGGGAGAATAAAGAATTCTTCCGTCTTGGGAAATCAAATATGGTAAAATCTGATTCAAATAATTTTGCGGAATTAAATAATTATGCGAAATAACAACCGGATCGACTAAAAAACTAATCACGCCGAAAAATTTGCCGTTGTCGCTAAAAACGGGATATGCAAATGAAATAGCCCAAAATCCCTGAACTGTTTTAAAAATATCGCTTACGTAAGGAACTCTTTCTTTTAGAATAATTCGGTTATGCTTTTGATACGAAACGTCCTTCCCTATTACTTCGTCTTTATTTTTCGACGTAGTATAAATAATAATCCCGTTGGTGTCCAATCTTGTAACGTCTTTAATTAAATTCTTATGATTGTAATAATATTTCTCAATAACGATTTTTCCCTTCGCCGTCATCTTCTGAATTTCGGGGAATGAGGATAAAGTTCCCAAATCGTCAAATCTCTTGGATGCAAAATCGGAAATTGCATTTTCCGTCATCATGGAAAGTGAGCGAAGAGTTGAGTATTCTTTGTTTACTAATTTTGCTTTACTGTTGTCATAAATTTGAAAGGAAAGGAAGCCCAAGAGCGAAATGAAGATAAATAGGAGCAATATGTAAATTACTTTTGGGCTTTTCATTTATATTTATATATTATTACTTTATTATCGGATTAAAAAAAAAAAAGTTTAATTTTTTCTTAAAATATTATAAAGAGTACAAATAACAGGAGCGCACAATGCACCCTCTCAAAATTAAAAATTTAACTAAAAATTTTGGCGAACTTTGCGCCGTAAATCACATAAGTTTTGACGTTCCGGAGAACTCAATTTTCGGATTAATCGGTCGAAACGGCGCAGGCAAAACCACAACTATCAGAATGTTAATGAATATATACCTTCCCGATGAAGGTGAAATTATTTTCAGAGGCGAGAAGATTACTCCCGAATTTAAAGATTACGTAGGATATCTACCGGAAGAACGCGGACTTTACAAAAAGATGAGCGTTATCGACACGCTTCTTTTCTTTGCCGAGATTAAAGGGAAATCCGGTTCGGCAGTTAAAAAGAAAGCTTACGAATATTTGGAGCGTTTTGAACTCCTCGATAGAGCTTCATCTAAAATACAGGATTTATCAAAAGGTAATCAGCAGAAGATACAATTTATCTCAACGATTCTTCACGACCCCGATTTTATTATACTTGACGAACCGTTCTCCGGTTTGGACCCGATTAATACCGAATTACTTAAAGACATAATTCTTGAAATGAAAGGGAAAAACAAAGTCATAATCCTTTCGACTCACCTAATGGACTACGCAGAAAAACTTTGCGACCACATCGCAATGATTGATCACGGAAAATTAATTTTACACGGCGATCTTGAAGAAATCAAGAAAAAGTTTTCGGAAGGAAAAATCACCGTAATTCACGAAGGAGATATTTCGTTTATAAATCAACTCCCCTACGTACAAAAAGTTGCCGATTTCGGCAACCGTACTGAAATAAAAGTTAACGACTCGCATCATACTCAGGACTTGCTTAAAACGCTCGTCGAACGAAATGTGATAATCAACAAATTTTCAGCCAACGAAACATCGCTTCACGAAATATTTGTTGAACTTGCGGAGAACACCGGCTCGGAACAATTAAAGGGAGAATTTTAATATGAACACAAATAAAGTTAAAGGAATAATAAAAAGAGAGCTTAAGGATAAACTTTTCGCAAAGAGTTTTATAATTATGACGTTGCTGATTCCCGGCATTATAATTTTGTCAATAGGAATTCAGGCTTGGGTGAACAGCTACGAAGAGGAGTCGGCAAGTAAAGCGCTTATCGTTTCGGAAATCCCCGGACTGACCAAAGAAATAAAAGAAGAATTTAAACAGGATAAATCGATTAAAGCGAAAGACTACATTATTTCGTACGATGAAATGAGCAGAGCTGATTTTGAGAAAAGTATAAAAAAACTTAAACCGCTTTTGTTGGACGAATCGTTAAACGGAATAATTTTTATCCCGAAGATGGCTTTAAAAAATAAGGAATTGATATACTATTCAAAAAATCCGAAAAACAGAGCTTTGAAAAGCAAACTGGGAAGCGTAATTAACAATGTTTTAGTCGCCAAATATTTTTCGGGCAGAGAGCTGAATAAGGCGGATATTGCATTTGCCAAAAAACCGATTGACTTTAATTCCATGAAAGTAAGCGCGGAAAAAATCCAGGAGGAAGGTTTCGGACCGGAAATTTTGTCTTTCGGTTTTACCTTTTTGCTCTATATGGGATTGATGCTTTCGGGCACATTAATTTTACGCTCGGTTATTGAAGAAAAAAGCAATCGCATCGTCGAAGTTCTTCTTTCATCGGTAAGCAGCGGCGATTTAATGGTAGGCAAAATTATCGGCGCATCAATTACCTCTTTAGCTCAAATGTTTATTTGGCTTGTTCCGGTAATAATAATTTTTTCAACGTCATGGTTCATGCTTCCTGTCAAATTTACTTTTTCAATTTCCATCTGGGAATGGCTTTATTTCTTCCTAAACTTTCTGATTGGAATAGTTACGTTCCTAGGTCTATTCGCGGCAGTCGGAGCAATTTTCGACAACGATCAGGATGCGCAGTCAGGTTTGTGGCCCGTAATGATGTTAATTATGATTCCCTTTTTCATTGCGCTGTCGGTTGGGAATAATCCCGACAACTCGCTTGCCGTCTGGACTTCCGTGCTTCCCTTTTCGTCAATAATTGTAATGCCGGCAAGAATGACGCTTGTTGACGTTCCCGTTTATCAATTTGTTATTTCGATTGTTGTTAATCTTGCAACGTTGATTGTTATTTTCCCTATCGCCGGAAAAATTTACAGAATAGGAATTTTAATGACGGGGAAAAAACCGACTTGGAAAGAAGTTGCAGGCTGGGTTAAACTGAAAAGTTAGAAAAAATTTTTACCATAAAATTGAGAATATACTCTTTAATGTAGCACAGTTTGCTTAGTGAAGCGGGAAAACCGTGTTTTGTTTTTTTAGTAAATAAAGCAAATTTTATATTAGAGACCTCGTAGAAGGCGAATAACTTAATGTGAACGAAATTCTATCAGTCCGCCACCGAGTACTGTGACTGAAATAATTTAGCGTTATGCTGTTTTCTCGCAGATTGCAGGCAATCCGCGCCACAAAAAAATTGATATTCGAGTTTTTGAAGCGGAAACATTTTTCTAATGACAATTTTGGGTTTACCGTATTTCATCCAAATCGATTTTCATAATATTGGGAATTTTCCTCCCGAGAAATCTTTCCGCGACAAATGTAAATTTACGCGGCATATCAGTAACGTAAAATAAGTCCGCTCTTTTTTCGGCGTTGTCGTTCAGAAGATTTCGCCCTTGCAGATAATCCTCGACAACCGTAGCGGCGGCGCCGCCGGAATCTATTAGCTTAACTTCATTTCCCACGGCTTCCTGAATCACGTCTTTCAACAACGGGTAATGCGTACATCCGAGTATGAGCGTATCTATTTTCTCTTGGGAAAGCTCGCTTAAATATTCCCTCGCGATGATTTTCGTCGCTTCATGGTCAGTCCAACCTTCTTCGGCAAGGGGAACAAAAAGTGGGCACGCTTTTTCAAAAATTTTGGCGCTGACAACGCTCTTTAATATTTCCTTGGAATAAGCGGCGTTTCCGATTGTGGAATCGGTTCCGATTACTCCGATTCTTTTATTCTTAGTTGAACTCAGTGCCGCTTTTGCACCCGGATTTATCATCCCGACAATGGGAACGTCAAATTTTTCACGGAGAACGTCAAGCGCAACCGACGAAACCGTATTGCATGCCACGACTATCATCTTGACGTTTTTCTTCATTAAAAATCCGGCGTCCTGCAGCGCATATTCGATTACGGTGCTGTTTGATTTAGAGCCGTAAGGAACGCGCGCCGTATCGCCGAAGTAAACAATGCTCTCTCGCGGCAAAAATGTGTTCAACTCCTTAACTACGGTTAAGCCCCCGATGCCTGAATCGAAAACGCCTATCGGGTTGGATTTATTCATAAAGTGCATTTATTGCTCTAAAAATTTATTGATTGTCATGCTGAGTTCTTCTCTTACCAGTTCGTGCATTTCCGCTTTTACGTGACGCCCGGAACGTTCGAGAGTGTAGAACGTATCAACTACATCTTCTCCCATTGTGGCAATCTTAGCGAAATAAACGTCAAGACCGAGTTTATTCAAAACGTCCGTTATCTTGTAAAGAAGTCCGAGTCTGTCCGTAGTCGCAACTTCGATAATCGTAAAATTATGATGCTCGATAAATCTTACTTCGACTGATTTTTTCCTCTTGAAAAGCTTTTTCTCCAAGCGTTTCCAGCGCGAACGGATAAGACGAAACTCCTTTGCAATAAGGAGTTCGCTTCTTACGGCGGCTGAGATGCTTTCCTTGATTGCGTTAAAACGCTCTTCGTTAACCTTATCCCCCGTTATAAAATCGGTAACATTAAAGTTATCAATTACAATTCCACCTTCTTTAGTGAAAATTTTAGCGTCATGAATATTTACGTCGTTTATTGCAAAAGCTCCGCATAAACGAGCAAGCAGGGAGTTAAAATCCTTTGTAATAACCGTAACATTTGTAAAAGATTCTTCCTGCTTAAAAATAACGGAGACCTTTTCGCCTCTGTTAATCGCATTTACGTGAACTTCAATTTCCTCCGGAGAAAAAGTGGATAAGTATCCGACATTATCAATTTCCTCGATATGCTTTGCAATTTTCTCTCCGGAGTGAAGTACGTTTTTCCGTAATTCTCTTTTATCCTTTTCAAGAAAGTCTTCCGCGCCCATTCTGTTTTCCAGCATTACTTTACTTTTACTGTAAAGTTCAAAAAGCAAGTCGCTCTTCCACTGAGTCCAAACCGTGGGGTTAACCGCGGAAAGGTCGGCGTATGTTAACAGATAAAGATATTTGAGCGCATTTCCGTCGGGAAGAATTGAAACAAAATCATTAAGAATGTACGGGTCGTTTAAATCGCGGCGGAGCGCGGTCTGCTCCATTGTAAGATGATGACGAACAAGGAATTTTACCAGCTCAATTTTATCATACGTAAAGCCGAACCTTGTCATAATCGAGACCGCCATTTCCGCTCCGATGATTTCATGTCCGGCAACGTCAACGGGCTTACCAATATCGTGTAAAAGGATAGCAATAAAAAGGAGATCTTTTTCTTCGAGCGAATGAAATATTTTAGCCAAATCATTCTTTTCACGGAAAAGTTTTTCAATATTTTCTATCGCTATCAAAGTGTGTTCGTCAGCCGTGTAAGCATGATAAACTCCGGGTTGGATAAATCCGATTAAATCGTTAAACTCCGGAATTAAAGCCCCGAGCAATCCTATTTCGTTCATTGAACGGAGCGTAGTTCCAACTTTTCCTTCCAAATTAAAAATATCCCGGAAAATCGGGGCGACTTGCTTCCGGTTAAATTCATCCCAGTAAAGTTCGTCCACCGCGTCGATTAACTTTGTGCGGACTTGCGGCGAAATTCTCGCATCATAGACGCCCCTTAAATAAACGGCTTTCAAAATAGATTCGTACGAAATATCGCAGCTGTCGCTGCAGTAAAGCATCCCGTCTTTAAGCTTAAAATCTCCCAGCTCAACCGCGAGCATATCGGGAAGCGCTTCTTTTTCCTTACTTATATATTGTTTAACCGTGGAACGCAAAAAACGGGAATTGGTTGTTGAAGCGATAAAATAATTGTGCATCAGCCTCTGCCAATCTCCGCCAAATATCTCAATTTCTTTACTAATTTTCTCCTGCAGTTCAAAGCCGAATCTGTCGGAATTACTCTGCGTTATTATGTGCAGCGCATTCCGAAGCCCCAGCATAAAGCGATAAGAGTTTAATACTTTATCAAGTTCTCTTCTACTGTAATATCCCTTTTCTTTTAATAGTGAAATAAACAAATCTGTTTGGGTTATTTCTCTGTAAGGTTCAATATGCTCTCCGGTTCCGAGCATGTAAATCCATTGAACAAAATGAATATCACGTAAACCGCCGGCGGAGTGTTTAACGTTTGGCTCCAACGTTTTCGGAGAAGTTCCGTACTTTTCCTCTTTCATTGCGAGATCTTTCATCAGCAATACCAGAAGATTATCTCGGTTTTCATCCGTCAATATTTCCTTAAACTTCTCCTCCCATTTATGGAACAACTCTTCCGAGCCGGATAGAAATCTGATTCCGAAAAATTGCGTAAAAGAAAGTATATCGCCCGACAGAAAGTTGTCGATATCTTCAGCGGCGCGAATCGTATGGCTTATTTCGATTCCGTTATCCCAAAGCTCGGCAATGATCCCATGAATTTCCTTTTCAAAATTATCTTTGTCGCTCGGTATAATAAACATTACGTCAATATCGGAAAAAGGAGCCAGCTCCCGCCGGCTGAAACTTCCCGTTGCAACAACGGAAAAATTTCCGGGATTGTTTTCAAAGCTTGCCCCAACATATTCTTCCACAAGCTTCGTATAGTTTAAACAAAACATTTCCGGCGAGTTAAATGAGTCTTCCAAATTCATCAGCTCATTTTTACGCTTAAGAAAAATCTCTTTCGATATGTTGTGATTTGATTTCATATCTTTTAGTTATCAGTAATGAGTAATGAGTAATGAACAAGGAAAATTAATAAGTTTTATTAATAGATACCTTTGCAAAACCTAAAATTGTCATATTGAGGACGGTAGGAGCCGTCCGAAATATCTCTAAATTCGGTACTATTACCGGTTTTGAGATTCTTCTCCCGCCAAGGCGGGATCAGAATGACAAATTTCGGGGTTATGCAAAGCCTTCTAATATTTAAAAACTCCTTTCCATTATTTCCCGATTACTGATTACAATTCATAAATGCCGTTAGTGAAAAAATAAATAAAAAAAATTCTCCCCCGTTTAACCGAGGGAGAATTATAAATTAAATTACTTAAGTCTTGCAAATCTTCCTTGGAAGAATCTCAAATACTTAGGTTCGTAAATCATCTTCATTCCTTTTATTGATTTACGCTTATCCCAAACTTCTGCGATTGATTCAACCGCAACGTCAATGTGGGATTGCGTATAAACGCGTCTCGGAAGCGTCAGGCGAACAAGCTCAAGTTTCGGATGACGATGATCGCCTGTTTTCGGGTCGCGTCCGGCTGATACAATTCCGCGCTCCATTCCTCTTACTCCCGAATCAATATAAATTTCAGCTGCGAGGGTCTGCGCCGGGAATTCATCCTGCGGAATATGCGGCAAGAATTTTTTAGCGTCAAGAAATACGGCGTGTCCGCCGACGGGGCGCACAATCGGGATTCCCAAATCAATTAATTTGTTCCCGAAGTACTCCACTTGTCCAACGCGAGCTTTAATCGTATCGAACTGAATCATCTCTTCCATTCCGCGCGCCATGGCTTCCAAATCTCTTCCCGCCAGTCCGCCGTATGTGTGCAGACCTTCGTAAACAACCACCATGTTTCTTGCTTCTTCAAAAACTCTTTCGTCCTTCGTCGCAAGAATTCCGCCGATGTTTACCATTAAATCTTTTTTGGCGCTTACCCAAATTCCTTCGAAGTGCGACATCATCTGAAGAAGAATATCGCCGATTGATTTTTTTGAATAGCCGCGTTCTCTCAGCTTGATGAAGTAAGCGTTTTCAACGGCGCGTGTGGCATCCATCCACAAACGGATTTTATGTTTCTGTGCAAACTCGTGAACCTTCTCCAAGTTCTTCATTGAAAACGGCTGACCGCCCGCCATATTTACCGGGCCCGCCATGCTTATGTAAGCAATTTTTTCAGCTCCGACTTCCTTTACAAGTTTTGCCAATTTTTTCAAATCGATATTTCCTTTAAAAGGATGATCCGCCTCGGGAGTATGAGCTTCGTCGATAATCACATCAACAAAAGTTGCGCCCGCCATTTCCTGATGAAGTCGCGTTGTAGTAAAATACATATTGCCGGGAACGTAATCCCCGGGTTTTATTAGTATCTTTGAAATCATGTGTTCCGCTGCGCGACCTTGGTGTGTAGGAACAAAATAAGGCATTCCGTAAATTTTGTTTACATTATCCCAGAGATGATAAAAGTTTCTGCTCCCTGCGTAAGCCTCGTCGCCGAGCATCATTCCCGCCCATTGATTATCGCTCATCGCGTTAGTTCCCGAATCGGTAAGCAAGTCAATGTAAACATCTTCCGACCTTAAAAGGAACGTATTGTAACCGGCTTCCTTAGCGGCTTTTTCACGTTCTTTAACAGTTAACATTTTAATAGGCTCGACCACCTTAATCTTAAAAGGTTCCGCCCAGCTTCTTACTTTTTTTGCTTTTGCCATTTTAATTTACTCCGTTTATTCATTAGTTAGAGAATCTTCTTTAAAATACTCTGCAACCACCACTGATGTTATTCCACCCCTGACATTAAAATTTGCAGTCAGTTTCATATATCTCGGTTGTGTAACCGCAACCAAATCATCGAGAATCCTGTTCGTTACAGCTTCAAAATAAATTCCGTCGTTTCTGAATGAGTTCAAATATAACTTGTAAGATTTCAGTTCCACGCAAAGCTCATCCGGAATGTACTCCAGAACCATTGTCGCAAAATCGGGCTGCCCGGTTTTCGGACAAAGAGATGTGAACTCCGGAGCCGTATGCTCGATAAAATAGTCTCTGTCCTTGTACGGATTTTCAAACGTTTCTAATATTTTTCTTTTATCTTCCATTTTTTTCCTTATGTAAATTTATTTTAAATAATTCGGTCTTACTTTATAGGGAATCGGATCTTCGATTCCAAGCTGCTGAAATCCTCTTAACCGCAAGGCGCAGCTGTCGCAAACTCCGCAAGATTCATCTTCATTTTGATAACAAGACCACGTCAGATGAAGAGGCGCGCCGAGTTCAATTCCCTTTTTTATTATCTCCGATTTAGTCATGTGAATTATCGGAGTTTCAATTTTAATTTTAGTTTCCGGTTTTGTTCCCAAATCCATTGCGTATTCAAACGCTTTGAAAAAGTCGGGACGGCAATCCGGGTAGCCCGAAGAATCCTCAAAAACAGCGCCGATAAAGATAGCTTTCGCGTTCAGCGTTTCCGCCCAGCTTCCGGCGGCGGTTAAAATATTAGCGTTCCGGAAAGGCACGTACGAGCTTGGGATTTCTTCATTTTCCAAATCCGCTTTTGAAACTTCCATGGAATAATCGGTCAAAGAGGAGTTCCCTATTTCCGCGAGATGTCGGAAATCAATAACCAGTCTTTTTTCGACTCCGTAAAAATCGGCAATGTCGTTGAACGCTTGCAGTTCCCGCCGCTCTGTCCGCTGTCCGTAGTTGACATGCAACAAAGCAATGTCGTATTTAAGATTAGCAATCGCGGCTGTAACGCAACTGTCCAAACCTCCGCTTACGCTTACTACCGCAATATCTCTTTGATTCATAAATCTCCAAAATTATAATTAGGAAAAATAGTAAAATCCTTTTTCATCTTGTAATAATAATTCGCTAATGGGATTTATTTTTTTCCGTTAAAACCCGGCCGACAAAGTTTTAAATGAAATAAACCAAAAATTGTCATGAGAAAAATTTTTTTGTAGCGCGGATTGCTTGCAATCTGCGAGAAAAACATAACACTAAATTATTTATTGCCACAGAAATTTGAAAAAAGGCAACTTAGATTTTTTATCACGGATTAATAATTAACCGCGGCTTGCCGCGATAGGCAATTCCATGTTAGATGCATTTTCAATCGGAACAGAGATAAATATTAGTTTGGAATTTGTTTTGGCGAATTAAAAGTAAATCCGGTATAAAAACATAGGGAAAAATCCCTGCTGGTAATCGGTTTTCATTCTGTTATTGGCCGGGTCCCAAACTTGCTGGAATACATTCCTATGATCCGTGAGATTTTGAATTTCGAGCGCCCACTCCTGATCGGTCGCGCCGATATTTACGCGATATGAAATCTTCAAGTCAATCCGAAAGTAATCGGGATGCTTATCAGAGTTAGTCTCCGAATAAAAATACACGGCTTTATTTTCCAACTGTGAAGCCGCCGCATCTATCGGCGTATAAGGTCTGCCTCCGGCGTAAACGCCCCGTAAATCAATTTTTATTTTGCCGTTTTCCGAAATATTAAATTCATATCCTCCCAAAAGATTAAAGACGTAACGATTATCAAAAACCGTCGGATGTTCAATCCCGTTGTACCCTTTGTAAAATGAACGAAAGAGAGATGCGGTTGCAAGCAAATAATAATTGTCGCTCAAAAATTTCTCAAAAGTAAGTTCAAGTCCGTAGTTTCGTCCGGTTCCAAGGTTGCTGAGACTGTCAATTTGCTGAATATAAAAATATGCTCCCTCGTTCAGCATTGAGTAATCCGGGTTTCCTTTATCAACAGGAGCGTTGCGTAAAGCCTGATAATACGCTTCCGTCTTTATCCTAATTTGATTTCCCATTAAATACTGGTAACCAAGGACAAACTGATTGCTTAAAGTAAATCCCAAGTTCCTATTGCTCTCGGCAATTTTTCCATCGGGCAATTCGGTTCGCACAAAATAAATAATTTTAGGCTGAGTTTGTGAAAGAAGCCCGTACCCAAAGCTTAAAATATGAGCGCCGGACTGCCACTCAATTCCGAAACGAGGCTCGAGCGAAGAACTATTATTCAGCGCCAAACGCTGATAGTGCAGTCCGCCGTTGACAAAAAAAGCATTGCTAAATCGATGCTTCCACTGAAAATACCCTTGATAAAGTTCCGTAGCTCCTTTAGTATCGGTCAGCTTAAAAAAATCGTTTTCCTCAAAACGATGGACGCTGTCAATAAAATTAACATTGCCGCGGTCTATTATTATTCCCATGTTAAAATAATCTTTAGAACTTAATTTGTGTGTAAAATCCGCCGAAAAGCTGATTGTCGTTTCGGCGTTGGAGGAACGATAAAACCGCGTCTTTGTCCGGTTATTGTTTTTCAAAGAATCGATCG
Source organism: Melioribacteraceae bacterium (assembly GCA_015493615.1). Classification (GTDB taxonomy): domain Bacteria; phylum Bacteroidota; class Ignavibacteria; order Ignavibacteriales; family Melioribacteraceae; genus WGAL01. The sequence continues at coordinate 59,705 of WGCV01000044.1, forward strand.
CGGTTGTAGCTCTCGTACTCGAGACGGAGACGCTTGTCTTGAGCAAAGATTTTTTATTAAAATAATAAACATTGGAAAGCCCCGTAACCCCCATATCCGAGCCGAAGTCGGTATCCGTTCCAAGCAAACCGTAGGAAGATTCATTTTTATCTTTTTCGCTGTCCCACAATCTGATATAACTTAATCCCCCTATTCCGAACAACGTCCAGATTCCCGTTGTTTTAGTCGGGACGTAAAACTTGAAAGTTAAGTCCTGGTATTGCGGGACGGAGCTTCCGGCAAGAGTTTGCAAGCCGATTGCGTTTAGTACCGCCAATGTTGAGTAACGGTAATTAATCAGGAAAGATGCGTCTTCACCTTTCACAAAAGGTCCTTCCGCTCCCAACTCAAAACCGTTAAATCCGACTTGCCCGACAAATTCATATTTATCGCTGTTCCCGTTTCGCATTTTCAAATCAAAAACGCCGGAAAGAGCGTTTCCATATTCGGCGGGAAAAGCGCCCGTCAGGAAATCCGAGTTCGAAAGTAAATTATTATTCAGAATAGTTACGGGACCTCCGGTCGTTCCACTTGCCCCGAAATGATTAGGATTCGGGATATTTATTCCTTCCATTCGCCACAACAATCCCATTGGCGAATTGCCACGAATAATTATGTCGTTCCGGGAATCGTCCGCGCCTACTACTCCGGCATAGTTTTGCGCCATTCTTGACGGATCGCCGAGACTCCCGGCATACCGCCTTGCTTCCTCCACGCTGAATGTTCGCGCGCTGACGGAAGCGAATTCGTTAGAAGACCTTATTTTATCCTCTTTCGCCGTTACGACAACGCTTCCCATCTGAATAACTTTTTCCTCAAGCTCTACGGTTAAAGTTAGCTGTTTACCTGCCGTCAGTTCAAGGTTTGAAAAATATTTATCGTTATACCCGACATAACTAACCTTAACGCTTACTCTCCCGATTGGAATTTTTTCCAACTTAAAATTTCCGTTAACGTCGCTTGCCGTTCCGATTAACGGATTTGTGTTCGGAATTATTACCGTTGCGCCCGGTAAAGGATATTTTGTTACCTCGTCAATTACTTTTCCGCGAATTGTTTGAGTTAATTGCGCAAAATAAATCGAAGGAAGAAAAATTAGGAGCAGAAGTGTTTTCAAACCGGATCGGGCATTCATAAAATCTCTCATTTGTTTGTTTTACGATTTTTATTATATGATTTTAACCTTTGTTAATCAACAGTCTTAAATATCTACCTCATCAAAATCATCTTCTTTGTTGCAGTGAAATCACCCGCACGCAATGTATAGAAATAAATTCCCGAGCTTAATTTGCCAGCGTCAAATTCAACGGAATAATTTCCCGGCGATTGCTTTTTATTTACAAGCGTTGCAACCTTGCGACCAAGAATGTCGTAAACAATCAATTGTAGAGACAAGGCATGCCTTGTCTCTACGGACGGCACGGCGTATGAAATAGTTGTTGTCGGGTTGAACGGATTCGGGTAGTTTTGGAACAGCTCAAATTTTGACGGTGCGTTTGTTTGAACTTCTACTATTTCCGAATATTCAAAATTCCCATTAATGTCTATTTGTTTCAATCTGTATTGAATATTCCCACTCGGCGGATTTTCATCCGTAAAAGAATATTCTTTCGGTGAGTTGCTGTTGCCGTGTCCTTCAACAAAACCAATACTTTCCCACTCACTTTCTCCTTTTGCATTTTTCCTTTCTACTTGAAAACCGTAATTATTTACTTCTGTGGCTGTTTGCCAATTAAGTTCAACATTTCTGTCAACCACATTTGCGGTGAAGGAAGAGAGTTCAACCGGAGTAGCTCCTTCGTTTTTACTTATTTCCAAAGCCAGATTTCCGGCTTTACCCGGGTCTAAAATAGCTCCGCCGGAACCGTTATTTCTATACTCAAAGCCGTCCGAACCGTCGGAATTTTCTATCCCTATTAATGCATCGCCTTTAATCGTTGTACCGGAAACCTCGGCATTAAGCGAACTTTCCGCTTGATTATATTGAATTTTAACATTGCCGTTTTGTTTTAATATGATTTGAAATGTTATTGATTCGCTATTATCCCCATAGTCATGATAATGATACCAGGTAACGACAAAATTACCGCCTCCGTCGGCTCCGTAATAAACTTTCCCATCGTCCCCGTCGTCTAAATCCATTAAACAACCGGCTATTACATTATTTGGAGCGCCGGTATTAGGAATGGATGCTGTAGCTCCGGAGCTTGAGCAACCTGAACCAAAAGCAATTACTCCGTTTGAACCAATATAACAATTCGTGTAATCGTTGCCAAAGAAGGTAAAACTAAACCCGATTGTCGCTTGATAATAACCATCGTCGTCATTACCCGAGGTCCAACTCGTAATTTCGGTGTGCGATTTGGCTGTAGGGTCAATCCAACTATAGGTAGGACGATGCGTTCCTCCGTTGGAAGTTGAATTCGCATAGTAGTAACCGCCGTATAACGAACCGTCTCCTCCATGGTTTACATTCTTCCCTCTTCCTGAAAGAGCGACTGTGTGAGTTGTTTTTGTGCCGTCGGATATATTCAGAGAGGCAGTTTTATTTCCGTCAGATGTTGGAGAGAAGGTAACGTTAACAGTAATGGATTCGTTAGCGACTAAATTAATCGGATATGAATTTCCGTCCGTCAGAGAAAATTCTGAAACATTTGTCCCAGTTAAAGATGAACCGGTAATTTGTATAGTTCCTATTCCGGTATTCTTAATTGTGAAAGTCTGCGCCGAAGATTCGGTTAGATTTACTATTCCATAATCTTTACTGCTTGGACTAACTGAGAATATCGGACTTGTAGGAATTTCGCGGACTTGTACATTGTCAACAAATAAATCCATATTTCCGTTTGAGACTGTTGACTCGCCGTAAAAACCGATTTTTACGGCGCCGGAGTAAGAAGTAAGATCTAAAGTAATATGTTGTCCCGCGCTGGGAATATCGGCAAAAGAAGGATTTGTAGCGTTATTCCATATTTGCAAAGCGTTTTCGGAACTCCAAGTTGCGCCGTTATCGGTTGAAATTATCACGGCAAATTTATCGTCGTCTCCCGCCGCCGGATCCGGATCGCCGGAATTTCCATAGTCGGTCAATGCCAAATCGAACTCCAATTGATAATTTGTTTTACCGCTCAAATCTATCGGAGGCGTAAAAAGCCAATCTTTTATTGAAGTTCCGGATATGTTTATTTTCGCCGATCTACCGTTAGAAGCGCTTGCGTTATTTCTGTAATCGCCTTGTGTCCAAGCTGAAGATGTTCCCGAAATGGTTGAAGGAGCGGCAAGAGTTCCGGTTCCTTCCGTCCAATCCGTAGGCGGATATGTTGTAAAATTTTCCGTAAACGGCGGAGTTAACGTTGCGTTGTGACCTGAGCCGCTTAGCGAAACATTATGCGTCGCTTTAGTATTATCCGTAAAAGTTAGATTAGCGTTGCGCGCTCCTTCCGCTTGGGGAGTGAAAGTTACGCCCCAGCTGACTGTTTGACTTCCGGTAAGGTTTATGGGATAAGAGTTTTCGTCGGTTGTAATTGAAAAATCGCCCGTGTTTGTTCCCGTAATTGTCGGCGCGGAAGCAATTGTTAATGTTTCGCCGCCGGAGTTTGAAACCGTAAATGTTTGTTCCGCGGAAGATTCTCCGAGATTGACCGCTCCGTAATTTTTGCTTTCCGGACTTGCATTAAATGTCGCGCCTTTTCCCGTTCCGCTAAGCGGTACGTCATTATTGGATTTTTGATTATCAACAATTCTTAGCGTCGCGCTTCTTGAGCCGGCTGCCGTCGGCGTAAAAGTAACATTAAGCGTATAACTTTGTCCGGCGGTAAGATTTTTGGGATATGTCGCCCCGTCAGTTATACTATAATCCCCGGGATTTGCTCCGATTAAAGAAGGCGCTGAATTTATCGTAAGCGTTCCCCCGCCTCTATTTGAAATTGTGAATGTTTGAGCGGCGGAAGATTCCCCGAGATTGACGGTTCCGTAATCTTTGCTTGTCGGACTTATATCAAATATAGGTCCTTTTCCTGTTCCGCTAAGTGGTATGTCATTATTGGATTTTTGATTATCAACAATTCTTAACGTCGCGCTTCTTGAGCCGGCTGCCGTAGGCGTAAAAGTAACATTAAGCGTATAACTTTGTCCGGCGGTAAGATTTTTAGGATATGTCGCCCCGTCGGATATACTATAATCGCCGGGATTTGCTCCGATTAAAGAAGGCGCAGAATTTATTGTAAGCGTTCCCCCGCCTCTATTTGAAATTGTGAATGTTTGAGCGGCGGAAGATTCTCCGAGATTAACGGTTCCGTAATCTTTGTTTGTCGGAGCGACCCTGAATATCGGATTTGTCGGAATATCCTCAAACTGAAATCTGATATTCGGATAATATGAAGAAACGCCAAAATAATCGCCGCTAGTTGGCGGCGAAGCCGGATCCGGATTTACTGAATCGTTGTAGTAATAAATACTAACATTTGTTTTTGTTGTATTTTGGTCGCAGAAGAATCCGTCGGTGTTTACTGTAATGCCTCCGCTATTTTCATCCACGGCTACAACCAAGTTTCCATCCGTGCTTGGGTTGTAATTAAACGGAGTATCGAGAGTAATTTCCATCCAGCCGTCTCCGGCGGCAATATCTCCGTAGCCCGAATTCCCGTCGAACACTTTAGTCAAAGAACCGACCGCCGTCCAATCGCTTACCGAAGTAGCGGTCGTTGTACCTATATAAACAACCCAGTCGTCGGCGTCGTGATCGTTTGTAGAGCCTTTATGATAATTATAATAAATTTTACTGATTCTTTTATCGGAACCTACCGTCCCGAAATCGGAGCTGAAATAGAGAGATTGAGAATAAGTATATCCATAGAAAGGATCTATCGGAAGATGTTGTTCCGTATGAGTTCCTCTTCCAATTTGGAATTGTCCCGAAGGCAAAGTTGTTCTGAAATTCCAGACTGCTCCCGCGGCGCTTTCGCCGGTGCCGGAATTTTTAGCTATTACCTGCCATTGGTAATCGGTACCGTCGTCTAAATTGGAATATGAATAACTCCCTCCTTTGGAAGCGGCTCCGTCGGTAACCACTTTGCTCATATTACCCGAATGCCCGAACCATAAATCATAAGTGTCGGTGTTAGCCCCAAAATTCCAGGTAAGGCTGCCGGATAGAGCGATGTCTTTAGCGGCATCTGCCGGACTTGGATTTGAAGGATCTCCGGGCTGCGTTGAAGTAGAATAAAGGGCGGGTCCTGCAACATCGTCAATATAAAGAGCAAACTCATCATTTGAAACGCATTGAATCGCAATATAAATATTGTCTCCGTCATTAATACCGTAACCTCCGCCGACAAGGTCGTAAGTGTATTGAGTATATGCCGAAGGAGCTCCCGTAACCGATTGAAGAGTTATTGTAAAATCGCCAACCGAATTTCCGGATTTTGATATTTTTACGTTAAAATCTTCCGGGTAATTACTGTCAGACGATTTTGCATAAAAAGAAAAATGATCTCCGGTTGCAACCGTAAGTCTCGGCGTAATTAACCAGTCGTTATTAGGTCTTTCATAAGAAACGGAAGCATGGGCGTTGCCCGTATGAGGACCGGATGTAGATCTTACCCATTCTTTAGTCCCTCCATCGTTATTAATTGTCGTCCAACCGTTTGGCGGAAATGTAGCGCCTTCAAAGCCCTCGTTTAACGCGCTTTTCGGCGAATTTCCTTGAGCATATAGCTCAACATTTAACGCTAACACAATTGAAAATATTATAAAAAATAGCGTCCTTATTTTTCCCATTTTTTACTCCTTTATAATATTAAACTAAATTCAAAAAAATTAACTAAACCTTGTATAGACATTTCTTTTGCTTAATAAATCCTCATAAAAGCAGTGAAAGTTCTATAAATTTTTCTATTACACTATAAGAGGGGTTTCTCTGTAAATCAAACGGTTGTTGTTTGGAATTCGGAATTATATACAACTCGACAAAAAACCTTTTGATTTCAGCTCAAAAACAAACTTTTGAAATAATTTGAGAAGTAATAAATTATTTTCAAATCAAGCGCGTCCAGTTTATTCTTAACTTTTTTGGCAATAATACTATCGAGCGATGATGAATAAGCATAACAACTTGTCTTTGAAATTGTAACGAAAAGGTTAGTTTTGTGATGAATCGGATTAATTAGGCTTATAACTTTGGAGTTGAAGATAAGTAAAAAATTGGAAATATATCTTAAACGACTTTGGGAAATAATTCTTTTGAATTATGTCAAAAAATGTAACTGCAAGATTTCAGTTTTAAGAAAATTCAACGGTGAATTACAATTTATTCTGAAAAACTCGTATAAATTGAGTCCCGATGAAAGTATTCTACACCAGTCGTATAAATATTCTCTTAAGTTTTTCAGCAAGCTTTATTTAATTAAATTATGCTATTTGGTTCGGTAACTTCATCTTTACTATTGCGGAATAAGTTATGGTCGTCGTACATATTTACATTTTGCAGATTAGGAATTGGTATTTGTTCGGCAAATCGGTTCATGGAGTTAATTGCTTCAATACAGGTTAGATGTTGTTTCCTTTTCGGGACAATATTTGTGAATACTCTCTTAAATTTGCTGATTTTTATTCTCGCTAATTTTTCTAAAACAAGTTTATAATTTGTATTAATTATGTAAATTTTCTCTTTATTGCGATTATTGCATGAAACTTCAATAATCTTTTCAATTAGATTTCCATTTGGAATTACAAGCGATTGAAAATTCGCCTTGCTATCAAAATATTTTTCATCAACTTTTTTGAAATAACGCTCATATACTTCTTCCGTCATTAGAACAGGGAGAAAAAGATAGTCTTCCGATTTTGATTCGATAATTTTTATTGTTTGTCTCGTGAAATTATAGGAAGGATAATCTTTGGGCAAAAACAGATTCAGAGCCGAAAAAACACAGATAACTTTTTGCCTTACGACGGGAAATTTTTTTAAATATTCATCAATAATATAAATACTTAAATTGCCTGAAAGATAAAAAATAATAGTTGTATTTTCGCGCAGATGTATGTTAATAATCTTAAAATTTCTCAAATCGGTAAAATGCTCGGACTCGTTTGTTGTGGAATGGAGAAGAAAATCCACAGTGTTTGGGAATCGTTTTGAGTAATCGGATAAAGCTGAAAAAGTTTCGTTTACATTAGTTAGGAAAAGGAAATGTCCGTTTGACATATTTGGCTCCGAAATTTATATTCTATTATAAACTCCAATTGTTGAGAAATCAAATAGTAGATGTAGAGAATTCGGAATTACAAACAACTTTAACGAAGAGTTGAATAATTAAAGATTAGGGAAAAATGATTTGTTGAGATGAAATTTAGCTATTTATAACTTGCTGGCTTCTTCATAATTTTTGACAAAGAAAGAGGGAGTAACTCCCATAAATTTCTTAAAATATATATTGAAAGACGATTTTGTATGAAATCCTACCATTTCCGAAATGCCTTCCATAGAAATATGCCTGTACGAATTATTACTTAAAAGACGAACCGCTTCATTAATTCTTTGTTTGTTAATAAAGTCCGAAAAATTTGAGTTATAATATTCATGAATTAATTGAGACAAATATTTTGAGTTAACATCCAACTTTTGCGCTAACTTACCAAGCGACAATTCTGAGTTAAGATAGACTTTTTCTTCCAAAATCTTTTCTTTCAGCTTTTGGTTTAGATTCTCCTTTTTCTTATCGCTTAAAGAGGATGAAATATATTTTCCCTCTTCATTACCCGCTTTGCTTCCTTTTATGTAATTTTCCTCTTTTTTAATAATTTCAAGATTTTTCCTCACAAGCTCCTTGTATGCTCTGTTTTTATCTTTGTAAAGAAAAGATATGACAGCGACAACCAGTATAAGCAATATTATTCCGAGAATTGAATAAGTTAAAAATAATTTTTGCTCCCTTAAGGCAGAGTTTTTTTCTGTAAGTTCTTTGTCTTTTTTTTCGGTTTCATATTTAATTTGAAGTTCTTGAATTTTTGAATTTGTCGATTCATTTAATAACGAATCTCTCTGCTCGGAAAATTTTTTGTAATATCTATATGCGGGTTCATATTTACCCATATCGGCATAATTCAATGCAATGTTCCCAACTTCATTATTTGCCTTTCTCACATAATTATTTTTGCGTGCAAGTTCTAATATCCGGAACATCAGTTTTCCGGCTTCCTCGTTTCTGCCAAGTCCTTTTAAGGCATTTGAATAATTGGTAAGAATTTCAATTTTAAAATCGACATCGGGATTATCTGTAGATAATCTTTGAGCGGCTTTCGCATATTTGTATGCTTTATCGTACTTCTTGGTGTTGTTGTAAATAAAACTTAAACTGTTGGCGGCAACGGCTTTGTAAAATATGTTTTTCGGATTGGACTTGTAAACATCGAGTAAATATTTTTCCGCCTCGTCAAGATTGCCCGCTTCCCCGTTTGCCATTGCTAAATTAATTGAATAAAAAACCAGATTTTCCTCATTATCGTTTTTCCGAGCATTTTCCAAAAGATCATTAAATATCGAAATCCCTTTCTTATAATTTCCAATTCTAATATTTAATTGAGCAAGCCCGTTCAGCGCTCTTCCCAGTTCGAGTGAATTATTTATTTTTTTACTTTTTTTAATCGCAGATAAAAAATACTCTGTCGCTCTGTTATATTGCCCGATAAGAACATAATATCTTGCATAATAATTATTTAATCTTACTTCCCCTAAACTATCCGGATATTCTCCAAGCAACTCGGCAGCTAAGCCCAGATATTTTAGAGTTTCGCTATTTCCATTTTTTAAAAGAATATTAATTAAGTCGAGAGATTTACTGATTTTTTCGGAGGGAATTTTAGAATTATCTATTGATGTTTTTAAAGAATCAATATTAATTTGACCGTATAATGAAAACTGACAAAATATAAAAAGTAAGAGAAATAATATGGAGTAAAAACTTTTTTTCATTTTAGTTTTAATTTAAAAAAATAAATTAAAAAATTGAACACAAAAAAAAATTTTAAACCATCCATAAACATTGCGCAACTTTGCCGGTCAAACGTGTTCCGGACAATTGGAAACTGCTTGTATTTCTTTTTTCCTATTTCATCAAAATCATTTTCTTTGTTGCAATAAAGTCTCCGGCGGAGAGTCTGTAAAAATAAATTCCCGAGCTTAATTTGCTTGCATCAAATTGAACGGAATAATTTCCCGGGGCTTGCTTTTTATTTACAAGCGTTGCTACTTTTCTTCCGAGAATGTCGTAAACAATCAATTGTAGAGACAAGGCATGCCTTGTCTCTACGGCGGGCACCGCATAATTTATTGTAGTTGTCGGATTAAACGGATTCGGGTAATTTTGGAACAGTTCAAATTTTGACGGCGCGCTTGTTTGAATTTCAACTATTTCCGAATATTCAAAATTTCCGTCTATATCTATTTGTTTTAATCTGTATTTAAGATTTCCACTCGGAGGATTTTCATCCGTAAAAGAATATTCTTTAGGAGAATTGCTATTACCGTGTCCTTCAACAAAGCCAATATTCTCCCACTCACTTTCTCCTTTTGCCTTTTCCCTTTCAACTTGAAATCCGTAGTTGTTTACTTCTGTGGCTGTTGTCCAATTTAATTTAACTATGCCATTTTTTGCCTTTGCGGAAAAAGATGTAAGTTCAACAGGCGTACTTCCGGAATTGTCATAATATTCATACGCCCCAATATCCGTTGTTCCGTTTCTACTTGCGCCGCGCTGATCTTGCGTAGGAACTGATACCGTTCCGTTGGCGGAAGAATTACCAGCGTTAATTGCAACGCTGCTCGAAGTTGTTTTAAGCGTCTGCGTTCCGTTGTTTGTATTGTTATCCTCCAATGTTGACGAAAGATTTAACGTTAAGCTCGTTCCCGTTAAATCCCCCGTTGCGGAAAAAGAATAACCGCCGCCTTCATTGCTGTTAGAGCTTACAACTTCAACAATATTATAACCGTTATCGGTAACATCCGCCGCTTGATATGTATAAAAATCATTATCGCTCCCGCTCGCCTTATTGTTCGCCAGAATTGTATTTTTAATTGACAGCGTTCCTCCCATAATAAAAATTCCTCCGCCTTCGCCTGAACCGCTTGGCGTTGCGTTTCCGACTACGCTACAATTTGTAACAAAATAAGAAGAAGCCGGAGATGAGTCGCTATTTAAAAATATCCCTGCGCCGTTATTACTGTTATTGTTAAAAAAAGTGCAATTGGTTATTTCATCTTTAACCCCGTCGTAGTCGGCATAACCTCCGCCGCAATTGGAGGCTGAATTCCCCGAAAATGTGGAGTTGGAAACATTAACCGTTCCTTCGTTATATACACCGCCGCCAAAAGACGCCGCTTCGTTATCAATAAACGAACAGTTCGTTACCGTAAGCGCGCCCGTTCCGTTGTAAACGCCGCCTCCGTTTTCGTTGGCAGGCGTTTTACCATATCGGATAGTCATTCCGCTAAGTAAAATTGTTTGTCCGTTCGTAATAGTAAAGACACGGTTTGAAGCGGTAGAGGAAGTTGAAGCGGCTTGTATTGTTGTCGTTTCAGCTCCCGCTCCGGAAATAGTAAGATTTTTAAAACTTCTGTTTATTGAAACAGTTTCCGTATAAGTTCCTGTGGCAACGTGAATGATATTTGCGGTTGAAGGGTCGGAGACATTATCAATTGCATGCTGTAAAGTAGCCCAAGGAGAAGAGGAACTACCTGTGCCTGAAACGTCGCTTCCGCTTGTTGAGACATAATACTCGGTTTGCGCAGATAACGTGGTAGCGATAAAAAACGTAATAATAATTATAGAAAATAGCTGTCTCATTGTATTTCTCCTTCGGATTATTATTTAATTAAAATCATCTTTTTTGTTGCAATAAAATCACCGGCTGACAATCTGTAGAAATAAATTCCGCTACCGAGTTTACTTGCGTCAAATTGAACGGAATAATTTCCCGGCGATTGCTTTTTGTTTACAAGCGTGGCTACTTTTCTTCCGAGAATGTCGTAAACAATCAATTGTAGAGACAAGGCATGCCTTGTCTCTACGGAAGGCACCGCGTAATTTATTGTCGTTGTCGGATTAAACGGATTCGGATAGTTTTGGAACAGTTCAAATTTTGACGGTGCGATTGTTTGAATTTCTACTATTTCCGAATACTCAAAATTTCCGTCTATATCTATTTGTTTCAATCTGTATTGAATTTTTCCGCTCGGCGGATTTTCATCCGTAAAAGAATATTCTTTCGGTGAGTTGCTGGTGCCGTGTCCTTCAACAAAGCCAATATTTTTCCACTCACTTTTTACTTTTTCCTTTTGCCTTTCTACTTGAAATCCGTAGTTGTTTACTTCCGTGGCTGTCGCCCAATTTAATTTAATTATGCCATTATTTGCCTTTGCGGAAAAAGAAGTAAGTTCAACAGGCAACGGAGCGTTTGAATCGGAATAAAGATATGCTTTTCCGTTTTCAGGATAATTGTAAGAACCGACGATAAAATCGTCATGATTATCTCCGTTTACATCGCCCGCGCCGGAAACCGAAAGTCCAAAATATTCATTTGTTCCTTCTCCGGTTACAGTAATATCCGCCGTATTGTTCATCGAGCTTCCGCCATAATAAACATAAGCTCGTCCGGTATTGGAATTATACCCGTCCGCTCCGACAATAACGTCGCCGTAACCGTCGTGGTTAACATCGCCCGCGTTGGAAACCGAGCGTCCGAAATAATTATCCGATGATTCGCCATCCATCGTTACATCCGCAGAATTATCCATTGACGTTAAGGTATCTCCGTAAAATATATAAGCTCGTCCGGTGTGGGAGCTATATCCTATCGCTCCGACAATAACATCATCGTAATTATCGCCGTTTACATCACCCGCTGTTGAAACGGAGTAACCGAAATGGTCGTATTTGTTTTCACCGTACATCGTTACATCTGCGCCGGTATTCATCGGATCTCCGCCGAAGTAAACATAAGCGACGCCGTATTCATCAGCATAATAATGCGCGCCCACAATCACATCGTCATAATCATCGCCGTTTACGTTTCCCGCAGTGGAAACGGAAATGCCATAACAGTCTCCCGATCCGTTATCTTCCAGAATAACATCCGCCGTATTATCCATAGTTGAGCTGGAATCCCCAAAATATATATATGCTCGTCCGTCGCACGAATTATATCCTGGAGCGCCGACAATTACATCGTCATAACCGTCGTGGTTTACATCTCCGGCAGTCGATACCGAATTGCCGAAATAGTTATCCGTTGATTCGCCTGACATTTCGACATCCGCGTTATTATCCATAGAACTTCCGCCGAAATAAACGTACGCTCGTCCGGTGTTTGAATTGTAATAGTTCGCTCCTACGATAACGTCATCATAATTATCGCCATTTACATTGCCCGCAGTTGATACGGAAACGCCGAATTGTATATTTGTTGCAACCCCGGTTAGCGTTAAGTCCGGAGTAGCATCCATTGACGAACCGCCGAAATAAATATACGCTCTCCCGGTTCCAAAAGAATAATAATAGGCGCCTACAATAATGTCATCGTAATTATCTCCGTTAACGTCGCCCGCTGCGGCAACGGAATAACCGAAACAATTATCCGTTTTTTTACCCGTAAACGTTACATCGAACGAATTATCCATTGAAGCCGCTCCTTTCAGCACATAAGCGCGTCCGAGCCAAGAATAATATTTCTGCGCCCCGACAATAACATCGTCGTAGCCGTCTTTGTCAACATCGCCCGCGGTTGAAACGGAATAACCCAAATTACTGTTTGTAGTTTCGCCAGTGATTGTAACGTCTGCTACATTATCCATACTTGTACCGGTACTACCGTAATAGATATACGCCCGTCCGGTGTATGTGCTGTAAACCCAAGCTCCCACAATAACGTCGGCGTAAGTATCTTTATTTACGTCACCCGCGTAAGCGACCGATTCACCGAATCTATCGCCCGCGTTTTCGCCGGTCATTATAACGTCTGCCGGAGGAGGGGAAGACATTGAATCCTTTCCAAAAAAAACATACGCCCGCCCTCTTTCGGAATCATAATAATTTGCGCCGACAATTACGTCGTCATAACCGTCTTTATTTACATCTCCCGCGTTAGAAACGGAAATACCGAAATTGTCTCTTGAAGCCTCGCCGTCCAATCTAACGTAATTAGTTCCCCCCATTGAATTTCCGCCGTAATAAATGAAAGATCTGTCAAAGCCAGGTTCGCCTATAATTACGTCGGAAGTATCGTCTCCGTTAACATCACCCGCATAGGAAACGGATCTGCCAAAAAACTCCCCTGTGCCGTCAATAGTAACGTCGGCTATGCTATCCATACTTGTATTTACACTACCGTAATAAATTAAAGCGCGTCCCTTGTATGAGTTATAAGAAGGCTCTCCGATTATCACATCGTCATAACCGTCATTGTTCACGTCTCCTGCATTCGAAACGGAACGTCCAAGACCTTCGCCGGAAACGCCTCCAATCATTGAAACATCCGCCGTATTATCCATACTGCTACCGCCGAAATAAATATATGCCCTTCCGACAGACGTATTGCTGTAAGTCCTCGGAGCGCCTATAATAACGTCGTCATAACCGTCGCCGTTCACGTCTCCCGCTGTTGATACCGTATAACCGAATTCGTCATGTTCATTATCTCCGGTAAAAGTAACGTCTGCGTTTGCCTCCATTGAACTTCCGCCGTAATAAATATAAGCTTCTCCGGTATGGTTTTTATAGCCCACCGCGCCGACTATTACATCGTCGTATCCATCGTTATTTACGTCTCCGGCGGTCGAAACCGAGTAGCCGAAGACATTACTTCCCGCATTATTTTCTTCGATAAAACTCTGAACTAATTGAGCTTGACCGAAGACGTCCGCGCTTAAGAAAAATAAAGCGATAAATAATATTTGCAAAACTGCGGTACTTCTTTTCATTTCTGCTCCTATATCTAATTTTGGTCAATTCGACTTTTGGAATATTTTGTCAGTTCTATGTGAAATTTGTTATGCGAATTATTATCCGGTTCTTTTTTAATCGACCATTCCGCAATGGGGAACCCCTCGTTATCAACAAGCGATTGCGATTCAATTACCACCGCGTCGGGAATTATTAAATTGTCGCTTCCGTATGAAATACTTCTATCCTGTTTAATCGTAATTTTTTTTAATGCGCAGTTAATAATTTTCCCCTCGTCGTTTTTAATCTTTAAATCGCTATTCTTTTGAATAATTATTGCTGTTTTATTACCGGTTTCAAATTGTCCCGTTTGCGGATTGAATGTTTTCATAATTCCGGATGATTCATTTTTCCCTCTATTTTCCGAAGAGGCAATCGTAAGCGGCGGTTCAAAAACCGTAAAACCTTTTGAAGAATCGTCGGATGAATAACCTATGAAAAAAACATTTTTGTCTGAAACGCGATAATATTCCGTAATATTGGGATTTGCCGTAGATGATACTTCCTGATTGGCGTGGCGTAATAAATATTCATCTGCTTTTGGAGAAACGGAAGAATAAACGATATTAAATTTTTCGGTAATTAAACTATCAGCCGGAGAGATAAGGGTAAACAAATCGCCTCTTTTTTGTAAGATTGCGGATGAATCGCTTAACGCCAACTTATATTTTACGCCCTGAAGCGTTGTCCCGTTAGGAACCCAGATTTTCGTATTATCGGAACAAGCATATATCAAAAACAATAATATCGGGATAACAATTTTTTTGCTCAACCTGATTGTCATATCATATCACTCTAATAAATTCAAAATAAGATTAAACTTTGTATAAACATTTCTTTTGCTAAAAAAATCCTCGTAAAAGCAGTGATAGTTTTATAAATTTTTCTATTACACTATAAGATGTGTTTCTCTGCAAATCAAACGGTTGTTGTTTGGAATTCGGAATTATGTACAACTCAACAAAAAAAACTTTGATTTCAGCTCGAAAACAAGCTTTAAAAATAATTTGAGAAGTAGGGATTTTTTTTACAATCAAGCGAGTTCAGTTGATTCTTAACCTTTTTGCAATAATAGAAAGCTTTGCATAACCTAATTTATATGCATCCTGATCCTTCGCCAAGGCGGTGCGGAAGAAAAATCTCAGAACCGGTAATTAAACCGAATTTAGAGATATTTCAGACGGCTCCCACTCCTCCGCCTTGGCGGATTCGCGGACTCAATATGACAAATTCAGGATTTGCAAGGTCCCTATAAAATAAATTTTGGGATTAATTTTAAAAATCATATTTTTGTTCCGGTTCTATGAAATGATTACGGTGATAATTTAATCTTAATAGGGAATCCGGTGAAAGTCCGGAGCTGCCCCGCAACTGTAAAAGGATATTAATTTCATAAGCATTTTGCCACTGTTTTTTAACGGGAAGGCGTTTATGAAAGTCCTAAGCCAGGAGACCTGCCGTAAATCGATTGATCAGCCTTCGCGGGAAAGGTAAGATTGAAATTGTATAGAACTCATTTCTTTACAAATCTCTCGAATCATCAATTGATTTACGATTCTCCTTTATAGTTTTGATTTTCCCTCAGGTTAAATTTTCAAGCTAATAACATTCTTATTATACTTAAAACAAATTTGTTCTCGAAATTCAGTAATAGATCAACATTCCAGGTTACTTGATTTATTAAAAATTCACTATGTATAAAACGAAAACGAATTTTCAATATTTGCTGAATATTAAAAAACCTCGAAGGTTTTTCGAGAGATTAAATTTTCACAATAATAGTATTTTATCAATCAACAAGTTGGAAAATGAAAAACTTAATTTTATTATTTTTAACATTAATTACATTTAATTCTGCTTTTGCGCAAAGCGATCCTTTTGCCGATTCAGTTGCCCTCTTTATAAAAGGAACAGGCTCTTGGGTAAACCAGAATCCCCCTTATTTTCCGGATAACGTTCTGGGACCGCCTGCGAGTAACGCATCCTATACCGTTCCAGCTGTTTCTCCCGACGACATTTGCTCGCTCGGACTTGGCGGGGAAATTGTTCTCGCCTTTACAAATAACGCAATTGTTGACGGCGATGGTCCCGACTTTACCGTTTTTGAAAATGCTTTCCAAATCCTTTACGGACCAAGAGCCGGAGAAATTTTTGCCGAGCCGGGAAAAGTAGCGGTAAGCAAGGACGGAGTTAACTTTTTTGAGTTCCCGTTCGATTCCCTTACTCTGAACGGCTGCGCGGGCGTTACTCCGACAAACGGCTCCGCAGACCCGACAAATCCCGACTCCAGCGGCGGAGACAGTTTCGATTTGGCGACCGTCGGATTGGATACGGCATATTTTGTAAAAATTACCGATATTACTTCGATTATTCTTTCCGATACTTCAAACCCCTATTACGACTATACCGCCAACGGCTTTGACTTGGACGCTGTTGCGGCAATACATAGCGCCGATATTATTTCCGGAATTGAGGATAGAGAAAACGACAGCGGTCCTTATGAATTCCAAATCAATGTCTTCCCAAATCCGGTAGAGAAAAGCAAAAGTTCGTCGGTTTCAATTGAAGTCCAAAGCAAGGGGAACACGGAAATTACACTCTACAATATACTGGGACAACAAATTTTTGTTAGGCGCTTAACCGGCTCGATTTCAGAAAAACAGATTCTAAAATTCAACGCTCAAAATCTATCAGCCGGAATTTATTTCGTAGAAGCTAAGACGGAAAGATTCAGTTCAACCGCAAAGTTTTTGATAATTAAATAATGCTCATTTCAAAAAAACATATCGTCGCTCAATTTATTTTTCTTTTGGCTCTTTCAATTTCAGCCGAGGGACAAACCGCCCAAGTGTTATCCGCTCAAGGAAAACCGGTAGCGGCGGCGGTAGTTAGCGGAGAAAAGTATTCGGCGACGACTAATCAATACGGAAAGTTTTCTCTCGCCCCGTTTTTGAACGATGATTCATTAAAATTTTCGCATGTTGCTTTTGTCCCGAAAAAAGTGGCGCTTACCCAAATATTGAAATCGAAAAAAATTATTCTCTATCCTAAAATTTTTAAGACAGGCACAGTTCGCGTTTCAACGGACAAAGAAGAATTGGATAAAGAACAGATGACAATTTCTCCGGCAGAAAAAGCCAAGTTTAACAATCTCGCTGAACTGATAGAAAAGAAATCGACGATTCGAATTAAAAGTTACGGCGGAGAAGGAAGCCTCAAAACCGTTTCGGCTCGCGGTATGAGCAGCGACAACACACTGGTGTTATTCAACGAAACAAAAGTCAACGATTTAAGGAGCGGCTCGTTCGATTTTTCCCTCATCGGTATAAATTCAATCGACGAAGCCGAATATTATAAAAACGGAGTTGACGGCTTCTCTGCGGCAGGAGGCGTGGTAAAACTTATTTCGGGAACAGCGCCCGGCTCCAATTCCTTTTTAATAGGGAGTAAAATTAACGAGTTGCTCGGTCAAACATTTTATTTTAAGTCCGGACTCGTAAAGGGGAAAAATTCGTTATCCCTAAGTCTTGAACGTTCCTATTCCCGGAATAATTACAGTTATAATTATGATGGTAAAATACGGGAAAGAGAGAACGCGGATTATTCCCGTTTCTTCGCTTCGGCTTCATTTAACAAATTTTTCAAAAAAGGTTTTATCAAACTCTATTCGCATTTTTCAACTATGAATAACGGGCTTCCCGGTTTTGTAGCTTCAAATAATTATAATTCTTCTCACGCCCGCTCGAGCTCTAAAAATTTCCTTACAGTGGGAAACTTATTTTACAGATTATTACCCAAAATCGGATTAAAGAGTTCGATAAGTTTTAACCGGCAGAGTTTTGTAATTACAGATCCTTTAAACGAACTTTACATCTTTCGCACCGAAGATAAAAGCTCTATTAATGAATTGCAGTTCAACAATAGTTTGTCAATCAAACTTCGGTCAATCCACATCAAAGCCGGAGCGCATTTACTCTATGGAAAAATGTCCATGCTAAATCCGGATATAAATTCCGCGACAGAGAAGAATTACGCAAATCGTAGTTTTGGTTCTCTTTTTGTTTCGGCTTCCAAACTGATTTCGACAATGCCTTTTTTCAAATCATTCAAGCCTTACGCGGGCGGCAGTTACTCAATTTCAAAGGAAAACTACATCAAGGATAAAACAAGTTACGGCTATTTCTCCTTTAAATCCGGCTTCATTGCAGTACCTGAATATACGGAAAACCTTTCCTTAGAATTTTATTATGCGGATAATTACAGAGAACCGAATTTTACCGAAATATATTACTCCCGAATGTTTTCCGAGACAAGACTCAAAGGGGAAAAATATAAGACAATAAATTTAACTTTTGATTACTCACCCGCGCCGAACATTAGCGGGTCCCTCTCTCTTTATCGAATTAACGGGAAAGACAAAATCGTCTGGCTGCCTACAAGACTGGCTTTGCAGATTCCTCGCAACTTTCGCTCAATAAAATCAGAGGGGATAGAGCTTTCTTCAAATGTTAGATTGTTAAATAACAAGTTAATGTTTAATCTGATTTACGTATATAATTCTACAATAAACACATACTATGCGGGAGAAGGCGACAAAGCGTATAACAAGCAGCTTGTATATACACCGAAAAATCGCCTTTCCTTCGGAGCGACTATCAACATTGCTGAATATTCGACCTCACTTGACGTTGTCTATACGGACAAAAGTTATTTTACAAGCGACAATAATCCGAGGTTCACTCTGGACTCTTATGTTCTAACCGATCTCTCGATTTCCCGTTCGCTCCTAATCGGACAATATAAATCCCGCGTTACCTTAAACGTTTACAACCTCTTTAATACGGATTATTTCGTAATTCAATCTTATCCTATGCCCCGTCGTTCTTTTGTACTTGATATTCAATTTGGAGTTTTTTAATGAATCTTAATTATAAGAAGTCTTTGCATAAACAAGTAATATGTCATTCTGAATGGAGCAAAGCGGAATGAAGAATCTCAAAACTAGTAATTTTACCGAATTTAGAGATATTTGGGAAGGCGTCCTACTTTCTCTTTGGCGAATTCAATATGACAATTCCATATTTCGCAAAAGTCTCTATAAAATATTATTGATTTTTCCACTGCTGATTATCATGCTTTTGTTTTCGGGATGCGAAAAAAATACGCTCCCTTTGATTCCTCCCGAACATTCGCAGAACGGTTATCTTATAGTCAACGAAGGACTGTACGGACAAAATAATTCTTCCTTAACTTTTTACGATTTGAACAACGGAAAAACCGAGCAGAATGTTTACGCTTCCGCAAATCAGGGAAATAACTTGGGCGACACGGCTAACGATATGTCTGTTTGCTGCGGTAAAGTTTTTATCGCGGTGGACAAATCAAAAAAGATTGAAGTGATTTCGGATGATAATTTCAAGTCGGAAGGATTTATCGATTTCAGCGATTACGGAAGCCCGCGCAATATAATTATTACAGATTCGCTTCACGGATATATTTCAACTTTGAACGATCTTGTCGTTGAAATCAATCCCTCAAGAATGAATGTCGTAAGAACAATTCCGGTCGGTTCAAAACCGGAAGGACTTGCATTAAACGGCAAGAATTTATTTGTCGCAAATTCCGGATTCGGAACAGGCAAAACTCTTTCAGTAATTGACACCGCCATTCACTCTGTTGTTTCAACAATTCCGGTTTGGCAAAATCCGAATGTAATGCTAAGCCGAGGAACTTATGTTTACGCGGTTTCCATAGGGAAGTACGACCCCGCCGGAATCGGAGCTGTAACAAGAATCGACGCCGCAACGCTAATACCTGCGGACACAATATTAATCGGGCTGAACCCGGGCAAAGCCGCTATTGCCGACGACAAACTCTTTGTTATAAACGGCGAAGGATTACAAACGATAAACCTTAAAAATTTTTCCTTAAGCGATTCCACATTTATAAAAGGAAGCGAAGTAAACCCGATTACAGGAGTAATATATTCGATATTCTTTGATGAAATGGATAATGAAATACTTTTAACCAACCCTAAAGATTTCCTTCAAGACGGCGAAATTGTAATCTTTAATTTTGCGGGCAAAAAAATTAAAACATTCAACGCCGGGTTAAATCCCGGTAAAATTTCTTTAATAACAAAATAATCAGAGGTATTTATGAAAAAACTCTTCACATTAATTCTGCTTTTTTCGGCTACACTTTTCGCACAGATGCCGCGCGAAGCGTTAGTTTATATAAACGCGAATAAACTCGGCTTCTACGATTTTGATTCAAAAACTAATTTTGAAAATGTTTACACGCTCGTTGATTTTGCGAATCAAGTCTATCATTACAACAACCGTTTTTTTGTGGTTAGTTCAGGCAACTACACGGACGGCTACGATGCGCTTCAAATTTTTCCCGATCAGTTATTTACAGATTATATCACAAACCAGGACACAATGATTTTTAAAAACGGCGCGCTGGTAATTCCTCTTGAAACTTTTGGAAATGCCTATACTGTTTTGGGAATCAGCGATTCAACGGCTTTGGTAACATTGGCGGGAACCGGCCATGTGCAGGTTGTAAATTACCTCAACGGAACCGTGCAATCCCCCATTGCCGACGGCGTCGTAGGTAACCCGCAAGGAACATGCGATTTTAATTCCGAATACGCCGCAGTTGCAATGGCAGACTGGTATGCCGGCGTCGGGAACTCGGTAAGACTATTTAATAAAACAACGCATTCTTTCGATTACACAATTGAAACAAGGTTGAACACCGTTGACATGATAAAACTATTTAACGGCGATCTCGTTTCATGGTCGTGGGGAACGTGGAGCGGCGCCGAAAACTACGGGACGCTTGATTTTATTGATAAAGACTCCCTTGCCGTGAAATCGTCAATAATGTTTCCGGATTCTCTGAAAGCAAGTCATGTTATCCAGATTGACGATTCGACGCTTTATGTTAACGGATTCTTATCCAACTTTTTCTCGGCGGATTATATTGTAAACTTAAATAATTACTCGGCAGTAAAACAGACTGAAGGATTTTTCTCCAAAACAATTACCGGAAGATTGCTGGACGACAGTTATGTGGTCGGTGGAAATTCCGGTTTGGAATTTTACACTTCCGGACAAGTATTAACCGACAGTTTGAATTGGGTTTACCCCATGAGCTGGGCTTCCGCAGTTATACCCGAGCCGAACGGCGTGGCGTCAACTCAAACAAATCCCGTTAAATTTACTCTGAAGCAAAACTACCCGAATCCTTTTTCAAAGGGAGAAGTAGCGCAAACCTCTACGATGATTAGTTTCTCAGTCCCTGCGCAATCGAATGTTAAACTTACCGTATATAATTCACTCGGTCAGCAAATTGCCGTACTGGTTAATCAAACTCTCAGCGGCGGGAATTACAATGTCCGTTTCAACCCATCCGCGGAAGGATTGAATTTATCGAGCGGTATTTATTTCTATTCCTTGCAGAGCGGAAAATTAAATATCACAAAAAAAATGGTTATACTCAGATAAGAATTTCATTCACTCAAAGACTGTTCGGAATACTAAACTTTTTTCGGACAGTCTTTTTTTTTATACTCCTCAAATCTCAAAAAATTGTCGGCAAAAATAAAATTTGGGCTTTCAAACTTGATTTTTTAAAATTGTTTGAAATGTTATTAAAAAAAAGATATTTTGTATAAGATTAACTAACTAAAAGTAAAACATAAGCGGAGGCGCTATGAGAAAACTATTTATAGTTGCATTTTTTACATTTTTTGCCTTCTCCCAAATTTCTACGGCTCAGAATTGCGTTGACTGCCACAAAAAAGTTACTCCTAATGTAGTGAAAGATTGGCAGCACAGCAAGCATTTTAAGAATGATGTTGACTGCGCTACTTGCCACGGCGACGAACACACAACCATGACAGACTACATGAAAGCAGAACTTCCCACATACGAAACTTGCGGAAACTGCCATGAGAAACAGACTTCGGAGTTTCTTGCCGGAAAGCACTCCAAAGGTTGGGGAACTTTAATGGCAATGCCTACAATTCACATGCAGCCATCTCCTTTAATCGAAGGGGAAAAAGGATGCGGCTCTTGCCACAAAATAGGGATTAAATCCGACAAAGAACTTGCAAGACTTAGAAAAGAAGGTTCGAGATACGGACACGCTTCTTGCGACGCATGCCATACACGCCACACTTTTTCGGTTAAGGAAGCAAAACAGCCGCAAGCTTGTATGACTTGCCACATGGGTTTTGACCATCCGCAGTGGGAAATGTACACATCCTCGAAACACGGCGTTAGATTTTTACTGAAACAAACAGGCGCATTACCTGCCGATACTCCAGCTCCGACTTGTCAGGATTGCCACATGCAGAACGGTAATCACAATGTGCGCACAGCATGGGGATTCCTCGCCGTCAGACTTCCGTTACCCAAAGACAATCCACAGTGGGCTAACGATCGCGTAACAATTTTGAAAGCTCTCGGCGTTTTAGATCCGCAAGGCAAACCGACTCCCCTACTTGCAGTAGTAAAAGCGGCAGACTTAGCGAGATTAACTCAGGAAGATTGGCAGAAAGAAAGAGACAAGATGCTTAATACTTGTACGCAATGTCATTCAAGAAATTTCGCCAAAGGCGAACTTGAAAAAGGCGATCAGATGATTCAGAAAGCCGACAGTTTAATGGCAGCCGCAATCAATGTTGTAGCCGGATTATACAAAGACGGCACAATCAAAAACAAAGGCGTCGAGTATCCTCAGCTTCTTACATTCCACGACGCCCCGACCGTTGTAGAACAGAAACTCTTCGTTATGTTCCTGGAACATCGTATGAGAACTTTCCAAGGCACATTCCATGCAAGTCCCGATTACGCTTTATGGTACGGCTGGAGTGAAATGGTAAGAGACCTTACTGAAATTAAAGAACTCGCCGAACAGATGAGATTAAATAAGAAAATCGAAAAGATGTAAATTTAATTTCAGCTTTTATTTTAGCCGGAGCAGTTAATGTTCCGGCTTTTTTATTTTATTGATTCTAAATTTTATTATGCTTTAGTTTCCCGGTATAAAAAGAATTTTATCGGAGAACAGAATGATTTTCGGACCGGTTCCTTCACGTCGATTAGGCATGAGTTTGGGAGTGAATAATATCCCGCCGAAGGAATGTTCATACACGTGAGTTTACTGCCAGTTAGGCAATACGTTAAAATTATCCCACATCAGAAAAGAATATTATTCCACAGTACAAATCGTTAATGCTGTTAAGGAACATATTGTAAAATTAGGCGACTCGGTTAAAATTGATTACATCACATTTGTCCCTGATGGCGAACCGACTCTCGATATTAACTTGGGAAAAACAATCCGAGCGCTTAAAGATTTGGGAATACCAATCGCGGTAATTACAAACTCATCTCTTATTGACATTAAAGAAGTCAGAAACGAACTGAGCGCGGCAGATTGGGTTTCCGTAAAAGTTGACGCCGTTGATAAACAGATTTGGCATAAGGTTGACAGACCTCACGGCAGCTTGGACTTGGATAAAATATTAAACGGGCTATTGGAATTTTCCGGAAAGTTTAAGGGAAACCTCGTAACCGAAACAATGCTTGTAAAGGGCATTAACGACACCGAGGAAAATTTCTGTCAGGTTTCCGCTTTTTTAAAAAAATTAAATCCCGCCAACGCGTATATAACAATACCGACAAGACCTCCGGCGGTTGAAAGCGTACTACCGCCGGAAATAAAGGAGCTTAACAACGCATACCAAATTTTCAAAGAGTACAACTTGGATGTCGAGCTAATCACGGGTTACGAAGGAAACGCCTTCTCATCAACCGGCGACTTTGCCGAAGACTTGCTGAATATAACCGCCGTTCATCCCATGCGGGAAGAAGCGGTAATTGAACTGATGAAAAAAGAAAATTCAGACGAAGAGGTTTTAAACAAGCTGCTAAAATCCAACCGGTTGATTAAGAGTGAATACAACGGCAAGACTTATTATCTGAGAAACTTAAAGTTCGAGAGAGCAAATTCCCATTAACTAAAAAGGAAATTTGTTCTCTGCTAACTCTGCTCTAATCAATCTTTATCCTTACGGCGATGTTTCCGACAATACCGTCAATCGGCATATAGATATCTTTGAATGACGGATTGGTTACTATCCCTTCCACAATTTTTTCATACTTGCTCTGGCGTTCATTCGTCAAATTTTCAACATTTAGAATAACGGAAAAATTCGAGAAATATTTTTCAAACATAACGCCGAACAGCCAATACGCCCTTGAATAATCTTCCGATTCAAGATATTGCTTTCCGGTATAAAAAGCTTCGACGCCTGTTCTCCAGCTCCCTTCCTCCTCATAAGTTAATGTAAGATTCAATTTATTCCGCGGTGTAAAAAACAACGGTTTTGTTTCTTCCTCAACTGTTTTGGTAACATCGGTAAAAGAATAATCGGCAAAAAATTCAAGCTCGTCCAAAGCAAGATAAAGGTTTGTATCAAACCCCTTACTCTTAAGGGTAGCGCCGTTATAAAACAATAACGAAGGATGATCGTTCGGATCGGCGGGTTTTATGGCAAGCGAATTGCCGACCTCCGCATAGTAAAAGGACTGATTAATCTTCATCACAAACTCATCTATAATCAGCTTGTAATTAAAATCTAAATTAATTCCGTTAGCAGTCTCCCGTGCAATTTTTCCGTCCGGCGCCAGCTTGTGCCCTATAATTGCTTGCGGGTCAATCTCAATATCAAAAACAGTCGGGACTTTATATCCCGAGCCAAAAGAAACACGGGTTAAGAAATTATCGGTTAACTTATACATCAATGAAACATGCGGTAAATATACATGAGAATAATTCTTCATTAAATCTACTCTCAAAGCTGGCTGGACAATAAACTTCTTGGAAATTTCCCAATCGTCCTGAGCAAAGAAACCCCAAATGGAATTATCAAAATTGTAGATGTCGTATCTCGGTACATCTGTTTCTTCAAAATAATTTTTGGAATAATTAATTCCCGCGACAACTTTATGAGCGCCGATTCCCTTCAGTAAAGACAATTCGGAAAAACCGGTCAGATTTTTCCCGGAAAAATGAATCTCCGAAAACGAACTGTTACGATTATAATATGAAAAATTACTGTTGAAGTTAATTTCGGAATTTTCGCTGAGGCGTCTTTTGTATTTAAGCAAAGCGCCATATCTGTTCGATTTTTCCCTTTCAAAATAAGGATGTGCCGAACTGCTCCCGTTTTTAACAGCGTAAATATCTCCGCCAAGCCTGTTTTCATAAAAGGTATTCAGTCCGAATTCCAGATTAGATTTTTTATCAATTGTCCAAAAGATTTTAGGCGCAATATGGAATTGTGTAAACGCGGGAATATCGGTAAAACCGTTTCCTGCAACATCAACAGGGCTTTGATTGCTGAAGGACGTCAGAACAGTTACTCCCAAGTTATTAAATTTATTGGAGTAAAACGAACTTAAATCGGTTCCCTTCCTGCTTGTGCGATTCAGCAAAAGCTCAAGTCCGCCGTTTGCAGAGGGCTTGCGGGTTACAAGATTTACAAATCCCGCTACAGCACCGTTACCGTAAAAAACCGAAGATGGTCCTTTAACCACTTCAACTTGCTCTAAATCCAAAGGTGGAATCTGCAGAAGCGTCAGTCCCGATGATAGCGTAGCCGGAGCGGGCATACCGTCAACGCAAAGCTGCGTATATTGTCCCGGAAGTCCCTGCAGTCTGAAACTGACCGTTCCCGATACTTGTGATAACTGCCGAACCATTACACCGCTGGTTTCACTAAGGAGTTTGGAAATATTCCCGGGACGGATTCCGATTTCCTCGTTTACTTCATCCAGTCCGAGGACTTCAACTTTTATAGGTGAATCGTCGGCAACGCCGTTGGTTCTCGTTGAAGTAATAATTACTTGATCGGATTTTATTGCTTTCGGAGCGAGAAATATCTTAATGTTTTTAACTCTGTTTTTGCCGGTAAATTTAACGCTGATTTTTTTGGATTTATAACCCACATAAGAAACGGTTAATACAAAACTTCCCGAAGGAATGTTGCCGAGTGTTACCTTACCGTTTACGTCAGTAGCCCCGCCGGTTTGAAGTTCCGCCAAAAAGACATTTGCGCCGATAAGCGGAGAATGGTTCACTGAATCAGCGACAGTAACAAAAATTTTATTTTGGGAAAATAATGTTGTAGAGAAAAGCACCAGAATCAAAAAAATATTTTTCATTTTTACCTTCTGAAAAAAATTTGAAAAATGAAAAATAATAAAAACGGGCTTAGCATCCTTAAAGGATTCAATTAAAATCTCTGTTTTTTAGTCTAAAATTATCAATAAAAAAATTTTTATCCCAAAATTGTCATTAGAATTTTTTCTAATCTAAAATTTTTAAGAAAAATACTATTTTTTGTAACGTAGATTGCTTGCAATCTGCGAAAAAATAGCATAATGCTAAATTGCAGCCACAGATTAACCGTTCGCAAGCTCACTAATCAATCTGCGCTACAAATAGAACGAGTAAGATTTTCTTACATGGTTTTTTGTCTAAAATTAACAGCTTGGCAGTTAGTTAACCTGTTGTTCTTTAATAACTTAAGTCAACTTTTTCCTAATGGCAGTCAT
>WGCV01000045.1 GCA_015493615.1 Melioribacteraceae bacterium
TTCTTCCTCTTTTGCAGAGAGATTGCTTTCAGCTTTTTTCTTCATTAAAGAAATTAATTCTTCTTCCGAAATCTGAATTAATTGTTTATATTTTATAATAGCATTTTTAATTTTTTCAATTAATTCATTTCCTTCTTCCGAACCGGTTTTTAACCAGCGTTTAGATATAATTTTAAACTCATCAGATATATCACTTTGAGATGCATCAGGAACATAGTTGGTAAGTATAAATGCAGGAAATTTGTATAATTTATTTTCAATATAATTAAATATTTCATTACCATTAAATTGCATTTTGGAGTTGTGTTCTGTTAGTTTATAATCAATTGCAACAGCATCTAATTTAGCCTGTACTATTTCATTGACTATATCTTCGACAGTGTCTTTTAATTCTATTTCAACAATTTCAAAATCATTCTCAAAAAAGATTTTAAAATCATCAATATCATCTTGATATTCATCAATAATTCCCAGTTTAAATTTAATTTTATCCATGATTAATACCTCTTAATATCTTTGTTTCTTTATTTTAATAATAATCCCAAATCCTTTATAGTTTTTCAAAAAGCTGATTCTGCCATCATATTCCTCAACTATTGATTTTACAAGCCACATTCCCATACCTGAACCTATTTCTTTACCTGTATTGTCTCTTTTTGATGTTTCTTCTAAATTAAAAATTTTATATGGATTTTTTTTATATTCATCAATTAAGCCTTTCCCACTATCTTTATATATAATTTCAAAATATTCTTTTCCATCTTTTATTTCAATATCAATTTCTCTTTTTCCTGTACCATTTGGTTGATTAAATGATTCTATAGAGTTTACCAAAAGATTTTCAAATATGGTGTCAAAATCCATAACAAATAATCTTCTTGAAATATTTAGATTATTATCATTAATATTAATTACAATTCCTTTTTCATGTACAATAGGCTCCCATGTTTGTTTAAATTGTTTAAAATAATCTGCAATATTTTCTTTTTTTCTTTTTCGTCTATCTTTTCTAATTTTGGCCAAGGAAAAATCAATCCAATGTTTAATTTGTTCATCTTGTTTTTCTATTTTATCAATTTGATAGAATGGATTATGATGTTTCTCAACTTTTTCAACAATCTTATTGTCAAGTATTTTCTTTAATGAGTTTCTCAAATTAACTGTACGAGTATGAAGCTTATTACTAATTCTTTCAAACTCGTGTGAAAAACTTGTAACAACTATTCCTGTACTAGCTAAAGCTCTTAATCGCATTAATTCTTCGTTTTTTTCCTCTAAATCAGCTTGCTGCTTCTTGAATCCTTTTTTAAATGTCTCTAACTCTTCAGATAGCTCTTCTTTCGTTTTACTTTCATTTGATTTTTTCCCTTGTTTACTTTCTTTCTGAATTATTTGTTCAGCACGTCGTTTTTCTTCTTCAAATTCTTTTTTTTCTTTATATAACTTATCTAAATAATATGCTATTGTGCTTCTGTCATTTTCAAATTCTTTTATGATTGCAATAAGAATATTTTTAAATAATGAAAAGAACTCATTTTCTTGCAATCCTTCTCTGCTGGATTTATCTTCAAGAGTTTTATTTAAAAGTCTTGATATTTTTACTGTTCCAGCAACTTGATTCGGACGAACTTTCCATTGTCCCTTTCTACTAACTGCTGCCGGGCTTTTGCCTTGTCGTTCTCCTAAAAAAAGCCAATCATAAGCACTACTATCTATCTCTCCAAATGGACGTACCCTAAATTCATCTCTGAATATTCTAATCCCTCCAAATTTTGCAAACCATTTATTTCTTTGAGAAGAATTAAATTCTTTGTAAAAATATTTTTCTTGATCTTCTTTCCCTCCGATTGTGTTTTTCAAAAAATAAAATGTAAATTTAAATTCACCTAATTTATTTATCTTGTCCTCTATATTTGGAATGTCTTTTAATCCCGGAAGAAGTTCATAGACAGTTTTATTATAGCTGAATGTACCTTTTTCAAATGTATCCTTATCAAAAGGATATTTTTTCATTTCCGGATATTTGAAAATATCTTTATCTAGCAAATCATTGTTTATTTCATTCCGGTTAATTGTAATTTGGACATTTTTCTTGTCATTATCAAATTGCGTCTCAACCTTATAATCATAATCATCATATTCCGCATTTTCGACTTGACCATATTTTTTAATAGATTTTGTATCAAACAAATAAATACGAAACTTTTGCTCATTGTTTGGCGGAGTTAAAATTTCAAGACTACTAAATAAGTTTGCGATATCATTATCTTTCCAAATATCTCGTAATGATTTAATAACCAAGGTGGTTCCGTTTGAAGTAATATTTTTTTTAACAATATTCAAAATGGTTTTATTAAGAATTAAATCTTCAATTAAATTACCATAATTCTTATTTGAAATTATTGATAAATCAGCTGTAATATCATTTATTTTTGCCCCAAACGATTCAAACTCATCCCAGTTAACAAGCCATTTAAATATAATATCTTTTTCTTTCGGTTTAGTAATCATCTCGCTTTTTGCTCCAAGCCTATCTAAAGCAAATCGGCCAATCCCTTTAGAGCCAGATCTAATTCTACCCTTTTGGGAAAAAATATTTTGTTGTTTAAAATCGGTTCCTATGGTCATCCAATGTTCTTTAATAATCTCGTCAGTCATTCCCTCGCCATTGTCTATTATGTATAAAAGCCTATATTGTTTGAAAATCTCAACAAGTTGATTGTTATTCAAAACATTGCGCTTAATTATATATCTGTTGTCATCAGAAAGCATATAATAATCTTGAATATTGGGAAATTTGCTTTTAAGATAATTATATTCTTCTTTAGGTAATATTTGTGGTATATCTTTATACACATAGTCAAACACAAGTATACATACTGTGGCATCTGCATCATAAGTATTTTTTACAAGTTCAATAATTGCACCCTCTGCATTTGCAACATTTTCTCGCCCTATTAATCGTGCAGTTCTAGCTGAAACTGTAAATGGTATTTTTGACATTATATTTCTCTTTATTTATATTGGTGATAACGGTTTGGCTATGCGTAGTGCGGGTTTTTGAAACGCCACACTTTCAATTTACTACTTACTTTTATTGCTTTCATAATCTTTCTATTTTACCATTAATACCCGCATTACGTATAGCTTTTGTTGTAGGTAGTTCTTTTTTAATAATTTCTTCAAATTTATCACTTTTACAAAATGCTTTTGTTTTTTTATTCAAATCAATAATATCTAAATATCCTTTATTTTTTAATTCATATAAATCCGTTCTTGCTGTTTGATTTGATACACGAAATCTATTTTCTATTTCTTTGGTTGTGAATAAAATATCAGGTTCTTCATAAGTCCATTTTAATATTAAAGCTTGTCTTTCGTTTATTCCTTTGATTTTTTGAAAATGAATATACTGTTTTTTCTCTTCAATTTTCCTTTGAATATATTCTCTTAAACTTTCAAAGGCTAATTCCATCATTTTAATTTTGTAATTGATAAAATATGTAATATCATTTTCGTCAATTTCACTATACAAATATGCCAAGGCATATTGAGTTTTACTTTTTGCAATTAATCTCGAAATGGATAAGTATTCTGTAAGCCAATACCCATTTTTTAACAAAAACCAATAAAATAATGCTCTTGCTGTTCTTCCATTACCATCTATAAATGGATGAATATAACCTACCATAAAATGAATAATACAGGCTTTTATTATTGGATGTATAAACTGTTCATTATTATTCTCATTGAACAAATTAAATAAATTATTCATTAAACCTTCAATATTTTTATAGTCCGGTGGTGTATGAACAATTTCGCCATCAACAACATCTACTACATTTATTTTATTATGTGCTCTGTATTTACCTTCATCTTCTTGATTATCTAATGTCTTATGTGTTATTAATTTATGTATCTCAAATAAAGCATCTTTTGTTAAAGTTTTGTCTTTATTTTCGACAATATGCTTTATTGTTATAAAATTATTTAATATCATTTGCTCAGATTTTGTTTTTGGTTTTTTATTCTTTCTGAGCATATCTTTTGCTTTTTCTCGTGTAGTAACAGCACCTTCTATTTGACTTGAAGCAATTGCTTCTTCCATTATGGAACTAATTAAATATCTTTTCTTTTCATCATCGGGTATAAGCGATTTTGATTGTAATTGTCCGCCAATATTTAAATCAAAATTGTGTAATTCTTTTTGAATATGATTTGTCAGGTTGTAATAAAATTTATAATCTCCAAAAGCGATTTCCTTTGAATGAATTGTTCTACTGAATTTAATAGCACTCCATAAAAGTTTTGGATTAATATTATCAGAGGTCTTAATATATTTTACCTTGTCCCAGTATAAATACTTATCATTTATGTTATTAATAATTTCTTTGTATTCATTATTTATGAATAATTTAAGACCTTCATTCAACGTGTTGTCATCTTTCCAATTCGGTGCTCTTTCAATTTTTTTCATTCGATAAGTTTTTCTGCAAAGATATATAAATATTTCCTAATTTATCAAATATTTGGAAATATTAGGTTTTTTTGAATTACCTACAACATTCCCAATACACGCATTGCGTTTATCGGGAATATATGTTAAACATAAGTTCGTTTATTCGTTTTTTAATTTTGATAAATCTACTTTTAGGGGTTCTTAATTGTTGCGAAACTAATATTCTGTTTTGTTGAAATAGATCTGCCGTATGTGAATAAAGGTTAAGTGATTTACTCTGATTTTCCACCATCCTCTGCAAGTTTTCGGTTTGAAAATATTTTAATTCGGCAACGCGCAATAAGTACCTCAAATTTGTGAAGTAAATTAGAGAATTTTCGATGTTTAATCAAGCGGTTTTTAATGAAATTAACTTTTCGGGTTTTGCTGTAATTTTATCGAACAATGGTCCTCAATGACTACAAAAAATTAATTTTCACGTATTAACCTTCCATATTCTTTAACTAAATATAACGGCAATGATAATAATCGATATTTTGCCGTTTTAGTTGAATTGCCAATGTTTACAGTGTGCTTGATTTCCCCAATTGAGGAAAAGTCAATATTGAAACGAACAGCGCGTTCAAAATGTTTTTCGGCAATGTATATGTGTAAAGATTTTAATGAACCGCTCTTTCCCGCTTTTACCTCAACGGGAATTATTTCGTTGTCATATTCAGTTACAAAATCTATTTCGGATTCGGCGTTTCGTTTTTCTCGCTGCCAGTAATAAAGTTGCGCGTCAATATATTCGGGAAACATAGTTAAAAGTTGTTGTCCTATAAATTGTTCAGCCAAATCTCCTTCATTGTCAGTAATCAAATTTTTAACGTTTAGAAGTCTTAATTTTAAAATATGATTTACCAAACCGATATCCATAAAAACGGGCTTAAATATTTTCCCTTTTGCTCCGCTTTCCAACGGAACTTTTGAAGATGTTGTACTATAAACAAAATGCACTATTCTACTCATCCTTAAAAGGTTTATCGCTCTCTTTATATTTTCCGTTCGCTCGTTATCGGCTACGTTTCTATATCTAAATTTTTTACCGATCGATTTTGGAATATATCTTAAAGTTTTTACTAAATTATCCCGGTCTTTTCTTGTCCCGTATTTTCCAAAATCATATTCCAAAGTTTTGATAATACTTTCGTGCACATTTTCAACATCCACAAAACTATTTTCGTTAGTAAACACTTTTACTGTTTCCGGCATTCCGCCTACTAAGTAATATAGTCTTACCAGTTCCAATAATTTATTATGTATTGCCGGAGCAATCTTTTCATTTAAATTATAATTGATTAAAAATTCAACTAATGAGCTTTTGCCGATAGCGTCAAGAAATTCGTAAAAATCGAGCGGATACATATATCCAAACTCTACTCTTCCTACCGGCATTGAATATCTAAGATTATTTAAAGTATGATCTAAAAGCGAACCGGCAGCTATTATGTGAAACTCCGGACTTTTTTCGTAAAAATACCGTAATGTGGTTATTGCTTCCGGGCAAACTTGTATTTCATCTAAAAAAAGTAATGTTTTATTAGGAACAATTTTTTGACCGAAATAAATTTCCAGGTTTTGTTTTATTTGAATTATGTCATTTGTCTGAAAAAACTCTTTTAGCTCGGGCTTCTCTTCAAAATTTATTTTAATAAATACTTCGTAATTTTGTATTGCAAATCGTTCTACCGTATAAGTTTTACCTACTTGTCTCGCTCCTCGAATTATCAGAGGTTTTCTGTTGCTCTTATTTTTCCATTTGTTAAGGTATTTTTCAAAGTTTCTTTTCATTGAATTTTAATCATATTGTTATTTTAACAATTTAAATGTAAAAAGATGTTTGGATTTTTACAAATTTTATACAAAAAGATGTTTGGATTTTTACATAATAACGATCTTTGCATAACCTAAATTTGTCATATTGAGTTCGGCAAGCTTGCCCCGATTGTTTTTGTTGGGGTGACATATTGCCGGGTCATGCAAAGCCTTCTAATATTCTAATCATGCAACCTTGCCCTGTTTTTATTAAAACTCGTAATTAGAAAATAAAATCACAAATTCACAATCGCTTTTTTTCCTTTATCGTTGACCAAGCCGGAGTCTTCCGTTGTTCGGCAAAATCTAAAGTTATTCCCACAAATCCCTAAATGCGTAAACTACCCAAAATTGTCATTAGAATTTTTTCTAATCTAAAATTTTTAAGAAAAATACTATTCTTTGTAACGTAGATTGCTTGCAATCTGCGAAAAAACAGCATAATGCTAAATTGCACCCACAGATTGACCGTTCGCAAGCTCACTAATCAATCTGCGCTACAAATAGAACGAGTAAGATTTTCTTACATGGTTTTTTGTCTAAAAGTAACAGCTTGGCAGTTAGTTAACCTGTTGTTCTTTAATAACTTAAGTCATCTTTTTCCTAATGGCAGTCATTAGAACTTTTTTGTCTAATGACAATTTTGGGATAAAATTAGAAAAATCCGCTTGACACTCATTCTACTTTTTGTATTTTAGAACTTTTGAATAAAAAGTTCTAAAAAGGAAATGTTAGATGAATACGTTCGACTCAAAACGAGAACAAATTAAAGCGGCGGGAATTAAATCTTTTGCAATGTTCGGTTATCACAAAACCACGTTGGAAGATATTGCCGGCATGCTGAATATGAAAAAGAATTCGCTTTACTACTACTTTGACGGCAAAGACGCCCTTTTTAAAGAAATTATTGAAGACGCAATTTCGGAACATTACGTAAAAGCCGAAGAAATACTTAAATCAAACGGTACGGCTACCGAAAAATTCAATAAACTTATTGACTGTCTGAACACTTTTATTTCCGAAAAAACAACTACTTACACGGTTAAAATTTCTTCTTACATTGAAATATCAAAAGTTATTAAGCAGTCGTTTCCGGAAAGCCACGAGAAGGAAATAGAGCTGCTCTCTAAAATTTTAAAAGAAGGAATTGATTCCGGCGAATTTAAAAACCACGATTACCAGACGAAAGCGAAAGATATTGCGGATATCATTCCGGCAATATTTAATTTCCACTACCTTAACGCTAATAGTGAATTTGTAAAAGACGTTGACTTCAAACCGATAATTAATCAGATAAAAAGAATTATTACAGACATTTTGAACGGAATAAAAAACAGATAGGAAATCATTATGACAAAAAGCAGAAAGTTCCTAATTACAGAGTTGATTCTCACACTGCTGTTTTTTAAGCCTGTTTTCGGACAAAAAACGGTTGAAACTTACACGCTCGACCAAGCTGTCGAAACGGCTCTTAAAAACAATCATGATGTGAAAATTGCAAAACTCGATGTGGAAAAAGCTCAACAGGCTGTAAAAGAAGCGTTCGGTTACGCGCTTCCAACCGTTGATTTTTCCGCGAACTTATCCCACTTTATCAGTAAGCCGAAAATGCCTTTCCCCGATTTTAAGGCAATGCTGAATAACGCCACTTACGGCATCTTATTTAACGAAGGAGTTTTGCCTTTTAATCCGGCTAAATTACTGCCGTTGGAAACAAAGCTCCAGTCTTTTGCCCTTTCAAATAACTTTGAAACAAAAATTCAGGCGACGCAGATTCTTTTTAACTCGGCTGTTTTCAGAGGAATAGGCGCCTCGCAAATTTATCTGAATCTTGCGAAAGAAAAATTAAAATCGACTGTTGCCAAAACTACTCTCGATACAAAAAAAGCGTTCTACGGCGTACTCCTTTCCGAGCGGCTACTTGATATTACGCGGGAAAAATACAGTAACGCTAAGGAGCATCTGGCAACAATCAATTCGATGTACAAGCAGGGTTTGGTTTCCGATTTTGATAAAATGAACGCCGAAGTGCAGATTTCCAACATTAAACCGGTGATCAGACAGTTGGAAAATATTGTGGACAACGCCAAAAACGGGTTGAAAATTCTGCTTAAAGTTCCGCAGGATTCCGAAATTGAGGTCTCCGGAGAAATGAAAATGCCGGAAGAAACGCTTCCGAACGAAAACGACGTTATAGCCGAAGCGCTGGAAAACAACCTCACTTTACGAACGCTGAAAATAAAGCGCCGGTTGGACGACGAATTTGCCGCCATTGATAAGGGCGGATACTGGCCTACGGTTGCGGCTTTCGGAAATTACTCTTTTTCCGGAAACAGCGACAATTGGGATTTTTCAACTTACACATCTTCAATCGTGGGAGTCTCCTTTTCGATAAATCTTTTCCAAGGCACGCGAACTTACCATAAAGTCCAGCAGGACAAAATAACCGCGCTGCAAACCGACGAACAAATATCCATGCTGAAATCGGCGACAATAATGAGCGTTAAAGCAAAGTTAAACGATTTGCTGCGCATCAGAGACGAGATTGACGCAATGAGTAAAAACGTGAAACTTGCCGAACGAGCCTACCGCATCGCCGAAGACAAATACAAAGAAGGAACGGTTACGGAGCTTGAGGTTAAGGACGCCGTTGTTTCTTTAAGCGACGCAAAAACCAATTTCGTTAAAGCGGTTCACGATTATTTGGTTTCGGAAGCGGAACTGAAAAACTTAACGGGAAACGTTAATCCCGATTATTACAATTTTGTAAAAAAATATTTGAACGATTAAAATTTTAGAATAAAGAAAAGGTGAAAAATGTTGACCGGAAAAGTTAAAACATTAGTAATTGCGCTTCTCGGAATT
This sequence comes from Melioribacteraceae bacterium, assembly GCA_015493615.1. GTDB lineage: Bacteria > Bacteroidota > Ignavibacteria > Ignavibacteriales > Melioribacteraceae > WGAL01. The sequence goes on from WGCV01000045.1 coordinate 9,182, forward strand.
TCGCTTCAGTTTGCGGTTTCAAGCTGCAGCGGAAAAGAGGAAGCAAAATCCAAAAGTATGGAAGAAATTCATAAAGAAGAAGGAATGCCCGTCGTTATAAAAAAAATAACGCCGGCGAGATTCGAAACCAAACTGAAGTTCATAGGAAAGTTTAAGGGCTACAGGGAAACGATCGTCGGAGCAATGATCGGCGGAAGAATCGATAAAATATTGGTAAAGCCCGGAGATAAAGTAAAGGAAAACGATATAATCATCGAATTCCCCACCGACGAACCCGGCTCGCAATATATTCAGGCGAAGGCGGCGTTTGAGAATTCCCAAAAAACCTACAACCGCATGAAAGCCCTTTACGAAAAGGGTGAAATTTCACAGGCGCAGTTTGACGGAATCGAAACAAAGTATCTTGTGGACAAACAAAATTTTTCCACAGTTAAAGATATGCTTAAACTAATCGCTCCTTACGACGGCACAATTACCAACCTAATGGTGCACGAAGGAGATAACGTAAAGGGAAAAGCTCCTCTGTTTGCAATCGCTCAGCTTAACAAAATGAGAATTCGCATTTGGATTACGGCAAAAGAAAAATCCGAAATGAAAAAAGGGATGAAAGCTTTTGCAACGGTTAACGGAAAAGTTTTCGAAGGAAAAGTTTCCGATTTGTCAGTCGGAATGGATCCGATGAAGCAGGCTTTTTACGCCGATCTTCTTTTTAACAACAAAAACGGAGATATTCAGCTTGGCGAAATCGCCGATGTTGACGTAGTAACGTATGAAAACGATTCAGCCGTTGTTGTGCCCCGTAATCTTGTTTTCAAAGATGGAAAAGGACAATACGTTTTTGTCGCAAATGGCGATAAAGCCGCCAAAAGGTATGTAACCGTTGCAAACGAAAACGGCTTCGGTTACGAAATAGCTAAGGGACTTAAGTCCGGCGATCCGCTTATTGTCGCGGGCGCCGCAAAACTCGACGACGGAATTAAAATTAAACCGGTAAAATAAAGGAGGATATATGTTTCTTGCAAAATTATCGGTTGAGCGTCCGGTTCTTACCACTATCATTCTCGCGGTTTTTATTCTATTCGGAGGTTTGGCATATAAAACTCTGAATTTGAATCACATGCCGGAAGTTGAAGTTCCCTACGTAACCGTAACCACTATTTATCCCGGAGCCGGACCGAAAGAAGTTGAAACTCTGATTACAAAAAATATCGAGGATGCGGTTTCGACAATCAGCGGGATTAAAAAAATCGAGTCCTACAACATGGACGGATTTGCAATCACGATTCTGGAATTCGATCTTTCCAAAGAGGTAAACGTTGCAAATCAGGAAGTAAAAGATAAAGTTGATCAAATAATAAATACGCTCCCTTCAGACGCAAAAAAACCGATTGTTCAGAAAATCGATTTGAAAGCAATGCCGATTATGGATTTGATACTGAGCGGCAACAATGTCGATTCGAGAGCTTTATACGAACTCGCCGATACAAAACTGAAAGACAGACTATCGCAGATAAAGGGAGTTGGCGACGTTAAAATTTCCGGCGGTCAGGAACGGGAAATTAAAGTTCAGTTCGACAACCGCGTAGTTTACGAAGATATGATTTCATTCCCGCAGCTGCTCGGGATTCTCGGCGGACAAAACATTGACCTGCCGAGCGGAACATTCGATATTGGCAAAGAAGAATATTCAGTTCGCACTAAAGGGAAATTCCAGAGCGTGAATGAAATCAGAAACGTCCAAATCCCTACTCCTTTCGGATTGAAACGGCTCGGACAGATTGCTAACGTAGTTGACGGCGGGAAAAAAATCACGAGACGCGTAATTTATTTTGACGCCGCATCCGGAGTTTCCGACTCGAACGCAGTAAGGTTATCGCTGATTAAAAGTTCGGACGGGAACGAAGTGGTTGTTGCAAACGCCGTAAAGAAGATGCTTCCCACTATCAGAAAAACGCTTCCCGAAGGCGTGAGCTTAAAAGTTGTCAGCGATAATTCCGTTTATACTAAAAGTTCGGTCAACGATACGATAAACAATATTATTCTCGGTATCCTTTTAACTTCAATAATACTTTTTATTTTCCTCTTCAATATTCGCTCTACAATAATTGTCGCGCTTTCAATGCCCGCTTCGATTATCTCAACATTTCTTCTTTTCCAATGGGCTGATATGAGTTTGAATATTATGTCGCTAATGGGGATTTCGGTTTCCGTCGGCGTGCTGGTATCCAACTCCGTGGTTGTAATCGAAAATATTTTCCGCCACAAGAAGCTGGGAAACAGCCGGAAAGAAGCGGCTTTTAAAGGAACAAGTGAAATTGCGGTAGCCGTGATTGCGGCTACTTTAACGAACGTTGTGGTTTTTCTTCCCCTTGCCACAATGTCGTCAATGGTCGGTAGGTTTATGAAAGAGCTTGCACTTGCGGCGGCTTTCTCAACTCTTTTCTCATTGCTCTTTTCGTTTACGCTTACTCCGATGCTGGCGGCTTTGATGATTCGTAAAGACAATAAAGTCGGAAAGTTAACCCGGAAAGCCGACGCGTTCTATGCTTCGTGGGATAACTTCTACCGCAACGTATTAAGAGCTTCGCTGAAAAATAAAAAAATAAGCTGGACAATCATCGGAGTTTCATTTATCGTGTTCATTGCTTCGGTTGTTTATTACGGTCCGAAAATCGGTCTCGATATGATTCCCCAGTCGGATAACGGACAGCTGCAGGTAACCGTGGAACTTCCCAGCGGATACAATCTGCACGAAACGGGAAAAGCGCTTTCCGAAATGGAGAGCAGAATAAAAAGTTATCCTGGAGTGGTGAACATAGTAACGGAACTCGGTAAAACCAACGATGTAAACCTCGGTTCAAACTTGGCGCGCATGGATGTGAACTTTGTTCCCGTCGATCAAAGAGAGCATAAATTAAACTATTACATTGACCATTTTGTAAAGGATTTTTCAGACATTCCCAACGCGCGATTAATAACCGTAGATTACAAATCATTCGCGGCGAAAAACGGCGCGCCGGTGCAGTTCTTTGTAGTCGGTCAGGATTTAGATACGCTCGAAGTTCTGAAAGATAAAATAATGAGTAAAATCAAAAACGTTCCCGGATTGATAAACTTGGATCAAAGTTCAAGACCGGGTAAACCGGAAATCACAATTGTTCCGAACAGAAAGATGCTTGCCGAAACCGGCATAAGCGTGCAGGAAATTGCGCTGACGATGCGCGCCGCTATCGAAGGAATAACGGCGACTAAATATTTCGAAAACGGCGAAGAGTACGACGTTGCTCTGACGATGGAAAACTCATCTTACAATTCCCCTGAAAAGATCGGGCAAATCGTTATTCCGTCCCGCAGAGGAACGATGTACCGTATTTCACAATTAGCCGATATTTCATTTACGAAGAGTTTCTCCAAAATTCTTCACCGCGATAAGTTTCCCGCGATTATGTTTACCGGCTCCCCCGCTCCGGGCGTTCCTTTGGGAAACGTAACGAGCGAAATCGAAAAGAGAATGAAAACCATTGACTTCCCGACAGGCTACAGCATTATTTGGGGCGGCTCTGCAAAGATGATGAAAGATATGGCGAGCGATATGGTTTCGGCGTTCATACTTGCGATGATATTAACTTACATGCTTCTTGCGGCAATATTGGAAAGCTTTATCCAGCCGATATTTATTCTTCTTACTGTGCCGCTTGCCATCATCGGCGTTCTCGCGTCCCTTTATTACACGCATATTTCATTTGCAATCACTTCGCTTCTTGCGATCATTATGTTAATCGGAATTGTGGTGAACAACGCAATTCTGATGCTGGACTACACAAACCAGCTTGTGCGTGAAAAAGGTTACGGCGTAAAGGATGCGCTGATTGAAGCCTGCCCGACTAAACTGAAACCGATTATCATGTCAACAATTGCAATTATTCTCGGTATGCTGCCTCTTGCAATCGGAGTCGGTTCGGCTGGAGTTGAAATGAGGCAACCGCTCGGCGTAGTCAGTATCGGGGGCTTGCTGGTTTCAACGCTCTTAACTCTATTTGTAGTGCCGGCTTTCTACTATATCTTTGAAGAAAGAAAAGAGAAAAAAGCGGCAAAATAAATATTCGTTTATACAAACGTATTTTGAACCGTGAGGAAATTTCCTCACGGTTCTTCTATAATAAAAGAGAAAACGTCCTTTTCCGATTTTTAATTTGTCAGACAACAAATTATTTCTTAAATTACTGTTACATAAATTGTTGTGATAAAAATAATCACCCAAATAAATAAGGAGGAGTTATGAGAAAAATATTTTCCTTTTCTGATACTCTAAAAAGTAACATTATTTACATTGCTTTATTCTCCCTCTTTTTTACAGCCTATTCATTTGCAGGGGGCTCGCTTGATTCCAACAAAAACTTCAAAACGCTAAAGAGTTTTAAACCCGACCCTTTGGTAACAAACCAGCAATGCTTATCATGTCATAAGGATGAAGATCCCGGACTAACAGCCGACTGGCAGCATTCCAAACATGCAACCGCAGGAGTAGGATGCGTACAATGTCACGTTGTTCCTAAAGATTATCCTAACGCTTTTAAGGATCATCCGTTCACCGGAAAAAACTGGACTGTCCAAGTTGCGGTTTCATCGGTTACCTGCGCCCAGTGTCATGAAAAGGAAGTGAAGGAATATTTAACTTCCGGTCACTCGAGAGGCGGCGCGCAATGGCTCGCGGAAAATGAAAATCCGCACGGTATTGCAATGACAAAACTTGCCTACGGCTACGAGGGAATGAAAGGCGGTAAAGGAATTGACCCCGATTTTATTTTAAACAAGGGAAATTCAAAAGCCGACTTAACTGTTTCAAACATCTGTATTCAGTGCCACGGAACGGTAATTAAATTAGACGAATCTGGAAAACCGCTTGCGACAACTTGGCCTAACGACGGTATCGCATCCCTTTATCCCGACGGCGGAGTTGGCAACTGCTTATCTTGTCATTCAAGGCATAAATTTTCCGCAGCGGAAGCAAGACAGCCTGCAGCTTGCGGCAACTGCCACTTAGGTCCCGATCATCCGGATAAAGAAATATTTGAATCCAGCGTTCACGGTCATATCTTTGATACCAACGAAGAAGATTATGATTTTTCAACCGGCGTTCAAATTCCCGGCAAAAACCTCAGAGCCGCAACTTGCTTTACCTGCCACATGAGCGGAGTAAATCTCTTGAAAGCTACTCATAACGTTTCATTAAGATTAAAATGGAACTTGTGGGCTCCGAAAAGCTTTGAAAGAACCGGCAAGGACGAAACAGCCGGCTGGGCATGGTGGAACAACAAAAAAGTTCTCAGAGGAAATCCGAAAGCGGGTAATCCTAACGGACCTGACGCCGCAAGGGAAGATATGGAACAAGCTTGCTCAGCTTGCCATAAAACCACATTCATCGACAACTACTTCGCAAGAGTCGATCAGGATGTACTCCTTTACAATCAGTACAGAGACATAGCTCAGAAAATGTTTACAGAATTGAAAGCTAAGAAATTAATCAAAAAAGATTTATGGAGCGATCCTTTCTTTAAACTCAGCTACTATCTGTGGCATCACGAAGGAAGACGAATGAGACAAGGCGCCGCAATGGGAAGCCCCGATTATGCGCACTGGCATGGAGTTTTTCAGGTTATGCAGGATGTAAGAGAAATGAAAGATATTTACAATTACAGAATGAGAAGACTTAAAGATTTAAAAGATCCTCAGAAAGTTCTCGATTTAGAACCTCCGATGCCTGTTGTAACACACGAATAATCATTAAGTAATATTTATACAAAAAACCCTTTTCAATAATATTTGAAAAGGGTTTTTATTTTGGTAGAAAATTGAACTGTAAGAAAACTTTACTTTAAGAAGCGTTTGCATAACCAAATTTATTTGTCATTCTGATCCTCCGCCATGGCGGATTGGTGAACTCAATATGGCAAAAATAGGTTTTGCAAAGGTTCCTTTGATCTTAGATTTATTTTAATCTGAATAAGACAGGAACTACAACCTGGGCATTTACCTTTTTCCCATGATTTTCCGCCGGAGTGAATCGAAGCTTCTTAACCGCAGAGAGCGCTGATTTGTCACAGCCATGCCCTATTCCTTTGAAAACATCAGCTTTAACAACATTTCCGGTCGAATCAATAAAAGCTCTGATAAAAACGCGTCCTTGTATTCCCTCTTTCCTTGCTTTTTCCGGATAAATTATTTTTGAAGCTAAAGATTTTATGCCTCCAATAATGCTCGGCATTTTCTCCGCTGCAACAGCAAACTCATCTTCATCAATAGCGCCTTTGGGATTTAACGAAATATCAAAAGCATATTTAATGTTTTTTCCATCCGATTTTAGTTTGACAAATGTTTGATTCTCCAATAAATTCAGTACCATTCGCTTAGTAATATTACTTTGCGGCAATGAATCCTGCCACTTGATGAACTTTAAATAATCAAGTTTTCCCTTTTCATTGATAAAAAGTCTCAATTTCAAATTCATAGCGGTTTCGCTATTCTTAAAGATTCCGGATAAATTTTTCTCTATTTCATTGGTTTCTTCTTTTAACAATAATTTATTTGGAGTACTATTTTTCAATACATCCGAGTTATAGTTGTATTCCTTCTCATAATTCGGAATTATCTTACTCTCCTTTTTATTTGAAGTACATCCGATCATCAACAACAGCGTAAGTAAAAAAATTATCCTTTTCATTTTTAACCTCTTACAGATTTTTTTGAACAATCACTTGATTTTTAAACGTTTCATTTACTTTTGCCGCCGGCAGGCTATTCATAAACAAACTTATTTCTTTATTTTGATAATTAACAATTTTCCGAACTTCCATTAATTCTTCATGATAACCCTGCAGTTGGCGATAAAAGAAAAGAGAAAGAATAAAAAATAATCCTGCAATCAGATAAACCAAAAGCGGACGAATATTAAATTTAGAATTCTCTTTATCCGCCTTTACGCTAATTATTTTGTTTAAGATTTTATCGTCAAGCTCTTTCGGAACTTCCTCTCCGCTCATTTTTACAGCTTCGTGAAATTTCAGCATTTCCTTAAAATATGTTGCTGTAAATTCGTTCTCAGCCAACACAGTAAATAAAAAAGTCTCTTCCACATTAGTTAGTTCATCATGAAAAAAAGCGTCTATCATTTTATTTATTTTTTCTTGTTCCATTGTTAACTCATTATATGATTTTTGAAATTCGATTCATTAATAATTTTCTCGCTTTAAAAAGTCGGCTTTTAATTACATTAATGTCCGTACCTGTAATTTCAGAGATCTCTTTGTAACTTAAATTAGCATACTCTCGAAGCAAAATAACTTCACGACTTTTCTCTGATAATTTATTTACTTCTCCCAACAAAATATCCGCCAACTCGGATGCTTCAACTTTTTCATAGGGGAAACCGCCGTCCGAAATATTCTCTATTGTTGTTTCGTCAAATTCGGAGAAAATCGAATTACCCGATTTTCTGTAAATGCCATATATCTCATTCCTCGCAGACTTAAAAATCCAGACTTTGATTTTATTTTCTTCTCTAATGTTTTCAATATGTTCAAAGAACTTTACGAAAACATTTTGCATAACATCCGCTGCCGCTTCCTTATCCGACAACATCTTAACTGCGTAGTTATAAACGCCCTTTTTTAGTGCATCGTAGTATCTGCCGAACAACAATATTTTTTCATTTTCGCTAAGTTTCATGCTTTCAATATAATAGATGAAGAAAGAAGAAAAATGTTACCTAAGAAAGTTTTTATTAACCCATTGCTTCAGCAATGGGGTTGGAACGTAAAAGAAATGAAGTTCAACCGGTTTACCGGTTTATTTAACTATATAGCGCATAAACCGGTGAACCGGTTACAGTAATTATGATTCCCCTTTAACCCACTGATGAATCAGTGGGTTAACGAGTATGATTATTTTTTTAAGTTAACGGCATTGCCGTTGAAATCCGCTTTCGGCGGAGTATCAATCGCGGAACGAGATTGACTAAGTAGTAGGAAATGAAACTGTTGATAGGGAAAATTTCCAATGACAATTCCATATTAATAGAAGGCTTTGCAGAACCTAATTTATATGTCATTCTGATCCTCCGCCTTGGCGGATTGGCGGATTGGCGGACACAATATGACAAATTTAGGTTATGCAAAGGTCTCTAATATTTGGTTTTACCGAATTACTAAGCGCTAAACCTTTAATTTCTCACCTTCAGATTTTGCAATGATTACCGCGCAAGTTGAATCGCTCCAGACGTTAACCGTTGTTCGCATCATATCGAGGATTCTATCGACGGCAAGAATCAAACCGACCGCTTCAAGCGGAAGCCCGATAACCGACAAAACCACCGTCATCATTACCAGCCCCGCCATCGGAATTCCCGCAGCGCCTATTGACGCAAGCAACGCCGCAAAAACCATCAAAAATTGCTGAACAATCGGGACGTCCAATCCGTACGCCTGCGCGATAAACATTGCCGCGACCAGCTCGTACAAAGCCGTTCCGTCCATATTGACAGTCGCCCCGAGAGGAAGGACAAAACTTGTAATCTTATTTGAAACGCCGTCGTTCTTTTCAACGGCTTCCATTGTAAGAGGGAGCGTCGCGCTTGACGAGGAAGTTGAAAATGCGGTAAGAAGAGCTGTAGCCATTGCTTTTCCGTGTTTGAACGGATTGGCTTTGCCGATAAATTTAAGAAGCGAAGGAAGAGTGATAAACGCGTGAAACGAGAGAGCCAGAATAACCGTAAGCATATAAAGTCCGAGACTCGAGGCGGCTTCGCCAAGATTTCCTTTTGCCGTCTGCTCGGCGACGACTTTGGCGACAAGTCCGAAAATGCCAAGAGGAGCAAACTTAATAATGAACGAGGTTATCTTCATCATCACTTCAAAAAAGGCGTTAAAAAAATCGGTTAAAATAATCTGATACTTTTTTGTAGTCTGCGTAATGAAAAAACCGAAGAACATCGAGAAAGTAATTATGCCGAGCATATTTCCTTTAGTGAACGCTTTGAAAATATTTGCCGGAACTATATTCAGCAAAGTATCGCCGAATGATTTTGACGCCTGATTCAATCCATGAACCGCTTCCGGCGTACCGAGATGAACGCCTACGCCCGGATGAATTATATTTACAAAAAAGAGTCCGGTAACAATCGCGAGCAAACTTGTGAGAATATAATAGCCCAAAGTTTTAAGTCCGAGCCGCCCGAAATCCTCCGCTCCGCCGATATTCGCCACTCCGGAAATTATCGAGCTTAAAATCAAAGGAATTATCACCATCTTCAGCGCGTTCAGGAAAATTGTACCCATCCACGAAACCCAGCTGATGTACTCGGGCAAAAGCAAACCGTACGCAATGCTGAGAACCAGCGCAATTAAAATCTGCCAGTGCAATTCAATTTTTTTCATAAAATTTCCGTTTTATTTATCAAAGTTAAACGCAATTGAAGAACCTCAAAGTTCATCCGATTTATTTAGGAATTAGCTATTATTAAAACAGTAAATTAATTTTTCAAGATTTGTTGAATATTATAAACCTTAAAAGTTTTTTCCAACGCGATTACTGTTCACTGTTTACTGTTTACTGTTCACTGTTACCTACTCAAACTCCGCAAGCATCTCGTCGCAAAGGGCGTAACCTTTTTCCGTTAATCTAATAAATTTATCATCAATATCAAGCAATCCGAGATTTTGGAATTTACTCAGCTTATCTTGATTTTTATTAATCCATTGCGCATCAAAATCGTTTTTCAGCGCTTCAATGTTTAATCCCGAACTTCTGAGCGCAAGCATTACAAATTCCTCAACGCGTTCCTTATTATTAAGGATTTCGGAACCGGCGGAGGCTTCCCCTTTCTCGCTCATCGATTTAAGATAAAAAGTCAGCGATTTATAATTCCACCATCTTTTATTGTTAACAAAGGAATGCGCCGCCGTTCCCAATCCCAAGTAATCTCCGTAGTTCCAATACTGATTGTTGTGAACGCACTCGAATCCGGGCTTTGCAAAATTGGAAACTTCGTACTGTAAAAAGCCGTTGGATATTAAGTAACGCTGTGTAATTTCGTACAGATCGGCGTCGTAATCTTTATCCCCGATTTTCACTTTCCCGTCCAAAACCCACTTGTTCAAAATAGTTCCCCGCTCCAAAATTAAGCTGTAAGCGGAAATATGTTTAACCGGAAGCTCAACCGCCGCGCGGAGATTTTTGAGCCACTTTTCTTTCGTTTGTCCGGGGAGATTAAAAATCATGTCGAGAGAGATATTTTCAAAGCCGATTCCGGCGGCGTCGAGAACTGTCTGAACGGCATCCTTTTTTGTATGAATGCGCGTCAGGAATTTTAAATCGTTATCGTCAAAAGATTGCACTCCGACGCTTAGTCTGTTAATTCCGATTGAACGAAAATCATTCAGCTTACTTCTGTTTACTGTTCCGGGATTGGTTTCGAGAGTGATTTCCGAATCTTCGTTTACATTAAAATTATTAGACAACTCATTTAAGATTTCCGATATGTAGCCCGTTTTCATTAACGACGGAGTTCCGCCGCCGAAAAAAATAGTTTTAACAAAAAACTGATTGCGGAAACGTTCTGCATAAAACCGGATTTCCTTTTTTATAGCTCGAAGATATTCGGACTGATTTTTGAAATTAATGACGGAGTAAAAATCGCAGTAAACGCATTTATGCTCGCAGTAAGGTATGTGAATATAAACCGAAAGAGGTTTCAATTAAACGGTTTCCGAAAGTTTTATTAATTCGTTCGCATGTTCAATTGCGGCGGGAACAATCTTTTCTCCGCTGATAAGTTTGGCAAGCTCTCTGATTCGCTCCGTTTTATTTAACGGTCTGATTTTACTGATTACCCGCTCCTTTGTTTCTTCCTTCTCAATAACAAAATGATGATTGCCGAACGCGGCAATTTGCGGCAAATGAGAAATTGCAATCACCTGATGCGTCTTTCCGAGTCCGCGCATTGTTTCGGCAACCTTCTGCGCTATTCGCCCGCTGATTCCAACGTCAATTTCATCAAAAATTAAGAGGGGTATTGCATCCTTTTCAGCAAGAATTGTTTTAAGCGCAAGCATTACTCTTGAGATTTCGCCTCCCGAAGCAATCTTTGCAAGGGACTTCAAGTCCTCTCCTTTATTGGTCGAAATCATAAATTCAACAATATCGGCGCCTTTTTCATTGTACTTTACTTTCTTTTTTTCAAGGTAAATAAAATCATCGCCGGTAGATTCCTCTCTTTCAAACTTCACATCAAATATTGCTTCCTCCATTCCCAATTTATGAAGTTCGTTTTCAATTTTAGGAGAAACCGTTTCCGCCGTTCTTTTCCTTGCAGCTGAAATCCGTTCGGCAATTAAGCCCGCTTCAACTCGTAAATTTTCAATTTCATTTTCAAGCGCGCTAATCTCTTTTGTAAAATTAACGGCAAGATTTAGTTCCCTCTCCAATTTATCTCTAAGCTCTAACACCGCCGCAAGACTTCCGCCGTACTTTCTCTTAAGCAGATTTATAGCGCCGAGACGCTCCCGCTTTGCTTCAAGCGCTTCCTCGTCAAGCTCGATTCCGTTTCCGTAATCAAGGACAAAGGACGCCGCCTCCGCAAGGGAAGTAAGTACGGACTGAATCTCATCTTCCTGCGCGATAAACTCCTTGTCAAACCGGGTTAAATCGGAAAACATTTTTTTCAGCATGGAAACTCTGTCATATATCGATTCCTCTCCCTCGTAGATGAAAGAATATATTTCATTAGCCGAGCGGAGAATATGTTCCGAATTTTCCAGAATTCTCAACTGAGCGGAAAGTTCTTCATCTTCATTTTCTTCAGGGGAAACGGTTTCGATTTCGTTAAGCTGAAAACGGTAAAGCTCCTCCTTCTCCTTCAGTTCCTTTTCCCGCTGTTTTAACTTTTTAAGCTCGCGCTTTTTATCTTCGAGTAAAGAGGTTTTTCTTCGAAAATCAGAAAGCGGATTTTCATAATTCCCAAGACGATCGAGAAAATCGATATGTTTATCAACCTGAAGAAGCGACTGATGTTCGTGCTGTCCGTGCATATCGACAAGCATATTACCCAAACGCTTTACCTGCGCAAGGGAAACCGGTGTGTCATTTAAGAATACTCTGTTTGCCCCTTTAAGTGAAATTTCCCGCCGGATGATAATTTCATCTTCGTATTCAATTTCAAATTCGTCTAAAATTTTCGTCAAAGCGGTCAGACCGGAAACAGTAAACTCCCCTTCAACTATAGCTTTTTTCGCTCCTTTTCTGATTACATCAGCATTTGCCCTATCGCCTATTAAAAGCCCCAAAGCGCCAATAAGAATCGACTTTCCCGCGCCGGTTTCTCCCGTAATAATATTCAATCCGGGACGAAACTCAACTTCCGCCAGTTCGATTAAAGCGTAATCTTTAACTAAAAGTTTTACTAACATTATCCCAAAGATTTTTTAGACTGATGTTTAAATTAATCATTTCGATTGTAAAGCCGAAAAAATAATTTTTACAAATTATCCCCTTGCTTCGCTAATTCATTTTTTACAAGCAAAATCTTTCACAGTAAACCACGACTGATTCTCGTTGGGGCTTGCCCCGACCGGTTTTCGGTTGGGAACAATCTCACTAATGAACACACCAATGCTAAATTAAAAAAAGCGAACAGCTCCGTAGGAGCGGCGCTTCTATGCGTATTCTTAACCGTTTTCTTTTAGTTTTGTATCGCTCCTACGGAGCTTATAACTATTGTTTTGTCGTTTATTACAAAGATTCTGCTCCTACGGAGCAAAAGTATATAATTGCAACGCCACCGATAAATCGGGACTTCCGTTGATTATCTTGAGCTATGATTTTTTGATAGACTTTAAACTTTAAATTCTCAATATTCTTTTAAATTACAA
>WGCV01000046.1 GCA_015493615.1 Melioribacteraceae bacterium
GAAGGCTTTGCATAACCTACTTTATATGTCATTCTGATCCCGCCTTGGCGGGAGAAGAATCTCAAAACTGGTAATTTTACCGAATTTAGAGATATTTCGGACGGCTTACACCGTCCTCAATATGACAAATTTAGGTTTTGCAAAGCTTTCTTTTACTCAAATATTGTTTTGTGTATGCGGGAAGCGCGATAAAATTTAATTTATTTTTTCTTGCTGCGGAAAACAAGGAGCAATCGGAATGAATAAAGATTTATATTTGGCTCTTTCAAAAGGAGAGAATTTCGGCTGGGGCGTTTGCAGCAATTACCTGAAAAGGGAAGTCCCAAAATTTTATCCCGACACAAAAATGTGGGATTTTGAAAAGGACGATCCGAACGGGATGAAAAAAGTTAACGGTAAAGTTTTCCATGCGCTTACCGGAATTGACTTTGTTCCTCTTGCGCGGATTTGGGGCGACCAGAACTACGGTTACACTTTTTTTGAAAACGAGCTTAATATAACTTCCGTTAATAATGCCGAACGTTATGATAAAGTAATCGGCGGTTCAAACTGGAATTTGGAGAAGCTGCGCGAAGTCGGCATCGACAACTCCGATGTCTTAATTCAGGGAATTGATCCGGAATTATTTTATCCTATCGAAGAAAAGAAGGACGACAACCTTTTCGTTATTTTCTCCGGAGGAAAATTTGAACTTCGCAAGGGACAAGACCTCGTTCTGCGCGCGGTTAAAACTTTGCAGCAGAAGTATGACGATATTGTTCTGATTAACGCCTGGTACAACTTCTGGCCCCAGTCAATGGAACTTTATCATTACGCCCCGACTTTTAACTATGAAAATAAAGGGGAAACTTGGGCTGAGATAATGGCTCATATTTACGCAATTAACGGCATTGATTCTGAAAAAATTATTACGCTTGACGTTGTTCAAAATACGAAATTGAGAGAGATTTACGCTAAAACGGATTTAGGCGTTTTCCCGAACAGATGCGAAGGAGGAACGAATCTCGTTTTAATGGAATATATGGCATGCGCCAAACCGGTTGTGGCGGCTTACAATACGGGACAAAAAGACGTTCTGGACGACAACCACGCGCTGCTTGTTAAAGACCATAAACCGTTTAAGCTTTACGGAGACGACCAAACGCTTTGGGCTGACTGGTACGACCCCGACTTGGACGATATTATTTCGCAGATTGAGTACGCATATCTTCATCGCGACGAAGCGAGGGAAATCGGTCGCAAAGCGGGTGAATTCATGAAAAATTACACTTGGGAAAAATCCGCCGAAAGATTGGTCGAGATTATTAAAGATTAAATTTACGGTTAACATTTATGGAAATAGGAGTTGAGGAGATAAAAAAAGTAGTTGAAAATTTTGACGTTAAGGGACGCGCGTTCACTTCAAGGAAATTCGGAAACGGACATATCAACGATTCATATTTAATTGAGGATAATTCGGACGGCGCCGAAAAGTTTATTCTGAGAAAAATCAATAAGTATGTTTTTAAAAATCCAGACGCGGTTGTCAATAATTCCGTTAAAGCAGTAAATCATATTCGCGGAAAATTGCTTGGCGAGGGAGTTGAAAATTATCACGATTTCCTGCTGACGTTTATTCAAACAAAAACGGGCGGTTTCGCTTTCGTCGATGAAAATTCCGATTACTGGTGTTTGACAAAATTTTTCGCGGATTCCTACACGGTTGATTTTGTTGAAACGGAAAAACAAGCGTACGAGGCGGCTAAAGCATTCGGGAAGTTTCAGAAACAGCTTGCCGACGCCGACCCGAAAGAGTTTGAAATAGTAATTCCCGATTTCCACAATTTAAGCAAACGTATTTCAGCGTACGAAAAAGCGGCGGAAAACGCTTCGGATGAAAGAAAAGAAAAAGCCGCCGAAGAGATGAAAACGGTGGATGATTTTTTCCGGATTGTTGAGAAGAATAACACCTTGAATGAGAGCTTATCAATTCCCGCGCGAATAACTCACAACGACACTAAGATAAATAATGTAATGTTAGATAACAAAACCGACGCCGCGCATTGCGTAATTGATTTGGATACGGTTATGCCCGGTTCCGTTCTCTCGGATTTCGGAGATATGGTGCGTACGTTTACAAGTCCGGCGGAAGAAGATGAGCGGGATGTTTCTAAAGTTAAAATGCGTCTGAATATTTTTAAGTCGCTTGCGTCGGGTTATTTGGAAGAGATGAACGGAATCTTGACCTCGAGCGAAAAGGAGAATCTTGTCTTCGGAGCGGAAATGATAGTTTATGAGCAAGCTGTGCGTTTTTTAACCGATTATTTTAATAATGATATTTATTACAAAACGGACTATCCCGAACATAATCTGGTCCGAACGAAAAACCAGTTCGCGCTTCTTAAAAGTATTGCCGAGCAGTCCGGCGAGATGGAAAAAATTATTGCAACTCTGGTTTTAAGAGACCTCTGAAAACCTAAAATTTTTTAGCACAGCGTAGCTGATAACCAAGTGAAGAGTGGGAAAAGGTTCAGAGGCGCAGAGGTTCAAAGGTTTTTTATTTTGAGAAATTAATTAAATCATCGAAAATCATAATAAAATCTGCGTCCAATTAATAAGCCGCTAATACGCGAATAATTTCAAAACAGTTTACCCTAACTGTTTTTCGTAGGGCGGGATCAGAATGGCATTTTACGGGGTTATGCAAAGCCTTCTATATATTTTGTATCGCTCCTACGGAGCTTTCGGTTGGAGATTAGTTTTTTTTACAAAGGTTTTGCCCCTACGGAGCAAGCACAAAATCATATCGATAATGGTAGTTTTGAAGCCGTTTTCGACATTGACGATTAAAGTATTACAACATAAATCCTTCATGCTCTTTTATATAGAACATTTTAATCCGATAAATAATATTCCACGGTTGTAACGACTCTTACTTTTTTTATCTGCGGATTGTTGTCGTCTCTCGGCGAAATTGTGAATTGTCCCTGATAAGCGCGTTTGATTTTTCCGAGTTTACTGTGAGAATCTGCCGCAAACTTTTCCGCAACTTCCCTTGCTTTTTTTGTGGCTTCTTCAATCATCTTGGGTTTTACGGTATTCAGCTTCGTAAAAAGGTATTGGGGCGATGTGTCATATTCCCCGCTGCGGAAAACTATTCCCTTCTTCCCCAAGTCGGACAAAGAACCCATAACGCTGCGGACTAATCCGACATTTGCGGAATAAACATTGAGCGTCTGCATCGCGGTGTATCGGAAACTGTAATTTGTTTCATTGCCGTACTGCCGAGCGAGTTTGTCGTTTATCGAAGGGGGCGAAAGTGAAATTTCATTTTCTTTAATCCCTTTTTTAAGGAGAAATTTTTTAATCTTTGCGACATCGGAATCAAGGGCGTTGTAGATTACGGAAAGATTGTTTGCCGCCTCGGTAAAACGGATCGGCCAGATAACAATATTGGCATTATAATCATGTTCGGATAATCCTTTCGCGGTAACCGTGCGCTCGTATTCCTTTATTTTAAGCGCCGTGTTGGCTAATAAAAAACCTAATGCAAATAATCCGAGAAAAATAAAAAGTCCTAAAATCGTAGTGTTTGATTTATTTCCGCTCATCGTTCCTCCGTGTGAATAATTTTAATAATAAAAATAAACATTTCCGGATAAAAAAAGGGGGATTTGGAAAAATCTCAATTCTTGACATTTACAACTCCGAAAGCTATTTTGATAAGTCTAAATCAACTTATTATTCATATTGTATCGATTGGTTCTATTGCGGCAATTTTTAAGTGTTTTATGTTTCTGATGTGTCCGGAAAAATGGATTTATTAAGCTAATTTATGAAAAAACTTTCAAAGAGAGATTTAAAAAATATAGAACGGGTTAAGTCTTCCGGAGCCGTTCCCGAACACATTGCCATTATTATGGATGGCAACGGACGCTGGGCTAAGGCAAAAGGCTATCCGAGAGTTGTCGGGCACAAACAGGGAGTAAAAACCGTGCGGACTGTTGTTGAAGCGTGCACTAATCTCGGAGTTAAATATCTTACTCTTTACACATTTTCGACGGAAAATTGGAATCGTCCGAAGAATGAAGTTTCAACTTTGATGCGTTTGATAGTTAACAGCTTAAAGGATGAAACCGACGAACTGCACCGGAACAATATCAGACTAAACGCAATCGGCGCGCTTGATAAATTGCCGCGGGACGTTCAGAAAGAATTGGAAGACGCAACGGAAAGAACAAAAAATAATAAGCGGATGACGCTCAATCTTGCATTAAGTTACAGCGGAAGATTGGAACTTATTAATGCAATTAAAGCTATAAGCATAGACGTAAAAAACGGATTAATCAATCCCGACGAAATTAATGAAGAAAGTATCAACAATTATCTTTTTACTAAAAATATGCCGGACCCCGATTTATTAATTCGCAGCGGAGGAGAATACCGAATCAGTAATTTTCTGTTATGGCAAATTGCTTATTCCGAGATTTATGTTACGTCAAAATTATGGCCTGATTTTTCCGTTGAAGATATTTTGGACGCGGTGCAAGATTTTCAAAGACGAGAGAGAAGATTCGGTTTAGTTAGTGAACAAATTAAAAATGAGAAGAATACTGATAATGATAAAAATTTTCCAAGCAAAACATCTGAAGATTAGTTTACTGTTTTTTATTTTATTTTCATCCGTAATTTTTTCCCAAGTACAGAATCAAAAGGGAAATTACAAAATTTTAGGCATCTCCGTTGAGGGGAATATTTCAGCGGACGCCAAGACCGTTATCGCAAACAGCGGATTAAAAATCGGGGATGAAATTGAAGTGCCGGGCGACCAAACCATTTCGGCAATTCATCGTCTTTGGTCGTTGAATATTTTCTCCGATATTGAAATCGAAATAGAAAAGAAAGTGGGCAACGGCGTATTTTTGCTGATTAAGGTCAGCGAATATCCGAGAATTGAGAAGTATGTAATCAAGGGCGCCGACGAAATTTCCGAAGACGATATTAAGGAAAAGATTAATTTTATTCGCGGACAGATAATTAAGCCGCAGGAAATCCGCCGCGCGGTTAACTCTGTGCTGGCGTTATACAGCGATGAAGCAATTGTTAATACGAAAATTGATGTAAAAAAATACTCCTTCCTCTCGGCAGATTCAACAGGCGAAAATGAGATTACCGTCCGCTGGAGAAATCTTAAAGATTTTTCCGACGAATATACAACCAAGTATGATTATTCTCCCCGACGAATGAAAATCCTGGTTAGAAGAATCAAAAACAGACTTCTGCTGATTTTCGATATTCACGAGGGAGAAAAACTCACTGTAAGGAAAATTAAGTTTAACGGAAATCAGGCGTTTACCGATGACGAGCTTATTAAAGCTATGGACGATATTTCGGAGAAAGTCTGGTGGAAGTTTTGGGACAGAGCAAAATTTAAGAAAGCGGATTATGAATCGGGAAAGGAAAAGTTAGTTCAGTTTTATAAAAAGAACGGATACCTCGACTTTGAAATTTTAAGCGACAGCGTTAAATACGACCTTAAGGACGACGACGCTTACATTGTTATTAATGTTTATGAAGGTCCGCAGTATAAAATCAGAAATATTTACTGGGACGGAAATACCGTTTTTACAGATAAACAACTTTCCGCCCGGCTCGGCTTTTACAAGGGCGATATTTTTGACTACGAAAGATTCAATCAGAATCTCCATTTCAATAAGGAGCAAACGGACGTTTCTTCGCTGTATCAGGATTTAGGCTACTTGACGTTTCATCTCGAAGAAAAGGAGAAAAAGGTCGCTAAGGATTCGATTGACGTTTACATTACTGTTTACGAAAACAGCCGCTATCGTGTCGGAAAAGTAAGCATTACCGGAAACACGAAAACCAAAGATAAAGTAATCAGACGCGAGTTATATTCGATACCCGGCGATTATTTTAACCGCAAGCTGATATTCAGAAGTTTACAGCAGCTTGCAAATCTTCGTTATTTCAATGTCGAAAAGCTTTATAAATCAGGCATTGATTACCGTCCGGCGACCGACACAACGGTGAACTTGATTTATAACGTCGAGGAGCAATCCAACGACTATTTTAACGCATCGGTCGGTTACAGCGGCAGCTTCGGCTTCAGCGGTTCGATTGGAATTACGCTTTCAAACTTTTCCATAATGGAGCCGTTCAAATTGGGCGGGGGACAAATTCTGAACTTTAATTGGCAGTTTGGAGTCGGAAATTATTACCGTACTTTTAACCTCGGGTTTACCGAGCCGTGGTTTATGGATACTCCGACAATGGTCGGTTTTAATATTTTCGATACCCGCCAGCGTTATGTTTACTTTTTAAGTCAAACCGGAATCAGCTTAAAAACCGGAAGAAGACTAAAATGGCCCGACAACTTTTTCTACATTCAAGGGGAGTTGAAGTATCAGTACAACAATGTTTTGGATGGACGCGGCTGGTACGCCGAAGGCGTTTCGCATCAATATTCAATGCAGGCAACTTTAACAAGGAACGATATAGACAACCCGATTTTCCCCTCGAAAGGGTCTAAAATTACTTTGATGGGAGAACTTTCCGGCGGACCGTTTCTTCCGGGAAATGTTGATTATCTCAAATTTCATATACAAACAGATTGGTACCGCAGAATCCTCGGAAACCCGAAATTTGCATTCTATTTCGGCGTGGATTTGGGATTGCTGAAAGAACTGACGCTCGGAACTATGATTCAGCCGTTCGACTATTTCTATATGGGCGGCAGCGGACTTGTAATTGCTACAACTCCTCTTCGCGGTTATGACGACAGAAGCGTCGGCCCGAGAAACTTCAGAGGAGATGTTATCGGCGGTAGAGTAATGACAAAATACACGGCGGAGTTCAGAACCGCTTTAACCTTGGACCCGATGCCTATTTATGTTTTGGCGTTCGCTGAGGCGGGCAATGTGTTTTATGATTTGAATTCGACAGACTTTTTCAATCTTCGCCGCTCTGTCGGCGTGGGCGCAAGAATTTTAATAAATCCGATTGGACTGATTGGTTTTGACTACGGCTGGGGATTCGACAGAATGGAAGCCGAAGGACAAGAGCCGGCTTGGTTGTTCCATTTCCAATTCGGAAGAGGTTTTTAATATAATTAATAATAAAAAATGTGAGGTAAACGTGAAAACGCTTAAAATCTTTTTGACAATCTTCTTTATCAGCTTTGCGGTTGTATCTGCGCAGGGAAAACTTAAAATCGGCTATGTTAACTCCGAAGTTATCTTGGCTCAATATCCGCCCGCAATTAAAGCTCAAAGCGATTTGGATGGAATGGTCGCCAAATGGAGAGCGCAGTACGACAGTATGGTAACCGACTATCAAACTCAGCTTGCTTCGGTTCAGAAACAATTCCAGAATATGCCGCCTCAGCAGCAGCAGAAAGTTCAGCAGGAACTGGGACAGAAAGAAGCTAGAATAAATCAGTTCCAGCAGCAGAAATTCGGACAGCCGAACGGCGAAGTTTACCAGAAGAATCAGGAAATTCTGCAGCCGATTAAACAGAAAATTTTGGACGGCATCGCGCAAGTTGCAAAAAATGAAAAAATGAGTTTTGTATTTGATAAAAACCAATCAATGCCTGTTTTACTTTACGGAGAAGAAAAATACGATATTACATTTAAAGTTCTCGATTGGTTGAAAAGAGGTAAAAAATAAGCGAGAAAATTATGAAAGTAAAACTAACGCTATTGTTTGCGGCGGTTCTATTATTCTCCTTTTCCGGAAAAGCTCAGCAGAAAATCGGTTATGTTGATTCCGACGCCATAATGAGCAAACTGCCCGACGCGCAGGACGCGCAGAAACAAATTGACGCTCAGATTAAAGAGTGGCAGGAAGAACTGGATAAAATGGAAAAGAATTGGAAATCGCGTTATGACGATTATCAAAACCGTAAACTCACGATGAGTAATCGTAAAAGGGCTGAAACGGAAAAAGAATTGATGTCTATGGAAGAAAAAATCCGCGATTATCGCCAGAAAAAGTTTGGGGCGAAAGGAGAGCTTTTTAAACTTCAGGAAGATATTATGAAACCGATTCAGAACAAGATTTTCGCCGCAATTCAAAAGGTTGCCGACGAAGATGATTTCGATTATGTTTTCGACAGAAGCGGCGACGTTATTTTCCTTTACACGAAAGATAAGTGGGATTTGACGCAGAAGGTAATCGATACGATTAAAGAGTTGGGAAATGGCGGCAACTAAGGTTAAAGAAATTGCCGATATAATTTCTGCCGAAGTCGTGGGAGACGGCAATGTTGAAATTACCGGAGTCGCCAAAATCAACGAAGCGGGAAAAGGAGAGCTTACTTATCTTTATCTTGATAAGTATGCCAAATATTTGGAAACGACCCAAGCATCAGCCGTTATCGTTGGAAAAGACTTCCCTACGAACAGAAATGATCTTACTTATTTGGTTCATCCCAATCCCCATTGGGCGTTTGTGCAGGTTCTCCGGAGATTTTTCGATTCGAATGCCGATTTATCTCAAACGGAAGATATTGATCCAACCGCCGTAATTGCTTCCGATGCAAAAATCGGAAAGAATGTCGTCATCGGCAGAAATGTGAAAATCGGAAAAGGTTCGGTAGTTTCGCACAATGTTGTGGTTTTGGAGGATTCCGAAATCGGTGAAAACTGCATAATCTATCCCAATGTTACGATTCGCGAAAAGAGTAAAATCGGTAACCGCGTAATTCTTCATCCCGGAGTTGTTATCGGCTCGGACGGTTTCGGTTTTATTCCCGACGAAAAAGGCGTTTACAACAAAATTCCGCAAATCGGAAATGTTGTAATCGAAGATGACGTTGAATTGGGCGCGAATGTAGCGGTTGATCGCGCGGCTCTCGGTTCGACGATTATTCACAAAGGCGTTAAGATTGATAATCTTGTTCAGATTGCTCACAATGTGGAAATCGGCGAAAATACGGTTATGTCGGGGCAGAGCGGAATTTCCGGAAGCTCGAAGATTGGCAAGAATGTAATAGTTGCGGGTCAAGTGGGAATTGCGGGGCATCTTGAAATTGTGGATAGAGTTATTATTGCCGCGCAATCGGGAGTTTCAAAATCGATTACCAAACAGGGAATGTATTTCGGAACGCCCGTTAAGGAAATCAAAACTTCCCACAAGCTGGAAGCTCATCACCGCAATCTGCCCAAGTATGCGGAAAGAATAAACAAATTGGAAAAGTTGGTCGCCGAGCTTTCACAAAAACTTAATGAAAAATAATAAGGTAAATTTAGAATGTTAGAACTTCAACATACAATTGCAAAGCCTGTTTCAATTTCGGGATACGGCTTGCATACGGGAGTAAAAAGTACGCTGCGGTTTGTTCCCGCTCCCGAAAATCATGGCATAGTTTTTAAAAGAGTTGATTTAGCCGAAGATGTTACAATTCCCGCTTTGGCGGATTATGTGGTTGATATTGCGCGCGGTACGACTCTCGGACTTGGCGAAGTGAAAATTCATACTGTCGAGCACGTACTTGCGGCGGTCGCCGGCTTGCAGATTGATAATATTATAATAGAAATAAACGGAATCGAACCTCCCGTTCTCGACGGAAGTTCCAAACCGTTTGTCGATAAGCTCCTCGAAGCCGGACTGATAAAACAGGACGCGCCGAAGGATTATCTCGTAATTGAAGAAACCGTTCACTTTAAGGATGAGGAAAAGGGAGTTGAAATTGTCGCGCTTCCGCTTGACGGTTTCAGAATGACCGTGATGGTTGATTACATGAATCCTGCTTTAGGGAGTCAGCACACCGGTTTGTTTGATATGTCCGAATTTGTCGATGAGTTTGCTCCGGCGCGAACTTTCTGTTTTTTAAGCGAAGTTGAAGCTCTCTCCGACGCCGGCTTGATTAAGGGAGGCAATCTTGATAACGCCGTTGTTATTGTCGATAAACAAGTTGACCAGGATGAATTGGATGCGCTCAGGAATCGTCTCGGAATAAAAACCGAAATGAAGTTAGGACCGAGCGGATTTATCAATGAAAAAACTCTTCGTTTTAAAAACGAGCCCGTTCGCCATAAACTCCTTGATATGATTGGGGATATGGCGTTGATTGGCGCTCCGGTTAAAGCGCAGATTTTAGCGGCGCGCCCCGGACACGCATCCAATGTAGAGTTTGCAAAAAAAATCAGAAAACTTTATCTCCAGAAAAAGTTAGTTAAAAAATATCAGTTCGTCAAAAAGGAAGGCGTTGTTTTTGATATCAACGCGATTAAGAGAATTCTTCCTCACCGCTATCCTTTCCTTCTTGTTGATAAGATTATCGATTTGGAAATGGGTAAAAGAGTAGTTGGAGTGAAATCCGTAACTTCAAATGAACCGTTTTTTGAAGGACATTTTCCCGGACAGCCTGTAATGCCCGGAGTTTTAATCGTAGAAGCAATGGCGCAGACAGGCGGAATTCTTCTTCTTAATTCTTATCTCGATCCTACAAGCAAACTGGTTTTGTTTATGGGAATCAACAAAGCGAAGTTCCGCAAAACGGTTGTACCCGGCGACCAACTCATTATGGAAGCCAAGCTGGTTAAGCAGAGACGCAATATTGTTACGATTGACGCAAAAGCTTATGTTGACGGCGTTCTCGCATGCGAAGCCGAACTGATGGCGGCAATTGTTGACAGAGAACCTTCGGAAAGTAAGGAAGAAAAGTGATGCCCGATATTCATCCCACAGCAATCGTAAGCGGTAAAGCCGAACTTGCCGAAAGCGTTAAAGTCGGTCCTTACGCTGTAATTCACGACGATGTTGAAATTGGAGAAGGAACAATGATTGGACCCAATGCGGTAATTTACGATGGAGCGAGAATCGGAAAAAACGTTAAAATTTTTCAGGGGGCTTCTGTATCCAACGAACCTCAGGATTTGAAATTTGCCGATGAAAAAACTTATTTTTATGTCGGGGATAACACTACAATCCGTGAGTTTACCACTCTGCATCGCGGGACTGTCGAAACCGGTTTTTCCAAGGTCGGTTCAAATTGTTTGCTGATGGCTTACGCGCATGTAGCGCACGATTGCATTATCGGTAACGAGGTGATACTTGCAAACGGAGTTCAGATTGCCGGTCATGTTGAGATTGATGATTTTACGATTATCGGCGGAATGACGCCCGTTCACCAATTTACGAAAGTCGGGAAATATGTAATGGTCGGCGGTGCGTTCCGCGTTGTTCAGGACGTTCCCCCTTACGCGCTTGTCGGCGGATACCCGATTAAGTTCGAAGGATTAAATATAATCGGGTTAAGGCGGCGGGGATTTTCAAACCGGGAAATTAAGGAATTAAAAGAAGCGTATAAAATTCTTTTTTATTCCGGATTGACGATTGAAAAAGGAGCTGAAAAATTATCGGAAACTTTTCCCGGAAATAAAAATGTTGAAGAAATTCTGAGCTTCTTAAAAAGAAGCAACCGCGGGATAGTTAAAAGATGAAACTCAGTAATGAGTTATGAGTGATCAGTTATGAGTAATGAGTAATGAGTAATGAGTAATGAGTAACAAGCTGAGGTTTATGTATTTAGGAATAAATTTTATTAATGAGCTTACTTAAAAAACTAATAAAAACCGTTAAAACGGTTTAAGCCTTCACAATAGTTTCATTAACCCATGTCCGCCACGGCGGATAAGTCGTGGGTTAATAATAACTTAACAATTCTTATAACCGTTTTAACGGTTTATAATGTTGGTATTTATTCTATAAATTACCTTTATTGAGCGGACTCATTAATGAATAGGGAAGAAGTTAGAGACTGGAAACAATAAGAATATGAAATGGGAACTTATTTTATCGGGGGCTGCGTCAGGTAAAAAAAACATGGAATTTGATATAAACCTTGTTCGTAACTGCAAAGATGGACAAGGGTTTTTTCGTTTGTATTATTGGGAACCCTACTCAATTTCGCTTGGCGCCAATCAAAAGGAGAGCGAAATAAACGGTACGCTTGCGGCTCGCGATAATATCGATGTGGTTAAACGACCGACCGGCGGGCGCGCAATTCTTCATGCGGAGGAGCTGACTTATTCAGTTGCGCTTCCGTTATCCTACGGATTAAAGCCGCGCGAAATTTACGAGAAAATTTCCAAGGCGCTGATTAGAGGATTATTTGTTTATGATACGCGATTGTCGGATGCGGCTTTGGAAAGCGAGCAGCCTGATTTCGGTAATTTGTTAAAACAGCAGAGCGGAATGCTTTGCTTTGCGAGTACGGCTAAAAACGAAGTTAAATTCCATGGGAAGAAGATTATCGGAAGCGCGCAGAGGAAAATCGGAGGAAAAGTTTTACAGCACGGCTCGATTTTAATTGGAAATTTTCATACAAAGTTGCCTGAATATCTTAATCTTGACGAAGAAGAAAAGAAAATCTTGGAAATGGAATTAAGGGAAAAAACAACGGAAGTCGAAACCGTATTGAATGAGAAAGTTGACTACAAAAAGTTTGAGAAAGCTGTTATTAAAGGCTTTGAAGAAGAATGGGAAATTAAGTTTTGAGAAGATTAATTAAAGAATCGGTTGTCCCCGGCATCGGGAAAGTAAAATATTTTGAAAATTCGAGAGCAAAAGCGTTCAGCATTAAGGTTAATATTAACGGCGAAATTACGGTCTCAGTTCCTAAAAAAGGAAAATTAAAAGACGCCGTAAAGTTTGTGGATGAAAAGTCGGAATGGATTAAAAAAACTCTCTTGAAGATGAAATCAAAGAGCGATAGTCAGTTCGTCTGGGATGAAAAGACTAAATTCAAAACAAAATATTGCGACGTTAAAATTATCCCCTCCGATGTGCAATATGTTTTAATTCATCTTGACGAGAATTTGCTCGAGATTCAGTATCCGCAGGAGAAAGATGTCGTATCTCCGGAAATTCAAGCCGGTATAAAATTCGGCATTACGGAAACGCTTCGTTTGGAAGCAAAAGATTATCTGCCCGGCAGAGTAAAGTATCTTGCCGATAAATTCGGCTTTAAGTATAATCAAATTTTCATCAAGCACCAGAAGTCCAAGTGGGGGAGTTATTCCTCGCGCGGGAATATTAATCTAAATCTGGAATTGATGCTTTTGCCAGATGAACTTATTGATTTTATTATACTTCACGAGCTGGCGCATTCCAAGTATTTAAATCACGGTAAAGAATTTCATCGTTTGCTGAATAAAATTACCGGCGGCAGGGAAAAAGAACTTGACGCGGAAATTAATAAACATAGATTTATGCTGCATTAATCTTTCTGTTCAATTTTCCCGTTAAATTATTAAAACTGCAATTGATTTTAGTCAACTTTTCCATTGAATTTGTTTAACTTTGCGGTCGGCTGAAGCCAACAGGAATAATACAACATTAGGATTGACTTTCCGTCTTGCGTTTTGCATTTCACGATAGAAAATTCTTATCCGTGAAAATCCGCCTTGGCGGATAACGAATCCGTGTCATCAGAGTTCTATTTTTTGTGTTGTCTCAATACTTTTCAGTCCGCTGTTATTGACCTTCAAGGAACAAGTACCTTGAAGGACGATTGGTGCTTTCCGTTTCACGTCTTGCGATTTATGTTTGTACAGAGGGAGAAATAATCAGAATTGCTTAAATTCAAAATGAGAGATTCTTCGTTTCGTCTATCGACTCAACTCAGAATGACAAAATAGAGTTGGGTTTTACGTTTCAAGTCTTGCATTTCACGATAGAAAATTCTTATCTGTGAAAATCCGCCTTGGCGGATAACGAATCCGTGTCATCCGTGTTCTATTTTTTGTGTTGTCTCAATACTTTTCAGTCCGCCGTTATTGACCTTCAAGGAACAAGTACCTTGAAGGACGATTGGCGCTTTCCGTTTTACGTTTTGATAAAAGGGGGCGCATGTAAAAACTCAACTTAAAATTAGAATTTTAATTTTGAAATATTTTATTATTTTTGGACATCGTTCTTATAGTTATTGATGCCGTTAGGGGCGCTTTCGTAGTTGAAGGCTGAGATGAACCCTTGAACCTGATCCGGATAATACCGGCGTAGGGAAACGACGAGCGCTATTTTGTGTTTCGCCGTTTTTCTCAGAACGGCTTTTTTATTTTAAAATAATCGTTAGAGGTAAAGATGAAACACATAATAGCAGCGCTGTTTTTCTTTGGGGCAAGTCTTTTTGCACAAGGAATTAATGTTTCGGGAAGAGTAGAAAATGCGGTTACAGGCGAACCCCTCCCGATGACTAATATAACAGTAAAAGGAAAAAATACCGGAACGGTAGCAAACCGGATGGGGGAATTTCGTCTGTCAGGGCTTTCCGAAACAGATACTTTAATTTTTAGTTATGTCGGCTTTCAGTCCAAATCGGTATCGGCAGTCCTTTTGCTGAAGAAGGGATTAGTCCGTCTTATGCCAAAAGTATTTTCAAGCAGGCAAATAATAGTTGAAGCTATGCAAGGTAAAAAAGGGGAGAGAACCGGTTCGTTCTCAGATGTGGAAAAAGGAGCGATTCGGCAAAATTATGTTAACCAGAGCGTTCCTGAATTTGTAAGCTATTTACCATCGACAACTTTT
Source organism: Melioribacteraceae bacterium (assembly GCA_015493615.1). Lineage (GTDB taxonomy): Bacteria > Bacteroidota > Ignavibacteria > Ignavibacteriales > Melioribacteraceae > WGAL01. Next base: position 14,536 of record WGCV01000046.1, read on the forward strand.
TATTCCGAGAGCGGCGGAAATGTCGGCTACACATATCTGAACATACGGGGTTTCGGACAAAGGAGAATTTCGATATCCGTAAACGGAATTCCACAAAACGATCCTGAAGATCACAATGTTTACTGGGTTGATATGCCCGACATTCTCGGCAGCAGCGGTTTGATTCAAGTCCAGCGGGGAGCGGGAAACGGAATGGTCGGGTATCCGGCTATCGGCGGATCGATAAATATAATCACATCTCCCTTTTCCGAAAAACGCTCCTTTTTCATTAATGCTCAAAGCGGCAGCTACAATCTGCGTAAATATTCGGCGTCATTTTCGAGCGGTTTGATTGATAACAAATATTCGCTTTATGTAAAACTGGGACAAACGCTCCAGAGCGGCTACCGTGATTTATCTTGGGTAAATTACAGATCGTACAATGTCTCCGCCGTTCGCTATGATAAAAACCTGACTACTCAGATTAATTTTTACGGCGGTCCGATTACCGATGGACTTGTCTATTACGGATTGCCCAAAAATGTAATTAAAGATAAAGAGAAGCGGAGAGCTAACTACTCATGGTGGGATTACGATTATGCGAATAATCAATATTATTCATGGTCGGCTGTAAGACGCCCTGAAGAACGGGAATATTATTCACAGCCGCACTATGAGTTGCTCAATGAATGGAAGGCTTCGAAAAACATCACCGTTAATTCCGCTTTGTTTCTGATTCTCGGTAACGGCAATTTTGATTTCGACGGCTCGTGGGCGGATACGACAACTCTCAGATTAACGCACGAATATGGTTTTAATCCGACTCAGAATCCTACCAACACTTTGATAAGAGCTGAAGTTGACAATAAACAAATCGGCTGGATTCCCAGAATTAAATGGACGCACAAAAACGGAAGATTAATTGCCGGCGGGGAACTGCGGATTCATAACTCTGTTCATTGGGGCTCGGTGATTTTCGGAAACGGTTTGCCTCAAGGGCTTTCTCCCGAGCACAGATTTTATTACTACGAAGGGGGAAAAAATATTTACACGTTTTTTGTAAATGAAAATTATCAAATTAATGATAAATTAAATCTGATGGGAGAGCTGCAGATTGCTTCCCATACTTACAAAATCGGGAATGAGAAATATCTTAATAATAATTTTGAAATAAGCGGAACATATTTTAATCCGAGAGCGGCGGTAAATTATAAATTTACGAATGAACTTAACGGATATCTTTTGTTCGCAAGAGTTACGCGCGAACCGCGGCTTAAAAACTACTATGATGCGGAAGGCTCTTACTACGGAAGCGTCCCACAGTTTAAGCAAAATTCAGATGGAAGCTATGATTACAATTCTCCGGTTGTTCAACCTGAAACAATGAACGATTTTGAAACGGGATTTGTATTTACTAAAGATAAATTATATTTCTCGGCTAATGTTTATTACATGCTTTTCCAAAATGAAATAGTGAAAAACGGCGAGCTTAATATTTTCGGAGATCCGGTAACCGGAAATATGAAAAGTACTTTGCATAAAGGAATTGAACTAACCGCAAGCTGCAAATTAAATCGAAGTTTCAGCTTAACGGTTAACGGAAGCTATTCGGACAACAAAATAGCGGAAGGGAAAAGATACATAGGAAGTACGGATGTGATTTCATTGGGCGGAAACACGATTGGAGGATTTCCCAATCTGTTGGCTAATGCAATGTTAACATATAACTATTCGGGATTTCATTCGTCCCTTTTGTTTAAGTATGTTGGGAAATACTATTCAGATAATTTCGGCGATAACCTTTCCCGCTACTTGGAGCGGCATCCGGGATTTGTAAACTATCCCGATAATGTCGTCGATGCTTATTGGGTGGTAAACTTTTTGGGAAGTTATGAATTTTCATTAAGTTCAATCTTTCCTAAAGTAAAAGTTTACGGTTCAATAAATAATTTATTCGACAAACTTTATGCGGCGTATGCCGTAGGTAAAGAGTTTTTTCCGGCTGCGGAAAGGAACTTTGCGGTTGGAGTTAATCTCGGGTTGTAGTATTACCCGTGTAATCTTTTGCTTGTTTAACAAGTAAAAATAATAGGACACGGATTACACTGATTTTTTAGTGATTTTCGCGGATTCAAAAAATCACTAAATTTTTAAACACATAAACTCTTTAAACCTTTATGCCTTCGCTGATAACTGGACGGCAAAGGGTGAATAGTCTCGAACTATAATTTGAAATTCGCCATGGCGAATTAATTGACAACTATGATTTTTGATTATATTAATAGATATTTGCTCCTTGTTTGGATTAACAAGTAAGGAGTAAAATTAGAGAGTTGATTGTATGCTAAAAAATATTACACATATTGATAATTAGTGAGCTTGTAAACGGTCTTCGTCGCGGCGGACTGTGGCAATAAATAATTTAGCAGTATGTTTGTTTTTTTGCAGATTGAAAGCAATCTACGCTACAAAAGAATGTTTTGGTTTTCGAGTTATTAGGACGAAAAAATTTTTCTAATAACAATTTTGGGATAAACAATACGATTCATGTTTTGCTCCGTAGGAGTAAAATCTTTGTAATAAACAAAAAGCGTCAGTTATTAGCTCCGTAGGAGCGAAACAAAACTAATGAAATGGATTGTACAAACACCTAAAAGTGTCGCTCCTACGGAGCTGACAGATAATAGTGAGATTACTTTTTACAAAGATAACACTCCTACGGAGTTGTTCGTTCTTTTATTGAAAGGCTGCATTGCATAAGCGAGCAATTGGTCATTCTGATCCTCCGCCACGGCGGAGCGGGAGAAGAATCTCAAAACCGGTGATTATCCCGAATTTGGAGATATTTCGGACGACCTCCATCTTCGCCGTGGCGAACTCAATATGACAATATTAGATAGATAACAAAAGTGAGATTATCCATATTCTTTTATGAGAATTTAATAGGAATACAAATTACATGAAACAAAAGAAAGCTTTAATACTCGGCAACGGAAAATTACCGGGGAAGAATACAATTAAGTATTTGATTTCTCAAGGGTATGATTTTATAATTGCGGCGGACGGAGGAGCAAATAACGCCTATAAGATGTCGTTGCTGCCGGACTTGGTTATTGGTGACTTCGATTCAATCCTATCCGAGATTCGCGAGTATTATTCTAAGCTGACAAAAGTGAAATATGTAAAGCGTCAAACCGATACCGACATCGAAAAAGCGCTGAAATTTGCAATCGCCAATAAATTTGGCAAAGCGATATTACTCGGCGCGTCGGGAGATAGACTCGACCACTCTTTCTGCAACATCGGCAACATACTGAAATATAAGGGGAAGATAGACGTTGCGCTTCTTCATGAAAAAACAATCGCATTTGCTTACGACAAGCCGTTTTGTTTCCCCACCGAAAAAGGAGAAACAATTTCTTTATACGGAATAGACGATAAAACTTTGATTACAACTCACGGACTAAAATTTCCCTTAAATAAAGAACCGCTTCCTTTCGGAATAAGAGGCGGAACAAGCAACGAAGCCGTCAGTGATGAAGTTTGTCTTGAAATTGAAAACGGTAAAATAATTGTAATGCGTGAATTTAAAATAGTGCGAAAAAATGCTTTCCTTATCTCCCACTGATTACCTGATATTGATCGGATTTTTTGCCGTTGTTACTTTTATCGGACTTTTAGCCAAAAGCGGTAAAAGCAGGGAAGGCGTCGATTATCTGCTTGATTCGCGCAAGGTTGGGCTTTTGCTTTTTGTGGCGACAAATGTCGCAACTTGGTACGGAGGAATTCTCGGAGTGGGGGAATTTACATATCGCTACGGGATTTTAAGCTGGGTAACGCAGGGTTTGCCATACTATATTTTTGCAATTCTCTTCGCATTTTTCTTCGCAGGAAAAATTCGAGAAGCAAAACTTTTTACAATTCCCGATAAAATCGAATCGGTTTACGGGCGCAAGCCCGCCCTGCTTGCCGCTTTGATAATCTTCATACTCGTAAACCCCGCGCCTTATCTCCTTATGACGGGCTATCTTTTTGCGCTGATTTTTAATATTTCGCTATACTGGGGAATGCTAATCGCGCTTGCGGTTGTCGGGATTTATCTGCTGAAAGGAGGTTTTAAATCAACGCTCTTTACAGACCTATTTCAATTTGTGGTTATGTTTGCAGGGTTTATCTTAATCGTATGGGTTGTAAGTAAAAATTATGGCGGAATCGGTTTCCTTGAAACGAATCTTCCCGATAATTTTCTTACGATTCCCTCCGGCAGCGGAAGTTATATAATCGTCTGGTTTTTAATAGCCCTCTGGACGTTTGTCGATCCCGGATTTCACCAGCGGAGCTATGCGGCAAAGTCTGCCAACGTTGCAAAGTGGGGAATAATAATTTCCGTGGTTTTCTGGGCTTTGTTCGATTTCCTTACTACGGCTACGGGACTTTACTCCCGCGCGATTATCGGGAACAATGTTAACGCGGTTATTTCGTATCCGCTTCTTGCCGAAAAGGTTTTATCCCCCGGATTGAAAGGACTTTTCTTTGCGGCTCTTTTTGCAACGATTCTTTCAACGCTTAACAGCATGACTTTCCTCGGGGCGACAACTTACTCAAGAGACTTTATTTATCGCATGGCTAAGGATAAATCTGCCGTAAATATTGAGCGGCAGACAAGAATCGGACTTCTGATTACCGGCGTAATCGGTTTTGCTGTCGCCGCGTTGTTTCAATCGGTTGTGGAAATCTGGTACACGGTAGGTTCGATATTAATTCCCGGAATGATATTGGTTGTGGCGGGCGCTTATTACAAAAGGTTTAGGATTGCCGGGAACTCGGCTTTTTACGAAATGATTTTGGGAATACTTGGAAGCGCGGTTTGGTTACTGCTGAGAAGCGTTTACCCGAAAGTTTATCTTTTCGGATTAATAGAGCCGATGCTGGTGGGGCTTTTATTGGCGGCGGTTCTTCACTATGTGGGTTTAAGAAAACATCCGCAACTTTAATTTCACTGAGGCGTTAAGCGTCGTCGGTATTTACGGCGCTCATCTTCGCAAAAAGTTGGAGGGTAGAGGTTAGACGTAAAATGCGAAACGGAAGACAAAAGTCGGATGATCCATTAATCCAACTATTCTTTCACTGTGAAAAAAAAACAAATATGGCAAGTCCAATCGTCTCGGCAAAAATATATACTTAAAACAAATTCGTTTTCCCAATTCAGTATTAGTGCAACCTTCGAGGTTACGTGATTTATTTAGAAATTCGCTATTTATAAAACAATAAACTAATCTTCAATATTTGCCGAATATTAAAAACCTCGAAGGTTTTCTTAAAACCGTACCTTTGCGCCTCTGAACCTTTTAACCTTGTATGTTAAAAGAGCGGGAAAAATATAATAAAGTTCTTTGAAAAAATGGGAAAAATATTTTCTTACGGAAGTAGAAGGAACCAACCTTGAGCCAAGAGCTCGTCTCGGAGTTTCTTCCTTCCGTCAGGTAAAAATCGGGGAATAA
>WGCV01000047.1 GCA_015493615.1 Melioribacteraceae bacterium
ACGCGCGGATCGATTATCGGACAAGCTGCAACGGCAATGTTAGCGCAGTTGAATATGGCTCCTCAGCAAGTATTGCAGTTATTCCGTTAAGCTTCAAATTATTGGTAAATAATATTGTTATAATTACGAAAGCCAGCCTCTACCTGTAAAAAGGTAGAGGTTTTTTTTGTTTTGCCGCGGTCCCGGGCGAAATGAAAAGATGTAATTGAACCAAAATGATATTGGTTGTTAAAATGTTGTTATTTTGCTTGTAAGGCAAAATTTTTTGGACACGCTTATTTAAAAAACTCTTTTTTCCCCGAATATCAGATGATTTGTTTTGAATTATCCATTTTTTTTGTAAATTAGAATCACATCAAAATAGGGTAGTATCATTTTGGTACTGAAAATTAAAAAAACGGGCGGAGATTTTTCGCTTTATAATTTTTTGGCAAAATATTTGCATGTAAAATGTTAAAGAAAAACGGAAAGAAGTTGGACAAAGACATTCAAAAAAATAAAATATTATTACTCGGGAAACTTTTTGCAACGCTTGCGCATGAAATCCGCAACCCGCTTTCCGTTTTAAAGATTAATTTGGACTTAATTGAAATCCCGAACTCCAAAACAGAGGAAATTGAATTTCACGAAAGTATTTCGACAAGCAAAGAAGCGGTTGAACGAATAGAAACTCTTGTCGCCCAGACGATGGAATTTTTACGCGGCGGTGGCGAAGGGAAAACGCATGTTTCATTGATTGAAGTTGCGGAGAACGCTCATAAATTTTTGCTTTTCAGGGCGAATAAAGATAATATTGAACTGATTACCGAATATGAGGCGGACCTTCCCAAAATAGTTGCAAATAAAAATGAAATTCTTCAAATAGTTATAAATTTGGTAAATAACGCCATGGATGCGGTTAACACCGATGGCTACATTAAAATTAAAACTTATTCCGCCGGTGCGGAAGTTGTGCTTGAAGTGGAAGATAACGGAAGCGGCATCAAGCCGGAAATGCAGTCCAAAATTTTTGAAGAATATTATACTACTAAAAAAGGGGGAACGGGTTTGGGACTTGCAGTTTGTAACGAAATTGCTCAAAAAAACGGCGCTAAGCTGGAATTTAGCAGCAAATATGGAGAAGGGACAAGTTTTTATGTCCGTTTTAAGAAGATTGGAGAAGTTTAATTATGGTTCCTAAAATATTAGTTATTGACGACGACGACCTGGTTTGTAAAAGTTTGGAAAAGGTTATTAAAAGATTCGGCTATGAGGTTGAAGTTTGCATGGAAGCGGATAAAACTTTTAAGAAAGTTGAAGAAACAAATCCCGATATCGTACTTCTTGATATATATCTTAAACAAACCAGCGGACTGGACGTTCTGAAAGAACTGCAGATGAAATATCCTTACATTCCCGTAATTATGATTACGGCTTTTGCAGACGTTAATATAGCGGTGAAAGCGATGAAACTGGGCGCTTTTGACTTTCTTTTGAAGCCGATTGAAATTGAATATTTACAATTGATATTGGAAAAAGTAGTTAAGCATCTCAACTTAAAATACGAAGTCGATAAGCTGACAACGTTGGTCGAAGGCGAAAAAATTACACGCGAAATGTTCGGCAAAAGCAAGAATATAATAAGAGTTGTTAATGAGGTTGAGCATCTTGCTCAAAGCGAAGATACGACAATATTGCTTGAAGGCGAAAGTGGAACGGGTAAAGAAGTTTTTGCACGCTATATTCATCAGCAAAGCCCGCGAGCGGACAAAGTATTTATACCGATAAACTGCGGAACAATTCCAAAGGATTTAGCCGAAAGCGAGCTTTTCGGGCATGAAAAAGGGGCTTTTACCGGAGCATCGTCAAAAACCAAGTTAGGGAAGTTTGAGATTGCAAACAACGGTACGATTCTTCTTGACGAGATAGGGGAGCTGAGTTTGGACTTGCAGGTAAAGCTTCTGCGAGTTCTTCAGGAGCGAAAATTTTACAGACTCGGCGGCGAAAAGGAAATAGCGCTGAATGTAAGAGTAATTGCCGCAACCAATAAAGATTTGGAAGAAGAAGTCCGGAAAGGAAACTTCAGAGAAGATTTGTATTATCGCCTGAATGTTGCAAAAATAACATTGCCTCCTTTGCGCGAGCGGCGGGAGGATATTCCGATTCTCGCTTATTCGTTTCTAAATTTTTTCTCGTCAAAGTTCGGAAAATCGATTACTTCCATTTCCGAAGATGCAATGGATTTGATGCTGAAACAGCGCTGGAACGGAAATGTGCGCGAGCTTCGTAATTCAATTGAGCGCGCTATGTTAATGGCGGAGGGAAAAGAACTCAAAAGCAAGCATCTCTATTTCTTGAATCAGGAGGAAGAAATAAAAGATTCCGATAGTTATATTTTAAATATTCCTTCAAAAGGGATAAAAGTAGATGTTGTATTACGGGACTTAATACTTAAAACGCTGGAAATTACAAACGGCAATCAGGTGAAAGCCGCTAAGGTTTTAGGACTTTCACGTTCCAAATTAAGATACAGAATGGAACAACTTGACATAGAGGTTACAAAAAAAATTGGCTAATATTAGTCGCGATGGTTGAGCAATATTAGACGTGTGTCTATATTTAGCCAAAATGTTTTGCAAGAAAGAATTTTTTATGGTTTTTTTTCTGAAAGTGGCTAAAAACTTTCTTTATTCTTTCGATAATGATTTTGGTAAAAACAAATTGATGGAATTTTAATATGATTGACGAAATCAAAAAGAAATTACTCTCCGAAGATTTTCAGGTAAGAAGGGGAGCTATTGAGGAGCTGAATCCTGCCGACCTGGACGATGAACTTCTTAAAACAATAATCAAGCTGATTGAAGATGACAATCAGGGCGTAAGGGACGCCGTTTCCCATCTGCTGATAAATGCCTCCAACGAGATTATCCCCGGTGAAGTAGTTCCTTATATCTCCTCTCCGAACATCAGCGTCAGAAACCTTGCCGGAGAAATTCTTCTGAAAAAAGGAGTTAAAGCGATTCCGCCCATGCTGGAGTATCTGAAAAAAGCCAACGACGACGATCAGAAATTTATAATCGACGTTCTCGGACTTATCGGTGATAAATCGGTTGAGGACGATATTATCGGCGTGTTGAAAGTTTCGCAGAACGATAATGTAATATTGGCTTGCATTGAAGCGCTGGGAAATATCAAAAGCGAAAAAGCTATTGATTTGATTATTGATAAATACGAGGAAAACGAGTTGTACCACCCGACAATTTTTGAAGCGTTGGGAAAAATAGGCACGGACGAAGCGCTTGGTTTTATCAATAAAAAGTATAAAGAGGCGGACGATCTTTCAAAATTTGCCATGATCGAAAGTTTGGGAATTGTCGGGAACGAGGAAATTTTTTATACGCTGCTCGGCGAACTGCGCGAGTTAAAAGGTCCTCTTACATGGGCGATAGTTGAAGCATTGGTTAAGCTGCAGAATAAACTTCATCTTGATATTCCTTTTGACGACAGTATGAAAAATACTTTGGTTACGGTAATAAGCGAAGCAGACGACGAATATAAAATTGCCGCATCCAAGCTTGTAAAAGATTTCTCCGATGTTGATATTCTTAATGTCTGTTTGGAAACTTACGGACGTTTGTATGAGTTTGACGATAATGTCAAACATAAATTTTTTGAAAATCCAAAGGCATTTTATAAACAGTTTGTGAAAGTAGTTAATGAAACAAAGCATGAAAACGAACTCTTTGAACTTTTCAAAGAGGTGCTTTCCTCGGACGGAGGTGAGAGCTTAAAAGAGATTACCGATATTGAGTTTCGTAATCTTTGCGATTCCTTTACGCAGAAGCTTGAAAGTCCGGACGAAGAAGTAAGACGAAGCGCAATGGAATTAATGTTTTTCCTCTGTTACGACACGGCTATGATGTTCTTAGACGTGATGGTTGCGGATTCCAATGTGTGGAATCGCGCAAGATTGCTTGAGTTCTTCGAGCAAATTGACGATGAAGCGATTGTTCCTTTTTTGAAAACGTTAGCCGAAGACGAAGAAGAAATGATAAGTTCCAAAGCGCAAGAACTACTTTCAAACAGAGAATAACTTAGAACGGGAAAAAAATGGCAAACAATTTTGGTGGATTTGGAGATAGCGCTAAAAAAGGAAGCAGCTTTAATTTTAATTTCTCTTCTAATAAGAAATTAGCGTTGTCTAATCTTGAGTTTGAAGACTGGCGAAAATTTATATACGAAAAAACAGGAATATATTTTCAGGATAACAAAAAATATCTTCTTGAAAGCCGTCTTCAGAAGAGAGTGAATTTCTTAAAGCTCGGTTCTTTTAAAGATTATCTTCAGTACTTAAAGACAAATCCGAGAGCGAAATTTGAAATGCGGGAACTTTATGAGGTTATTACAATTAACGAAACTTTCTTTTTCAGAAATCAGCCTCAGTTGGACGCATTGGCGGGAAACATAATCCCGGAAATGATGAATGATCCGAGAAACAGAACCAAACGGAAAGTTAAAATATGGAGCGCCGCGTGTTCTTCCGGCGAGGAAGCATATTCCGCCGGGATGATATTGGACGATTTGGTTAAGCCGAAGTATCCGACTCTCGGCTATGAAATTGTCGGAACGGATATAAATTATGCGGTAGTCGAGACGGCGCGAAAAGGCGTTTACAAAGAGTACGCCGTTCGCAACACTCCTCCCTACTACATGAAAAAATATTTTAAACAACAGAACGGGCTTTATCTGCTTTCCGAACAAATCAAAAGAATGGCGACGTTTAAAGTTCAGAACTTAAGCGATGAAATGGAAATGAGAAGGATGACGGGATTTGACGTTATCTTTTGCGCCAATGTTTTGATTTATTTCGATCAAGCCTCAAAAATAAAGGTTGTCAATAATCTGTACAACGCTTTAAATCCGGGCGGATACTTGTTTGTGGGATATTCCGAAACATTACACGGGATTTCAAAAGCGTTTAAATTAGTTAGTTTCCCCAAAACAATTGGATATAGAAAGGAGTAATAAAATAAATGAAAAAAATGATTTTAATTGCGGACGATTCACCGACTATCAGAAAGTTTGTTTCGTTTTCACTGAAGATGCAGGGCTACGAAGTTGTTGCGGCGTCCGACGGAATGGAAGCGGTTGAAAAACTGCCTCAGGATAATTTTGAATTGATTATTACCGATTTAAATATGCCGAACATGGATGGTTTTGAACTCATCAGAGTAATCAGAGAAAATCCCAACTATAAGGAAACTCCAATCATTATTTTATCATCTTTATCCGAAAGCGAAGATATTGAACGCGGAATGGGATTAGGGGCAAATTCATATTTAGTAAAACCGTTTGATCCGAAACGGATACAGTACGAGGTAGCCAAGTATTTAAATTAATACGGTTAATAATAGGAGAACCAAGTTATGGATTTAAAGTTTTTAGTTGTAGATGATTCGGTTACAATGAGAAGAATCGTTGTAAACTCTCTGAAAAATCTGGGATATAACGATTACGTGGAAGCAGGAGACGGAGAAGAAGCATTTGCAAAACTTCAGGAAGACAGTAGTATTAACTTTGTAATTACAGATTGGAATATGCCGAATATGTCGGGACTTGAACTTTCGAAAAAGATTCGTTCCACTCCCGAATTTGAAAACTTACCGATTATGATGGTAACAACGCGCGGCGTCAAGGAAGATATAGTTGATGCGTTAAAAGCTAAAGTTAATAATTATGTTGTTAAACCTTTTACCCCGCAAATTCTGAAACAAAAAATTGACCAAATCTTAAACAATTTATGATGAAGAGGGAAAAATGAAGCAGCCTACAAATTTTTCGGAAGTATTTGAAAAGATAACGGACCTTAAAGAGCTTTTTCAATTCGGCGAGAAAATAATCCCGATTTTTCAGAGCTTAATAGAGTTTATGAAAGATATTGTTCCTCTTATGGAGAATATCAATAAATCGATAGCCGAAAGCACGAACAAAATGCCTTCCGCCACGAACCAGATAAATAACGTTACCAGCGCAACTGAGATGGCGACAACGGAAATCTTGGACAGGGTGGATTCGATTTCAACTGCGCTGATGAATATCGATAACGATTTAACTGAAATTTTGAAACGAAGAGCCGGCAAGAAGGATATACTTGAGAAACTGAAAGCGGAAATTGACTTTAACGACGAGCAGCTCGAATTGCTCGGACAGCTTTATGACCAGGATGAGATTGACACTTTCTTAAATTCAATTAAAGAAAAACTTTCATTGCTGAATGACGAAAGCTACCAGATTACGCTTGCTCTGCAGGTTCAGGATATTACGTCCCAGCAGTTAGCTGCGGTTAATCATTTAATTGAGTCGGTTAACGACAAACTTGCGTCGCTTGTCGATGATATTCATAACGCGCAGTTAGATGAAAAAGATGTGGATAAAATTGAAGTTCCGGATTCGGCAACGTTTGATCCTAACGCAAGATACGATAAAGATACAAGCAGGCAGAATGACGCCGATGATATTTTTAATAATCAGCAGAAAGATGAAAGTAAAGACATCGCTTCGCAGGATGAAATAGATAAACTTTTTTCAGGGGAATAAAATGTCAGATTATTCTTTGTTGAACGATCCGGAAATGGCGGAAATTTTTGAAGGATTTGTAGTTGAAACCGCTGAAATTTTGGAAAAACTGGATTTGGAATTAGTAGAACTCGAAAGCCATCCGGACGACGTTGAATTACTGAATGAAATTTTCAGGGCGTTTCATACAATTAAAGGAACTTCAGGGTTCCTCGGTTTGGTTAAGCTGCAGCAGGTTACTCATAAAGGGGAAGATCTGCTGAATAAATTACGGAAAGGCGAGGTGCAACTTAACGACGACATTATGGATGCGATTCTCCTTTCCTACGATACGATAAAAGATTTGGTCGAAGTAATTTCGGAAACCAAAACGGAGGACTTTGACACTCAGCCGACTTTGGCAAAATTAGACGAGGTTTTAAGCAATTTAAATGGAGCCGGTAATTCAGCCGTTACCGCCGACTCCGCGCCCGCCGAGGAGGAGAAAGTCGCAGAAGAAGAAACTGAGACGCCTCAAGAATCTGAAGAAGATAAAGAGCCTGAAGGAAGCGAAAAAGTTGAAGTTCCTGAAACGGAAGTTGCGGAAGAATTGGTAGAAGAACCGGTAGGAGATTACAGTTTACTTCACGACGAATCAATGGCGGAAATATTTGAAGGATTTGTAGTTGAGACAAACGAAATTCTTGAAAAGCTTGATTTGGATTTAGTGGAACTTGAAGACCGCCCGGACGACGAAGAATTGCTGAATGAGATTTTCCGTTCGTTTCATACGATTAAAGGAACTTCAGGGTTCCTCGGTTTGGTTAAACTCCAGAAGGTTACTCACAACTGCGAAGATTTGCTTAACAAACTGAGAAAAGGGGAAATCCAACTGAACGAAGAAATTATGGATTCCATACTTCTTGCTTATGATACAATAAAAGGTTTGGTTGAGGTTATTTCAAACGAAAAAGCCGAAAATTTTCCGGTCGCTGAAACCCTTACAAAATTGACCAACTTAATAGCTTATTTAAACGGACATAAACAGGAAAAGAAACCTGCCGAACCGAAGCATGAAGAAAAGAAGGAAAAAAGTCCCGCTGAAGAAACGGCTCAAGCGCCCGAAGTGAAAAAAGAGGTTCAAAACGTACCGGAAAAGAAACCTCAAGTTAAAAAGGCGCAGGCTGTAAAGCCGAAAGCACAGAATGAAACAATCAGGGTGGAAGTTGAGAGACTTGACGAACTACTGAATATTGTGCAGGAATTGGTGCTCGGGCGCAACCGACTGCTTCAGATAAATAATGTGGTAAGCCAGGAACGGGAAGGTACGCGGCTTTCAAGCGATTTATCCGAAGCCACGCAGCAGATAGATCTGATGACGACCGAACTTCAGCTTGCCGTTATGAAAACAAGAATGGTGAAAATCGGGAAAGTTTTTAATCGTTTCCGCCGTATGATACGAGATTTAAGTAAAGATATGAACAAAAAGGTCGATCTTCAGATTTACGGCGAAGATACGGAATTGGATAAAACATTGATTGAAGAAATTTACGATCCGCTGGTTCACATGGTTCGTAATTCGGTTGATCACGGGTTGGAATTTCCGGAAGAAAGAGAAAAAGCGGGGAAAAATCCGGTCGGAACGGTTATCCTTTCGGCTACGCAGGAAGGGAACAACATAATAATTACAATTGAAGACGACGGACACGGTATTGATCCGGAAGTAATTAAAAGAAAAGCGATTGAGAAAAATATTATTACGGAAGAAAAAGCTAAAGAGCTTACTAGAACGGATATTCTTAATCTTATTTTTGCTCCGGGTTTTTCAACAGCGCAAAAAGTTTCAAATGTTTCGGGGCGCGGCGTTGGAATGGACGTTGTTAAAACAAACGTAACCAAACTTCGCGGAATTATTGACATAGAAACCGAGGTGGGAAAAGGGTCTAAGTTTATCATAAAATTACCGATTACGCTGGCTATTATTCAGGGACTACTGGTGCAAATCGGGAATGAGACGGTTGTAATTCCTCTGAATACGGTAATTGAAGTTGTGCGCGTTTCCAAAGAGGAGATTTATTCCCTTAACATGCATGACGTTATTAAACTCAGAGACGAGGTTATTCCGCTGCTCGATTTAGGCGAAAGTCTTTTTGAAAATCCGGAAAAAGAAATGAAGGAGTGGCAATATATCGTGGTTGTCGGAATTGCGGAAAGACGTTTCGGACTAAAAGTTGACAGAATGTTGGGACAAGAGGAAATTGTAATAAAATCAATGGGAAAATATCTCGGGAATATTCCGGGAATAGCGGGTTCCACGATAATGGGAGACGGAAGCGTTGTTATTATCGCCGATATTGCAGAAATCGTAAATATTGAGGAGAAGAAAGAAAATGCCAAAAATTAGAATTCTTATTGTTGATGATTCCGCTTTTATGAGGAAATCGCTTGAGATTTTATTATCTCAAGATCCTGATATAGAAATTGTCGGATTTGGCACAAACGGAAAGGAAGGTGTTGAAAAGGCAAAAGCGCTAAAGCCCGATATCATTACGCTTGATATTGAAATGCCCGTTATGGACGGCTTAACCGCTTTACAGATTATTATGAAGGAAGCGCCGACATCGGTGATTATGATAAGTTCCCTTACCACGGAAGGAGCCGAAGCTACGCTGAAGGCAATGCAACTGGGCGCTGTGGATTTTATCCCGAAGGAAATGTCTTATGTAAGCGTTAATATTCAGAATATTAAAGCGAGCCTGATTGAAAAAATTAAAGCAGTAGGAAATAAAAAATCCATTCTCGGCAGACTTGCCCGCGTTCGCGGAGTGCGGACAGGGGGAGCGACTGTTTCAAAACCTGCGCCTCCTTCTCAGAGAAGCGCTTCCGGCGAAAAAGCATTGGAAAGCAAAAGAATAGAAGCAATCGCACTCGGTATTTCGACCGGAGGACCTTTGTCCCTGCAGAAAGTAATCCCGAACATTAAAGAAAATTTGAATGTTCCCGTTATTATTGTTCAACATATGCCTCCCAATTTTACCAAATCGTTGGCAAACCGATTGAACGGAATGAGCAAGGTGCATGTTAAAGAAGCCGAGCACGGAGAAATTTTGGAAAAAGGAACGGTTTATGTCGCTCCCGGCGGACTGCACATTACATTTAAAAAAGAAGGAATGAGCAGGTACAAAGTCAACTTGTCCGAAGAACCTTCGAAAACGCTTCACCGTCCTTCCGTTGATGTTATGATGTCAGCGGCGGCAAATACATGGGGCGACAGAGCGCTTGGAATTATTATGACCGGAATGGGAAAAGACGGACTGGAGGGCGCGAAGCTGCTGAAATCTAAAAACGGAATTCTTATCGCTCAGGATGAGGAAAGTTCGGTTGTTTGGGGAATGCCGAAAGCAATTTACGACGCCGGAATAGCCGATATTGTTGCCCCGCTTGAGAGAATAAGCGATTTAATTAACAAGGTGATACGATGACCGACAAAGAGTTTCACGAAGAAGATTTTAAAGATATTCCTTATGACGAAATAACTTACCGCGAGGAAGGACGAAAGGGGAACGTAATTAAGCACGACAGCGCAAAAATTGAAGGAAAAGTTAAACTGACGTTTGAACATGACGAACTTGACGATGTTAAGGTTATTTTGAAGAAAGATGAAAACGACAATGTTAAAGAGATAAAGTTTGTTTGTTCTTGCGGGCAGACTAAAACAGTCATTTTAGATTACGATGAATAAAAAACATCAAGTGTTTAATTTTAGCCATTAGGCAAAAACTTATTGTTAATATCATAAAAGAGAAAAACGAGTCAAGCTCTTTGCCGTGATATTTTGAAAAACCGAATTATTCTGTAAAACAACTCCAAATCAGCGTTTATTGCGAATTTGGAGTTGTTTTTTTATTTATCTCGGATACAATTCCGGAATCCCTCCTAAATAGAACCTGCAATATTTACCGAAATTTAGTTGGCATTGCATTTGCTTAATTAGTAGTAAAAAATTAGGTGAAGTTATGTCAAACAACATAAATCTTTTGGAAAAAGTTTTGGATTATTCGGCTCTTAAGCAGAAGGTAATAGGAAAGAATATTGCCAACGCTACGACGGTCGGATATAAAAGAGAAGATGTTGAATTTGATAATGTTTTCGACAGCGTCAATAACAAGCTGAAAATTTCCGAGAAGAAACATATCCCGAGCGGCGATCACGTAATTTCTCCTAACAGCGAAATAAAAGTTGTTGAAAAAGGGGGAAAGGAAAATGTTTCGGGATTCAACAATGTGGATATTAACCAGGAGATGGCGGAACTGGCGCAGAACAATCTTATGTTCCGCTTTTCGGCAAAGAGAATGACGCAGTATTTTCAGGATATGCAGGCGGTTATACGAGGAGGTAAATAATGAAAATAGGTCCTAAATTTTCCGCATTCAACATAATTGCGAAAGGCTTGAAAATTCAGAAAAAAAGAATGGATTTGGTAGCTGAAAATCTAGCCAATGCCGAAACAACCAAGACCGCCGCAGGCGGCCCGTACAAAAGAAAATACTTAACCGTACACGCTACGGATTTCAAAATTCCGGGGCAGAACGTCGGCGAGCAGCAGACAATATCATTAGAAACGACTTCCGCCGATCATATCAGAATTCCCGCGCAACCGCAGAGTGAAACTCAAGAAACAAATTTTTCGCTTCAGACACAGACGGACAATACGCCGGGTGAAATGGTTTACATGCCGGATCATCCGGACGCGGACGAGAACGGATATGTGCAGATGCCGAACGTAAATGTAATTACGGAAATGGTTGATATGATTGCGGCGTCGAGAGGTTTTGAAGCTAACGTTACGGCGTTTAACGGAGCAAAACAGATAGCAAAAGATTCTTTGGAGATATAATTATGGCAATTTCTATAAATTCAATAGGCAACTACAATCCTTACGCAAGCAAAGTAGGGGCGACCGGTTTAACAAGAAAAACCGAGTCTGTAAAACAAGTTCAAACAAATGACGTTTCAGTAAATAATATTTCCAAGCAGAATGTTATTTCAACTAAGGAAAAAGAGTTTTTTGCTCAGTTGTACCCCGACAACATTCCTTCAATTATGGATTACCATTATTACCGGCGTTCCGGGGAAATGTCCGGCGTGGCTGTCGGGTCTCTAATTGATAGAAGAGGTTAATGATGAAACTTAACGGAATAGGCATAAACGATTTTAATCCCGATTTGCAGAAACTGGGAGAAATCAGCAAAAAACAGGATGGGAGTTTCGGAAAAGTTCTGGCTAACTTTGTTGAAAATGTAAACGATATGCAGCAGGACGCAGATAAGAAGACCGCGGATTTTATTCACGGCGAAAACGGAGTTGAAGTGCACGATGTAATGATTGCAGAAGAAAAAGCAAGAACAAGTTTGCAGCTTCTAATGGAGATAAGGAACAAAGGGATTGATATGTTCAAAGAATTGACTAGGATGCAATAACCATGGCTGATAATTCAACACCAATCGGAAATGTTTTCGGAATATTCAATAAGCTGAGCGCTCAGCAAAAAATGCTGATTGGCGCAATTGTTATTGTAACTTTTGTGCTTATCGGTTTTGTAATGTATCTGTTTAATCAGACCAACTATGCTCCGTTATTTTCAAACTTGGATACAAAAGATCAAAGCGGAATAGTCGATTATCTTGACGGAGCGAAAGTACCTTACAAACTAACCGATAACGGTAAAACGATTGAAGTTCCCCAGGATCAGGTTTACAAATTAAGATTAAAATTAGCGGCAAAAGGTCTTCCAAACTCAGGCGTAGTCGGATATGAACTGTTCGATAATAATAATTTGGGAATGTCGAACTTTATGCAGAAGCTTAACTACAAGCGTGCGCTTGAAGGGGAACTCTCCAAAACGCTTTCTGAAATGAGCGGGGTAAAAAGCGCAAGAGTTCAGATTGTAATGCCGCAGAAATCGGTGTTTAAAGACGAACAGAAAAAGCCGACGGCTTCGGTTGCCCTTCAATTAATAGGAAATAACGATTTATCCGCTAACAGCGTAAAAGCGATTCAGCATCTAATCGCTTCGAGCGTCGAGGGCATGAGTCCGAACGACGTTACGGTGCTTGATACACAAGGACATTTGCTTTCGCGTCAGGAAGACGACAGCCCGCTGCCTTATTCCGGTTCCAAGCAATATGAAATGAAGAGAAACATTGAAAAATATTTGGCGAACAAAGCGCAGTCGATTTTGGATAATGTTTTGGGATACGGAAGCGCGGTAGTTAAGGTAAACGCCGATTTGGATTTCAAACGAGTTGAAAGAACGCTTGAATCCTACGACCCGGATTCTCAAGTTGCGATAAGCGAGCAAGTAATTAAATCGAGCAATGCAGGGAAATCCGTTGGGGACACCTCCGCGGCAAGCACGCAAAATACAATTACCAATTACGAATTGAGTAAGACAATAGAAAAAGTGATGGAAGGCGCGGGAAACATCAAGCGGATTACGGTTGCAATAGTTGTAAACGGCGTTAAAAAAACAGTACAAGCCGATGACGGAACGAATAAAACCGAGATTGTTCCCCGTCCCGAAACCGAATTACAAAAGCTGAAAAACATAGTCGTTACCGCAGTCGGGTATGACGCAAACCGCAACGACGAAGTTTCAATTGTCAGTATTCCTTTTGAGAATCAATTGCAGCCGGTCGAGGAAATTCAGCAGGCTTCTCCGTTCGGGGATATGAACGAAATCTCAAAACTTGTAATGATGCTTGTCGGTTTTATTGCGTCAATGCTGATATTAAAAGGACTTTTGAAAAAGTTAAAGAATGAAAAAATAATTGTCGGCTCTCTCGGAATGGGCGGAGGAGATTTTGTGGATAACTCTTTAACCGAACTGGCTCCTTCGTTGGCGGGAAGTCTCGGCGCCGGGTCCGCTTCACTCTTGGAAAGCGGAAAAGCGGCATCTCCGGCTGAACTTCCGGCGGCGGCAAAGAAAAGAAAGCAGGCGTTAATGGAAGTGGGCAACATCGAAGACGAGATTTCGGATGAAGCGATTTCCAAGAAAGTCAGAAAAGAAAAAATTGCAAATTATGTAGAAAAGAATCCGATAGAAGCTGCAAAGTTAATCAACTCATGGTTAAGAGAGGATAATTACTAATATGTCCGGAAAAGATAAAATTAAATTGGAAGATTTGAAAGGCGTTCAGAAAGCGGCGCTTTTGTTAATAGCTTTGGATGCCGACGCTGCGGCGCAGGTAATTAAAAATGTTGACGATGAAACGGTTGAGGCGATTTCCGCAGAAATTACTCAAGTGCGTAGTATTCCTCCCGAAGTTGTAGATCAGGTAATGGATGAATATTACCAGATGATTACGGCTAACGAATTTGTTGTCGAAGGAGGTTTGGAGTACGCGCAGGCAATATTGGAAAAGAGTTTCGGCGTCGCCAAAGCGATGGAAATAATCGAAAAGGTAAAGAGCATTACAACTCTGCACGGATTTGACGTTTTAAAGAAAGCCGATTCAACACAGCTTGTGAATTTTCTGCAGAAAGAGCATCCACAGACTATCGCGCTTATCTTATCTCATCTTTCCCCCGATTTAACGGCGGAAACAATTAAAGCGCTACCCGCCGACGTTAGGGCGGATGTCGTTTACAGAATAGCAAAAATCGGAAAAATTTCCCCTCAGATTTTAAAGAAAATCGAGAGAGTTGTGGACGACATGGCTGGACTTTCGATTAACCAGCAAATGAGTAAACTCGGCGGTCCTAAAACTGTAGCTACGATTTTGAACAGAACTTCGGTTTCCCTGAACAAGGAAATTATCGCCGAAATTGAGAAGAAGGATGAAGACACGGCTAACGAAATTAAACGCCTGATGTTCTTGTTCGACGACATCGTTCATCTTAACGACAAAGATATCCAGAGGATACTTAAAGAGGTTGACAGAAAAGATTTGGCTCTCGCGCTTAAAATTGCCGACCAAGCCGTACAGGATAAGATTTTCGGCAATATGTCCGAACGCGCCGCCGATCTTATGAAAGAAGAGCTGCAGTTTATGGGACCGGTTAAACTGAAAGAAGTTGAAGGCGCACAGGCAAGAATTGTCGATGTTATTAAAACCCTCGAAGAGGAAGAGCAGATTACAATCAGTTTCCGCGGCGGCGCAGAGGAAGTATATGTCTGATATTGTTAAAATAAATATTAAAAAAAAGACGCCTGTAAAAGCTTCCATGATAGAATCCTCATCAAAGAAAAACGGAGGCTTTTTGGAAGAAAGCGACGAGATGGCTCTTTCCAAAAAACTTGAGAATGAATATCAGCGAGGATTTAACGATGGTTTTCAATGCGGCGTGGAAGAAACCGAAGCAAAATATGAACAGCTGCTTTTAGAGAAAAACGAGGAGTTCTACAATATTCTTACCGAAATGGAAAATCAGTTCGCCGAATATGAACAGGCTTTTGCCAAAATCGTAATCGAGACTTCCGGAAACATTGCTTCCAAAATCTTGAAGAAGGAGATTTCCGAGCGCTCGATTATTCAGGAGACGCTCGGCGAAGCTCTGACGCAGGTAATTGCGTCGGATAAGATACTTGTAAGAATTAATCCTCGCGATAAGGAAATTCTTGAAGCTAATGAAGAGAGTATCGGTAAAAATCCGGCGTTTACCAAAATACGATTCGAAGCCGATTCGTCGGTTGAACCGGGGGGATGTTGCGTTGAAACCGAACTCGGAAATATTGACGCAAGAATAAGTTCGCAGTTAAATGAAGTAATTAAACAATTGGAACTGAAATTTTTGAAAGAAGACGTAAATGCAGATAGCTGAACAATATATATCGGAATTTAACAGAGTTATTGAACGGACTCAGCTTTTTCGGATGAACGGAAAGGTTACCGATATAGTCGGTTTGGTTATTGTTTCCGTAGGCCCCCAGGCAACTTTGGGAGAAATATGCACGATAATTGATCATGACGGACGCGAAGTAAGTAAAGCCGAAGTTGTGGGATTTAAAGACGGCAAAGTGCTTTCGATTGCATTGGGACAGGTTGAAAATATTTCTCCCTCTTGTGAAATTATTGCAACGGGAAAAAGTTTTAGAATCGGGATAGGAAACGAGCTTCTCGGCAGAGTAATTGACGGATTGGGAAATCCGATTGACGGTAAGGGGGAAATTAATTATGAGAAATTCCGTTCGGTGCATGCCGACCCGCCAAATCCGCTGTCCCGCAAGAGAATCGAAACGCCCCTTCAAACAGGAGTAAGAGTAATCGACGGGCTTTTGACCGTGGGGAACGGACAGAGAGTCGGTATTTTTGCCGGAAGCGGCGTAGGTAAAAGCGTTATGCTCGGTATGATTGCGCGTAATACTTCGGCTGACATAAGCGTTATTGTGCTTGTCGGGGAGCGGGGCAGAGAGGTGAGAGAGTTCATCGAAAACGATTTGGGAGAGGAAGGATTAAAACGCTCGGTTGTCGTTGTGGCAACCAGCGATAAACCCGCTTTAATGAGAATAAAAGCGGCGTTTATCGGAACGACAATTGCTGAATATTTCAGAGACCAGGGAAAAAACGTTGTACTGATGATGGATTCGGTAACCCGTTTCGCCATGGCGCAAAGGGAAATCGGACTGACAATCGGGGAGCCGCCTACAACAAAAGGATATACGCCTTCGGTTTTTGCAATTTTGCCAAAACTTCTCGAAAGAGCCGGAACGTCGGAGATCGGGAGTATAACCGGATTTTACACGGTACTTGTTGATGGCGACGATATGACGGAGCCAATTGCCGACGCCGTGCGTTCAATATTGGACGGACATATTGTTCTTTCAAGAAAAATTGCAAACAGAGGACAATTCCCGGCGGTGGATCCGCTGCAGAGCGTAAGCAGGGTAATGCCTCAGGTGGTTTCCACCGATCATAAAAAAAGAGCGATGGCTTTTAACGAAATATTGGCGACATACAACGAAGCCGAAGATTTGATAAACATAGGCGCGTACGTTAAAGGAAGCAATCCTTCGATTGATCACGCGCTGAATAAAATTGTCGATTTAAGAAGTTTTATGAAACAGGATATGTTTGAGAAATCAGATTTTGATACGACGGTTGCGAGATTGAATTCAATAATAGAACAGCCGCTGGTGTAATCAATGGGAAAGTTTAAGTATAAATATAAGTCAATAGAAAACCTTAAAAGAATTTTGGAAAAGCAGGTTCAAAAGGAACTGGCAGAAATTGATTTGGAGATTGATAAGGTTATCGATTTGTTATCGCAGCTTAAAATTGAAAAAGCCAATTTTATCGATAAAAAAGATGAGCCGCGAAGGGCAAAGATAATCGACGTTCAGCTTAATGAAAATTATCTGATGCAGTTGGAAGAAAAGATTGAGAAGGTTGAAGAAGAAATAGTTGAGCTGAATAAAAAACGGGAAGTAAAGTTAAAAGAGTTGGAAGAAAGATCGAAAGAGAAAAAAGTATTTGAAATTCTCGGTGAAAAACATCTGAGTGAATTTGTAAAAGAAGAGAACAGACTTGAACAATTGGAAATAGATGATATAGCTACAAAAAGATATATAAGGAAAAACAGTTAATGAAAAATATAATTGTAGCCTCGCTGGTTTTTGCAGTCGCGTTTGTAGCCGTTTCGGCTTTGATTATCATGGCGAACTGGGAGTTCAGAGATATTTGGGCTTTTGATTTTACGCCGCGTCCCGTAAAAAAAGTTGTTACCCACAAGGTGGTTTTTGCTTCAAAAGATTACTGGAAAATTCAGAAATATATGGACGACACTTTTAAACCTGCGCTTCTCGATACATTGCACAAAATGTATTTCAAGAAAAAGATTGATACGGTTTACGAAGTTGTAGTAAAAGATAAAGCTTTATTGAAAAGTTTGGACAAAGCAATGAAGACCGCACTTGCTAAGGATAATGTGATAAAACAGAAAGATTCACAGATAAAAAAGTTGGAAGACGAGAAAAAAGCGCTTAAAGAAAAGTTTAAAACCAAAATAGATGAAGACTATATCGCTTGGGTAAAAAGTAACGCAAAATTACTCAGCAGCCTCGAACCGTCGCGTGCGGCTAAAATTTTACAAATTTATTCCGATAATGTAGCACACGATTTAATATTTGCAATGAAAAAGAAACAGGCGGCTGATATTCTAAGTTACTTGACGCCTCAAAAAATTGCTAAGATTACAAGGAGTAAATAATGGTTTTCAATTCGGTATTTTTCGAGACAAACGAGAGCGGGGAACTTGCGTATTTCGCTCGTCCGCAGAAAATCTCAAACGTAAGTTATTTGTTTGCCGATATAATGAATGTCTATTCACAAAAGAATAATGTCCTATCTTCCAAACCCGCGGCGGAAAACGAAAAGGGAAACGGAGCGCTATCCGGATTCCCGATGTTGACGGGAAATATTGATTCTTCATCTATTGATAAAATAATTGACGCAATTAAAAGTCTGTTAAGCGCGGGAAAAACGGGAATCCAAACCGGAAAAACAAGCGCATTACAAATAACCGAAGGAGAATTACAGAACTTACTAATGCAGATTGGCGGTATCTTGGGGAAAAGCGGTCAACAACAATTTAGCGTTAATGGGGCGATTGCCGAGCTACAACGGAAAATTGCTTCGGGAAGTGATTTTTCTTTAGCGCTCAATAATGGAGAAACCTATTTAACAGTGAAAGTTTCTCAACCGGATATTTCAGATAGTTCCGGAAAAGGAGGCATGAAATTTCTCCTTACGGTTACGGAAAGCGCGGGGAAAAAGTCAGGCTTCGGTAAACACGGAAAAATTAAAGATTCTGCCGGAGATAAAAATCCCGAAGGATTTTACGCGATATCGGTAGTCGCTCCTTCTCCTTCCAAACCGGCGGAGGCGGCGGGAAAATCGCTGGAAATGCTTTCAGGCGAGAAGCGGACCTCAAAACTGATGAAAGATGTTACAAAAGGAACAAAAGCAAATATCTTAAGCAAAGCTGAGTTTACAAAACTCTTGAAATCAACTTCCGATTTTATTAAAGATGTAAAAAAACAGATAGAGTCGGGCAAGGCGTTTTCAGGAGGGGAGATATCTGAGATAAAAGAGAAAGCGGATGAGCTTTTATCCGAAATTGGAAAAGCCCCGAACGACGGGTTCAGGAAAGCGCTTGTAAACGAATTGAAAGCGTTCTCCGAAAATTTATCCTCGCTGAAGGATGAAGTTTCGGCATCGCCCGAGATATCTCAGGAAGTAAACGCTGTTCTGCGGAGTTTGGAGAAGATTGCCGGGGGAAATTTATCTCCGGATAATTTTGCGAAAATCGGAGAGGAAATAGAATCGGGAATTAAAAATCTTGCGGAAGAAATTTCACAATTTACCGGAATGAAAAAATTAAGCTCCCGGCTGGAGAATCTCGTTAAGGAAATTAATTCCGACTTGAAAACCAAAGGAAATATATCGAGCAGCTTGGCGAACAAGGCGGAAGAAATCCTGAGCGGAATTAAAGCCGCAGATACAAACTTGGCTTTTACAAAAGAGAAACATGCGGATGTTAAAACGGAATTGGTTAACGAGTTAAAGTCAATTTCGCAAAGTTTGTCGTCGGTGCAAAAAGGTGGAACGCTTCCGGCGGACGCAATTGAAAAATTAACGAAAGCGCTGAAAAGTTTGGAGAATGTTTCTGTTGCGGAATCTGAAGTTAAGAGCGATTTTGTGAAGACTGTCGCAAATCTGAAAAATGAAGTCAAAGAAATTATGGCGGAAAGTTCGAAAACTTTTGACTCCGTTAATTTGACAGAAAAAGTAAACCGGATTGTTGCGCAAATTAAAGAGTTGCCTGATAGTCCGGTGAAAGATAATTTGCTCAAGGAAATTACTTCTGTCGCGGAGAGTTTATCGTTAGTTGTAAAGAAGGCAAATTCGGGAAATGAGATTGCGGGTACGGCGCTTAAAAGTTCCAATAAATTCGGGCAAGATGTTTTAACAAAAAAAGTAAATCAAGTTATGTCTCAAATTACGGAGTTATCCGACAGTCCCGTAAAGGAGAAATTTGTTGATGAAATAACTTCGATTTCGGAGGGTTTATCGTCGGTAAAAAAAGGTGAAACGCTCCCGGCGGAGATAACGGAAAAGTTAACAAAAGCGCTTAACAGTTTGGATGAGCTTCCCGTCGCTAAACCTGAAGTTAAAAGTGACTTTGTGAAGACAGTTGCGAATTTGAAGAATGAAGTCAAAGAAATTATAACGGGAAGTTTGAAAAATATTGATGCGGTTAAAGTGACGGAAAAAGTAAACCGGATTTTAGCGCAAATTAAAGAACTGCCCGACAGTTCCGTAAAAGAGAAATTCGTTAATGAAATAACTTCGATTTCGGAGAGTTTGTCATCGCTTAAAAAAGGTGAAACGTTCCCGGCGGAGATTACGGGAAAGTTAACGAAAATGCTTGCCGGTTTGGATGAACTTCCAATCGCAGAGAGTAGTGGGAAAAGTGATATTGAAAAATTAAGTCTTGATTTGAAAAAAGAATTATCTCCGGTTTTAGGCAAAGCAATTTCATCTCGCAAGATTAGTAAAATTAACAAAACTATCGACGCTTTGGTAAGTAAGCTGAAATCAACCGATGTAATTACGGGGAAAAAGACGTTAGACGAAAATAGTAAAATTACCGCCGGAGATAAGGGAGAAGCGCGAACTGTTAATAATATCAAAACCGCGCAGAACGAATTTAAGACGGAAAAGATTAAAGAAACAATAGAGAGTTTTGAGAAAAATGTAGTGAAACTGTTTTCGGAGGAAAGCGCAAAAATTTCTAACGTCCGGAATTCCGGCGAGAGAGCGCCGACGCACACCGGCGGCGCGCGAACCGCAAACGGGCTTTCCGGTAAAGAGCCTGATATTGCAAAAGTTTCTTCAGGGAATAAGGACGCTAATAGCTACGCAAACGAAAATAGCGGAAAAGAAAGTGAAGGTTGGAATTCTTCCGGAAACGGGAAAAGCGGAATTCAAGCCAAGAGTAATTTCAGAACGGCGTTTATTGAAAAAGTTGACGCGCTTCCTACAAATACTCCGAATGTTATGCGCGAGAGCTTTGCTCAGAATAAACCGTTTGCCGGTTTTACAGCTTCAA
The DNA here is from genome assembly GCA_015493615.1 of Melioribacteraceae bacterium. GTDB lineage: Bacteria > Bacteroidota > Ignavibacteria > Ignavibacteriales > Melioribacteraceae > WGAL01. The sequence continues at coordinate 20,647 of WGCV01000047.1, forward strand.
CTCTGACGAAAGAAGAATTGATTCAAAACTTTACGGCTATTATTGAAAAAGCAAAAGAAAAAAGCATAACGCTCCAGTTGCAACCGGAAACATTGGGTAAGGTTAAAGTTACATTATCGGTTACGCACAACCAAGCCGTGCAGGCAAATATTCAGGTTGAGAATCATATAGTTAAGCAGTTTGTCGAAAATAATCTGAGTCAGCTTTACGCGCAAATGGGGAAAGGCGGAGCGCAGTTTTCTTCCGTGAATGTTTCCGTATCTCAAAATCCTTTTACAAAAGATTCGAACTCGCACAGTTCAAATCATAAAAGAGGGAAAGGTAAATATAACAACGTCGAAGAATATACGACTGAAAATGAAGCCGGCAAAGCAAGAGCGTTCGGGTACAATACTTATGAATATTTAGCATAAGGTAAATATAAGATGATTAATAATATTTCAAATTTTGTAGGAAGTACGGGATATGAACCGGAACCCGGAAAGAGTAAAATGGGGAAGGATGATTTCCTACGTCTGATGGTTGAGCAGCTTAAATATCAGGATCCGCTTAATCCGATGGATTCTACTCAGTACGTTTCACAGCTGGCGCAGTTCAGCTCGGTTGAACAGCTTGAGAATATGAATAAGTCGCTCGGCGACAGTATTAACGCCAATTATCAACTGATTCAATCCGTTAATAATACAATGTCAGCTACGCTTATCGGGAAGCAAGTTAAAATTGGAAACAATACAGTTTCCTTTAACGGTCAGGATAGCGTTGATATCGGCTACAATCTGCCGGCGACGGCTTCGACAGTTACGCTAAATGTTTACGACAGCAACGGCGCATTGGTAAAAACCATAGAAAATTTGCCTCGCGAGAGCGGAAACCATAAACTTTCCTGGGATTTTACCGATAATGAAGGTAACAAATTAAGTTATGGCGATTACACATTTGAAGTTAAAGCCAAAGCAATGAACGGAGAAGACGATTTGGACACAAGCGCATATCAGGTTGGAACAATAGACGGAGTTAAGTTCACGGACAAAGGAACTTTCTTCGTGATAAACGGCGCTGAAGTTAATCTCTCCGATGTAATTGAAATTTTGAACAGCCCCGTTAATTCAGGGGAAAATGTCGCACATAAAGATTTCTCATTTTTAGGAGGATAGTATGGCAGGATACATTAATGGAATTCAGGTTCCGTTTGTACCGATTGAACGTCCGGAACAGTCGCTCCCTAAAAAAAATGTTCATGGAAACGATGCTTTCGATTCGGTACTGCAGCGCGAACTTGAAAAAGTTAAATTCTCCAAACACGCTGCGCAGCGGCTCGATTCTCGAGATATTTCGTTATCAAGCACACAGTTGGAAAAGTTGCAGAGCGCAGTTGATAAAGCGGAGAAAAAAGGCGCAAAAGATTCATTGGTTATGCTTAACGATACGGCGTTTATTGTTAATATTCCGAATCGCACGGTTGTTACAGCCGTCCCGATTGCCGATGAAGAGAACATATTTACAAATATTGACAGTGTAGTAATAGCTCATTAAAAAAATTAACTAAAGTAAACGGGCGGGACCTTCGAGGACGCCCTTGATTCAGCCGACCGACAGACGCTGAATCCGATTTTATTAAAATAATCTTAGGAGGTTAAGATGTCATTAATTAATTCATTATTCTCGGGCGTTTCCGGGTTAAGAAACCATCAAACAATGATGGACGTTGTTGGAAACAACATTGCAAATGTAAACTCAATCGGTTACAAAGGTTCAAGAGTAACTTTTGCAGACGCATTCAATCAAGTAGTTCGCTACGGTTCAAACTCCACTTCCAGTTCAGGCGGAACAAACACTTTCCAATTAGGTCTCGGAATGAAAATTAACTCAATTGACAGAAATTGGGGACAAGGAACATTCCAGAGAACCGGAATAACTACGGATTTGGCTTTACAGGGAAACGGTTTATTCGTTCTTAACAATAACGGCGAGCAGTTCTACTCGCGCGCCGGAGCGTTCGTTTTTGACGCGGACGGTAAATTGGTTAATCCGCAGAACGGAGCAATTGTTCAAGGTAAAGTCGCAACCGCGGATGGCGCAATCCCTCCCGGCAATAATCTTGAGGATATTAAAATTGATACGCAGATGAAGCTGCCTGCGGTAGCTTCGAGCGAAGTAACATGGGGCGGCAACTTAAAGAGCAGCTCGACAATCACCCGAAGCGAAGATTACACTGAAAACGGAAATCTGAACTCCGCAATGGCGGTAGGCGATTCTTCAACCGATACAAATACGGTTTACGACGACTGGGGCAATGAATATACATTCTCCGTAACATATGAAAAAACGGCAGCCGACACTTATGATATGACTTATTCACTTACCGATTCTGACGGAACTGCTGTAATAGGACCGACGACAAAATCAGTTCAGTTTGACGCAAGCGGAAAAATGAGCACAATCGACGGAGCCGCAGCAGCGAAGATTACCATCTCCGACAGCACAAAGGGAATCGATTTTGATTTTGACCCGACTGCCGTTACGCAGCTTGCAAGCTCAAATACTTTAAGCTCAACGGTTGATGAAAACAGAGAACCTACTATCGTTTCCGGCACCGTTACAATATATGATTCCTTAGGCGCAAGTCATTCATTGACATTGAAATTTACAAAAACAAGCTCGAACAACTGGTACTGGAAAGCGTCCGTTCCGGCGTCAAGCGGAACATTGACCGATTCAAGCTCAAGCGGTTCAATTCAGTTCGATACCGACGGTTCAATCCTTTCGATGTCGCCGAGCACGCCGACAATTCATTTTACTCCGGCAGGCGGCGCAAGCGGACAGGACATTCAATTGAACTTCGGCGCAATCGGCGGGTTTGATGGCATTACGCAAACTTCATCCGATTCTGTTGTTTCCGCTTTAACTCAGGACGGTTCGGCATCGGCAAATCTTTCAAATATCAATATCGATCAGTACGGTAACATCGTGGGCGTATTTACAAACGGGCAATCGCAAAAATTAGCTCAGATTTTGCTTGCGACATTTAAGAATAACGGCGGACTGGTAAGCATCGGCGACAATATGTACTCGGTATCGGCAAATGCGGGCGAACCGTTGGTCGGCGAACCGGGGCAAAATACCGGAACGACAATTCAATCGGGAGCATTGGAGCAATCGAATGTTGACCTTTCTCAGGAATTTACAAACATGATTGTAGCGCAACGAGGTTTCCAGGCTAATGCGCGCGTTGTAACGGTTTCCGATTCAATTCTTCAGGAAATTACTAATCTTGTAAGATAAAAATAAACTAAAATAGAGTTAACAATAAATAACGGGAGTTTCGGCTCCCGTTTTTTATTTTTCTTCAATTGTTTATTATTAGCCATTCTATGCGGGGGAATTTTTTCCCAATCAAGGTTTTTGTAATGAAAACGGACAAAAAAATATGGCATATCAATTGTATCTGTTTAAGAAAAAAACAGGTATATAATGGCAGATAAAGAAAAAAAAGAAGGCGGCGGCGGATTAAGCCCCAAGGTAATTCTAATCGGACTTCCTCTTTATATTGTGCAGTTGGTTGCTGTTTATTTTGTCGTGGTTAATTTTATAGTAAAACCGCAGAATCCGGAGGACGGTAAAGAACTTGTTAATCAGGATAATCTTGAATTTCAGGATTCAGTCGTAACCGGTAAGTTTATTTATAAAACCGAGGATTTAATCGTTAATCCGGCGGATGGAGGGATGAGGCTGCTTCTTATTTCACTCGGGCTGGATGTACCGAAAGAGGAAATGGTTACGGCTCTGCAAGAAAAAACTCCGATTGTCAACGACATTATTATCTCAACCTTAAGGAAGTGGAAACTGAAAGATCTTTTACGGATTGGCGCAAGGGATAAAATCAGAAAGCAGCTTATGGACCAGTTTAAGATACAGCTCGGAGACGTAAAAGTTACTAAAATTTATTTCAACAAATTTATAGTGCAATAATATGGCTGAAGTATTATCACAGCAAGAGATAGATGAACTTCTATCGAATATGAAAAGCGGCGACGAGGTCGAAGAAGGAGTTTCCGTCGATAAGGAAATAGTCCCCTTTGATTTTCGTCTGCCGAACAGAATTTCAAAGCTGCAGCTTAGAACGTTGAGGAATATCCACGAGAACTTTGCCGAGGCGTTCAGTTCCTATCTGATGTCAAAATTGCAGACGATAATTAATATCAATGTAATAACGGTTGATCAGATTTATTACAGTGAATATGTATTGTCGGTTTCGAATCCTGCGGCATTATTTATCTTCCAAATTAAGAATACCGACATTCGCGGTATTTTGGAATTGAGTCCCGAGCTGGCAATTACTTTGGTTGACAGACTGCTCGGAGGCACCGGAGAAAACACCAAGCAATCCAAAGCGATTACGCCGATTGAACAGAGCGTTTTAAGCGATATCGTGGGACGGGTGCTAAACGAATTGGGAAAAGCCTGGTCGATAATCGATAATTTTCAGTTTGATTTGGACCGCTTTGAACCCGATATAGATTTTGCCCAGATTACATCACAGAGTGAAAGCGTACTTTTAATAACATTTGAAATATTTATCGGGGAAGATTCTTTTCTGATGAATGTGGCGTTTGCCACTTACGCATTTGACACGATTCTTTCCAAACTGTCGAGCCAGAATTTATCGACTATTCGTCCGGTAAAATATCTCGGTACGACGGCGAGGGAAATCGTAACAGGGCAGTTGAAAGCGACAAAATTGAACGTAAGCGTAGAGTTCGGTAGAACGCAGCTGACTTTGGAGCAGGTACAAGAATTACAAAACGGAGATATTATCATTCTTGAAAATAAAGTCGGCTCCGAGGTAGTTGCAAAGGTGGAAGGAAAGCCCTATTTCTTAGCTGTTCCGGGGATTTCAAACGATAATAAAGCAATTAAAGTAGTAAAAAGAATTGAAGATAAGGAGATATAAATGAGCGACGATATTGAAAATGGCGGTCAGAACTTAGACGATTTGGCAAGTCAGATTGCCGGTGAAGGCGGCGGAGATTCCTCTTCGTCGGGAGACGAAATTTTAGGAAGCGTAGCCGATTTCCCGGAATTCGACGATTCTTTGCCAAGCTCAATTGCCGGAAACGATAAGCTTTCAATGCTTAAAGATTTGAAGCTGAATGTTTTTATTGAATTGGGCAGAACAAAAATGGAAATCAAAGATATTCTGGATTTGGAACGCGGCTATGTTATTGAGCTTGACAAACTTGCCAGCGAACCGGTGGACGTTTTTGTGAACAACAAAAAAATAGCCGAAGGGGAAGTGGTTGTAATAGACAAACATTTCGGTATAAGAATTACGAACCTTGTTTCGGCTGAGCAGAGAATACAAGGCATTCAGCAGTGAGCAGCGGCGATATAGTATATATTTTTATTGTTCTCGTTCTTTTGCTCGCTTCGGTTTACGTTGTTCTCTATTTTATGAAAAAAATGATGTTCAAGTTCGAGGGAGGGAAAGGTAATCAAATCCCTATTTCCGTTGTCGCAGTTAAAGGGATTCTGCCCAAGCGGTATGTTTCCGTTGTAAAAGTTTTGGATAACTACTATGTGCTCGGAATAAGCGATTCGAACATTACGCTGTTAGATAAAGCGGACGCCGAAGCGATTAAAGATTACGACTCTCTGCAATCGGACGACGTAAATATGAGATTCGCAGATTTCTTGAAAAAGAGCTTGAAGAAAAAATGAAGAAAACTATTTTCATAATATTGACGGCTTTTTTTTTATTCGCATTCGCAAATGAAAATTATGCGCAGAATGCCCCAAAACAGAAGGTCGGGCAAACTATAACTCTTCCTAATGTCGGAATTACTTTCGGCAACGGAAAAAGCACAGATAACGTTTCCACAACTTTGGAACTGCTGCTTCTTTTAACTGTTCTGTCGCTTGCCCCTTCAATACTGATTATGACAACATCCTTTTTAAGGATTATTATTGTTTTTAATTTTCTGAAAACGGCGCTCGGAACCATGCAGAGTCCGCCTAACCAGTTGCTGGCGGGAATAGCGCTTTTCATAACTTTTTATATTATGGCGCCGACTTGGAATAAGGTTTACGACGACGCCGTTAAGCCATACATGGCGAAGGAGATTTCAATCGATTCGGCGTACACTGCCGGAATGGAGCCGGTCAGAGATTTTATGTTTCGTAATGTTCGGGATGAAGATCTTGAACTTTTTCTCGGTATGGCTCACATGAACAAACCCGCAACAAGAAAGGAACTCCCGACGTATGTTCTGATTCCGGCATTTGTAGTAGGGGAACTGCGAGCCGGTTTTGTGATAGGATTTTTCCTGTTTGTTCCTTTTGTGATGATGGATATGATTATCGCGAGTATTTTAATGTCAATGGGAATGATGATGCTGCCCCCGACTCTGATATCGATGCCGTTTAAAATTCTTCTCTTCATATTGGTGAACGGGTGGGATTTAATTATTTCATCATTGGTTAGGAGTTTTCAATGAATCTCGATTTAGTAATAAGTTTATTAACCGATGCTTTTTATACGGTGCTGATAATACTGCTCCCGATATTGGGCGCCGGGCTTATCGTCGGAATTATAATCTCAATTTTTCAGGCTGCGACTTCAATTCAGGAAATGACGCTTACTTTCGTTCCTAAAATAATTATTACGGCGGTAGTATTGATTTTAATGCTTCCTTTTATGGCTCATAAAATGATAGCCTTTACAAAAGAAGTGTTTGATCTGATGATAACTGTGGTAAAATAATGAACGTTCTGGTTTCGGATTTCGTCGTCGGCGTATTGATGTTCCTGAGAATTGTCAGTTTGTTTTTTATCGCTCCGATTTTCAGCAACCAGGCGGTGCCCAAATATTTAAGATTATTGCTTGCGCTTGCAATTACGTATATAGTTTTTCTTACCGCGCCGGCAAAGCTTAATTTCGATTTTCAGAACAATTTGACGCTCCTTTTCTTCATGGGAATTAAGGAAATAATTACCGGCGTTATAATGGGATTTATGCTCAATTTTGTTTTCTATGCGTTATCATTGGCGGGGTATTTACTCAGTCGCGAAATCGGTTTGATGATGGCGAATATGTTTGATTCGAGCGCGCAGAATCAGGATAATATTATGGGAGTTCTTTTTGTTTTCCTCGGCTTGATAATCTTTCTGATTATAGGCGGGCATGAGTATATTATCAAAAGCGTTGTATATTCGTTCCAATTTATTCCGCTCGGCAAGTTTACCTTCAACGGTTCCGTACTACAGTTATTTATTAAATATTCCGCCGCAATATTTGTGTTATCGGTAAAAATCGCTTCGCCGTTAATTGTGGCGTTCTTTTTCGTTCATGTTGCAAGCGGAATAATTTCAAGAGTGAGTCCCTCGTTTCAGGTTTTTTTTGTTTTACTTCCGCTGAAGTTGGGACTGGGCTTATTTCTGATGTTTTTAATGATTCCGGTATTTGCATTTTCAATCAGAGATATTCTATCCGGCTATGAAGATAAATTATACGAACTGTTAAAATTAATGGCGCAATAAAAAGAGTGGGAAATGGCAAAGGAAGCTGACGGACAAGAAAAGACCGAACAACCAACCGAGAAGAAACTGAGCGACGCTCGGGATAAAGGTCAGGCTCCTAAGAGTATGGAGGTTAATTCTCTCGGAATTTTCTTTTTCGGGATAATTATCATTTATCTCTTCCGCGGAATGATTAGCAAGGATATTGCGCGAATGACGATAATGGTCTTCAGTTCGCTTGACAAGCTGACATTAAATGTTGATTTACTGCAGGTTTACGCTGTAAGCACAATGCTTTTTTATCTTAAAGTGCTTGCTCCTTTTTTTATTGTTCTGGTTATAGTTGCGCTTGCGGTCGGATTTGGCCAAGTCGGGATTCGTCTTTCCCCGAAGGCGCTTATGCCGAAGTTCTCCAAGTTAAATCCGCTGAAAGGATTTAAATCGAAATTTTTCTCCATGGAGCCTGTGGTTGAGTCGATAAAAAACCTGATTAAAGTAGTCGTAGTCGGAATGGTATCCTACTGGCTGCTGAGCGATTTAATCCTAAATTCCGTCAACCTCGTAAGATTATCCGTCCCGGAAATTGTTACATATATGACTGACAATATCAGCTCCTTTCTTTGGGAAATTTCCGCCGTTTATCTCGTAATTGCCGCCGCTGATTTTGTTTATCAAAAATATAAGTTTAAAGAAGATATGAAGATGACAAAACAGGAAGTTAAGGAGGAAAATAAAAATACCGAAGGCGACCCCCACACAAAAGGAAGGATAAAATCCAAACAGATGGAAATGGCACAGCGGAGAATGATGGCGGATGTTCCGACTGCGGATGTCGTTATAACAAACCCGACTCACTTTGCCGTGGCGCTGAAATATGAGATGGGTTCGCAAGGCGCTCCTAAGGTTGTTGCGAAAGGCGCCGACAGAGTGGCGCAAAAAATTAAGGAGATTGCCAAAGAGAACGGAGTGCCGCTGCACGAGAACGTAATGTTGGCACGGGCTTTGTATAAGTCTTGTGAGGTCGGGGAGGAAATTCCCGCCACATTATTTAAAGCCGTCGCCGAAGTTTTGGCGTATGTATTTAAACTAAAAAATAAGAAGAAAAAATCAATTGTATAACGGATGAAGAAATTTTTTGAAAATACGGATATAGTTTTTGCTTTCGGAGTTCTGTTAATATTATCATTGATGATATTACCTTTGCCTCCGTTTATTCTTGATTTTCTTCTCTCAATAAATATTTCCTTAGCGCTGTTGGTTCTTGTGGTTTCAATCTATATCAAGCGTCCGCTTGATTTATCTATTTTTCCCGGACTTTTGCTTATTCTTACTCTTTTCCGGCTCGGACTGAACATAAGCTCAACAAGATTGATTTTGCTCAACGGCTATGCCGGAAAAATAATCGAGACTTTCGGCTCGTTTGTCGTAGGGGGAAGTTATGTGGTCGGTTTTATTATCTTCCTAATTCTTTTGATTATTGAGTTTATCGTAATCGTTAAAGGCGCTACGCGTATTTCCGAAGTGGCGGCAAGATTTACCTTGGACGCAATGCCGGGCAAGCAGATGGCGATTGACGCCGACCTTAACAGCGGATTGATAAACGAAGATCAGGCGCGAGAACGAAGAGACCAAATAAGGCGTGAAGCAGAGTTCTTCGGTGCAATGGACGGAGCAAGTAAGTTTGTAAAAGGTGATGCAATTGCCGGATTGATTATTACTTCAATTAATATTATCGGCGGACTTGTAATAGGCGTGATGCAGCTGGGAATGCCGATAACCGACGCGCTCCACACTTACACAATTTTAACTATCGGCGACGGACTTGTTTCTCAGATACCGGCTTTGATTATCTCGGTTTCCACCGGAATGGTGGTAACAAAAGATTCCGACGACAGCTCGATGGATTCCAAGTTCAAATTGCAGATGTTCAGCAATCCGCGTGTGCTCGGAGTTGTTGGGGCGGCTGTTTTCCTTTTTGCGTTTATTCCGGGAATGCCTACGCTTCCCTTCCTTTTTGTCGGGTTATCCGGAGGCGCGGCTTCGTTTTTCGTAAATAAAAAGAAGAATGAAGAACAAATTGAAGAAATTATCGATGAGGAAGAAGAGACCGAAGAGCCGGAAGAAAAAGTTGAAGAATACCTCCAGGTTGATCCGATAGAAATTGAAATCGGTTACGGGTTAATCTCGCTCGTTGATGAAAATCTCGGCGGAAATTTGTTCCAGAAGATTTCTTCCACAAGAAAATATATCGCTCTTGAATATGGCGTTTTGGTTCCGCCCGTCAGGGTGCGGGATAATCTGCAGCTTAATCCGAATGAATATATAATTAAAATTAAAGGAAATATTGTCTCGAAATATGAGATATTCAGCGACAGATATCTTGCTATGAATCCAGGAATGGTTGACGGGGATATCAGCGGCGTTCCCACGCGCGATCCCGCCTTCGGTTTGGACGCGTACTGGATTACCGAATCGGAAAAAGAGAAGGCGGAGCTTGCGGGCTACACGGTTGTCGATAGTATTTCCGTGCTTTCGACTCATCTGCAGGAAACAATTAAAAAGCACTTCGATAAAATACTTACGAGGCAATCGGTTAAGCAGCTTCTTGAAAATCTTAAGAAAGATTATCCCGCGGTAATCGAAGATATAAATCCCGAATTACTTCCGCTCGGAACAATACAAAAAGTTTTACAGAATTTATTGAAAGAACAAATCCCGATTAAGGACTTGGTTCAGATACTCGAATCGTTAATCGATTATTCAAAAGTTACGAAGAATATCGACGTACTTACGGAATATGTGCGCCACTCGCTCGGTGAAACAATCGCCAATCTGTACAAAGACCAAAACGGAATTATACACGCCGTTTCGATTGGCGGAAATCTTGAATCGTTCATAACAAACGCATTGCAGAATTCAAATAATTCTACGCAGACTTTAGGCTTAAGTCCGGAAATGCTGCGAAAACTGAATGAAGAAATTGATAACTGGATAATGAAATTCCGCGAGTTCGGCTACATTCCGGTATTTATGACGTCGGCGACTATCCGTCCCTATTTTTACAGACTGATTAATTCGACATTCCCGGAAGCGATTGTGCTTTCATATACGGAATTGCCTGCTGATGTAGAAGCTGAATTTTTGGGAAAATTAGAGATCTAAAATTATGAAGATAAAGAAGTTTGTCGGTTTTTCTCTTAAGGAAGCCACCGAGAGGATGAAATCCGCGCTCGGCGAAGACGCCGTTATTCTAAGCTCTAAAGTTTATGAAGACAGGGAAAAGTTCGGGAAGAGAAAACTGTTCGAGATAACAGCCGGAATAGAAGATGAGGAGCCCGAAGAAATTCTGACGCGGAACTCCGAATCAAAGGTGGAGAAAGCCCCCGATTTCGAGACCGAGTTAAAAAAACTTACCGATAAAATTTATAAACAGAAGCAGACTTCTCCGGCAAAGAAAGCGAATCTTGTCGATATTAAAATCGGCGATGATGAACCGTCGTTCAAAAATGAAATAGCCGAGATAAAAGAGATGCTGCTTCAGCATGACGTAGAACCCGCGTTGGTAAATGTTATAGTTAAAAAACTTTCCGCGGATATTGATTTGATGTCGGCGGATAACTTGGACGAACAGCTGAGAGAGATTATCGCCTCGCTTATCAAGACGGAAAGTTTTTCGATTGACAAAGGGGAAGGTCCTAAAGTTATTACGCTTGTAGGTCCAACGGGAGTTGGGAAAACAACGTGCATCGCCAAGCTGGCTTTAATATCGAAAATACTCCATAAACTTGACGTCGGCTTAATTTCGATTGACACATACAGACTCGGCGCGCTGGATCAGCTCAGAATCTTTTCGGAAGTCAGCGCAATCGATTTTTTAGTCGCTTACGAACCGAACGATATTAAAAAGTTCTTAAAGAAATTTTCGCATAAAGATTTGATTTTTATCGACACGGTCGGGCGAAGTCAGAAGAACAGTTTATTATTGAATGATATTCAAAAATTCCTTGACGCGGCAAAAAGCGACGAAATATATTTGGTTTTGAGCGCGACAAGTTCGACAAAGAACCTGATAGATATTGCGGACAAGTTCAAAATGTTTAATTACACGGGATTTGTTTTTACAAAGTTGGATGAGTCGGTAACATTCGGAAATTTATTGAATCTCTCTTCAAAATATGACGAGCCGATTAAGTATTTGACAAACGGACAGGTAATCCCCGACGATATAATAGCCGCGGACGCCGATTTTATTTCCAACGTAATTGTAAGCGGGAAGCTCACAGGATGATAGGGCAGGCGCAGCGAATATCGGAATTAAGCCGTGCGGCGTTACCGCACACAAGGCGAAATCACACTCCGGTTTTGGCGTTCACTTCGGGCAAAGGGGGAACCGGCAAATCTTTCATGTCGCTGAATACGGCGTATGCGTTGTCGGAACTCGGGAAAAAAGTTTTACTGATTGATTTTGACATAAACTTCGCCGCCCAGCATATTCTTGTCGATGTTTTGCCCGAATATTCCTTAAGCGATTATCTGCAAAGAAAAATCGGGATCGAAGAAGCAATTTATGAATTCGGTCCCAACTTGGAGTTTATTTTCGGCGAATCGGGAGTAAGGGAAGCTGATTTAACACCGACGGTTATTAGTAAATTATTTCTCGATGTCGATTCTCTTGACCGGCAATATGATTTTATCATTATCGATACCGCCGCCGGGGGCGGGGAACAAGTTTTGTCCGTTTTGAAAAAATCGGATATTCAGATAGTGGTGGCAAATCCGGAACCGACCGCGGTTATGGACGCCTACGTCATCGTTAAGCTGATGCTGAAGTACGGAATAACTTCCGATTCAAAATTTGTTATTGTTAACAAAGCAAATAATCTTGAGGAAGGGGAAATAGCTTACCGCAATATTAATGCCGCCGTTAAGAATTTTCTAAAGGTAGAAGTTCCTTTACTCGGGATAATTCTTGATTCTGATGAAATTAAAAGAAGTTCATTTTCTCAGCGGATTTTTCTTAAAGAAATGAAGGGAAACAGCGAAGCGGCGCGCATAAAAGAAATTGCACGAAAATTACTTAAAATTAAACAGCTGGCGAATAGTAACCAATAAAATTTTCTTCTCGTTTTTTATCAAAAAAAAACATACCTTTTTTTATCAAAAATCAAATTTCTTTGTTTTTTGTCTTGGTATATTCTTTGTAATAACAATTACAAGGAGAATAGTATGAATAAAATAGTTCTAAATTTCGGTTTGCTTGTTTTTTTTCTGTCGATGATGTTTTTCAGCGCGCAGAATTTACCTGTGTTGGATGTTCTATTGCGTTCATTCGCTCTTTTTATTGTTGTTACAGTAATGACCGCCATACTGGTCATGGTCTTTTTTAAATCGGTTGGAAAAGCCATTTATAAAAAAGCCGTACAAAAACAGGAATCACTTATGATGGGAAACGATAGTAATGAACACTAAAACTCTGTGGGAACTTTATAAAAAGAATCCGAATGAGTCGTTGAAAAGACAAATTATTGTTAATTACACTAATTTGGTTCATTACGTTATTCAAAACAGTCATTTTGTAAATCTCAATGTTGTGGAAGAAAAAGATTATTTTCAGTTCGGCGTTGAAGGTTTAAGCGAAGCCATTGACAGATTCGACCCTGATTTCGGCACTAAGTTCGAAACTTACGCAATCCAGCGGATTCGCGGAAAAATTATCGACGAGCTACGTAAGCTGCAGATAAAACCCCGAAATAATTTTGACGAACAGGGCAACAGAAAGTATTCCAATATTTCGCTTGATTACAATTCATCTTCGGATGACGGTTATTCCCTGCATGAAATTCTTCCTTCCGATGAACCGAAACCTGAAGAAGAATTTCAGAAATCGGAAGACAAGGAATTGCTGAAGGAGGCGATTAAGAATCTTACGGAAAGAGAAAGATTGATAATTTCACTTTACTACTACGAAAATTTAAACTACAAAGAGATTGCCGAAGCGCTCGAAGTTTCTGTGTCGCGAATCTCGCAGTTGCACTCAAAAGTAATGAATAAATTAAAAGAAATATTATTGAATAAATCCGGGACAAATTTTGAAAGATACTGAAACCAAACGACAAGAAGTTTTTGAAACGCTCGAGAACATTAATAACTTGCCGTCGGCTCCTGTTATATTGGCGCAAGTAACAAGATTGCTTGATAAGGAAGACACGAATGCGACAGATTTAAGTAACCTGATATCAAAAGACCAGGGACTTGTTACTAAAATTCTGGTCATTGCCAACTCTCCTTTATTCGGAATTCCGAGGAGAGTTTCGACAATAGATTTTGCGATTGTTATTTTGGGATTTAACCAAATTAAAAATATTGTGATTTCCCTTGCGATGATGGAAGCGTTTAAATCTATAAAAGGGAAGGAATTTGATCAAAAGAAATTTTGGCAGCATTCGATGCTTGCGGCCTATCTTTCAAAAAAGATAGCCGATGATTTGGGTTATTATTTCAGCGGAGACGCTTTTACGGCGGGATTGCTGCACGATTTGGGAATTCCGCTTATATTTAAATTTTTAAACGACAGGTACATTGAAATTTACAACAAGTCGAAAGAAACGGGAAGTTGTTTTGCCAAATATGAAACGGAAATACTCGGCGCTACTCATGCGGATATTGGAAGATTTTTGATTGACAAATGGGGATTGCCGGAATCGCTGGCGGAAGTTACCGCATTTCATCATACTCCGGCAAAGTGCAGAGACGATTTTAAGGAAATTACTTTCGTTGTTCATTTGGCTGATTACATCTTAAACTTTACGGATATCGGAGGATTCGACTGGGACCAATCTTTGGAACTTGACGAAGGCGTTTACGACGCATTGAAGTTAAGCGGAAGTGAATATTTGGACGGATTAATCGAGCAATATAAACCGTTAATCGAAGAACAATTAAACAGTACATTTATCTAATAAAAGAGTGGTAAAATGAGCGAACAAGAATTAGAACAAAGGCGCAAACGGACTAAATTAGTCCTATCGAATGTGTACAACTTACCTGCAGTTTCTCAGGTAATGATGGAAGTATCTAATATGTTAGATAACCCGACAACCAACACGGCAAAGCTCGGAGATATGATAGGAAAAGACCAGGGACTCGCGACAAAAATCCTGTCGATCGCAAATTCTCCTTTGTACGGCTTGCCCCGCAAAGTTACAACTATCGACTTTGCGATATTAATTATCGGTTATCAGGATATCAAAAATATTGTGATAGCTCTTTCCATGATTGAGTCGTTTAAAAACAAAACCGACAAATATCTCGACCAGAAGGAATTTTGGCTTCATTCCATTTTAACCGGTAACGCGTCGAAACGTATTGCCGAAGATCTCGGTTTCAGAATCGGGAGCGAAGTCTTTGTATCGGGGTTACTTCACGATTTGGGTATTCCCGTTCTTCACAAATTCTTCCACACCGAGTTTATGGAAATTGTTGACGAAGTAAATGAAACCGGAAAGAGTTTCCACGAAGTTGAAATTGAAAAACTCGGTTATGACCATCAGACGATCGGACGCTTTTTAGCCGAAAAATGGAACTTGCCGATGCAGCATTGTTCTACGATTGAAAATCATCATAATCCTTCGAAAGCCGAAGAAAACCAGGTAATGGCTTCCGTTGTTCATCTTGCCGATTATATGACTCAGGTATTGGAAATCGGTAACTTCTATTGGGATAATAATTATGTTCTCGATGAATCGATTATCGATACGCTTAAATTCGGTTCGCGCGAAAAATTGGACGAGTTTGTATCCGGCTACAAAGAACTGTTCCAGCAGGAAATTGATAATTCATTGATTTAAGCGATTTAAGAGTGAAATTACATAAATTAAATACCGAAGAATACCCTACTTTCTATGAAGCTCTCGGAGCGGAGAAGGAGAGTTCGATAAACGAGGAATTGGAGTTTATCGGCGGGAAAAAAATTGAGCCGGCTGTTTTAGCCGAAAAATATTCTCATATTATTCAGAACTTAATTTTGTTTGAGAATGAAAGTCAATCCGTCAACAATCTTGATTCCCTTGTCGGAATGTTTAAGCTAGCCGTACGAAGAATCGTTCCGGCAAAATCATCCGAAGTTTTTTTCTTTGCAGAAAACAAAGGGGAGCTTAAAGCGTTATCGAACGATTTTGATTCCTCTCTTTTAGAAGTTGCGAACAGATTTCATAAAGAGGGTATTCTTTCCGTAATTTTTGAGAGTAAATCATCTTATGTTTTCCCCGACTTGGACAGTTACACTGAAAAAGGAACAGAGTTAAATTATCTCGTTTTCCCGATTATCCGGGATAATGTGGATAAAGGCATTTTCATTATCAAATCTACAATCAGCCGCGAAAATTTAACCGAAATCGACAAAAGAATGATTCAAGTGCTGCTGAATACTACAATCACAAAGATCGAAAAAATAATTTATAAGCAGAAACTTAACTCGGCTTACGAAGAATTGCAGATTTATCAGGGAAAACTTTCAAACGATTTCCGTCTTTCCGCAATCGGAGAGTTAACCGAAGGAATCTTGGAAGATATTTCTTCTCCGCTTCAGACGATTATAAGTCTGGTGGAAGTGCTTGACGTTGAGGATACGAACGCGATTGAGATTTCGAAGATTAAGAGCCAGGTTCATAAAATTAACAAAACTGTTGGTCGTCTAATTCGCTTTACTAATCTTAATCAGAAGAGCGTAAAACTTCTTCCCTTAAATTTGAACAAAGTTGTTTCCGATTATTACAATATAGTTAAGTCAACTTTGGATACGGCAAAAATCGAATGCGTTCTGGATTTTGAAGAAGAAATTCCTTCGATTTTGAGTCACGCAAACTATATCAACCAAATCCTTACCAATATATTCGGAATTATCCGGAAGAATAAGGAAGGACGAAGCGGAATAATAATCCAGACAAGATACAGAAACGACAACATCTATTTGAGAATTATCACTACAATTCAGTTAAACGAAGAGAAATTAAAACCTGAATTGAACTACAAAATAGTTCAGAATCTGGTTAAAAAACATGAAGGCAGTTTTTCCATTAAGGAATCTATTGACGGCGGTTCGACAATTCTGCTCGGATTTCCGTTAATCAGAAAAATCAGAGGTTAGATTTTGAAAAGGTTGTTTTTCATAGCGTTTATTTTTGCGTTAGGAGTAACGGCTAATTACGCACAGGAAGCGACAATAACCGAAGGAAAAATTGAGACTGATATTCATACAATTTTAAATAAGCAGATTGCCGAAGCAAAACAAAAATTAAATAATCATACCTTAAATTCAACAACTCAAACTATTTCCGAAGGAAATACCTCAGTAAAACACTCAGAAAAAATTCCAAAAGAGAGCAGTTGGTTAAATTTGTCCAATTTTTCTTTTGGGAAGAAGCAATTATTCCCCTTTTTCCTGCTAATCGAGGTTTTATTAATTGGTACAATCCTTGCAATATGGATTAAGAGTAGAAGACTCCCGAACGGGAACAATGAAGTTGAACTAAAAGAGGTGGTACGAAAAATGAGAATGGAAAAGATAGGTTCAAAGTTTGACCCGGAAATTTCCGAACTTCGTTCATCTCTTACGGAACAAAACTTTACTGTTACCGACGGAGGAAAGTCTATTACAAAATTTGCAAGGAAAAAGAAAATTGCCAAAGGAGAATTGCAGCTCGCGATGAAACTCCGGATTTTGGCAAGCATGTACAAATAAAACGAGATTAGAAACTCAAAAATAATGATTGGACGTATCGAGAATATTAATTCTTCGATAGGGGAAGTTAAGATTGTTGCATCGAGAGTAAGAAAAAATTTACCCAAAATTAACTCCCTTGTAAAAATCGAAGTGCTTGAAAAGCTAAAAGGCAACTACAAGATTTTAGTTGACGGAGAGCTGTATCAAAGCAAATTGCCGATAAAAGCAAAAGCGGGAGACATAATGATGGGACAATTGGCGAACTTAAATCCTTTGACAATAAAGCTTGATTCTTTCGGCGGAATTGAATTATCCGCAAGCGGAACGGTCGGAATAATCTTAAAGGAACTTGGGCTTGCAAAAACGGAACTTGCCGAAAAGCTGATTGCAGAGTTGATTAAATCCCACAAGCATTTGTCCAAAGAAAAAATAGAGCGATTTCTTGACTTTGCAGGCAACTCGTTAACGAACTTGGACAAGCTCCAATTCGGACTGTTAATTGCGATGATTTGGAACGACGGCGATTCCTATTCCGCTCGGGAAAAGAGGGCGGTTTTCAGCAGAGTGTTCGACATTTCGTTTTGGGATTTGGCGGACAGAATTTTTGAAGAAGTAATCAATCTTAAAAAATCAAATCTTCCCGAATCGGTCGAAATAATACTTGATGAAAAAACGGTTTTTGATTATAAGGAATTCGATGAGAAAAAAGTTCTATCCGGAATCAGCTCCAAGGTGCGAAATTATATTGAGCTGACCGACTTTATTGAGGAAGGCGTTGCCGGAAACCGTTTTGATTCGTTAGTCGGGAAATCATTTAACAGATTGAGCGATCTTCTCGTAAAATATGTTTTGCAGAAAGCGCTTTTAAACAAGTACAAAATTTATATTGATTTTACAATCGCTCGCAACGATAACGGCTACAGACTCTGGAAATTTTCCTACAACAAAATTATTAACAAGCTCGGCGAAGCGGTTTACAAGTTTGAAACTTACGCCGAAGATAAAATTTCGTCGATAGATTATGAACTTTATCTTGTCGGCGATAAAGTACGCGGAAAAATTGAGACAACCGACATTAAAGAGGAACGGAGACTGAAATTTGAAACCGACTTTAAGAACGCCGTCAGAAAACAAGCGGCTAATCAAGCGGAGTTAAATTGGCTTAAACGTAGAAGAAATATCGCGGCAAACAGAGAAGATAATATCTAAGCAAAAAATGGAATGCAAACTAAGCGGGAAAATATTTTATAAGGCGATACAGATGAAAATTATCGATAAAGAAAACAGAATAATGATGGACATATTAAAATTTTACGGAGCTGAGGAGCTTCCCGTAAAAGTCAGATTGCTTACCGCCGCCGTAATCGCCGAAACGGAAAAATTATTTAAGGAAGAGCGCAATGGATAGAGGTTTATTCGATGCTGCAAGAAGCATGCATATCAAAATGAAGAATATGGA
Source organism: Melioribacteraceae bacterium (assembly GCA_015493615.1). Taxonomy (GTDB): domain Bacteria; phylum Bacteroidota; class Ignavibacteria; order Ignavibacteriales; family Melioribacteraceae; genus WGAL01. Next base: position 39,342 of record WGCV01000047.1, read on the forward strand.
AATCGTTGCAAACAACCTTGCGAATGTAAATACAACCGGCTATAAAAGGGAAATTCCCTTTTCGGAGTATCTTGCGAGATTGGAGAATAAACCGATGAAACAGCTCTCGAATATGCAGCAGGGAAATTTGATTGAAACCGATAGTCCGCTGAATGTAGCGTTGACGGGCAACGCCTTTTTTATGATTAAAACCGAACGGGGCATCGAGCTTACGCGAAACGGAAATTTTATGCTGACGAAAAACGGCGATTTGGTTACTCACGACGGCTATCCGGTGTTAACGCAGGGCGGAACGCTGAACATCTTTGAAGAAACGATTAATAAAGATAAAACCAAACAACTCGCCATTACGGATAACGGCGAAATAAAATACGGGAATCAGATTATCGATAAATTAATGATTGCCAAGATAACAGACCAGCATGAAATTGAGCGGGACCAGGGGAGCAGGTTTTTTAATGAAAACCAAGAATACGAATTAGCCGACGAATCGGATTATCAGGTGCATCAGGGATTTCTTGAAGAGTCGAATACTAATCCTTTTCAGGAAATGCAGGAAATGATTTCGCTGAACAAAGAGTTTGAAACTGCGCAGCGGACAATTCAATCGATTGATAAAATGCTGGGAGAATCAAAAGAAATTGGAAAAACATAAGGAGATAAATTATGCCTAACAGAGCTTTAAGAACGGCAGCATCAGGCATGTACGCTCAGGAACTTAACGTTTCGGTTATTTCGAATAATATAGCCAACGTAAACACAACATCGTTTAAGAAAAACCGAGCCGAGTTTCAGGACTTAATGTACCAGGCGGTTGCGGCAAATCCGCAGAACCAGGATTTGCCCGGCATAGTTGAAAATCCGGCAGATGAGATTCAGGTCGGCGTCGGCGTTAAACCTTCTTCAACTCAAAAGATTTTTTCTCAGGGAGATTTGAAACAGACCGGACACAATCTTGACTTGGCAATATACGGAGACGGGTTTTTCCAGCTTAGAACTCCCGACGGAAAATTTGTTTATTCGCGCGACGGTTCGTTTAAGCTTTCGCAGGATGGTACGATAGTTTCCTCTAACGGGAATGTTTTGGAACCCGGTTTTGTAATTCCCAATGACGCGGTTGATTTAATGGTTTCGTCCGATGGAGTTGTGAGCATAAAAGATACAAGCAATAATATTGTGGAACTCGGAAGTATAGAACTGGCAAAGTTTGTGAACCCCGGCGGACTGGAAGCCCTTGGAAATAACCAGTATGCGGAATCGGAATCCTCCGGCGTTCCGTTCCTCGGCGCTCCGGCGTCCGAAGGATTCGGAGAACTGCAGCAGGGTTATCTTGAAGCGTCAAACGTTGATATCGTTGAGGAAATGGTAAATATGATTTCGGCTCAGCGGGCTTACGAGATAAATTCCAAAGCGGTTAAAACCGTTGAAGATATGATGAGCATAACCAATAATCTTAAAAGATAACGAATGACCAAACTGCTTTCCATATTGATTTTATTGATGTTCCCGCACGGACTGAAAACCGATGCGATTAAGGAATATCTTAAAGCGAATCTGATTAACTACGATTCGTTTGAGTACAGACTTCTGCCTACGGAGAGTAATTTAAAATCAATGAGTATTGACGAAAGCCGGGAATTCGTTTTGAAAAATAAGTACGGATATATTCCCGTTATTATAAAAGGGAAAAACGGCGAGAGAAAATCGCTGATTACCGTAAGGTTAAAGCTGATGAAGAAGGTCGCTGTCGCAAACAGGCTTATAAGAAGGGGAGAAAACATATCTCCCGAAGATTTTACTATCCGCGAAGCCGATGTTACCGGTTTAAGATTTTTGCCTGTTGTTTCGCTGCGTGATAGAGGAAGTCTGAAATCTAAAATAAATATTCGGAAGGGTGAAATATTAACGCGGAATATGATTGAGCAAGGGGAAACAATTTACGCGGGCAACAAAGTGAAAGCTGTTTATTCTACAGGCGCGGTTATGGTTACATTCGACGCCGAAGCAAGGTCAGCCGGAAGAGTGGGGGAAGTAATCCGTGTAAAAAGAAATGACGGAATAATTTTTAAGGGAAAAATTATTAATAAAAATGAAGTGAAAATAGTTGAGTAATAAAATGAAAAAATTAATTTATCTGATAATAATATTGCCTGTTGTAATAAGCGCGCAGAACTTTAATTACAACGCGTCGAGGTCCATATTCTCCGACTATAAAGCGCTTCACAAAGGAGACGCAATAACAGTGATTGTAGTAGAATCATCCAAAGCTTCAAATCAATCAAATCTGGAATCGGGAAGAGATGGAAGCGTGGGCGTAAGCGCTTCGGCTGCAATGGGAGCGACAAATTATTTGCCCGATTCGAAAGGGAGTTTGGGGACAAGCAATTCGTTCAAAGGCGGCGGAAAGATTACCAGCGCGGGAAGTTTTACTACGAAGTTAAGCGCGATTGTCGATAGCGTTTACCCCAACGGGTTGCTTCATATAAAAGGAACAAGAAAACTTGAAGTAAACGGAGAAGAGCAGAATGTAAGTATTTCGGGATTGGTAAGACCAATCGATATCAGCTCGGCAAACAGCGTTTATTCTTATAACATCTCCGAAGCTGAGATTGTTCTTGACGGAAGCGGAATGATAGACAGGGAAACTACTCCGAGCTGGTTAACAAGATTATTCCATTGGCTATTCTAAGGTTGGGTGAAGAAATGAGAATCAGAAAGACAATAATTTTATTAATGCTTTTGACTTCGTTGTCGTTCGCACAGCGATTGAAGGATATAGCTTATTTCCAAGGCGTTAGCGACGAACAGTTAATCGGTTACGGACTTGTCGTCGGATTGGCGGGAAGCGGCGATACTTACCGTTCGACTATGACGCATCAGTCGGTTATCAGTATGCTGAAGCGGTTTGGGGTTAACGTGCCGGAGTTAAATTTCCGCACGAGGAATGTTGCTGCTGTAATGGTTACGGCAACTGTTTCCAATCAATCGAAGAAGGGAAGGCACTTTGACGTAACGGTTTCCTCAATCGGGGATGCAAAAAGTTTAATGGGCGGAACTCTTCTGCTTACGCCTCTTTCCGATAAAACGGGAAACGTTTACGCTACGGCACAGGGCGCAATTTCAACTGGCGGGTATGATGTCGGGACTCCAAGCGGCGGAAGAATTTCCCGGAATATTACTTCCTCCGGTTTAATCCCGAACGGAGGAATTTTCGAAAAAGATTATCCGGGGAATTTGGCAAGCAAGGATGAGATCAACATCGTTCTTGACGAGCCGGATTTTACCACCGCAAATAATGTAAGCGCGGCTATTAATTCCGCAATAGGGCAAGCAACCGCAACAGCTGAGGATGCTTCCCTGATTAAGGTTAAAGTTCCCGCAAATCAGAAGAAAAATATTTCGGCATTTTTGGCGCAGCTTGAAGGGCTTCAGGTTCAGAAAGACGTTGTGGCGAAAGTTGTTTTGAACGAAAAGACGGGGACCGTGGTTACCGGAAGCAACGTTACAATCTCGCCATGTACGGTTACGCACGGAAATCTGAATATCGAAATTAAATCTTATCCCGTTATTTCACAGCCGTCTTCATTCTCGCAAGGCGGGACCGTTGTCTTTAACAATCTGGTGCCTACCGTAAAACAGGATAAAAATAACACGGTTGAAATACAAGGCGCATCCAATGTTCAGCAGGTCGCCGCGGCGTTAAATTCATTAAAAGTTTCGCCGAGAGATATAATCGCAATTTTCCAAGCGATTAAGGAAGCGGGCGCATTAACGGCAGAATTGGTGATTATGTAAGCGATGAAAGGGTTAAGTCTTAAAATATCGAATCCGAACAAACAGATTGAAAAACCGATTGAGGTAAAAAGTCATTTTTCGGAAGCGAAGAAAAGAAAGCTGGCGAAAGCGTCAATGGATTTTGAAAGTTTGCTTACGCAGATGATGCTTAAGAGCATGACAAAAAGCACAGGCGGACTTTTCGGCAAAGAAGGTTACGGAAGCGATATTTACAACACGCTTTTTGAAACCGAAATATCAAAATATATGAGCCGCAGCGAAAGTATGGGCGTTGCGTCAATGATATATAAGAAGATTACCGGCGAAGAGTTGGATGTAAGTAAGTTCCGGGCTGAAGAAGCCGGCGGTAATTTGCAGAATGCTTTGCAAGGCTTAAGATTTAATTCAACGGAAAGTAGTGGTAAAACGGTTGCGCCTCCGGTATCGGCATTGAAAAGGTTAAGCAAAATCGAGCCGATTATTGAGAAAGCGTCCAAAAAATATGACGTAAGTAAATCGGTGCTGAAATCGATAATATTGGCGGAATCCGCAGCGAGACACGATGCGGTTTCGAGCGCAAACGCAAAAGGTTTGATGCAGTTAATGGACCCGACAGCGGCAGAACTCGGGGTTAAAAACGTATTCGACCCCGAAGAAAATATTGAGGGAGGAACTAAATATTTAGCGTCGCTGCTGGATAAGTACGACGGTAAACTTGATTTAGCGCTTGCGGCTTATAATGCGGGACCCGACAGCGTTAAGAAATATAACGGTATTCCGCCGTACAAAGAAACGGTGAACTACGTTAACAGAATAAAGAATTACATAAACTATTTTGAGATGAATCATGAATGATATAACAAGCTTCATTGAGATATTGGAAAAGCAGAAAGATAACCTTGAGGTTTTTATTGAGGTGGCTGCTAAAAAACAAAGGGCTTTGCTGGAAAACGACAGGGAACTTTTCGACGAGACTTTGAAAGATGAAGAGTTTTACATCTCAAAGTTGACAAGAAACGAAAAAGATAAGCAGGCGCTCCTTAGGAAAATCTTCGGAAGAAGTTTGTCGGAAGAGGAACGAAAACTTTCCAAATTAATTCCTCTTCTGCAGAAATACAGTCCGGAGGAAGAAGGGAAAAAGATTGAGGAGCTGCAGCTTGAGTTGAAAAACTTAGCTGAGAAGTTGAGCAAAATCAACAATCAGAATATGTTCTTAATTAGGAACGCTCGTCAATTTTTGATTGACACAATCAACACTTTGATGAATGAAAAGCGAGCGTCGATTTTTGACAGAAAGGTGTAATTATGGCTCTGACAAGACTGTTTGAAATATCGAGTAAAAGTTTAGCGACTTATCAGCGGGCGCTTTCCATTAGCTCTAACAATATTGCTAACGCGGCGAACCCGAATTATTCGAGACAGCGGGCGCAGCTTACGACAACCGAGCCGGACCACAGCACAAACGTCGAGCTGGGAACCGGAGTTGATATTACCGATGTTCAGCGTGTAAGAAACACGATACTGGATTCGCAAATCAGAAAGTACAACGGATATAAAGAGGATGCGGATTACCGGACTTCGGTAATGGGGAATGTCGAGTCGCTCTATTCCGAACCGACGGACGCGGGGTTGTCTAATTTAATGAAGAAGTTTTTTAATTCGTGGAATGAATTGGCAAACGATCCCTCTTCTATTTCTTACCGGAACCAAGTTGTGAACGCGGCGCGTCAGATGACGGATAAAATCAGCTCCATATACTCGGGAATGGATGTTGTGCGGAGCGACCTGAAAGCCGATACTTCCGAAGCGGTTAAAAGCATTAACAGAATTCTTACTAATCTCGCCGATGTTAATCAGCAGATTTACAATGCCAGCACTACCGGAAAAACCGTAAATACATTGATGGACAGCCGCGACCAGCTTCTGAAGGAATTAAGTAAATACGCCAACTTAAACGTTCATATCAATGATGATAATACCGCTACGGTTTCGATGGGAGGCGTTAATGTAATCGACCGAGCAAACGCTTATGAATTAAGCGTTAACACAGTTAATAGCGGAGGACGAAATAAACTGCAGGTTTTAGTTCACGGCGATACCTCGCTGAGATTGAATTCCGGAAAGTTAAACGCGATGCTGGATATTTATAATAATAAGATTGAAGAGTACAAATCCGCAATTGACACTATCGCCAATTTGATAATGGATAATGTCAACTCCGTACATACAACAATGCAGACAATTGAAACTCCGCCGCAGACAAATGTTAAGTTTTTTACTTCCTACTCGGCGGGTAAGTTGGAAATCAACACCGATATTTTGTCGGATCCGAAAAAAATTGCCGTTTCTTCCGATGGCAGCGACGGGAATTCCGACGGGGCAATTCAGATTGCAAACCTTGCAGACGAAAATTTAATCGACGGCGAAAGTTTCAGCGGAAAATATTCCGATTTGCTTACCGATATTGCCAACGAAAAAAGCACCAATACAAAGCAGGGAGAAACTTTTGATTTGGTTTTGCAGCAACTTGATTCGCAGCAGTCGCAGGAATCCGGAGTTAACGTTGACGAAGAAATGGTCAATGTGCTGAAGTATCAGCGTTCATACGACGCTTCTGCAAAACTGATAAAAATAGCGGACGATATTTTGAAAACATTAATAGAAATGGTGTAAATTATGAGAGTTACCGACAGAATGATGCAGTCGATTTTTCTGAATAATCTGCGGAACGTTAAATCGCAGATGGGCGAAACTCAGGAAAAACTTGCGACCGGGAAAAATATAAACCGCCCGTCGGACAATCCCCTCGGAACGGCGAGATTATTAAGATTGAATAATGAGATTGAAAATATTCGGACTTATAATAATTCGGTCGATGAAGGAATGGCTTTTGTCAGCACTACAACTTCCTCTCTCGAAGGAATTCAAGCTGAGGCGTCGCGTCTGATAACATATATGACTTCGGCGCGGGACGCTACAAAAGATCCGAAAGATTTTGCGGCTAAGGTGCAGACTTCTATCGATAACCTGCTTGCTTACGCGAATACAAAATACGGAGGCAAGTATATTTTCGGCGGGACGGATCATTCGGAAAAACCGTACGGAATGGATGCGACGAATTCGTTTGTCGAAGAGAAGACTTCACACTTGGACGGGGAGCAGAAAATCCGTATTTCAAGCAGCGCCACATTGCAGATTAATATTCCTGGGCGCGACGTTTTCGGGACGGTGGGAAATCCTCCGGGTACCGATATTTTTAATTCGTTAATTGATCTTAAAAACAGACTGGCGGCGGGAGAAACCCCGACGGACGCAGATTTTAAAACTTTGAACGATTTTAACGATAATGTGCTTTCGGAACTTACGGTTGCCGGCAATCTTTATAACCGTCTCTCAGACGCTAAATCGCTTCTTGAATCGCAACGGCAGGATGTTGAAACTTTAATGGGAAAAGTTCAGGAAGTGGATGTTGCGCGCGCAATAGTCGATTTAAAGGATTTGCAAACTACAATGGACAGAACTTTGCAGATTTCATCTTACGTTCTGCCCAAGTCCCTGCTTGATTATTTGTAATTCGCCGATAATTATTTGATAAAAGAATGGTAGATATTTTAATTTTAAAACAATAAATTATGGTTTAATATGAAAATAAAAAACAATAAATTCGGAGAGTTGGAATTCGATGAGAATATAATCATCGAATTTACGGATGGAGTAGTCGGTTTCGAGAACTTCAAGAAATTTATCCTTGTTACGGAAGAGGAAGGACTTTTTTATTGGCTTACTTCAATAGAGGAACCTGAGATAATTTTCCCTCTTTTCCCGACTGCTTTGCTGGATGAAAATTATCCGCAGGAAGAAGGTTATGAGGCTTACGGAATCGTAAAATTAGCCAAAGAAGTAACCGATATTTCCATTAATCTTAAAGCTCCGATTTATATTAATCACGAAGAGAAAAAAGGATTCCAAAAGATATTCGACAGCGACAAATTCGAAATTAACAAACAACTATTTGTAGAAAGTAAAAGCGAATAAATATGCTTGTATTATCAAGGAAGCAAAACGAAAAAATAAGGATTGGAAAAGATATTGTTATTACAATAGTAAATCTTTCCGATAACAGCGTTAAAATCGGTATTGAAGCCCCTAACTCAGTCAAAATTTTAAGAGACGAGCTTTACGAAAGCGTAAAGCAACAAGTCAGCGAAGCTCAAAAACATACGGCTGAAGTTGATTCCGATATGCTTAAAAAATTAAAAGAACGGTTTAAAAAATAATTTGTGATGATAACGGACTCCAAGAAAGTACTTATTGTAGATGATTCCGATGTTGTTTTAAGTTCATTAAAAAAGTTTTTAGAAGATTATAACTTTCGAGTTTACACTTCTCAAGATGGGCTTGACGGAATAAGACTGACCGCAGAAAAACGTCCCGACATTATTTTCCTCGATCTGATGATGCCTAACTTTGACGGGATTAAAATGCTCCAGGTTAAAAAAGTATTAAATGATATTAAGGATATTCCCGTTGTGGTAATCAGCGGAAATACCGTTCACAGCAATGTGATGGCGGCGTTGGAAGCGGGCGCGACTAAAGTTATTTCAAAACCTATCGATAATGATACTGTAATAAAAGTAGTTAATGAAATTCTGAAAGGCGACTTTTTCAAATCTTATTCCCGGAACTACATTTCGGAGACAAGACAGAAAGAAATTGAAAAAGGATTGCTGAAAATGTTCTTGGCAAAATTTCCCGAGCAGAAGCACAGAATTGCCGCGGCGTTACGCAAACGGGACGCCGAAACATTGAAAGACGCGGTGCACGAAATTAAAGGAGCCGGTTCGACAGTCGGATATCCTGAAATTACGTCAATGGCAAAAGAGATTATGGAGCGGACTTACAAACAGCCTGCCGATTGGGTTTTTGCCGAGATTAAAACAAGTCAGATTTTCAGATTTGTTGAAGAACTAAAGAAAAAAACAAAAAAGACGGTATTATAGTATGTTTATTATTATCGGGGCTGTAGTTGTATTAGGTAGTCTTGTTACCGGTTTCAGTATGGCCGGTGGAAGCATAGGAGCGTTAATCCAAATATCCGAGTTTATAACAATCGGCGGCGCCGCTACAGGCGCGCTTTTAATTATGGCGCCGATGCCTGTAATTAAGAAAATTATTAGCGCAATTACCGGAGCGCTCGGAGCAAAACATATTGAAAAAGAAGAATATATGCAGCTTCTTAAAGCGTTATATGATATTTTTCTTGTAGCGCAGCGCGACGGATTACTTGCAATTGAAAAACATATCGAAAATCCCGCTGAAAGTGAGGTACTTAATCAAAGCGAGGCGTTTATAAAAAATGAAATCGCTTTGGCGTTTTTTTCCGACACGCTTAAAGTAATGCTTTCCGGAGGAGTTCCGCCGCATGAAATTGAAGCGTTAATGGATACCGAAATTGAGACTTATGAAGCTGAAAACAAACCGATTGCCGAATTGCTGACAAAGCTGGGCGATTCATTTCCCGGACTTGGAATCGTTGCCGCCGTGCTCGGAATTATTGTAACGATGGCAAGTATTAACGAAGGCGCCGAAGTCGTGGGGCATCACGTTGCCGCAGCCCTTGTGGGAACGTTTCTCGGTGTGCTTTTGGCTTACGGGTTCGTAGGTCCTTTGGCGACGAACATTGAGCACAATATTGAGATGCAGATCCGTTTTATGGAGACGATTAAAACTGCTGTTGTCGCTTACGCAAAAGGAAATCCTCCGATTGTCGCAGTTGAAATTGCGCGCCGGACTTTGTTCCAGGATGTTCGTCCTTCCTTTACTGAATTGGAAAGTTTCCTCAGAGGTAAATAACAATTATGGCGGGCGAGCAAGGAAATCATAACGAAGAACCTGTAATAATCTCCAAAGGCAAAAAATGCGGAGGAGGTCATCACGGCGGGGCTTGGAAAGTAGCTTATTCCGATTTTGTAACCGCAATGATGGCGCTCTTTATCGTTCTTTGGGTTCTGGCTCAGTCTGACGAAATAAAAACTTCGGTAGCTCATTATTTCCAAAATCCCACAATACTGGGAATTAGCGGAAGCAAAAGTTTTATGAAAGGGCAGGGCCCCGGAACCGGAAAAGAAGAAATAAAAGGAGAAATAAAAAACAGCAAAGAGGAAAATAACAAAGATGTTGAAAAGCAAATTCTGATAAAAAAAGGGAAAGCGATTATATCCCTTCTGCAGGGAACTCCCGATCTTTCCTCTTTACTCGATCAGGTTGACGTACAAATAACATCCGAAGGATTGCGAATAGAACTGCTCGATAATAAAGGAACATTTTTTAAATCCGGAAGCGATAAGCTGAATCCGCTGGCTAGGAAAATGCTTTTTGTTATAGGAAAACAGCTTAGCGAGATAAATAATAAAATTGTTGTGGAAGGGCATACCGACGCGCGTCCGATTCCTCCTAATTCCAAAGGAATTACGAATTTTGAGTTAAGCGTAAACAGAGCTAACGCGGCGCGGCGTGTTTTAGTAGCCGCCGGAGTCCCGCTGGATCAAATAGACGAAGTGCGCGGTTACGCATCCAACCGTCTTCGCGATCCTTCGCATCCTTACAGTCCCGTAAACAGGAGAATCAGTATTTTAGTTAAATTTGAGCAGGTGCTTTGAAATGGGGAAGATAATATTGGTAATAGAAGACGATCCGCTCATTCTGCAGTTTTATAAATATATCTTTGAGTTTGAAAAGATGGAAGCCGTAATCTCGGAAGATTACGAAGAAATTATGAATATTGTTAAGACAAAAAATGTCGGCTTAATAATTATGGACGTTAATCTGAGAAATACATATATTAACGAAGAAAGAACCGACGGAATCGAGCTTTCCAGAATCATCAAAACTGACGAGCGTTTTAATGATATTCCGATTATTTTGGTCTCGGCATACAATCTGAAGGTTTTGGACGAAGAAAGCATTGAAAATAGTTTGGCTGATGATTTTATTCTTAAGCCGATAACCGATTACAATGGATTTATGACAAAAGTAAAAGCGCTGATAAATTAATGGATTTAGATAGAAATAATATACTTATCGTTGAAGATAACATTGACAACGCTTACGCGCTCTCGAAAAATTTAGAGCTTAACGGTTATGAAACAAAAATTGTTTATAACGGCGTTCAAGCTTTGGATGTTATTGACGAATACCAGCCCCGTGTGATTATCGCCGATTGGACAATGCCGGAAATGGACGGGCTTTCTCTGCTTGAAACTCTGCGCGAAAAAGAAGAATATAAGGATATCTACTTTATTATGCTTACGGCGCGCGGAACAATTAAAGATCAGGTTGAGGGAATTACTTGCGGCGCCGATAACTTTCTTGTTAAACCGGCGGACCCGGGAGTGATTGTAGCATACGTAAAAGCCGGAATGCGGATTACTCAGCTTCAGGAAGAATTGAAAAAAGCCGAGCATTCCAAAGCCCTTGTTGAGATGGCTTTTACAGCCGGACATCAAATTAATAATCCTCTTGCCGGAATGTTAATGAGTTTGGAGACAATCAAAGCCGAACTTGACCGGGAATCTTTAGAAAAAATAAGCGATGAGTTAAAAATAATTGAAGAATCAATCCAGAGGATTAAAGCAGCTGTAAATCAGCTTACTAATTTGAAAAACCCGAAACTTATCAGCTACACTTCCGATACTCACATGCTCGATTTGGAAGAAGACTAAAGATTTACATGATTTTTCCGATAATATATTGGAGAAATCTTGAATGTTTAATAAAATTGCAAATATCGGCATATTAAAGGATAATTCTTCCGGGCGCGCGGGATATTTGGTCGCGGAAAAATCCGTTGCCAGGAGAAGAAAAAAAGAGAAAGGTAACAAAGATTCAATTACTTTTTCTCCCGCCGCTTTGTTTTTGACCGAAGTTAAATGGGGACTTTCCGGTGTGGATTACTCTTCCGAATCGCAAATTAAATTCGATTTTAACATTGAGGAGATAAATTTTAAATTAACCCTTGATTTTAATGAGTTCTATAAAACATCTCATCAAGTGGTTTGGGTTAGCAAAGATATTTTTAGAAAAGAAACGAGGAAAAGACACTCTCTTAAAATATTGGTGCGTAAACCGAGTATAAGATTGTTTGAAAAGTTTCCCCCTTTTCCGGTTCCGGGAATAGCTTCCGTTTTTCGTCGCGTTGAAAAAATGAATATCAAATCGGAATTTTATAAATATGAAAGTTTAGCCCTACATTCACTGCTTGACGGTTTGGAATATGAAATCTACGAGGACTTCAAAAAAATATTTTTTGTTATCTATTCATTTATTGATAAGTTAGATAAATATGATTTGAACCATATGTACGTATTCCCGAATAATAATATGGATAATATTTTGATTGAGAAGGTTCTTGTAAAAGATGAGCATTAGCGATAAAAATGAAAATAGCAAGCCTGAGTTAACTGAAAAAAAGATTCCTTCTTTTTCGGAATTTAACATGCTAAAGGAATTCCCGAATACCAAGCCGTTGATTTTTTTGGACAATGATAAAAAAATTATTTTCGTAAACAAGTCGGCACAGGCAACTTTTGACGCCGAAACGAACAAAAACATTTCTACTCTCAAAACTGTTCCGCAGCTCGATGATGTAATCTCGAACATGGGCGAAAGAGGGTTTTGCAGCTTCAACTTCGATATTTCTATTGAAACAAAATCAAACGGGAAGGAGAACTACTTTGTCGAGATAGAAAAAGTCCTTGTGGAAGGAATATATCTTTATCTGTTATCTTTTACTTCGCTTGCCGAGCGGAATAAAATTGAAGAAAGAATTAACAGTCTGCATAATGCAATTGAATACGGAAATGTTCCCTTAACGATTATAAATAATAAATCTCAGATTACTTATACGACCACTTCTCTCGAATCAATAGTCGGAAGCGATATTTCTCGCCTTTACGGTAAACCGATATCGGATGTTCTTAAGCCGTTTATAGCCGAAGATAGCTTGGATGAATTAAGAACCTCGTTAGCCGAACATAAAGTTTGGAGAGCGACCTCAAAGGTTAAAGTAAAACAGAGCGACAAATGGTACGAATTTCTTCTAAACCCGATTTATATAGGGAGTTTGAAGAGCAACGGATTTGTCCTCAGATTAAACGATATTACAAGGTATGTTGAAGCGACTTATGAGATTAAGAAAAACGAAAGAAGACAGCGCGCTTTGCTTTCCAACATTTCAGAGCCGATTTTAATTCTGAGGGAGGAAAAAGATTCCCTTTATATCGAAGGCGCAAACGACAGTTTTTGCGAAAGTTTCGGAGTCGATTCTGAAAAAATTGTAGAGCTTGATTTTGCCGACTGTGTGCTCACGGATTTATATGAAGTAATTTATACTGCCATTGACCGCGCCACAAGCGAAAATCGAAAAAGCATCAGATTCCGCTTTACCAACAAAGACACCAAAAGGGAATACCTCTGTAAATTTGCTATTCTTACTTATGAGCATTTTGACAATCGTACATTTATCATCTCATTTTTCGATATTACTACCGAAGTTGAAAATGAGAAAAGATTGAGAGCCGCTTACGAAAAAGAACTTCATTTGAATAAACTTAAAACTACTTTTCTTTCAAATATGTCGCATGAGCTTCGCACGCCGTTAAACGCCGTCGTCGGCTACTCCGACCTGATGAGAATGGAAATCGAGGAGAGCGGAAATTCCGGGCTTAAAGAATTGATGGGATATCTGTCCGAAGGCATAGTTCGGCTTAAAAGATTTGCCGACAACATAGTCGATATAGCGCTTATTGAAGCAGGCGAAATAAAACCGGATATAAGACTGATTCATCTTAGAGAGGAAATTGAGAAAATCTTAAAGGAGTTAGATGTTTTTGCAAAAAGCAGAAAAATCAATTATACGCTCTCTTTTGAAGACACTTGCAGTTTTGTTGAAACCGACCCGGAATTAATGAAAAAGGTTTTTACTGAAATTATAGATAACGCAATCAAATATAATATTGAAAACGGACTGATTGAAATCAGATGCTATACTTTTGCTAATGAGTGGCGGGTTGAAGTAACGGACACCGGAAAGGGCATCGCTCAAAATATGCTCAAGGAAATTTTAAAACCCTTTACTCAAGAAGAATCGGACGGATATAAACGAAATTATGAAGGGCTGGGGCTTGGACTTACAATCGCCAATAAATTAACGGAAGCTCTGAAAGGCAAACTCGAAATCACTTCCGAATTGGGGAAAGGAACAAAAGTGCTTCTTTCGTTCCCGATTGAAATAACCTCATAAATACCTGATATTTACCTTTTTTTAAAATCCTTTATTTCCTTATATTTAAAATTCAACTTAAAGGAGAAATATGTTTTTAAAAAAGAATTGGGCGCTTTGGTTATTGGCAATTTTAATCACAATCGGAGCGGCCGTTTATCAGCGAGTAACAGGTCCAACCTACCCTTTCCGGGGAAATGTAATAATCGAAAATTTGTCTTTTAACTATAACTTACCGAGAACTCATTCAGGGAACGACGCTCAAGCGGTTGAGGTAATTGTTCCGGATAGTTCAATCAAAGGGGATTTGGTTTGGAAGCGGTATAAAACCGACGATAAAAACAGTTATGTGAAAATGGAAAGAAGCGGAGATACATTGCGCGCGTTTCTTCCCGGGCAGCCTCCCGCCGGAAAGTTAGAGTATTTTGTCGAGCTTGAAAAACACGGGAAAAATTATATTCTTCCGGGGAAAAACAGTGTCGTCATCAGGTTTAAAGGGCGCGTCCCGAACGGTATATTGATCCCGCACATTCTTGCCATGTTTCTGGCGATGCTTTTCTCCACGCGCGCCGGACTCGAAATAATAAGCCGCAGCGGAAAAGTTAAAACATATACTTACTGGACGCTCGGGTTTCTTATTTTCGGCGGATTTATTTTCGGTCCCTTAGTTCAGAAATTCGCTTTCGGAGAGTTGTGGACAGGCGTGCCTTTCGGTTGGGATTTAACCGACAACAAAACATTAATCGCCCTTATCGGCTGGCTGATTGTACTTGCGGCTTATCGCAAAACAAAACATCCTGAAAAGTGGGCGGTTTTCGGAGCTGTGGTAACGTTTTTAATTTTCCTGATTCCCCACAGCGTGTTAGGCTCGGAATTGGATTACAAAAAGTTAGATCAAGAAAAAAAGATGCACAAAAATAAAATTGAACAAATTGATAATGTTAAAAAGGAGCTTAAGAAAAATGAAGTACATTAAAATTTCATTTTTATTGTTTATTGCGGCGGCGGTTTCTGTTTTTGCACAGGACACAACACAAGTAATGCTGCCGATTAAATCAACGGGAGTTGCAGAATTTTTACAGCAGCATCCGAAATACGACGGTAGAGGAACAATCGTATTTATTTTCGATACCGGCGTTGATATGGGAATAGACGGATTGAAAAAAACTTCCACAGGCGAAACAAAAGTAATTGATGTACAAGATTTTACGGGACAAGGCGACGTAAAATATTACGAAGCTGATATTGACGACACAGACGGGAAAAAATATTTTGAAAATGAAGACGAAGGGCTGAAAGTTTTCGGCGTTGACAGTCTTGCTCTAAAAGCTAAGGACGGAGATTATTTTATCGGTTCGCTCGACGAATCTCTCTGGAAAAATTCCGGTTCCGGCGTAAGAGATTTAAACGGAAACGGAACAACAAACGACAAGTTCGATTTTGTTGTTTTTGACGCCGGGGATAACGATTGGGTTTTGTTTATCGATGAAAATGATAACGGCACTCTCGCCGACGAAAAACCGATTAGAAATTACAAAGTTAATCAGGATTATTTTACAATTAAAAACGCTGATGATTTGTCAATGTTTACTTTCGGAGTAAATATTTTTCCGAAAGAAAGCAAAGTCTCCTTTTTCTTTGACGATGGAGGACACGGAACCCACTGCGCGGGAATTGCAACCGGTTATCACATCGGAGGCACCGACCTAAACGGCGTGGCTCCGGGAGCAAACGTAATAGCGCTTAAGCTGGGCAACAACAATTTTGCAGGCGGAGCAACGGTTACCGAAAGCATGAGAAAATGTTTCCTTTACGCGGATAAAATTTCAAAGGAAAGAAAAGAGCCTTGCGTAATAAATATGAGTTTCGGAATCGGTTCGGTCATCGAAGGTCGTTCCGTTATGGAAAAATTCATTGACAGTCTTGTTGCAAAAAATCATTATCTCTATATTTGTAATTCAAACGGCAACGAAGGCCCCGGAATTTCAACAACCGGATTGCCCGCTTCGTCTCCCTCGCTTTTCTCTTCAGGCGCTATCTTAGCCAAAGAAGTGGGGCATAATCTCTACGCTACCGTTCAGGACAGAGACCAGATTACTTACTTCAGTTCGAGAGGCGGAGAAGTAATGAAACCGGATGTAGCGTCGCCCGGCGCGTCAGTTTCTACAGTTCCTAACTTTATGCACGCGGACAGAATGTGGGGGACAAGTATGGCGTCTCCTTATTCAACCGGAGTTATGGCGTTGTTATTAAGCGCTATGCGTCAGGAATATCCGAATGTTAAAATACCTTCGTTAGTTCTTTATAACGCTATCCGTCAGGGCGCGGTTAAAATGCCGAACTATGATAGAGTTGATCAGGGTGCGGGCGAAATCAATGTAGTTAACGCTTACAAAATTCTGAAAAAATATATTAAGCATGGAATTGTAAAAACGTTTGAAACATATACTACAAGCGCATTTGCCGAAACAATGCCGGATGAAACGGCTCAAGCCCTTTATATTAGAGATGGAAATTATATAACCAAATACAATAAATTTTCATTTAAGATTAAGAGAAATCACTTCTACGCAAAGAAAAGATTTTACCGTACATACAGAATTAAAAGCGATAAGGATTGGCTAATTCCGCTTCAGCGAAAAGTTCATTTCCGGAATAACCAGCCTGCTACGATAAACGTTCGTTTTGATAAATCGAAAATGAAAGAGCCGGGAATGTACAACGGAACAATTACCGCGTACAGAACCGATAGAACAAAACTTCCCGAAATTCAGATGATGGCTACGGTAGTTTTTCCGTATGAGTTTACTCCGGAAAACAATTACAAACATGAATGGAAAAACAAAGTTATAGCTCCCGGCGAACTTACAAGATATTTTATTAATGTTCCTGCCGGAGCAACCTCAATGACGACACGCCTTAGCGGAGTTGATGGGAAATATGCGCTTGTCTGGTATTTGCTTACGGATCATGACGGAATCCAGTTCGGACGCGATTTTTATAAATCCGCAGTTGACGGCGAAGCGTCGGAAACCACCTACAAGGAATTAAAACCCGGCGTTTATGAACTTGACGTCCTCGGATATTACGGCGCCGAAGGAGTTTCGACTTATAATTTAAGCGTCAGTTTTGAAAGCGCGGAAGTGTTAAACAAAATGCCATTGAGCGAGAACCACAATAAAATCAATGTGATTAACAGATTTAATTTCCCCGAAAGTTATTCTGCAAGCGGAAAAATCTTAGGGTTCAAAAAAACTTACGCTTTTGATATTAAAGCGGGAGATACATATTCAATACCGGTAACGCTTTACAAAGGTGAAAGCGGCAAAAAGTTTGAAGTTCATCTTTCAAAAGAAGACTTCAATAAAGTAACCGATTTTGCATTGATGATATATGATAAAGATGGTAAAGCGGTAGCGCTCGGCGGATTATCTTACGCTAACGATGTAATCGAACTCCCCAACAGAAGCAAGGAAGACAGCGCGAAATATACGTTTACTTTAATTCCCGCTTTTGCGGAAAAAGTCGGGAAGATGACCGTTCACGTTACGGAACTTACGGAATTGAAAAAAACTTCAGACATATTCGTAACTTTCAACGGAACAAACCGTTTTGCTTTGTTTCCCTCGCAGGTTAAAACTCTTTATTGTAATTTCAAAAAACCGGATTACAACTTCCCTAAAGGAACAACTCCTTACGGAAAAATATATTTGAAATCCGGCGATAAAACAAAACATATTATTCCGGTAACCTTTCAATTTTAGGAGATTGTATGAGCGAAAATAATGAAAAAATAATCGGGTTACCCGATTCCGCGTACAGAGAATTAAAAGAAGGAGAACGATACGAACCGATTCTTTCTCCGGTTAAAGAATATCCCGAAGTAACATTTTATTCGGTTGCTTGGGGCTTGGTTATGGCTGTCCTTTTTTCGGCAGCGGCAGCGTATCTCGGATTAAAAATCGGACAGGTGTTTGAAGCTGCAATTCCGATTGCAATTCTTGCCGTCGGGTTATCTACCGGGCTTAAAAGAAGCAACGCACTCGGAGAGAATGTGATTATCCAGTCAATCGGAGCTTCTTCCGGAGCGATTGTCGCCGGAGCAATCTTTACTTTGCCCGCGCTCTATATTCTAAATCTTGACGTTAGTTTTTTCGAGATTTTCGCGGCGTCCGCTCTCGGCGGATTTATCGGGATACTTTTTCTCATTCCTTTTCGTAAATATTTTGTCTCCGATATGCACGGAAAATTTCCTTTCCCCGAAGCTACCGCAACAACTGAGGTTTTAGTCGCAGGAGAAAAAGAAGGCGGACAAGCTAAGGTGCTTGTCGTCAGCGCTATTATCGGCGGACTGTACGACTTTATTGTCGCATCTTTCGGCTGGTGGAGCGAAGTTTTTTCAACTCGCGTTCTCGGAGGAGTCGGAGAAAAATTAGCCGATAAATTTAAGCTGGTGTTCAACATCAATATCGGCGCGGCTGTAATGGGACTCGGCTACATCGTCGGACTTAAATACGCCGCGATTATTGCAGCCGGTTCGTTCGTGGCTTGGTATGTAATAATGCCGGTGTTTGCTTACTTGGGCGATTTCGTTACGTCTCCCGTTGGAGCAAATGTTCACATGCTTATTAAAGATATGTCGCCCGAGCAGATTTTCTCACACTACATTCGCCATATCGGTATTGGCGGAATTGCAATGGCGGGATTAATCGGTATAATAAAATCATGGCCGATTATTAAAAAAGCTTTCTCGCTTGGCGCGACCGAATTGTTTGGCAAGAAAACCGGTCTTGAGAAAGCTCCCGTTCGCACTCAGCGCGATTTGTCGATGAAAATCGTTACGGGCGGAATTTTTCTCGTTGCTGTTTTAATTTTTGTTTTCTTCTTGTTCGGAGTTGTTCACAACTTATTCCATGCCATTGTCGGTCTGCTGATTGTGCTTATTATTGCGTTCCTCTTTACAACCGTTGCGGCAAATGCAATCGCTATTGTGGGAACAAACCCGGTGTCGGGAATGACGTTGATGACGCTTATTCTCTCTTCTGTGATTCTTGTCGCCGTTGGCCTTACGGGACCTGCGGGAATGATTGCGGCGTTAATTATTGGCGGCGTTGTTTGTACCGCTCTTTCCGTTTCCGGCGCGTTTATCACCGATTTGAAAATCGGTTACTGGATTGGTTCAACTCCCGAGAAACAGGAAAAATGGAAATTCCTCGGAATGTTGGTATCGGCGGCGACTGTCGGATGGGTTATCCTTTTGCTTAACAACACATTCGGATTTGTCGGCAACGAGCTTCCAGCTCCGCAGGCAAACGCAATGGCGGCGGTAATCAAACCTTTAATGAGCGATCAGCCGGCGCCTTGGATGATGTATATCGGCGGAGCTTTTATGGCTTTGATACTTACTTCGATTAACGTTCCCGCATTGGCTTTTGCGCTTGGAATGTACTTGCCTCTCGAACTCAACACTCCGATTTTGGTCGGCGGAATTATCGCCTGGTTTGTAAGCACGCGAAGTAAAAACGAGGACTTGAATAAAGCCCGCAAGGAAAGAGGAATTCTTATCGCATCCGGATTTATTGCCGGCGGCGCGCTGCTCGGCGTAGTAAGCGTAATCTTAAAATCTGCCGGACTCAATATGAGAGCGGCTGAATGGGCGGAATCCGCAGGCGCAGAGTATCTCGGCTTGTTAATGTTCTTCGTAATCATCGGCTACATGATTTGGGATTCGATGAGAGCCAAAGAAGAAGATTAATTTTTTGATTTTAAGTGAAGGCGCAAAGACTACTTGCGCCTTCACTTTTTTTCTTCAATAATTTTCCGGAATAAATTTGTTAAAGATTAACGAAATATTTTATTCGATTCAAGGTGAAAGTTCCGCCGCGGGATTGCCGACGACTTTTGTTCGCCTTACCGGATGTAACTTGCGATGCTCATACTGCGACACAGAATACGCTTTTTATGAAGGAGAAGATTTTACCGTCGAAGAAGCTATTCGGAAAGCAGAAGAATACGGGTGCAAATTGGTTGAGGTAACGGGGGGCGAACCTTTAATGCAGAAAGATGTTATTCCATTTATGACGCAATTGTGCGATAAAGGATTTGATGTTATGCTTGAAACAAGCGGAAGCTTGCAGATAGAAAAGGTTGATAAAAGAGTAAAAATTGTAATGGACTTAAAAACTCCTTCGAGTGGAATGGAAAAGAAAAATCTCTATTCCAATATTGATTTTTTAAAATCGAAGGATGAAGTTAAATTTGTAATCGGTTCGCTTGATGATTATAACTGGGCGAAAAGGATGATTGAAAAATTTAATTTAACAGGAAAAACGGAGGTCCTTTTTTCGCCGGTGTTTAATGCAATAGAACCGAAACAGATTGTTGAATGGATGTTAAACGATAAACTAAATATTCGTTTCCAGCTTCAGATGCACAAATATATTTGGGAACCGGAAACAAGAGGCGTATGATGAAAATTGCAAAAGAATTCAGATGGGAGATGGGGCACAGATTGTTGTGCCATGCGGGAAAATGCTACAATCTTCACGGACATTCATACCGGATGCAGGTGGAAGTTACATCGGATGATTTAATAAACGGAATGATAATGGATTATTATGACCTTAAGAAAACCGTTGAGCCGCTGGTAGAAGAGCTTGATCATTCGTTTATGATAAACAGCAAAGATGAAAAACTTCTTGATTCCGTTGAAAAATTAAAGACAAAAAAAGTTGTTGTCGATTTTGAAACAACGGCTGAAAATATCTGTAATTATGTTTTAAGCAATATAAAGGAAGCCGGCTTGCCCGAGCATATTAAGGAAGTTAAAGTTAAAATTTTTGAAACTTCCACATCTTACGCTGAGGAAAGTCTGATTATTAAATAGAAGAAGTTAAATATTTTTTGTTTTACGGAATCGGCAAATTACTTGTCGATTTTGTTTTTTAAATCCGAAAGCGCTTCAACAAACCTTGGACCCGGCTTAAAATAAAGGTCGGGATTGATTTTAATTGTTCGTGAGTTTTCAATGGCGGTTACTCGTTTTAATACGGAATTACTTTTAACTATTTCTTTGAACGGAGTGTACATTTTCTCCGGGAGAATAATAATAGAAGGATTTTCTTTGATAAGCGTTTCAATATTAATAACCGGATAAGACTGAGACGAATTTCGTATCACATTTTTTATTCCGAAGAAGGAAAGGTACTCGCCTATGAATGTGTTTTTATTTGCCGCCATTAAAGGGTTTACTGAAATTAAGAAAAGAGCGGAGTCGCGAAGCGCCGGCGTATTCACGCTAAGTCGCTTTAATTCCATATTTATCGAATCAACTTTTGCCGCAGCGGTTTTTTCGTTCCCGAGTATTTTACCGATTGTTAAAATTGAATTTTCAATTCCTTTAAAACTTCTTGGGTTGGTAACAAAGACTTTAAAACCGAGACTTTTCAATTTTTCGTATTGAGCTTTCGTGTTCCCTTCGACAGTCATAAAAATTAAGTCCGGTTTTATTTCTAGAATTTTTTCGTAATCTACCGTTATTAAATCACCGATTTTTTCTTTCTTTTTGGCTTCGGGAGGAAATTTGCAATACGTGGTTACTCCTTTCAAATAACGCTCGCCGCCTATAAAATAAATTATCTCGGTTAAGTTGGGCGCTAATGAAATTACTTTTTGCGGAATTTGCTTTAAGCTGAACGCATTATTCAAATCGTCTTTAATGATTAAAGAGCCATCGCTTTTAGGTTGCGGTTTGTTACATCCGAAAAGAAGAAAAAGAAATAAAATCGTAATAAGTTTAAGTTTCATGGCGTAATAAAAAATTCGTTATAAAAAAAGCCTCGTAACAATGATTATTACGAGGCTGCTTATTTTCGTACACCCTGGCGGGCTCGAACCGCCGACCTGCTGATTAAGAGTCAGATGCTCTACCAACTGAGCTAAGGGTGCACCGCAAAAATAAGGAATTAAAGGAAAGTTTCAAAAACAATATTGATCATTTTGCAATTTTCTTTCTCATAAAATGATTGTAGGGCGCAAATAGCTGTAAATAAAGGGGAAGGAGCTGTTTTGTTTTTATTATTACCGCCTTATTTTTAAGCATAAATAAGGCGGTAAAAGTTTTATTTGAATTTAACGGGAGATTAGATTATTTCCTCTATTTTTTCAATCGGACGGGCCAGAATAACTTTATCCCCTTTTTCGATAATGGGGCGTTCGATTAAATCGGGATATTGCACCATAAAATCAATGATTTCGGCTTGTGTGTATTTCTTATTTTTGAAATCAAATTCCTTATACTCTTTGGCGCGCTTGCGTAAAATATCCTGCGCTTTCATATTCATTGCGCGAAGCAGATTTTTCAGTTTTGTTTTAGTAAAGGGTTTTTTGTAATAATTTACTTTTTCAAAATCCACTCCCTTTTCTTCAAGCGCTTTTATTACTTTTCTGCTAGTTGTGCATGTCGGTTTGTGATAGACAATCATTTTTTCCATTGTGTACTCCATAATACTTATTATTATTTTTTAAAAATAGGTAATTTATTTTTGATTACAAAAATTGGAACTCTGCCGGAATTGTTTTTGTTCCATAGACAAAAAATTCGGTAATATTTTATTTTTATTAGAGGAAGGGAAATTAATATTTTTTTGAAAATTGGGGGAGAAATAGTAAATTGATTTTATAAAAAATGCCGTCAATAAAATTTATTTTTATTGAAAAAAATATTAAATTAAAAAAGTTATTTTGTATTAATACTTCTGCTCCTATTTTTGTGAAATAAATATTCACTAAATAACTATAAATTAACTAATTTGGTAGGAGGTTAAATGGGTGTCCTTGAACTGTCGCGTTGGCAATTCGCGATTACTACAGTTTACCATTTCTTCTTTGTCCCTCTAACGCTTGGTCTTACAATCGCTATCGCACTGATGGAAACAAAGTATGTGCGTACCGGCGATGAAGATTATAAAAAAATGGCTAAGTTTTGGGGGCATTTGTTTTTAATTAACTTTGCTATCGGCGTCGCTACCGGTATTGTTCAGGAGTTTCAGTTTGGTATGAACTGGTCTGAGTACTCTCGTTTTATGGGCGATATTTTTGGCGCTCCTTTGGCAATTGAAGCTCTCCTTGCATTTTACATGGAGTCCACATTTATCGGCGTTTGGGTGTTCGGTTGGAAAAGACTCTCTCCTAAAGCTCACGCCGCAACAGCTTGGCTGGTAGCCGCAGGCTCAAATCTTTCGGCTATTTGGATTTTATCAGCCAACTCCTTTATGCAGCAGCCTGTAGGTTACGAGCTTGCAAACGGCCGCGCGCAGATGGTTGACTTCTGGGCAATCATTGGCAACCCTCATCTTTGGTTACAATTCCCTCATATTTTTACCGCCGGAATGGTACAGGCAGGTTTCTTTATGATTGGAGTTAGCGCTTGGCACTTTTTGCACAAAACAAAAAATATCACCCCTTTCAAAAAATCGATGCGTTTCGGTTCAACATACGCGCTGATTGGAATTGTATTGGTGATTTTGATTGGTCACCGTCAGGCTCAGCATCTTGCCGAAACTCAGCCGATGAAATTAGCCGCAGGCGAAGCTTTATGGGAAACTGAAAATCCTGCAGGCGAATCATTGTTCGCGCTTATCGATCAGGATAATCACAGGAACACGGTTGATTTGAAAATTCCCGGCTTCTTAAGCTTTTTGGCTTACGATTCATTTTCCGGCGAGGTTAAAGGAATTAACGATTTGCAGAAAGAGTACGAGCAGAAATATGGAGCAGGCAAAAACTATATTCCGAACGTATGGCTTTCATATTGGTCGTTTAGGATTATGGTCGGCGTAGGTTTCTTGATGTTGCTGCTGGCGTTTGTCGCTTTCATGAAATCACGGAAGGACGAATTCAAATGTAAACCTCTCGGACTAAAAGTATTTATCTGGTCGATTATTTTGCCGATTCTTTCGGTGGCGTTCGGATGGATATTTACAGAAGCGGGCAGACAACCATGGCTTGTATTCGGATTATTCAGAACTGAAGACGGCGTTTCCAAAGCCGTAAGCGTCGGAGAAGCATGGACTACGGTAATCGGGTTCACGATTCTCTATGCTATTCTTATTGTTTTCACAGTTCAGTTATGGGTTAAATACGCTAAGCATGACATGGAATTAGAACCTGAAACATCAACAAGTGAAGCATAGGAGGAAAGAAGATGGATTTAAACATACTTTGGTTTATACTTATAACCGTTCTGTTCATCGGATATTTCTTCCTTGAAGGATTCGATTACGGAGTCGGGATGTTACTTCCCTTTATGGGGAAAGATGACGCCGAAAGGCGTGCAATTATCAATACGATTGGGCCGCACTGGGACGGTAATGAAGTTTGGCTGCTTACCGCGGGCGGAGCTTCGTTTGCCGCTTTTCCGAATTTCTACGCAACTTTATTCAGCGGGTTTTATCTTCCGTTGTTCTTAATGCTTCTCGGACTTATCGTCAGAGCCGTTGCATTTGAATACAGAAGCAAGGAAGATAGCTTGAAATGGCGTTACAATTGGGATTGGATGATTTTCCTCGGAAGCTTTATTCCCGCATTTTTATGGGGTGTTGCAGTTTCCAATTTGTTAATCGGAGTCCCGATTGATAGTACGATGACATATACCGGCGGATTTTTCAATCTGCTTAATCCGTACGCGTTAGTTGGCGGAATTACTTTCGTAGTGCTTTTCTTATTCCACGGTTCCCTTTTCTTATCGCTTAAATTAGGCGGGGAAATGATGGATAAGGCGAAAGAATCGGCAAATAAATATTGGATACCGGCTGTAGTAATGGCGGTTATTTTTGTGGTTTATACTTATTTTGCCGTTCCTTCATTTTCCGCATCGGCTGTAGCGCTGATTTCTGCATTGATTGCCGCGGTGGCTTTAATTCTTGCAGGCATTTATGCAAAAGGCGGAAAAATGGGATTAGGATTTATTATGTCGTCATTAACCGTTGTGTTCGTTACAATTCTTGCGTTTGCAACATTGTACCCGAACTTGATGTTCTCATCAACCGATCCGGCTAATAACTTAACTATCTACAATGCTTCGGCGTCGCCATATACTTTAACGGTAATGTCATACGTAGCATTGATTTTGGTTCCGTTTGTATTGGTTTATCAGGCTTGGTCGTATATTATATTTAAGAAAAGAATTACTAAGGATTCCGAAATGACTTACTAATTAATCGGAATTTTTCAGATTTACAAAAATCCCGAATACTTAAAATGTGTTCGGGATTTTTTTATAGAAGGCTTTGCAAAACCTCTAAAAAATTATAGTTAGGTCATCACGAGGAGTTTAATCCGGAAATAATCTGCAATAATATGGGAGTCCGCCAAGGCGGTGCCACACTCCGATAAAAAACATCGGAGTTCGCAATGACAAAAAAAGGTTATGCAAAGCCTTTTAATAAACTATCGCCGATAAATATCCAACCACTTCGGAAAAGTCACGGGAAATTTCTCCCGAGTTTGTTCTGATTAAAACTTCAGCATTATTTTTTCCTACAAGTTTCAAGCTTTTCATCATTGCTACCATTGGGCCCGCGCCGCACGCTTCGCTGAGTTTGCGGTTAATGTCCTTATACAGTCCTTCAAAATCAAAATTGTTAATTCGTTTTTCAATTCTTGCGTCCAATTTGTCGGCGTAACTTGCGGGATAGTAGTGGGATAAATCGCTGCTTGCAACAACGAGAGTTTTGTCATCATAAATTTCAGATATTTTTTGTGCAAGTTCGTTTATGTAACCTTCTTTTTGATCGCCCATTACAAGAGGCACTAAATTGAAATCGTTTTTCAAAACTGTTTGCAGAAAAGGGAGATGTACCTCCAGAGCATGTTCATCTTTGTGACCGTTTTCACTTTCAAAAAAATATTTGCTGTTGTAAACGAGTTTTTTACGTTTTTCGGAATCAACTTTTATTATTCCCAACGGAGTTTCGTAAGCGTCCCCGTCGTAAATTGAAATGCCCGGAAAATACTCACGGTGGCTCGGAGAAATTACGATTACCGTGTCGTAAGTTTTGCCGTAAATCGTTTTATAAGCGTAGGCGGCAACTTGCCCCGAATAAACGTAGCCTGCGTGAGGAGCAATAATGCCGGCAACGTCAAGCGTCCCTTTCTCTTCCGGGACTTTGGCGTTTGTTAAAAAATAATTTATCTGGTATTTTAATTCGTCGGGATGCGCGGGATAAAACATTCCCGCTACCGCAGGTCTTCTTATTTTCATAGTAACCCCATCTCTTTTTCTGAAAAAACCGTTGCCGTAAAAGCAGATAGTTTAAGTTGTTTCCTTCGCCATAAGTCGGGCGGGAAGCCTCCTTTTTGGCAAAGCGCCGAAAGGAATTCTTTTTTGTTCATACGGTGTTCAATCGGAACTTGAGGCAGCAGCAAAGCTCTTCTGCCGCTTTCCTCCAATATCAGACCGTGTTTCCCGATTTCAATCTCGTCGTAGCCTTTAAGGGGAAAGGGTTCCGATAAGATTGAAACTTCAATTTCAATCTTCGATAGTTCCGGTTTTACTAATGCGGGGAACCGCGGGTCGCCGAAAGCCGCTTGTTTTGCGGCTTCCACCACAGTGTCGTAAAGCGGCATAAAACCGATTATATACCCGATACATCCTCGTAGATTATTGTTTTCGTTCAGCGTTACAAACGCTCCGGCTTGAGTTTTAAGGAGCGGATATTTTTCATAATCCGGTTTGGGAATCTCTACCGAATTATCAAATTCATGTTCGATAGCTTTTCGCGCTAATCTTAAAAGAAATATTTTAGTTTCTTTATTCAGCTCCATTTTATAATCCCTTAAAAAATATTATAATCGAAATATAAATTAATTCCAAAATTGTCATTAGAAAAATTTTTTTGCTCTAAAAATTGAATAACAAAATGTTTTTTGTAGCGTAGATTGTTTGCAATCTGCGAAAACAAGCATAACGCTAAATTATTTCGTGCTAATGACAATTTTGGGTTTAATAGATAAAAATAAAATTTTGCTTCCTACCAATTTGGCGCGCGTCTCACGCCGCTAATTATTGTAATCAAAAGAATTACAGACGCTATAAAGATAACAACGATGTTAAAATTTAGTTCCGGATAAGGATGAAGAGGAATAATCAACTCAAGTCCGACCATAAATGAAGGCGCGGAAGCCCCTTCAACAAGGTTAACCGGGCTTTTATCAAAATAATAAACCGGCGGCAAGCGGAATGAGTTTTAACGGAGATCAGCTACATGCTCAGTTTATATACAAGCAATTCCTTCTTTTCCGATATCATGAGAAGTAAGTTTTTATAAATAAAAAATGAGTCGGGAGCGTAATTATTTGCTTCCTTATTAAGAACCTGCTCGAAAATTATCGTATCTGTAGGCTTGTATAACATCTTGAAAATATTTTCCATTTTTTTATTCGGTAGCCTGGAATGATAATTAAACAATACGGTATCGCCAAGGTCAATAAATTCAATATCGCGAACGATTTTATCAGCCGGATAATGGTTCTGAAGCGCGGATGCCAGCGCCGGTTCTTCAAATAACTTTTGTGTAAAAAAGTATTTTGAGTAATCCTCGTCGTTGCGCGCTAATTCGCGAAGCTCGTTAATTTTATCGGCATCGGTTCCGAGGTCGTCAAGAAGTTCTCCCGTTTTAGCGTTAACGGAATAAAACCGTCTTCCTTCAAATGCGTTGCTGTACCCGAAAATTTTCCCCTGAAAATAGAAGAGGAAAGTATATTCATCCGATTCCCAAACAATCTTCTGTTCATTAATATCAAAAGCTATTAGTTGTTTGTGTCCGGGCATATCCGGTTTTGCGTACTTGTGAAAGAAAATCTTTCCTTCTTTAACTGTTTCAATGCCGACCCAAAATTTCTCGTCAAGCTGAAAATTCTCAAAAACTTTGTCTCCGGTGTTTACGTTCATACAGTGAAAGAAAACTTCCTTGCTTTCCGTTTCTCTTGTTTCGACAACTAACTTGTCTGCTTCGGAAATAATAAGTCTCCAAATATTTCTTCCATCCGTAAATTTGTAATTCTCCTCAATATTCATAGTCGTTCCCTCAATCTATTGGTTTAAATTTAGCTGTGAAATGGCGCAGCATCGGCGCTTCGTAAACTATTTCAAATCCTTTGAGTTTATCCCTTTTCTTATAAACTTCAATTATTACTTCGGCAAGATAATCAATGTGGCTTTGAGTGTAAACTCTTCTCGGGATTGCAAGTCGCACTAATTCCATTGGAGGCGGAATAAACTCGCCTGTCGCTTTATCGGTTTTGCCGAACATTACCGAACCGATTTCCACGCTTCTTACTCCGCCTTCGAGATAGAGCGCGGCTACGATTGACTGTCCAGGAAACTGATGCGGCGGAATATCGGGAGTAAAGCGTTTGGCGTCCAAATATATTGCGTGTCCTCCGGGCGGTTCAAGAATCGGGACGCCCGCGTCGAGGAGTTTGTTCCCGAGATATTCCGTGCTTTTTATTCTATACTGCAAATAAGATTCCTGCAGAACTTCTTCCAATCCCTGCGCAATTGCTTCAAGGTCTCTCCCCGCAAGTCCGCCGTAAGTTGGGAAGCCTTCGGTAACAATCAGAAGATTGCGAGCGTTCATCGCAAGCGTTTCATCGTTCATGGCAAGGAAGCCGCCGATGTTTACTAGCGCGTCTTTCTTTGCGCTCATTGTCGCTCCGTCCGCATAGGAAAACATTTCCTGCGCAATTTCTTTTACCGATTTGTTTTCATATCCTTTTTCGCGAAGTTTGATAAAATAGGCGTTTTCGGCAAAACGGCACGCGTCAAGAAAAAGCGGAAGTCCGTATTTGTCGCATACTTTCCGCACTTCTTTAATATTTTGCATTGAAACAGGCTGTCCGCCGCCGGAGTTATTCGTTACGGTTAGCATAACGAGGGGAATATTCTCGGATCCCTTTTCTTTAATAAATTTTTCCAAAGCTTCAACATCCATGTTGCCTTTAAAGTCCGCTCTGATTTCGGGATGTTTCCCTACTTCGGTCAGAAGGTCGTAGGCTTCCGCCCCGGTAAATTCGATGTTTGCGCGCGTTGTGTCGAAGTGCGAATTGTTAGGAAAATATTTTCCGGGTCCGCCCAAAATTGAAAAAAGAATTTTTTCGGCTGCGCGACCCTGGTGAGTAGGGATAATGAATTTTTTCCCGGTTATCTCTTTGACTTTTGATTCAAATCTGAAGAAACTTTTTGAGCCTGCGTACGATTCGTCGCCGTCCATAATTCCCGCCCATTGCTTTGCGCTCATTGCCGATGTTCCGCTGTCGGTCAGCAAATCGATTATGATATCTTCCGATTTAATCATAAACGGATTGTAGCCCGCTTCGATAAGTATATTTTCTCTTTCCTCACGCGTTGTGAAATTAATCGGTTCAACCGATTTAATTTTGAAAGGTTCGATTATTGTCTTCATTATAATTCCCAAATTAAATTAAAAACTATTACAAATATAGGAATAGAAAAATGAATTAGGAACAGTGAAAATAGGAGATTGAAGAAAGCTTCGAGCGATAATATCGACCGGATAACTTATTGCGGATTACTGTTAGCTTTATCCGCATTAATCCGCTTTACCCTTATCTTATTTTTTGTCGGTAATTCTTAATTCTACCTTCAATTTTCCCTTAAGAGAAAATGTGGATTTAATTTATAGCTAAAAGGGTATTCGGCGCACCGATAGAAAATTCATAATTTTCATTCTTTTGTTAATTAGCGCCGCTTTGAGTAACTTAGGTTAATTAAATAAAATTTTTAATAAAAATTAATTTGTGCAACAAACCTGAGAAATAATGTTAAATAGAATTTTCGGATTTTTTAAGAAGAAAAAACAACCCGAAACAAAACCGACAGAACAAAAAGATAAGTCAGTAATCTTACCCGCAAAGAAAAATATCCAGAAATCTAAAATAAGAAGCGAAAATATCCGGAATAAACCCGGCGCAAAAACGCATAGCGCCAAACAGGACAAACCGAAACAAGTTAAACCGAAGTGGACGCCCAAAGATCTTCCCGTTGAAAAGGAGGAAGGCAAAATCAGATTTTACGATTTGCCTATTCCAAATTCCCTGCAGCATGCAATTGCCGATTTGGGCTTCAAGTATTGCACGCCTATCCAGGCTGAAATTCTTCCGCACACACTGAAAGGAAAAGACGCAATCGGTAAGGCGCAAACCGGCACCGGAAAAACAGCTGCGTTTCTTCTTACTTCGCTTGTTAAAATAATGAAGGATTCGCATAAGGCGAAGAGGGCAAAGGGTAGTCCGCATACGCTTATTATGGCTCCGACTCGCGAACTTGTTATGCAGATTGAAAAAGACGCTCTTGCGCTTTCAAAATATACCAGAACGAACATTGTGGCGGTTTACGGCGGGATGGACTATCAGAAACAGATATCCAAGATTAAAGGGAAATATATCGATATTATGATAGCCACTCCCGGACGCTTAATGGATTACATGCAGAAAAAATTGGTGCATCTTAATGAGGTAAAAGTCTTTGTCCTTGACGAAGCCGACCGGATGCTTGACATGGGCTTTATGCCCGACATAAAAAAAATCGAGAGAAAAACTCCTCGAAAAGAAAACAGACAAACAATGTTTTTCAGCGCAACATTCCCTTCCAATATTAAATACATTGCCGAAAGTTGGACCGTAGATCCTGTAATAGTTTCAATCGATTCCGACCATAAAGAGGCAAAGGATATTAACCAGGTGATGTACATTGTTTCCGACGACGAGAAATTCCCTCTTCTTTATAATATGCTTAAGCGTAAGGATTTCAGCAAGGTAATGATTTTCTGTAACCGTAAAGATATTTCACGAAAGATTTACGATAAACTTTCCCGCCACGGTTTTTCCACAACTCTCCTTACCGGCGATATTGACCAGAAAAGAAGAATGAACCGGTTAGAGAACTTCAAACAGGGCAAAGTTAAGATTCTGGTGGCAACAGACGTTGCGGGACGAGGAATTCATATCGAGGGAGTAAGCCATGTAATAAATTACAACTTGCCTGAAGATCCCGAAGATTATGTCCACAGAATCGGGAGAACCGGAAGAGCCGGAGAAATAGGGACTTCCGTAAGTTTTGCTTCGGAAGGGGATTCATTTCAGATTCCGGCAATCGAGGAATTTCTGGAGCATAA
Organism: Melioribacteraceae bacterium; assembly: GCA_015493615.1. GTDB lineage: Bacteria > Bacteroidota > Ignavibacteria > Ignavibacteriales > Melioribacteraceae > WGAL01. The sequence goes on from WGCV01000047.1 coordinate 70,590, forward strand.
ACTTGAATTAACTTATCCCGACGACGAGTTGCTTGAAGATATTCCGCCGCTTCCTAAAAGGGAGCGAAGCGAAAATAATCGGCGCCCGCCGCAAAAAAAGAATTACCGGAAAAATTATAATAAAGGAAACAGAAAGAAAAATTAACTATTCGAGACCTTTGCATAACCTAAATTTGTCATATTGAGTCCGCCAAGGCGGGATCAGAATGACATATAAATTAGGTTTTGCAAAGCCTTCTATTCCTTAATTTCTATAATTTTGAAACGAGGGAGTTTTCTTCTTTCTTCTTCAGTTAAATCGGCTACGGATTTTGAATCACAATTATGCGAGCCGGAGTGTAAACCGGAGTCGCAATGTCCTTCGCCGCAACAGCTTGCGCCATCTTTTCTGTAATTTGAAAAATAAACAGCAACGCCCATTAATAAAACCGCAACAGAAAAAACTCCTGCTAATGTTAATATATGTAAAATCATTTTTTATACCTTGTCTAAATAATTCGTATATCAAAAAATAAAGATAATTCAAACAAGATGAAATATATTATTTGATGAATTTCCTTATGCCCGGACTGCGTTGAATTTAATCAGAAAATAATACCAAATCGTCATTGTACTCTCGCTTTGTAAAAACAAGCTGTCATTGCGAACGAGCGGAGCGAGTGCGTCTCCGCCTTAGGCGGACTCATGAATATCCAATCTCAGCCGTTAAATCGTTGTTGAACATTCTGCAATTGAGTGTTTTCTAGTGAGATTGCCACGTCGCTTCGCTCCTTGCAATGACGCTAAAATATTAAAAAAAAACACGTCATTGCGAGCGACCGAAGGGAGCGTGGCAATCTCCCGGGTATTCAACCTCAGCAGTTAAACCGCAAAAAAATTATTGCATTAATAAAAATTTGTTTGTATATTTATTGCACAAATATGCAATAATACAAAAAGGAAATATTTATGCCGGGATTCGGAAGACACAGAAGAAGAATGATGGGGCAGATGGAAGATCCGAGAAGCAGGTTCTTTATGGCGCTTGCAAGCGATCAAAGAATCAAAATTCTGGAAGCCCTGAAAGATGGAGAGAAAAGTTCGGGCGAACTGATTTCTATTCTGGAACTCGATCCTTCGGTTGTTTCGCGTCATTTAACCATGCTGCGTAATGTCGGATTAGTCTCGGCGCGAAAGGAAGGAGTGTCGCTCTTTTTTTCATTGGGAGATACGCGTGTTTTGGAAATAATTGATTTGGCAACAAAAATTTCGAAAGATTGGTTTAACAGATACCAAGCTTATTTTGAATAAAACGGAGAAATTATGAAAGTAGCTGTAGTAACAAATGATGCGGAGACGATTTCCCAGCATTTCGGGAGATCCAGATTTTATAAAATAATAACCATTAAAGATGAAAAGCAGTTCTCGCAGGAGATCCGCCCGAGAGGAACGGGACATTATGCGCAAGGTCAGCATGAACACAGTCATGACCATACTCAACATGACCCGCAAGGACGGCACGGTTTTGGTCCGGAAGCAAACGACAGGCATGCCGCAATGGCAAGGGAAATCGCCGATTGCGATATGCTGATTGCAGGCGGAATGGGAACCGGAGCGTATCAGAGTTTTGTGAACGCCGGTTTAAAAGTTATTCTAACCGACAAACAAAATATTGACGAAGCAATTGATAGCTTAATAGAAGGAAATTTAGAAAATCTTTATCAAGAGAGGACAGACTAATTTGTTAGTCTGTTCTGCTTTTTTTTGAAACAATATTGCAATATTGTGCAAATAACAAAATAACAAAAATGGAGGTACAAGATGCACGGATTAAATCAATGGAAAGGCGGCGGCTACGGAATGGGATTTGGAAGAGGCCGCGGACAGGGTAACGGTATGGGATACGGCTTCGGGCGCGGAGGCGGATTCGGAAGAGGCGGGGGATTCGGACCCGGAAGATTCGGTTTCGGTATGAATGGTTTTGCCGGCGAACTGCCTGTGATGGATGAACTTGAAATGCTTAATAGGTACAAGGAGCGTCTCGAGCTTCATCGGCGCGATTTGGAGAGTGAAATCAACGCTGTTGAGAAACGAATAGCCGAATTGCAGAAGTAATTAATTTGTGCGGTCGGAGCGAGTCAAAACTCCGGCTGCACAATATTGTTTCCCATTATTTTCTTCTTTATTTTTATGGAACAAATGAACCGTGTTAGTTGTTATCGGGATGCAAAGAATTTTGAATAAATAAAAGGAAAATAAAATGCAGAGATTTTTTAGTACAGACGAATTAATAAAAAGATTCAAAACGCGCTCTATCATTGCGGGAGTTTTGCTGTTACTTGCCGGATTAGTCGGGATTTTCTTCCCCGGAATTACATCGCTTACTCTTTCATTATTTATCGGCTGGCTGCTGATAATCGGAGGAACTTTAAACGGCTACTACACTTTTAAAAGTTATAACACTCAATGGATAGCTTGGATTAAGCCGATTTTATTGGTATTACTGGGTATTCTTCTTCTTGTTTACCCGTTTACCGGCGTTGCCGCAATAGGATTACTTCTGATAATATATTTCTTCATGGATGGCTTTGCCGGTATTTTATTCGGGTTGGAGTTCAGACCGATTAAAGGTTGGGCTTGGATGCTGCTAAACGGAATAATCTCTATTCTTATCGGAATACTTTTCCTAATCGGCTGGCCGTTTAGTTCAATCTGGTTGGTCGGGCTTCTTGTGGGAATCAGTCTGTTTATCGACGGCGTCACGATGATGATTGTAGGTTTCTCAATTAAAAGGTAAAGAATTAATTTTGAATTAAAATAAGGAGCGAAGATAAGTAAAATTATCTTCGCTTTTTTATTGTTAGAACTTTAGCTTCTCTTTTAATTTGTTCAATCGGTATCCGCTGTCTTCGGAAAGCAAATTTATATAATCAACAATTTTACTTAGTTTGGTTATCTGCATTTCCGTTTCGTCGTCGGGAATTTCCCTGCCGAGAATTGAAATATAATATTTCAATAAAGCGATTGTGTAAAACCAATGTATGAGTTCTTCAAAATTTTCCTTAAGGTAATATGTTTCGCCTTGGTAACTGTTAACTCGCAGAAATTCTCTAACCGAATCATCGTCCAAAAGTTCATCGAATAACTTCTCGGTAAACTTAATTTGTTCCCCGAGAGAATAGGATTTATCTGTTAAGAGTTTTTCAAAGGAGCTCGACGTGAGCTTGGTGAGAATTTTAATAAGCGTGCGAATTTCATTTAGTTCGGATTGTGATTTTCCTAACTTGGAAAGAATCGAACCGCAGATATCATCGAAAAGAATTTCATCGTAGATGTTGATTTCTTCGGGGGACGCGCTCGCAAGTTTTTCGAGAGCGCTGCGAATATTAAGCAAAATGATATAAGCAAGATTATCTCTGTAATTATGTTCAAACAGAAGCAGCAGATTTCTCCGCATTCTTTTGTCGATTCTGAGAGCGGAACTCATTACATCCTGACGCAACTGAATAAGGGACAAGAGAACATTCTTGAAATTTGTCTCCAAAATTTCTAAGTCGGCTTTTATTTTAAGATATTCTGCAATTTGATGCAGCAGGTAGTTAAACCTGTTAGTCAAAAAGGAGATGTCTCTTTCAAGGTTTTCCTTTTTGTCCAAACCTTCGGACGAAAGGAAGCCGATAATTTCCGAAAAGATTTCTTCGTCGAACAAACTTAAAGTCGCATCGTGAATCGGACGAATTTGTGTTTTAACTATTTCTTCTTTCAACGAAGAAAAGCCTATTTTTCCTACCCTTGAATAGAGTTGGTTCAGTTCGTGCGTAACCGTATGCGTTTTGAAATCGCTAAAGACGCGATATTCAAATCCATTTAAGCTGATGTTAAACCCTGATTTGAAATCTTCAGCTTTGAATAAAAATTCTCTTTTTGATATTAGTTCTTTGAACGAAATAAATTTTTCCTCCGCAGGATTAATAAACAAAGCTTCGGAAAGTGATTTTTGTATCAGTTCGTTTTCAATAAGTTTTTTCTCCGAAAAATTTATGCGTCCGGATGTCGAATCATATTTATTATTATAAAAGACAAGAGCTTTTTCATCATCAAGCGCGTTGACGTAAGCGAAAACATTTTCATTTACGTTTCCGTCGTTATCCTTAAAAGGAAAGAGCCAGAAGTTTTTTACTTCGCTGAAAAGACGCCGTTTTGCAATTAGAGGAAAAATTTCCCGTTTGTGCCGTTCGATTAATCCGTAGTCCGGTTCCTCGTTGTAGTATGCGCGTTTATATTCCATTCCGTACTTTTCGTGATATCCTTCAATTTGTCCGTGCGCAAACATAGGCAAGCCGGGCATCGTAACCATCATTGTGAGAACGCCGAAATATTTGTCGCCCGAACCGAACTGTTTTATCGCGGTTTCTTCATCAGGATTGCTCATAAAGTTTACGTACCGTTTCAGTATTTCCGGCTCAAATTCAAGCGTGTTTTTAATAAGTTCGCGGTATTTCTGATTTTCTTCCCGCATGAACATATTCATAAATGCGCTGTTGTAAACGCGGTGCATTCCAAGCGTGCGAACAAAGTAACCTTCCATCAGCCAGAAAGCTTCGGCAAGGAGAAGAGTTTCGGGCATCTCGGCGTTGATTCTATCAACGACTTCTCTCCAGAACTCCTTTGGAAATAATTTGTTGAATTCTTCTTTAGTCAAAGCATAGTCGGCGCGCGAAGGAATGTCTCCTCCCGCGCCCGGTTCGGGATACCAGAGTCGCGCAAAGTGCTTTTTCGTAAGAGTCATTGCAGCATCAAAACGGATGATAGAAAACTTTCGCGCGACATCCATAATTTTTTGAATTACGGCTTCCCGCACTTCTTGCTTAAGAATATCGAGCTGAGCGGTATCGTTCCATGGCATGTTTGTTCCGTCATTGCCGTGATATATGTAGCGGCGTTCGCCCGTACGGTTATCAATTCGTTCAAAAACTACGGCGGCATCGCTGTTGGACCAATATCCATCTTCAATTTTTATAGTTAAGTTCGGATCGGGAGATAAATTTTCTCCGGTAAATTTATATCCGGGAAAAGGCGGAGTAGAGGACTGAATAAAATAATCCGGGTGTTCAACTATCCATTTTGAATAAATTCCGGTGTGGTTGGGAACCATATCGGCGGCAAGTCGAATCCCGAACTTTTTTGCTCTTTCATTCAAATTTTGATATGCTTCGTATCCGCCTAAGTCGTAAGCTATTTCGTAGTCATAAAGGGAATACGCCGAAGCGACCGCGTCTGTGTTTCCGCGCAGATTCTTGATTTTTTTAGACGCTTCGCTTCGCTCCCAAACTCCGATCAGCCAAAGGGAGTTGATATTCCGGTCGCTTAATTCCTGCAGTTCTTCATCGGGCACCTGGTCGAGTCGAGTTATTTCTCGAAAATATTTTTTGCTGAGCTGGGAAAGCCAAACATAAGTGTTCTTTGCAATCATAACGACTTTTGGCATCCAATCCGTATCGGGCGTGAAATTTTCCTCTTCCACATAATCTTCCGAAGAAGAAGCAAGCATATCAAAACCGCTTTTCCCGATAATTGCTCCCCGACCTCCTTTTTTATATTCGGGAACAAAGGAAGGGGGCGGCGTTCCCGCTCCGGCAATAATAACATCCTCGCGCAGAAGATCGGAACTGGCAAGGAATTCTCTTTCAAACTTGTCTGCAATAATATCTTTCCAGTTTGAACGTATGAATTCAAGCTGTCCCTGCAGATTATCGGGAGAGTTTAAAATCGGCTGAAGCAAAAAGTTAAGAAGGTCGTTGTTCTCTTTCAGTTTCGGTTCGTCGCCGAAAAATTTTGTTGCCGCTTCAATATAGTTGAAAAACTCGTTTTGCAAAGATAGATTTTCAGCGCCGAGCAAATCGTGAAGGGCGTCCAAAGCGGGATTGTTATTGTGAATAAAAAGAATCAAAGAATCTTCCAGTTCGACCTCGTAGTTGTAGCGTCCGGCGGATTTATTCCAGATGTATTCTTCGGGCTGCAACTTACCCGAGTAAATAGGTTCGGGCGGGAATGACGTTATAAAGTCATTCAGAACAGGTACGAAATTTTCGGCTCCGAGGGTTTTAGTTATAAAATCAAATTCTTTTTTGAAAACATCGTTGTCATACTCTTTTTTGAATTTTGTGATAACGTATTTGTAAATCTCGGTGAGAAGATTAACGGAGTAAAGAAATCCCGCTCCTACCTTTTTGTCATTACCGGCAGCGGAATTTATTCTGTAAGCGGCTTCTCGTATAAGTCTGTTTTGATTCGTTTCCTTTTCGGAATAGAAATTAATTTCGTCGAGTCTATATTTTAATAAAGATTTTTTACTTAATCTGAAAGCAAACATTTTCCAGTCAATTTTTTCTAAATAAAGAACAAAATATAAGTAAAAGTTTAGTTGGAATGTAGTTAAAGAAGCGTATAAACAGACTTTTACCAAAATAAAAAGAGAAAAAATTTTTTTATTGAGAATAAAAAACTTGTTTCAATAAAAAAGGTTTCGTATTTTTTGAATCGTTTTTGTTCTTTATAAGAAAAATCAACGGGCGCGTAGCTCAGCGGTAGAGCATCTGCCTTTTAAGCAGAGGGTCGGTGGTTCGAGACCACCCGCGCTCACGAACATAAACCCTTGTAAGATAATTACTTACGAGGGTTTGTTGTTTTAAGAAAAACATAGTGCAGTAGAAAGTGCAGTAGGTTTTTCTAGATATCATCGTTATTGCCTTCGTAATTGTTAAATTTTATTTTGCTAAGTTCCTCCCTTTTCTTATGAATTGACAAGCGAGCATAATACTTTGAAGTTGTACAAATATCTTTATGTCCGACAAGATTGGCTACGGTCGCAAGTTCAACATCAGAATTGTAAGCCAAAGAAATATACGTTTTTCGAAATGTTCTTAGGGACTATCCCAAAATCTTCTCAAATCCTTCAATCCCGTAAAGGGGAATGTTAATAAACTCATTGTCTCTAATGTAGTTTCTCGGTGATGTTCTAATTAATAATTCGGGATTGTATTTGTCGGCATAGCTTCTAAGGCTCTTAATGTTTCTGCTGCTTCCGCTTTTAACTTCAATAGGATAAATCTTGTTCTTGTATTGTGTAATAAAGTCAACCTTTGCGTCGCTCTTGGATTTCCAGTAATGCAACTCGTATCCTTTCATAACAAGTTCGCTTGCAACATAGTTCTCTACAAATGCTCCGTTGTATTCTTGAAATAACTTATCCGGCTTGACTATAACGTCTGAGCTTACATTCAGCATTGCGCCCAACAATCCGTTATCTAACATATAAACCTTAAATTTCGTAGTGTCAGCATAGCCGGATAAGGGAAGCTTTGGAGCTTTAATGTTATAAGCTACATTGATTAATCCCGCGTTCCGCAACCATTCTATGCTTTCCTCGTACATAGAAGCTCTTGCGGTTTGTCTTATTTCTTTGTACTTAAACTTCTTGTTTTCTTTTGCTAACTGATAAGGAATTGAACGCCACACCTCCGATATTCTTATTGCGTCTCTTTTGCTCGAATTTTTAGAAAAGTCTCGCTGATAAGATTCAAGTATTTCCTTCTGAATTTCCCTTGCAAGAGCAATGTCCTTTGTATCAAGATAAGTTTGCAACACTTCCGGCATTCCGCCAAGGAATAAGTACTTTTTCAAATGACCTAAAAGTTTCTCATGAATAAGTTCGGATAATGATTCGGCGCCGGATTTATTCATTAGTTTTTCTGCTACGAGTTCCTCGCCGACAGCCAACAGATATTCAATAAAGCTCATCGGGTAAAGTCTGAGAAAACTTACCTTGCCTACGGGAAATGATTTATGTCTTCCAACGCTTACACCCAATAATGAACCCGCGGCAATAATGTTGCATTCGGGTAGCTGCTCATAGAAGTATTTCAGACTTGTAATTGCTTCTGGAACAGCTTGAGCTTCATCAAAAAAGATAAGACTGTTTTTGCAATCTATTTTCTTGCCAAAATAGAGGCTGACGTTTTCTAGAAGATATTCGGTGTTAAGCGAGTTAGAAAAAAGATTTTTGAATATTGGTTCTTCTTCAAAATTAAGATAGAAGAAGTTTTCGTATTCCCGTTTGGCAAAATCTTTTACAAGATAAGTTTTCCCGACTTGACGCGCTCCTTGCAGAAGTAAAGGTTTTCGTTTGGGATTATTCTTCCATTTTATTAAGTTTTGATAGAGTAATCTTTGCATTGTTTAACTCCAAAAAAGTGTAGAGATAAAATAATATTATCTCCAAAATAATGCAAGTAATGTATGAAAAGTAATCCTTAAAAGTGTAGAGAGCAGGCATCGAACAGGCATCGAAACGACCCAAATGCAGTGTTTTTTTAAGATAAAAGTTGCATTTTTAGGTCTGTTTTGAAGGTTTTTACTCCTCAGTTTAGCCTTTTAAGCAGAGGGTCGGTGGTTCGAGACCACCCGCGCTCACAGACATAAACCCTTGTAACTAAATAAGTTACAAGGGTTTTTTGGTTTTAGAAAGTGGCTTGTTTTTGGAAGTACTACCAAAATGCGGCAGATAATCAAATTTTGTTCAACTTGTTTGTTTGATTTCCATGGGGCATGCCGTCTCATTCTATAATAGAAGTTTTTGTGATTATTCGTCAATCTCAATTTTAGTATTTACATTTATTTTATAATTAATAGTTTTCTCCTAATTTTTTTGCTATTAATTTCAACTTCTAATAAATACATTCCATTAGGGAAATCTATTAAATCAATAGTATTGTTAATCAATTTTGTATCTAATATTATTTGTCCGATTAGATTATAGATTGTGAGTTTCTCAATTTTTTGCTTATCACTAATTGAAATATTTAAAAAATTCTTTGCCGGATTTGGATAAATTGCGATATTTGAGCTAGTGGATTGTGTTTGTACGGATGAGGGATTTGGCTCTGATAACGGATTTCCTAAAAGCCAATCTGTTGCAGTCCATAAAAAATTCCAGTCAGAACCATTATCGTCAAGTTCCTCGGCAACATTAACGCCATCTCTATCGCTATCTTCTTCTATTTCAGGATGCGGGCTGATAAGTAAAACTCTGCCATTTCCATAATTGAATTTTATTATTGCGGGTTTATTATAAAAACCGTCAAAAGTTGCAATTGTATCAATATTTGTACTTGGATAAGGACTAAAAAATGTACCTCCCCAATATAGCATATCTTCATTTTCCGGTTCAAATTGGTTTATTTCGTCCTCAAGGTTCATGGATAGAGTTGCCATAGTATAATCTGGCCAAACAGCCAGTTCATCGATAGGACCGATTGCTACACCCTGAAACAAATCTAACGGATAATCAATTATAAATCCTTGCCAAATCAATTTATCGCAAGCAAATTCTGCCCCCGCACACATTCCTATATAAGCACCATTATCTGCCACCAAGTCTTGAATGTGTAGTATTCCCGTTGAATTAATGTCGGCATTATAATAATCCGCATCTCCGCCGGGGAAGTATATCGCTGAATAAAAATCTTTTAAGACTATTGTATTAATGTCTTGCGCGGTAACTCTATTATGCGTTAAACCTTTCCAGTCTAAAAAATGTTCAAATGCGATAACGCCATCTTCCCAAGCGCCAACATCTCCATCATGATAGATTGCAAAGTCATACTCTCCTTGTGCAAATAGCGATTGAATAAGAAATATAAAAAGTAATATGTTTTTCATTCGTTGTGTTGCATTATTGAATTCTCTATTTTTCCTAGATTTTGTTCAAATTACCTTGGTTCGGGAGTTCCGTAAGGGACGGAGAAACAAAGTTTTGCTGAGGCTGTCCCAAGTTTTGTATAAATAAAAAAAGTCATTCAATAAACATGGCTAATCCGCCGCGGCAGACTTCTCAAAGATAAGAGAAAATTGAGAGAAAATAAAAGCTAACCCATAAAAAATTCCACTGAAATTACAAGTCGTACACGGCTTGCCGCCTTGCGTTTTAGTACAATGTGGGATTATATTTTAGCTCCGTCCGATATGAATCCCTTCTATTGTTAATAAGTTTTTGAACTTTTTCTTTAATTCAGGTAGTTCATCTTTTGCAGTTTTACGTTTTGCCAGATAAAGGTTTTTGCTCAGGATTAATTTTCCATATTATCATTCCGAAAATGCAAGAAGCACACAAAAAATAATCCCCAAAAGTGTAGGGTGCAGGCATCGAACATGCATCGAAACGTCTCAAAGGTGCTGTATTAAAAAAATCTTAGCTTAAAGCTAAATTTTTTTCGTTTTCTTCCGATTATCAGATAGGTAATGGATTGCATAATTGTAACTTCAGGGAAGAAGTATGACTGATATGGAAGGGAATCTGGTTCAGCAGGAAATGAGTTCCTACTCGGAATCCGATCTCACGCGCTTTAGAAAACTCGGACGAGACAGCTTTAAAAGCTATCTGAAAATCGGCGCCGATTACTTGGATTTTATCAAAAATGTTACGCGGTACTATTCCATAGATTTACCCAAAAGCATTAACGAATATCTTATCAGAATTGAGACCGCGCCTTTATTCTGGATCGCGGATATCCCTACGCTTCAAGCAGTTGAAGAATATTTTAATAATCTGAACAAAGCGGGCGGACCTAAATATTATCAGGACTTAAAGAAATATTATTCCCGCTGGGTAACCCAAAAAAGCGAGCGCGACAAGCAATATTATACAATGTCCGCTTTCAATATATTGGAAAAAGATCCGGTAAAAAACCACGTTTTGAAGAAAATACTTCATGCAAATTTAATTACTTTCAATACACGCCAAGTAGCTTCCGACAAAGCCTTCCAATTACTTGAGGATGCGGACCGCATTCTTGAAAAGACTTCTCTGTCGCAGAACGTTAAAGATGAACTCCATTATCTAATTCAGCTTTACATCGGCTTTGTTTTCCTAAAATCGGGGGCGTTTTCCGAAGCGCAAAATAAATTTGAGGAAGCTTCGTTTATAAAGCAGAACGGTGTTTCTGCGCTTTTTTACAACGCGCTGGTGAACGTAAAATTACAAAATTACGATTCGGCTTCGAGTCTGTTATCGCACATTATCGATTACGATAAGGAAAGATTCTCGTTTGCAATCAAACACAGAAGTATAAATTTGCTGGACTTTTTCCTTCGCAACGCTGTGTCGTACAATATTTTTCTTGAGAATGATTTTGTAATGATACTTAACGATATCGAGCAGCTGTTTCTGCTTCAGCTCGGTTTTGATTCGGGCTTGTTGCGCCAGGTTATTCTGAATATTTCTAAATTATCGAATTTGAAACTAAAAGAGTTTTACGACGATTCGATACCCAAGCGATTGGAGTTTTTGGAAAAAGTTTCAGCTCAATATAGGGAAAACACAAATATTCTCACTTCGCTGATAACAAAGATTGTGCTTAATGAATATGAAAAAACGCTTGATACAATAGTTGAAAATGCGCGTAAAAAGTTCGAAGCCGAACTTATGGATGAGGTAAAATATTTCGACAAGCAGATAGCGGACAATCAGAAACGAATTGGTTTGCTTGAAGAGCAGCTTGATAAGGGAAACGACGGCATCGAGGAGCGGCTGCAATCGGCGCTGAAAACCATTACCGACGATGTGGAACGGATGGTTAACGAGCTTGAAAAAAAGCTGGAAAGCATGGATGATTCGGCGAAGTTTAATCCCGCCACTTCGTTCAAAAACTCGATGGTCTATAACGGGATAATTTCAATGGTCGTCTTTATGATTACAGGATTTGCCGGAGGTTTTATGAATAACGCCCAGCAGTTTGATAATTTCAGTCTGGTGCTTACCTCCACAATTATTGAAGGATTTAAATGGGGCGGAGTAACTTATTTGGTCGGGACTTTGGTTTCGCTGATTACTGCAGCTTCAACTTTGTTCGAAAGGACAAATGAAAAGCAGAGATTGCTTCGCCAGATTTCCTATGTGAAAAATCTCGGAGAAAAACGAAAGAAAGAAATGCACGAAGCCGCTAAAATACAGCTTGAAACAACCGAGAAGGGATTGCAGAAGCAGATTGAGAATTACAGGAAAAAGATTGAAGAAATAAAACTTGAAAAAGAAGAATATAAAGAAAAAGTTGAAAAAGAAGTAATCGCGAAAACAGAGGAAGTCCGCACACAACTGCTACCGCTTTATATAAGTTAGAATAGATAATCCCCAGTTTGAAATAACCGCAGAGTTCCAGAATGTTTTTTCCATTCGGCATCCTTTAAATTGAGAAAGATATTCCTCCGTTAAAGAAAAAGCTATGTTCAAAAGAAATTTTATGTTTTCGATATATTTAATATATTGAATTGATAAAAGATGGATTTATATGATTGACAGAGAATCAAAAATTTATATTCCGGGGCATAAAGGACTTGTTGGGTCGGCAATAGTCCGAAAATTTCTTTCCGAGGGATTCTCAAATTTGATTCTGTACGATTCAAAGAGTTTTGATCTTAGGGATCAAAAAAAAGTTGAGGAACTTTTTGAAACTGAAAGCCCCGAGTATGTGATAATTGCCGCCGCTAAGGTAGGAGGAATTTTAGCAAATAATTTGTTTCGCGCCGAGTTCATTTATGATAATTTGATGATAGAGGCAAATCTTATTCATAACGCATTTAAACATAAAGTAAAGAAGTTAATTTTTCTCGGAAGTTCGTGTATTTATCCTAAAATTACTTCTCAGCCCATCAAGGAAGAACAACTGCTTTCCGGATATCTGGAAAAAACAAATGAACCTTACGCGGTCGCAAAAATTGCCGGTATAAAATTATGTGAAAATTATTTCCGTCAATACGATTCTAATTTTTATTCCGTAATGCCTACAAATCTTTATGGCCCGAACGATAATTTTGACCTCAAAAGTTCACATGTTTTGCCTGCATTAATCAGGAAAATCCATGAAGCTAAGGAAAATAACGCCGATGAAATTGAGGTTTGGGGAACGGGAAAACCGCGGAGGGAGTTTCTCTACGTCGATGATTTGGCAGATGCAATTTTTTATCTTTTTGAAAACATTGACGCTCGGGATATTTACTCGAAAAATATTTCTCACCTTAATATCGGTACCGGACAGGATTTATCCGTATCCGAATTAGCCGAACTGATAAAAAAAACAGTCGGCTATGCTGGAAATATCCGTTATGACGTTACTAAACCTGACGGGACGCCAAGAAAATTATTGGATGTAAGTCGGATTCACCAACTTGGCTGGAAACACAAAACAAGTCTTGAAGAAGGAATAAAGGAAACGTATGAGTGGTTTGTTAATAATTATAAATTATAAATTTCAAATTATAAATTAATTAAGGTTTGATTCAATTATAATTAGGTTTAATAATGGATGAAGGTTTAGGAAATAGAATATTTGATTTTGTATTAAGATTTGTCAACTTTTGTAAAGAATTAAATCACAGTGTTGAGAATAAAATAATAGAAGGCTTTGCAGAACCTAATTTATATGTCATTCTGAATGAAGCGAAGCGGAATGAAGAATCTCAAAACTGGTAATTATACCGAGTTTAGAGATATTTCGGACGGCTTACACCGTCCTCAATATGACAAATTTAGGTTATGCAAAGGTCTCTAATAATTAATCAATTGTTAAGATCAGCTACTTCTATTGGGGCTAACTATGAAGAATCTCAAGGCGCTACATCTAAAGTTGATTTTAGAAATAAAATAAGAATTGCATTAAAAGAGGCTAGGGAAACGAATTATTGGTTAAGACTGTTAAAGGCAATGAAAATAATGAATAGTAGCCTGGAGGGACTTGTTGACGAATCTGAGCAATTGAAGAAAATTCTTGGAAAAATAAGTAGCTCATCTAGATAGAAATTTTGAATTTATAATTTGGCATTTGGAATTGAAATGAAAAAAGCTTTAATAACCGGTATAACCGGTCAGGACGGAAGTTATCTTGCGGAAATATTATTGGGAAAAGGGTATGAAGTTCATGGTATAATAAGAAGAAGCAGTTCTTTTAATACACAAAGAATTGAGCATCTGTATCAAAACCCGGAAATCTTGGACAAGAAATTATTTTTACATTATGGCGACTTGGTAGATACCAGCAATTTAAATAGATTGTTAGAAAAAATACATCCTGATGAAATTTATAATCTCGGCGCACAATCTCATGTTAAAGTATCTTTTGAAGTGCCTGATTATACAGCCCAAGTGGATGCTTTGGGAACATTGAGATTCTTGGACGCGATTCGCGAAGTGGGCTTAGATAATAAAGTAAAGTTTTATCAAGCTTCAACCTCCGAGATGTTTGGAAAAGTGCGGGAAGTTCCTCAATCGGAAACTACTCCGTTTTATCCTCGTTCTCCCTACGGAGCAGCTAAATTATTTGCGTATTGGATTGTTAAAAATTATCGCGAAGCATATAATCTTTTTGCCGTAAACGGAATTTTGTTTAATCATGAATCTCCTCGCAGAGGCGGAACGTTTGTTACAAGAAAAGTAACAACGATTGCGTCCAAGATAGTTTTAGGAAGAGAAAAAGTATTGAGAATCGGAAATCTTGATGCCAAAAGAGATTGGGGGTATGCCCCTGAATACTGCGAGGGAATGTGGAGAATGCTTCAGCGGGATAAACCGGAAGATTATGTTCTTGCAACCGGGGAAACTCACTCGGTTAGAGAATTATGTGAAAATGCATTCCTAAATCTCGGAGTAGAAATTGAGTGGATAAATTCGGGGCTTGACTCCAAAGGTTTAGTCCGTAAGTTTGATAAAAGCGTTATTGAAAAGTTAATAGGAAATCGAAGTGTGAATCTTGCGGATTTGAAGGAATGGGATGTTATTATTGAAATTGATGAGAAATATTACCGTCCGACCGAAGTTGATTTACTTATCGGGAAACCGGATAAAGCAAAAAAAGAATTAGGATGGGAGAGCAAAGTTAAATTTTCCGAACTAATTAAAATTATGGTTGAACATGATTTTTTGAATGTGTTAAATTATTAATTCTATTAAAATTTTACCGCATTACTTGGGCTAATATTGTGCAGATGTCCAATATTAGCTTTGTCTTATTGAGGAAAAGTTTCACCTCTAATTTTTTACTTCTGTTTTATTGTCAAATCCTTTCTTTTCTCAATTACTCGCTTTGGCGTGATTGTTGAAAATACATCACAAAAATAGGTGTTTATGAAAAAAATAATTTTCTTAAATGATTGGGGTGATTCTCCTTTTGAATCACTTATGCGATATAAAAGACAGACGCCTTCAGGCGATGCCGTTTGGAATGAACTTGTCGGAACTGTCGAAATAGACGAAGCCGATTACTATATTGTTTTTGATAATTTCCCCTCCGATGAATTAATTGAGAAAATACCGTTGAATAAAGTTTTGTTTTTTCAACGGGAGCCCGAAGCAATAAAAAAAAGAAATAAATATTTTGAAAATGCTCTCTATTATGGTAGTTATGAAAATCATCATCATTTGTCAACATGGCAGTTAATTGAGGATTTTGGTGAATTAGTTAATCGAAAAGCAAAGAAAACTAAATTACTCTCTACAGTAACAAGTGGAAAAACCATTACCGAGGGACAGAAAAAGCGTCTTGAAGTTATTCGTAACTTAAGCGAGGTATTTAGCAATATTGATATATTTGGGAGGGGACTTTCGTCGGAAGTTTTCGGAAATTCATATAAAGGAGAGCTTAATTATAACGGTATATGTAAAATTAGAGGATTGGAAGACTATTATTTTTCTTTAGCTTTTGAAAACTCATCCTACAATAATTATTTTACAGAAAAGTTTATTGATCCAATATTAATGTGGTCAAAACCTATTTACTGGGGAGCGCAAAATATAGCGGATTTTTTCCCTAAGGAATCTTTTGTTTTTGTGGATATTTATGATGATAACTGTATTGAAATAATCTTAAAAGAAATTAATAAACCAGTAAATTATGATGCATTGAAGGAAGCTCGGGAATTAGTTTTATTTAAATACAATCTTTGGGCAGCAATAGAAGAAGTTATTAATGAAATTGAGGATAAAAATAGAATTTATATGAAAGAAGATTATTACAGCCAAATTGGTCAAGATAAAATTCTCGACGAGGAGTTATTTCAAAAAAAAGAAAAAGGATTTTATGTTGAAGTTGGGGCTACGGACGGGGTTCATTTTAGCAATACATTGTTCTTCGAGAAATTCAGGAATTGGGATGGAATTTGTATTGAGCCAAATCCGATAGAGTTTAAAAAACTTGAACAATCCGGGAGAAATTGTGTAAAAGAAAATGTGGCGATTTCAACTTCAAAAGGCGAAGTGGATTTTTTGGCTATTGACGGTTATGGGAAAGGACTAAGTGGAATAATTAACAACTATAATACTAAACATCTCAATAGGATTGAAAATGAAACAAAGGAAACAGATTCGAAAAAAATTATCGTAAAAGTTAAAACTGTTCCGTTAAGCGATATATTCGAAAAACACGGTGTTTCCAAGATTAATTATTGCAGCGTTGATGTTGAAGGTTCTGAATTTGAAGTTATAAAATCAATTGATTTTTCAAAGGTCAGTATAGATTGTTTTACAATTGAGAATAATTACGGTATAGAAGAAATAATTAGTTTTCTTGAAGGGAAAGGATATCTTCATTGGAAAACCATACAATGGGATGAAGTTTTTGTTCACAAATCATTTTTTGAAAATGACGAAGAAAAATCGGTTTATTTAGATAAAAGTGAAATTCAAAAAGTCATAAAACCGCATTTTGCAAATCTATTAGATATAGAACACGGAGCTTACAAAAAGACGGTTCCCGCAACAGAATTAGTAAACTCGAAACGTATTGATCCTATGGCAAAATATATATTCGTAAGATTTAAAGAAGATAGAATTAATTCGGAGTGGGGACGTGAAGTTTATCTTGAGCATCTCCGGGCATTTAACGGTTTTGTTGAAGGAGACGGAACGGGTAAAAAAGGAATTGATGCATTTGTCAGTTCGTTTGAGAACTTACTTGCTTCCATGAAATTAAACGGTTTTGACGAAACAAAATCGATGCTGCCGGTTTCCAACAACTTGGAATTGATTGAGGGGGCGCATCGTTTGGGAATTTTACTCTATCTCAGACAAAAAGTGCCTGTATTAATTTTTAAAAATGAAGGTTGGAATTATAATTACAACTTTTTTAGATCTAAAAATTTAGAGCAAAAATATCTCGATTTTATGGCACTCCAATATATACGATTTAACAAAAATTTAAAGATTGTTCTTCTTTTTCCCGCGGCAGAAGGGAATGAAGAAAAAGTTAAGAAAATTTTGTTAGAGCAAGGCGAAATATATTATGAAAAAGAGGTGTTGTTAAGTCAATCGGGAGCAATACTTTTTTTAACTCAAGTTTATCACGGCGAGGAGTGGCTGGGAGACATCGGGAATGGGTTTCCCGGCGCAAAGGATAAAGCCGGTTATTGTTTTGCGGGAAATTCCTCATTGAGAGTTTATCTGTTTGAAAACAAGGGAGAAATTCCAATTGCCGAATTAAAAGAAAAAATAAGGAATATCTACGGAATTGGAAAACATTCCGTGCATATTAACGATACATTTGAGGAAACTGAATTACTGGCGAATATTCTGTTTAATCAGAACAGCATTGATTTTCTGAATTATGCAAGCGTTAAAAATTTTAGCAATTTTTGGACGCTTTTTGAAAAATTAAAAAATGCAGTCAGACGGGGAAATATTGACACGGAACTTTTTGCTTTAGCCGGCAGCGCTCCATTATCGTTATTGGGTTTGAGAGAGGCTAACGATATTGATTATATATCACAAAATGATACAATTTATTTTGATGAAGAAAAAATATCTAATCACGTAACTGAAAAATCTTATTACCCATATTCATTTGACGATATTATTTTTAATCCTCAAAACCATTTTTATTTTAGCGGGATAAAGTTTGCTTCTCTGAATGTGATAAAAAAAATGAAGCTCAGACGGGGTGAACCAAAAGATATTAGAGATATTAAACTTCTGAATAACTTTTTGGAGAGCAATAATGAACTTAAATTTTATCTTAATTACGTAGAAGACCTGGTTGAAAAAGAAGAGTTTGATAAAGCAAGACAACTTTTGCAATACTTAGATATCGTTTATAGGAGCAACCCTTCTGTAAAAAACAATATTGCAGTTGTTGAATACCTTAAAGGTAATACTGAAAAGTTCTATGAAAATCTGTTGGACTCTTTGATTATAAATCCGGATAATGAAGTCGCAAGAGAAAACTATTTGACGCAACTCTCGACAGATGTTAATGTCAATGATTTCGCCGCCGCGCCTTTTCCGCTTGTCTCGGTAGTTATTCCGGTTTACAATCAGGCGGAGTATTTAAGCGAAGCCGTCGAAAGCGTCGTAAAACAGACATATCCTTATTGGGAATGTATCATCGTTAATGACGGCAGCACCGATAATTCTGAAGAAGTTGCAAATAGATTAATTGAAAAATACCCGGACTTTAACATCAAATTGCTAAACAAAGAAAACGGCGGCTTAGCGGATGCCCGGAATTTTGCTATCGCTTCTGCGCTTGGGGATTTTATTTTACCTCTTGATTCCGACGATATTATATTGCCGGAGATGTTGAAAAAAACGGTTTCGGTGCTGTTGGCAAACCCTGATGTCTCTATTGTCGGGACAGATACTTTGAGATTCGGAGAAGTGAACAACTCGTATCAAACTCAAGGGCTTGATTTAAATGTAATGAAGAAATTGGATACTCTGAACTATTGTTCGCTTTACAGAAAAGAGGTGTGGGAAAAAGTTGGGGGCTACAACCGGAATATGGTTTACGGTTACGAAGATTGGGACTTTTGGATTTCTTGTGCGGAAGCAGGTTTTAAAGAAAAGAAAGTTGCTGAATATCTGTTTAAATATCGTATAAGAAAAAATAGTATGTTAACTCATTCAGTCCAAAAAGATGATCTTTTGAAAGCCCGTATTGTTCTCAATCACCCGGGTGTTTACAGCAAAGAAGAAAGGGAAAATGCGCTTAAGATTTTGAGAAAATTGGATGATAAAAATTTGGCCGAGAAAGAAAAAAAGATTTTGGATGGAATACAAAAATAAAAATAGAATTAAAATTTTATTTGTTGCGCATAATTTTCCTCCGAATTGGTATGGAGGCGTGGAAAATTATTTAAAAAGTTTTGTTACTACATTATCTCAATACGGTGATTATGACGTATCAATATTATATCCTGAAATTCACGAGACTTATAAAGAAGTTGAAATTGAACTAATTTCGACAAGCGAATTTAATATATTTAGGATGCGGCACAACATTTCTTTCCCAGTGCTGATTGATCAATACAAAGAAAAATTCAAACAGGTATTTCAACGGTTTTTTCGTAGAAATCATTTCGATATTATACATTTTCATCATTTAATGAATTATCCGAATAATTTGGTGAAAATAGCAAAAGATTCCGGAGCAGAAATCTTTTTTACAATTCATGATTTCTGGTTTTTCTGTCCGAAAGTTCATTTGTTTAATGAGAAGAAAAAGGAAGTCTGTAAAGGAAATAAATCTGCCGCTGAGTGCGCCGAATGCTTATTGGGAAAAGACCCTGTGCTTATCGATATCTTAAATAAACGCAAGATCGAAATAGCGGAAATGTTTAAATCTATAGATTATATATCCGTTCCATCCCAATTTGTAAAAAGAAAACTTATTGGATACGGTATTCCAAATGAAATTCATATTCATCCGTTGGGTATTAAAGATAAAATCACTCATTTACCCGTTCAGAAAAAAAATCATTCCGGCCCTATTACCCTCGGGTATTTAGGTTCAATATCACATATAAAAAATATAGTCCCGGCTACAAGATGGTTCTCGGAAATTCCCACAACCATGAAATTTAAAATATGGGGCAATGGGCATGCCGAACTTATTCGTGAAATAAAAGAGATCGCTCAAAGTAACGGGAATATTGAATATATGGGTAGCTATTCTCCCGATGACTTGGAAGGAATTTTTTCACAAATAGATATTCTTCTTATCCCTTCATTTGTTGAAACTTTCTCAATTGTTTTGAGAGAGGCGCTGATGTATAAAATTCCGGCGTTACTGTCCGACATTGAAGTCTTTAGGGAGGGGTTGGCAAATACAAATTTCAGAATATTTTTTAATACTAATGATAAAAATGATTTTGTACAACAAATAAAAATTTTGGAAGAAAACCCTAAATTAATCCGGCAAATGAAGGAAAGTATTGTGAAACCCCTGACAATTGATGAGGACGTTTCGAAATGGGATAAAGTCTATAAGCAGAATTTATCCGAAGGAGGCGTTCGGAACAGAGTCAGCATTATTATTCCTTTATTTAATAAACTTGAACTGACACAAAACTGCATTGACGCTCTTTATGCAAACACTGAAACTGATCTTTTTGAATTGATTCTTGTTGACAATGCTTCTTCCGACGGCACTACGGAATATATAAAGCGCATTGCAGAAGAAAAATCAAATGTCAAGATTATTGTAAATAAAGAAAATTTGGGATTTGCCAAAGCTAATAATCAGGGCGCGGAAATCGCCCAAGGAGAATATTTAGTAACGTTAAACAATGATACTATTGTCAAAAAAGGCTGGGTCGGAAGTTTACTTAATATTGCCGAAAATGATAAATCCGTGGCAGCGGTTGGAGCGAAATTATTGTTCCCGGATAATACTATTCAGCATGCCGGCGTTGTGATTGTAAAAAATCTCCAAAGAAACGAACCGTTAATTGCGACTCATATTTTTTATCAGCAAGATAAAAATTTAAAAGAAGTTAACACTTTGCTACAATATCAGGTTCTTACCGCAGGATGTCTGTTAATTCGTAGAGAAGCTTTTTTTGAAGTAGGCGGCTTTGATGAGATCTATTGGAACGGATATGAAGATGTGGATCTTTGTTTTAAACTGAAGCAAAATAATTGGCAGCTTGTTTATCAACCGAAATCCGAAATAATTCATTTTGAGTCGCAGAGCGGACCGGAACGTTTTTCAAAAAATGATGAAAATGTTGAGATATTGGTTAATAGATGGCTTGGAAAGGTACATCCTGATTTTGTAGTAGAAAGCGAAGACTTTGTGAGAGAAACCGGGGCTCAAATTACAAAATATATTCCCAAACCGCTGAGAAACGTTAGGGCTTCAATCATCATTGTTACTTATAATTCTTCAGGGGAAATTCTTAGGAATCTATCTTCTGTCGGGAATTTTATGACGAGAGAGGATGAAGTAATAATTGTCGATAACAATTCAAAAGATAATACGGTTGAAATTATCGAACGTTTTATTGAAGGGCGCGATAATTTCAGACTTTTGAAAAACGATAAAAATTTAGGATTTACAGTAGCTACAAATATGGGGATAAAAGAGAGCAGGAATAATATGATTGTTCTTCTTAATCCCGACACTGTGGTTACTCAAAATTGGCTTGAGAAATTTGAGTACCATTTAAGAGATAAAAATGTGATGGCGGTAGGACCTCTCTCCAATTACGCTGCCGGACTTCAGAATATTTTCGTCTATTTACCCGAAGATGAAGCTTCTATGTTATCGGCTTCTGCAATTAATACTATTTTGGAGGAGAATAATCGATATAAATCTGCAGATACCAAGTTGTTGATTGGCTTCTGTATAGCTGTTAAACGCTCGTTCTTTGAAGAATACGGACTTTTGGACGAGGACTTATTTTTGGGGAACGATGACCTTGAGCTGAGTTGGAGAATTAGGGAAAACGGAGGAGTATTAAAGGTCGCTCTTGATACGTTCATCTTCCACGAAGGACAGAAAAGTTTTGCAACTGAGGAGAAAGAAAAAACGGAAAAGCTTGTTCAGGAAAGTACCAATAAGCTTTACCGGAAATTAGAGAAATATTACGGAAAAGGAAGAGTTCCCTCTTCGATGGAATTATGGGGAATGGAGTGGTTTAACCCGACAAATGTTAATCCTCTTTTATCCGTGCCTGTTACCGCGTCAATCATTATTCCCGTATTTAACCAGATTGAATATACGCTCGAAACAATCGAAAGTATTTACCAAACAACAGAGGAAAGTTTTGAACTTATTCTTATAGATAACGGCAGTGAAAAGAAAACTTCCGATACCTTGCAAAAACTCTCCGATGAAAAAGAAAATGTTAAGGTAATCCGAAACGACGAAAATCTTGGCTTTCCCAAAGCAATTAATCAAGGTTTGAGAGCCGCGCACGGAAAATATATCGTGATAGCAAATAATGATATTGTAGTTACTAAGGGCTGGCTTCGTAAAATGATTGTTCATGCGGAGTCGCGACCAAATATTGGAATTGTAGGCACTGTTTCAAATAAAGTAAGCGGCGTTCAACTTGTTAAAAATGCCGAGTACAAAACCTTGGACGAGATGCGGAAATTTGCGGAAAAAGTTGAAACCGAAATGAGAGGGAAAATATATGAATTTCCGCGCGTGGCGTTTTTATGCACTTTAATAAAATGGAGAGTTGTTGAAAAAGTCGGCGGACTTGACGAGCGGTTCAGTCCCGGCAATTATGAAGATGATGATTATTGTCTGCGCGCACAGTTAGCCGGATTTAAGACGGTGATCGCGTTAGATGTTTTTATTCATCATTACGGCTCAAAAAGTTTTACCGCCGAAGGCAATGAAAAATATGCCCGTCTGCTCGAGAAGAATAAGAGGAAGTTCATCAATAAATGGGGCGGAACTCCTGATGATATTTGGCTTAAAGGGAAGAAGCCGTTTGAGCGCGAGATTGCCATCCCGCTTAGGAAGACATTTGTTGATTATGTTAATTCCGCAAACACAGCATTAAACTCTCAGAAATATGAAGAATCATTGCATAATTTGGAAAAGGCGATTGAGTCTTTTGATGAGAGTTCGGGAGTTAAAATAACGGATTTGTTGATGTTGGCTGCAAAAATAGCTAAATTATTAAATCAATCTGAAAAGGCGGAAAAGTATTTGGCGAAGTTTATTCAAATTGATGATAAAAATGCGGAGACGTACAATTTGCTCGGTCAAATTTTTGAAGAGAAGGAAGAGTACGAAAAAGCTCTCGGTTTTTATGAACAATCATTGAAGCTGCGAGATGATATTGAAATCAAAAGGAAAACAGATAAATTGAAAAATAACTTAATAACAAAATCATAATTGCGGAGGGGCAATGAAATCGTTTTACGAATTATTTAACGCGGCGTACGACCTGAATAAGATAGGGAAGTACGACGAAGCGCAAAATGCCTTGAAGGAGGCGGAAGAAGCGTTTGTCCCGAATGATAAAAATATCACTCTCGAGGACGTTTATATTTTGCGCGGTACAATTGCGCTTAATCAGGAAGATGTTGATTACGCGCTTGAAGCGTTTGAAGCGGCGCTTAAAAAAAATCCGGAATCAGCCGAAGCTTGTCTTGGATTAGGCCAGATTTTCTACATCGTTGAAGATAAAAAAGCCACTAAGGCGATGTTTGAATGGGCTTACAAAAACGACCCGGAAAACGAAAGCGCGAGAAACGCAATAGTTAATATTAACAGAGAATTGGGCTACCCCGATTGGCACAATTCCCTGTTGGAAAACTTGGAGGAAACTCCCGAAGCGGAAGATCTCTCTTTTGAAAATATCTACAACGAAGCTTACGATCTTTTTTTAAACAACAATTATTCGGAAGCGTTGGATCGGCTTTCGGCTCTTAACAGCAGATACGTCGAGGAGGCTTATCTCTTAAAAGGGAATATTTATCTTGCCGACGGAGATTTGGAAAGAGCGCGGGACGCTTTTGAAACGGCGCTTGAGCATAATCCCCAAGCGGTTCCGGCGTTAGTCGGGCTTGCGGAGTACTTCTACAAAAAAGGAATGAAGCAGGACGCTAAGGTTATGTACGAACAAGCGCTTCAGATTGATCCGCACGATGAGTTTGCGCTCGTCGGATTGGCGAAGGTTAATCAGGAGCTTGGGTTATCGCCGGTTCACAATCTTGTCGATTTTTTCTCGAATACAGAAGTCGCTTCGGAAGTAAATTCAAGATTGGACGACGCTTACGAAAAGTTCGAAGCTAAGGATTTCAGCTCCGCTCTTGCCGTTCTTAACCAGCTCGAAGGAGAACTCCGGTCGTTGGAAAGCGACGGAGTTAACGATATTATTTCACGCGTTAAAAACTTTAAAGGCTTCAATTATTTGTCGCTCGGCGATGTTGAAAACGCCCGCTACGAGTTTGAAGGCGCGTTGGAATTAAACGCGGAAAGCTCGCAGGCTTGTTCCGGTTTGGGCGAGGTTTTTTATCTTGAAGGGAACGACAAGGAAGCTAAAATTATGTTTGAGTGGGGAGTTAAGAATAACCGCGCAAACAGTTTCGCGAAAGCCGGTTTGGCTAAGGTTAATAAAATACTCGGACTTCCCGCCGATCATAACACTTTGTTCCTCGGCATCGATATTGAAAACAGCAAAGCCTTTACCGATTTGATGACCGAAGCATACAACAAATTTGTAGCCAAAGATTTTGAAGCCGCAATTTCCGCGTTGGAAAAAGCCGAAGATATGTATGACGAAATGCCTTCATCCCGCGAGGAGAAACTGTCGCTGGCGAGTATTTCCAACTTTAAAGGTTACTGTTATTTGGGAATAAACGAGTTGGACGACGCGAGAAAATCTTTTGAAAAAGCGCTTGTTCTTAATCCGGATAGTTCGCAGGCGTGCGCCGGACTCGGTGAGATTTTTTATCTACTTGAGCAGGAAGAAAATGCAAAAGTTATGTACGAATGGGCTGTGAAAAACGAGCCGAGGAATAAAGTGGCGATTGCAGGTTTGGAAAAAGTGAATAAAATTCTCGGCATTAAAGATGAGATAATTAAGAGGAACACAGAGAAGATTGAAAATTTGATCGAAAGCGCTTATGATGATTTTGAAAAGAAAAGCTACGAGGTTGCGCTTGAAAAATTGCTTGAAGCGGAAGGTTTAATCTCGGAAACTTTTGAAGATCAGGAAAAAGAGGCGACAATAGCAAGTATCAACAACTTCATCGGTTTTAATTATCTTGCTCTCGGGAAAAACGACCGCGCAAAAAGTCATTTTGAAACGGCTTTGGAAAACAATCCGGAATCATCCCAGGCGTGCGCAGGCTTAGCGGAAGTCCTTTTCCTTGAGGGGAAGGATAAAGAAGCGAAGGAAATGTACGAGTGGGCTGTAAAGAATAACCCCGAGAACAGATACGCTCTTGCCGGTTTGGCAAAGGTAAATAATCTTCTCGGTTTGGACGAAAACGATAATTCGCTGCTATAGATTATGAATGGGATTTCACTCTGCGTAATAGTTAAAAATGAAGCGCATTATCTTTCCGGCTGTTTGGAATCGGCAAAGAATGTCGCGGATGAAATTATTGTTGTCGATACCGGTTCGACGGATAATTCCAAAGAAATCGCCCTAAGTTATAACGCGGAAGTGTTTGATTTTACGTGGGTAAATGATTTTTCCGCGGCGAGAAACTTTTCTCTTTCAAAAGCGAGTAGAGATTGGATACTTTACCTGGACGCCGACGAGCGTTTAACAGAGAAATCGATTGAACAGATTAATAAGATTAAAATTCAGAAGCGGAAAGCCGGATATTATTGTCGTGTGGTAAGCCCCTCCGCTGCGACCGGCAATCCTTCGGTTATGAAGTATATCCGGTTCTTCCGCAATCTGGATAATCCCCGTTTTGAAGGTAAAGTGCACGAGCAGATTATTCCGGACCTGAAAGCGAAAGGATTTGAACTGATTGATTCTGAAATAGAGATACTCCATATCGGTTATGACGTTGGAAAAGATATCCTTGAAGAGAAAGCGCGTCGTAATCTGAAACTGCTACTCAACGATTATAATGAAAATCCGTCGTCGTACAATGCTTTTCAGTTGGGGCAGAGTTACATTTTCCTTAATGAGTTTAAAAAAGCGGATGAGTATTTCAGGCTTGTAGCGGAAAGGGGGGAACTCGACGATGAGCATCTTGCCCAAACATACCGCTATCTTGCCGCGTTTGCTCTTTCCCAAAAAAAACCGGAAGACGCTGAAAGTTTTGCCCTCGAAGGACTTCGACGACGCAGTGAGTCGCCCCTTTTGAATGTTGTTATGGCGAATATCAAGCTGGACAAAGGGGAGTTTGAAGCCGCCGCCGATTACGGACGAAAAGCGTATGATTACAATTCTCTTTATTTATCCGGAGAAAAGCCGACCGGATTTGAAGTTCTTGTGGACGCAAAAAATATGTTTTTATACGGCGTTAATCTTGCGATAGCCGCGGCTTCCGCAACTTTGTTTAATTATCTTTACCCGAAAAGGAATGAATTTGACATCTCCGACGAGGAGAAAGTAATATTAAAATTTTATGATGAAATTTTTAATTTGAACGAAATCTCCGGCAAAACCATTGAAAACGCGTTGAGATATTCCGATAAAATAAATTTTGAAATACTCTACCGGATTTTAAAAAACGCATCCGAAGATATGCAGAAAATGGTGTTTAAGAATTTTGCCGATAAAAATCCAAGCTCTTACAATTTCAATTTTGCGACCGCGGAACTTTTTGAAGAAGATAATTATGATGAGGCTATTTATTATTACGAACGAGCGTTTGAAGTTAAGCCGAACGACTTGGTCGTGATTTTGAAGCTGCTCGGTTTGTTCTCCGCCAAAGGGGACTTGAACGGCATAAAGGGAATGCTGGAGAAGGCTCTCCCTTATTTTGAAGATAATCCGGAACTTCACAATCGATTTTTATCGATATACAATAAGTTGTAGTTTCCCGAATGCTTACCGAAAACCAAATACTCGCAGGCTTAAAAAATTTAGATAATCCTTCGGTTTCACAATCAATTTTAAAAAACGCTCTGGAATACTATTCCCAATTTGACGGCGGGGAAGATGAATTCATTAGAATAATCAAAAAGGGGATTTCGAGAGGATACGCAAAAGAAGCGGCGAAACTGCTTCGCATTCTGACGGATAATTATTCTTTCCCGCAGCTTCTCGGCGTGCTTGCCGAAGCGTATGAAAAATCAAGTCATTTTTCGCAAGCCGCGGAAACGTATATAAAGTTGTTGGAGTTAGCTCAGCGGGAAATCGAATATATGTTGGGAGCGGCGAAGAACTTTCGGGATGCGGGCGAATATTCGGAGGCGGTAAAGTTTTATCAAAAGGCGTTGAAAGAAGATGTAGCTAATCCGATCGCTTTATACAACCTTGGCGTCTGTTATCGCCAAATGGAAAACTGGGAAAATGCCGAAAAGTATTTCTCCGTTTATTCGCAATTAAAACCCGATGATGCAAATGGGATTTACAATCTCGGGGTGATAAAAGAAAAGCGATTCGACTTTGATAAAGCCGAAGAGTTTTATCGGCTTGCTCTGAAGTTGAACGGCGCTCAGCCCGACGCCCATTGGAATTTGGCATTGATTTTATTAAGGAAGAGAGATTATTCCGAAGGTTGGGCTGAGTTTGAATGGCGAAAAAAAATGCCGTTTTATAAAAAGAACGACCTGAAAATTAATGAGTGGCGCGGTGAAGACATTTATAAAAAGAATATTTTGATTTATTCGGAACAGGGTTTCGGAGATGTAATCCAGTTTGCCAGGTTCGCAGGCGAAGCGCGTAATTTCTTTCCTTCCAAAATAACGGCGTTTGTTCCTCAAGAAATAAATCGATTGCTTAGCCGCTCGGATTTATTTAATTCCGTAGTTTCCGATTCGGCGGAAATTGAGCCGGAGGAATACGACTATAAAGTTTCGTTCCTCTCACTTCCGTATTTTGCCGGAGTAGAAGCGGATAAAATTAAGTTGGAAAGTAAGCTCTTTGAAGTTGAAACTCTTAAAATGTTTGAGGATAACGGAGTAATTAATATCGGGCTTGTGTGGAAAGGGAATCCCAAACATGAGAATAGTAAGTTTAGAGATATTAATCTGTCGGAACTGCTTAATGCAATTGGGCTCAACAACAAAATCAAGCTTCATTCTCTGCAGGTAGGAGATATTACGGAAGAGGAGAAGCGTTTGCTCTCGCGGTTTAATGTTGTAAATCATCTGTCCGAGATTAGCGATTTTTATGATAGCGCGAAAATAGCCGCTTCGCTTGACGTAATTATTTCAGTTGATACCGCAATGCTGCATCTCTCAGGCTCAATGATGAAAGAGACTTGGGCGCTTATTCCGTTTAATAACGATTGGCGATGGGGAGAAAACGAAAGTGTGTCGGAGTGGTATCCGACTGTAAAGATAATTAAGCAGGAAAAACTTGGAGATTGGACCGCGCCGTTAAAGGGAATTAAGGAAAACCTTGCTTTATTGACAGTTGGGAAGTTATCGGGAAATGATAGGGAGACGCTTGAAAGAAGAGGCGCATATTTCTTGAATAGCGGAGAGCTTAATAAGGCGGTTCAAATTTTCAGGGAAGTCGCCGATAGCTTTGGCGATGCAAGAGCGTTTAATAATCTGGGGATAGTTCACATGCAGTCGGGAAAGGGGGAAGAAGCGCTTAATGATTTCCAAACCGCACTCAAACTTGATGAAAACTATTTTGCCCCTTACAAAAATTTAACAGCGTTGCTGATTGAGCGCGGCAGACTTAACGACGCGCTGAAATTGGCGGAAAAAGCCATTGCGGTTTTCGGAGAGACAAATGAACTGATTTATACTAAGGCGGTTATTTTTCATAAATGGAAAAAGTTAGAGGAAGCCTATTCCTGTTATTCCCGGATTTATCCGCTCTATAAAGAAAAGGAATATCTTCTTGATTTTTCATCTTTGCTGATTGAATCGGGGAAGTTGGAACTTGCCGGAAAAGTATTGAATGAGAATAGAGAAATTTTAGAAAAGGAGAAGCGCTATTTTTTCCTTTACGGAAATCTGATGAAGGTTGAGGAGGATTTTGAAGCCGCCGCGGAAAGTTATAAAAGAGCGTTGCAGATTGCCCCGGGTTATCTCGACGCAAAAATGAATCTTGCTTCAGTTATGTTTTTGATGCGTCAACTTCCGGCTGCGGAAAAAATTTACCTCGAAATATTGAGGTCGGGAACTAACTCAAACGCGCTCTACAACCTTGGTATTATCAAGCAGGAACAGAAAGAGTATGATGAGAGTTTGAGATATTTTAATCTTGCGATTGAGATTGAACCGAGAGCTGAGTACTATTTTGCCGCCGCTGAAATTTTTCTCACGCTTAAAAATTTTAATCATGGATTGCCGCTGTATGAAAAGCGGTTGGAATTTATGAACATCTCTCACCGTCCGAATCTTCCGGGCAGTTGGGAGAATATGGAGGGAAGGAGAATTCTTGTTTTTGAAGAACAGGGAATCGGGGATACATTTCAGTTCATAAGATTTATTCCGTTACTGAGAGAAACGGCTCGCGGCGTTACATTAGCGGTGCGTAGTCGAATGAAAAGTTTTTGGCTGAAGACCTCGATTGCGGATGAAGTTTCGGCTTTGGAGGAAGTTGATTCTGAGGGTTTCGACTTTGCCATCCCGATTGTTTCCCTCTTTTATCTGTGGTATCGAAGTTCTAAGTCGATTCCGAAGAGCGAAAAATATCTTCACGCAGGGGAAGGCGAATCGGGACGCGGAAATCAAGCGCGAAAGAAAATCGC
Source organism: Melioribacteraceae bacterium (assembly GCA_015493615.1). Lineage (GTDB taxonomy): Bacteria > Bacteroidota > Ignavibacteria > Ignavibacteriales > Melioribacteraceae > WGAL01. The sequence continues at coordinate 100,198 of WGCV01000047.1, forward strand.
AATTGCGTGGCGCGGTAATCCTATTCCGGTTTATCACCGTAAACGGCATATGGAGCTGAAGCGCTTGGAGCAGCTGTTCCGGAATGCGGACGCCGATTTTTATGTTTTGCAGAACGAGCTAAGAAAAGATGAAGAGGAAATTCTTAGTGAGAATTCCAACTTATTCTTTTTGCCGGATGTGGTAGGAGATTGGAATAAATTGGCGAATTTGATCATGGAGTGCGACTTGGTCTTAAGTGTTGACACTGTTTATGCGCATCTTGCGGGCGCATTGGGGAAGGAGACTTTTGTTATGCTTCCGTTCAGCGCAGACTGGAGATGGGGCACGGAGGATGATTACAGTTATTGGTATGAAAGTGTTAAACTGTTCAGGCAAAAATCAATTGACGATTGGAGCGGAGTTATTAACGAAGTATTATTGAATATAAATTCAAATTAGTATGAGCGAAAGTTACGTTAAAGAAATATTGGAAAAAGCAAAGTCCCGTTTAAACAGCGGCAAGTTGCTTGAGGCATTTAACGTTATCAATGAAGGACTTGAACTCGCCCCCGCGAATTATCATTTATTGAATCTAAAGGGCATTACAGCAAGCGCAATCGGCGACCTCCCAACCGCTGTAAAAGCGTTTGCCGAAGCGATAGAAGTCGCTCCGGATAATCCCGGCGCCTACGTGAATCTGGGAATTGTTCTGATGAACAATAATCGTCTTGAAGAAGCTTTGGATAGATTTAAACAAGCGATTGAGAAAGATCCTGAAAATTCTACGACCCGATATAATTATGCTTTGGCTCTCGAAGCAAGCGGAAACATTGAAGAAGCGATTAAGGAATACGAGCTTGCGGTCAAGTTCAATCCCGATAATCACGGAGCGTTTACAAATCTGGGAATTCTTTATTTGTTAACCGGAAATTTCAGAAAAGGACTTGAATATTTTGAACATAGATTTTTCACCGGAGAATTGAAACGCAAAGAGCTTCCCGGAAGGCGTTGGAAAGGAGAAACGGCGAAGGATAAAACTCTCTACGTATATGCCGACCAAGGTTTCGGGGATGTTATTCAGTTTTCCAGACTTTTAAAACTTGCCCGCAAAAGAGTCGGGAAAATTTATTTTGAGTGCCAGCATGAACTTTACGATTTAATGAAAAGTCTCGACGGGTACGACGAACTTTTTATTTCTTCAGCCGACTTCAGAGCTAAATCGGAATATGATTTCCAACTTCCGCTGATGAGTCTTCCCTATGCGTTGCAGCTTACTAAAGAAAACATTCCGGCTGAAGTCCCCTATTTGCAAGCCCCTGAAGATAAGCTGCATTATTGGGAAAAGTTTTTTTCAAACTATACCGGTTTTAATGTCGGAATTACGTGGAGGGGGAATCCGGTTTTTCGCAAAAACAATTTACGATCGGCTGCATTGGAAAACTTTCTTGAATTAAAAAGTCCGTACGTGAATTTGTTTTCTTTGCAGATGCCGGTTTCGGAATCGGAGAAAAAAATTATGGCTGAAAACGGGGTTACCGATATTTCCGGGCTGCTATTTTCATTTGCCGACACGGCGGCTGCAGTTAAAAATCTTGATTTGATTATTTCCACCGATACGTCGCTGCCGCATCTTGCGGGAGCTTTGGGAAAGCCGGTTTGGATTATGCTCGCGAAAATTCCCGACTGGCGCTGGGAACTTTCGGGAACGGCTTCGGACTGGTATCCAACGATGAAAATCTTCAGACAAAAGGAACTCGGCTTTTGGGATGAACCGTTTGGAAAGGCAAAAGAGGAATTAAGGAATTTGGTTGATTAACAAGTTTTGAATCAAATTAATTTTTATTTTGCGGTGTCCGAATTTTGACATTATGAATTTCAGTATTTTTAAAAGTTAATTTTTTAGAAGGCTTTGCATAACCTACTTTATATGTCATTCTGATCCCGCCTTGGCGGGAGAAGAATCTCAAAACTGGTAATTTTACCGAATTTAGAGATATTTCGGACGGCTTACACCGTCCTCAATATGACAAATTTAGGTTTTGCAAAGCTTTC
>WGCV01000048.1 GCA_015493615.1 Melioribacteraceae bacterium
AAGAGATACTCAATACGGAAATGCAAAATACGTATGGGAAATAAACCGTTTGAATTTTTTGCTTTATTATGCGGTTAAATATTCTATATCGTATGAAAAGAAATACTTAAATAAAATAATTAATATAATTAGTGATTGGAAAGAAAAAAATCCATATTTAAAAGGGGTGAATTGGTCTAGCAATATAGAAATCAATATAAGACTAATAGTTTTTTTATTTGTTTGGGATATTTTAGACGTTGAAAAAATAATTAAGAGAGAGGTAGAGTTTAAAAAATTTGTTTTTGATTTATGGATTCCTCTTATATATCGTCATTGCGAATATAGCTATAAAAATCCTTCCAAATATTCTTCGGCAAACAATCATTTAATTGCGGAAGCCGCCGGTTTGTATTTGGCCTCTTCGTATTGGCATTTTGATAAATCATGGAAATGGAAAAATTATGCTAAAAAAATACTGGAGGAAGAAATAGCAAAGCAGCATTCAGATAATGGTATTAATAAGGAAGAAGCAGCTGAATATATACAATTTATCACAGATTTCTTTTTGATTTCATATATTGTTGGTAAACGTTTAGGAGATCCTTTTTCAAATGAATATTCTGATATTTTAAAAAAAATAATAGATTATATATTTAATTTTACGGACTGTAAAACGAATTACCCAAGGTACGGTGATGAGGACGACGGTCACGTTGTAAATTTTGAATTTGAAGATTTAGCAAACTATAATAATTTCTCATCGATTTTATTAAGCGGAAGCATTATATTTAATGAAAAAAAATATTTAAATAAGGTCTTAAAAAAGGATAGAAAAAATTTTATTTTATGGGGAAGCGAGTTAGAAAAAATCAATTTGCAATCGCCACAAAAGCAAAAAAGCGTTTTTTATAAGGAAGAAGGGCATTTCTTTTTTAGGGGTTACGATGATAATAAAGAAATATATATTCATTTCAACGTAGCGCCATTAGGTTATTTGTCAATTGCTGCGCATGGACATTCTGATGCGCTTTCATTTAGTATGAATATTGATGGTGAAGAGGTATTAACAGATTCGGGGACATTTACATATCATTCCGACAGAGAATGGAGAGATTATTTTATCGGAACGTTAGCTCATAATACGGTAAGAATAGATATATTAAATCAAGCGGAACAAGCAGGTCCTTTGCTATGGCGAAATCATTATCAAACGAAAGTACTTGAGAGTTATTCCAATAATGAAAAAGATTTTGTTAAAGCTACGCATAATGGATATTTACGAGTTGGGTGTGAGCATATCAGAACTTTTGAATTTGATAAAAAAAACTTAAAAATCAAAATTTTGGATGAAATTTTAATTCTTGATAATAAAAAACATTTTATTGAGATTCCTTTTCATTTACATCCGGATTTAAAAGTCACGCAAATTAATGAAAATAAGTTCTGTGTAGAAAAGAAAAAGTATGGTAAGATATTTCTTACAATGGAAAATGACGTAAAAGGAGAAATAATATATGGTCAGGAAAATCCGCTTTTAGGTTGGTATTCGAAAAAGTTTTATCATAAACAAGGAACAAATGTAATATTTTTTAGCAAAGAAATTAGCAAAAAGAATATTTTTAAAACAATAATAAATCTTAAGGATAGCGAATGAATATTTCGATCTTCGGTTTAGGATATGTTGGTTGCGTAGGCGTGGGTTGTCTTGCCGAGATGGGACATCAAGTTGTCGGTGTTGATGTAGAGCAGACAAAAGTAAACCTTATTAACGAAGGGAAGGCAACAATTGTTGAAAATGGAATCGACGAACTTATATTTTCCAATAAAAAAAGAAATAGGATTAAAGCAACGACGAATGTGAAAGAGGCGGTAAGTGAATCGGATGTTGCGATAATATGCGTAGGAACACCGAATGATGCTAACGGGCATTTAAATATGGAATATATTGAAAATGTTGCAAGAGAAATCGGTAGAGAATTGAAAGAAAAAAATGGTTTTTATACAATAGCAATTCGAAGTACCGTAATGCCTGGAACAAATAAGAAAATCGCGGGAATTATTGCTAATAAAAGCGGAAAAGCATCAAATATGGACTTTGGTGTTGTTTCCAATCCGGAATTTTTAAGAGAAGGTAGTGCAGTCAAAGATTTTTTTAATCCGCCATATACTGTTCTGGCTTCGGAATCTGAAAAAGCAATAAAAGTGATGAAGGATGTTTATAGTGGAATTAATGGGGATATACAAATCGTTGATGTTGGTACGGCGGAATTAATTAAGTTTGTTAATAATTCTTTTCATGCTCTTAAAGTCGCTTTCGGTAATGAAATAGGGAGAATTTGTAAAGAATTAAATGTAAATGTATTTTCACTAATGGACTTATTTGTTAAAGATACTATTTTAAACATTTCTCCATATTATTTTAGACCTGGCTTTGCTTATGGCGGTTCTTGTTTACCCAAGGATTTAAAAGCCCTAAATACAATTGCACATGATAAATACATTAATGTTCCAATTTTATCTTCAATTGATGACAGTAATCGCGTGCATATAGATTATGCCTATAAAATAATAATTTCGAAAGGAATTAGAAATATTGGATTTCTTGGTATTTCATTTAAGCCAGGAACCGATGATTTAAGATTTAGCCCAATTCTTGAATTAGTTGAAAGATTATTAGGGAAGGGTTATAATGTAAAAGTTTTCGATAGTAACATTAATGTTTCCAGACTATTAGGGAAAAACAAAGATTATTTGCTTTCAAAGTTGCGACATATTGACAAAATTCTTGTTACTAACGAAGATGAGTTTATTAAACAAAGTGAACTTTTTGTAATTTCGCATAATCACAAGAAAATTATATCGAAAATTTTAGATAGTGAAAAATATATTTTTGAATTAAATAAAGTTATTGACAATATAAATGATGAACAAGGCGAAGGAATTAGTTGGTAAAAAATGAAAAAAAGAGTCTTAATAATTGTTCAAAATTTGCCTGTTCCTTTTGATAGAAGGGTCTGGATGGAGGCAACTACTCTCCAAAAAAATGGATATGAGGTAACTGTTGTTTGTCCGCAAAAGTATAATCAAGTAAAATCATACGAAGTTATTGAAAATATTAATATATATCGATATCCTTTATTAATTGAAGCTAATATGTCCCCACTTGCTTTTTTACTAGAATTTACTAGTTGTTTTTTGTTTACGAGCTTCCTATCCTTTAAAGTTCTTTTATCGAAAGGTTTTGATATTATACATATTTGTAATCCACCAGAAACCTATTTCCCATTAGCATTTATTTATAAATTGTTTGGGAAAAAAATAATTTTTGATCATCATGATTTATCCCCTGAAATGTTTTTGGCAAAGCAAAAAGAGACAGATAAAAACTCATTTTATTTTAAACTATTACTATGGATGGAAAAACTCACATTTCGTGTTTCAGATATTGTTATCACAACTAATGAATCTCATAAGAAAGTGGCAATTGAAAGGGGAAAGAAAAAAGCAGAAGATATTTTTATAGTTAGAAGTGGGCCTGATATAGACCGTTTTAAGGGATATGAATATAAAGAAGAATTTAAAAGAGGCAAGATATATTTAGTGTGTTATTTAGGTGAAATGTGCGAACAGGATGGCGTAGGAACATTTTTATTTGAATTAAAAAAATATAACAGCAAGTTTTTCCAACACAATGTGCAATTTGTTTTTATAGGCAAAGGTCCAGAACAGCCAAATTTAGTTGTTAAAAATAAAGAATTTGGGCTTCAAGAATATGTTTACTTCACAGGAAGAGTCTCAGATTTAGAATTAGCAAATTATCTTTACACTGCAGATTTATGTTTTGATACCAGCCCTTATAATTCTTGGACTGATAGATCAACTATGAATAAAATAATAGAGTACATGGCATTTGAAAATGCGATAGTTAGTTTTGATTTAACAGAATCGAAATTTTCTGCAAGAGAAGCTGCTCGTTATGTCGAACGTGGGAATTATTATAAATTTTTAAAAAGTATTGAGGAGTTGCTACATGATGAAGCAAAACGAAAACAAATGGCAAAAACTGGGAATAGAAGATTTAAAAGAGAATTGCAATGGTCTAATTCAATACCTAATTTAATAGCTGCTTATAAATCAGTAAGTGACAATTAAATGCAAATCCAACGTAATTCAATATATTTTGTTCGGGTTATTTTAGATTTTATACTTCTAAGTATTATTTACTTTGCAAGTATTCAAATATCTAAAAGCTATTCTTCATTCGAATATAATATAAACATTGTTTTTATTTATTTGGTTAATCTGTTTATTTGGTTCGCTGCGGCAAAAAGTTTTGGGCTTTACGATGAATATAGAGGAAGAGATTTAAGTTTTGAAATAATCGCATTACTCAAAACTATTTTTGTTCAATCGGTATCTGCAATAATAGTTTTGTTTTTTCTAAAAGAAGCTTCTCTTTCTAGAGCATTTGTAATTGCATATTCATTTGGTTTGTTTTTAGTACTTAGTCTTGAAAAGTTTATCTTAAGAAGACTTCTTTATCAAATAAGAGTACGCGGAAAAAATTTACGTTCATTACTTATTGTAGGCGCTGGAGAAGTAGGGAAGAGTTTTGTCGATGCCATTGAAGAAAACCCCCATTTTGGGTATAAAGTAGTAGGTTTTCTTGACGATGAAATTAAAACTTTTCTTAATGGACAATATTTGGGTAATATAGAAAATTTGGACAGAGTTCTTTCAGAAAAAAGAATTGATAATGTTGTAGTAGCTTTGCCAAATTATGCAACCGAGAAGCTGGAAAATGTAGTCCGAATATGTAATAAACATACCACAAGGGTTAAAATAATACCTGATTACTTCAAGTTTGTTTCATCTAAATATAACGTTTCAATGTTTGGACCTTTTCCGGTAATTTCAGTTAGAGAAGACAGAGTCAATGAATTCCATTGGCGTTTACTAAAAAGAGCATTTGATACAACTTTTTCCTTTTTCCTTTTTACTTTTATCTTTTCTTGGTTTTGGCCAATAATTGCAATAGCTATTAAACTGGATTCTAAAGGCCCGGTATTTTTTAAACAAGAAAGATGGGGTAGGGATAACAAAAAGTTTTTCGCATATAAATTCAGGTCAATGGTTGCAACCTCAAAGGATGTTGACGAAAAAGGAAAATATCAGCAAGCTTCAAAGGATGATCCCCGTATAACAAGAATTGGTAAAATTTTAAGGAAAACAAATTTAGATGAACTTCCACAATTTTTGAATGTACTCAAAGGTGAAATGTCTATAGTAGGTCCCAGGCCTCATCCTATTCCCCTAAACAAAGAATGTATGAATAATATTAATTTGTATATGATTCGTCATTTGGTTAAACCTGGAATTACCGGTTGGGCACAAGTGAACGGATACAGAGGGGAGACTAAAGAATCGATTCTTATGCAAAAGAGGGTTGATCACGATATTTGGTATATCGAAAATTGGTCATTTTTACTTGATATTCAAATTATTATCAAAACAGTCTGGAATATGGTAAAAGGCGACCCAAATGCGTATTGAAAGCAGTAAATTGTCAATAGTCAATAGTCAATAGTAAGATTAAGAGGCTAAGAGGTTAAAAGGCAAAAAGGTTACGGTTTAGAGGTTTAGAAAGTTTAGTTCGCCGAGGCGAATTTGAGTTTAGGGGTCCGATGAAAGAATATTCATTTGAAAAATTTGTGTTTAGTGGTTTTAAAAAGTAATAGTTTCCCAATTAATACAAAAACTAATAAGATTATTGTGGAGATATTTAGCTGCAAAAATCTTTTCTAAAATAGTATATTACACTGGAAAGAATAAGAGAAAGCTTTGCGTAAACCCAAAATTTGTCACCCCAACGAAAAGCAGTCGGGGTAAATTCTGATCCTCCGCCAAGGCGGATTGGCGGACTCAATATGACAATTTTAGGTTTTGCAAAGGTCTCTAAGATTGAAAATTAAATTAATGCACTATAGTATTACAATTTAAATTCTTCCCGCAAAAAGAGCGGGATACGTGTTTTTTATGTTAAGGTTTTAGTAACCGGTTCATTTTCGTAAAAAAATCAAGGTTCAAAGGCACAAAGGTTCATTGGTTTTTACTTCTTTGCCTTTTAACCTTTTTCGCTACGCTTATTAAAACAATATCTGAACGCTGACGGCTGAACGCTCTTTTGTTCCTAAACCATAAACAATCTAAACTTATAAACGCTTTTATCATTCTTAATTAAATTGCGGTTTACCGCGATAGGCACACTTAAGTCCAGTGACGTATCCTTTATTAAATTGCTAATCGCTCTCTTCATCATCTATATTTTCATCATTTTTCTAACAACAGTTACGTGAATGTTTTTATCCTCCTCCTTTTTATCCATAAAAATCATGGCCGGTTCTTTTCGTAAAAAATCTTCAAGGCGCATAATAATAAGCATTATTTCTCGTTTGGATAAGTTGTCATAGTCCTTTTTCTTAAAGCTATCCCAAGCTAAATTTAACTCCTCTGCCAAGCGGTTTAGTCTATCTTCTTGGGTTAACTTGTATTTTTCAAGTATCTGTTCAAATCGAATAGATTGCAGTTCATTAATTTTAGCTTTGTGCTTTTTCCCCCACTCGATCAAAGTTGGTTTAGAAACATTCAATAATTCAGAAATTTTATCATACGATTTGTTTTCGGCTCTTAACTCAATAAATTTTTCAACTGTCTCTTGATCTTTCATAAAATCCCTCAAAATTTGTTAAACAAAAATACAAGAAATGGTTAACTTTTAGTAAAATTTCAGAAAAGTTTTTTACTGATTCCCAAATGGATGAATTTTACTTCGCAGATTATTATGGAAAGTGAGGTAGTTAACAGTGACTTGTAAATAGCGAATAGTTAAAGAGATAAAATGAAAAATTTTAGACCGCATAAGAAATTGGATTTATTGCACGAAAGAAACGGTTTAGAGGTTTAGTAGTTTAGGAAGAGAGAGACGCTGGGACTAAGAGACTGGGAGACTAAGAGATTAAGTGATGAGGAGCTGGTGTAAAAGTGAAGAAAAAATTGGACTGAATAAATTGGAAATTTATTTATCAAAAATATTGATGGCCAAAAATGAAACTTAGGTCGCATAGAGATCTTGATACTTACAAAATGGCATTTGAAGCCTCAATGCAGATTTTTAATCTGACAAAATCATTCCCAAAGGAGGAAAAATATTCACTTACGGATCAAATAAGAAGATCTTCAAGATCAGTTTGCGCTAATTTGGCAGAAGCGTTTAGAAAACGAAAATATCCCAAGGCTTTTGTTTCAAAATTATCTGATTCGGAAGCGGAGGCTGCTGAAACGCAAGTATGGTTACAATTTTCATTGAAATGTAATTATATTCAGAATGATATTTATGAAGAATTGTATAAGAAGTATGAACAAATTTTGGGCAAATTAGTAAATATGTCAAGAAGCCCAGATAAATGGAAATATTAAGTCAAATCTCTAAGTCGCTAAGTCTCTCGTTCTCTGAGTCTCAAAATCTCATCCTCTCCTTCCCAATTATTTCAAAAAAAACAATTCCAAGGTAAACAAATGAAAACTTCATTCTCGACATTCATATTCATCCTAATCCTATCATTCAGCACAAATGCTCAATCCACCCCCGAGCCGCTTTACCATGATGTTTATCCTTTTCTTGAGCGAATGGCGCAGAAGGGTGTAATTCAGTTTAATGATGAGATCAGACCTTTGCCCAGGAAATATATTTTTGAGAAGCTTATTGAAGTAGAAGAAAAAGTGCGAGAGTTTAGGAGTTTAGGGTTTAGGAAGTTTAGGATTACTGAAATGGAGATTGAGGAATTGGAGTTTTTCTTGAGGGATTATAATCTTGAAATTAATTTGGTAAACAGTGAACAGTCCGCCTCAGGCGGAACAGTAAACAGTGACCAGCTGTCAGTGAACAGTAAACAGCAAGCAGCCTCCGACAATCAGCAATCTGTTCAAACTATCTACTCAATCACCCAATCACCCAATCACACATCCGCCTCCGGCGGAATCCATCCGCGTCAGGCGGAATCCGATCCAAGACAGTATAATCAAACTGATTATTCCATTATTCCAATTTCCCATGATTCCTCCGGTTCCCTTTTCTGGTTAAAAGATGTTCTGGGGCGTTATCGGTTTTTTAGTTATTCCAGCGATTTGTTCAAGGTGAATGTTGATCCGATTTTCGGTTATGATGTTGGAAAACAGAATGGGGAAAGTTATTCTCATTTCTGGAATGGCGCGCGGATGTACGGGTATATTTCCAATTGGCTCGGTTTCAGTTTTGACTTTAGGGATAATTCCGTTGATAGTAAAAACGGCGATATAAACCTCAACTTTACTCCCGAAACGGGATATGTGATTTCGAGAAGAAAACCGAATCATTTTGAATATGAGAGGACCAATACTGAGATTTCCGCATCGTGGAGCTGGGGAAGGGTAGCGATTGGGAAAACGCCGATAGTTTGGGGTTACGGCGAAAGCGGGAATTTAGTTCATTCCACAAAAGCGCCTTCTTATCCGTTAGTGAGGTTGGATTTAACATTGGCTCCATGGCTGCGGTTTAATTATTTTCACGGCTGGCTTTCAAGCGATGTTATGGACTCGGCAGCGTCATATCCGACATATAGAGAAGGGCAAAACAGAATTGTACTCCGAAATAAATACATTGCTTCGCATTCGATAATTTTAAATCCGGTTACCGGCGTTTCGGTTTCACTTGGCGAATCGGTAATTTATTCGGATAAATTAGAGCCGTTATTTTTATTTCCGTTAATGTTTTTCAGAGCCGCTGATCATTATTTGAGTAATGGTTTGGGCGGTAATAACTCGGGGGCAAACTCACAATTCTTCCTCGGTTTAAGCTCGCGCAATAATATTCCGAACACTCATCTTTACGGAACATTTTTTATAGATGAAGTTACAATCGGGGATATATTTAATCCCAAAAAGCAGAGAACTCAATACGCTTTTCAACTTGGAGCTTCTGTTACGGATTTACCGATTGATAATTTAACTTTTACAACCGAGTTTACTAAGATTTATCCATTTGTTTACAGACATTACATCCCGACTCAGACATACGAAAACCACGGGTTTTTGCTGGGCGACTGGATGGGGCATAACTCCGACAGAATTTACGGCGCTTTAAATTACAGATTTATTCGAGGACTTCAAGCAACCATCTGGGGAGAATATATCAGAAAAGGGGGCGATGGTGTGGTGGATGATCAATACATTGTCCCGCAGCCGCCGTTTCTATTCGGCTTAAGAAAATACTACACACGGTGGGGAGTTACTGCAAAATATGAAATCATTCACGATTTGTTTGTTCGCTTAAGATACAATAATTTTCTCACGTCAGAAGAACAGACAGACGGAAGTTTTACCGACTCCAAAGTAGATGAATTTTACTTTGCGGTTTATTATGGAATGTAGTTGAAAAGGTACAAAGGTACAGAGGTTCAGAGGCGCAAAGGTAAAAAAGAAAATTAAATGAATTTTGATGATTTAATAGTTTGGAACAGAAGTAAAGAACTTGCGATAAATATTATTAAAAGTTTGGAAAAATCAAAGAGATTTGGAATTGTTGATCAGATTTCGAGAGCCGCGATTTCTATTCCCTCAAACATTGCAGAAGGATATGAAAGGGAAAGCAATAAAGAATTAATCCGTTTTTTATATATTGCCAAAGGTTCATGCGGAGAATTGCGTACGCAATTAATAATTGCAAGTGAAATTGGAATAATCGATAAGAAAACCTCCGAAAATTTTATTAAAGAATCTTCGGAAATTTCTTATATGCTCAATTCATTAATAAGGAAACGAAAAACATTTAAATAGAGCCTCCATGAACCTCTGTACCTTTGTACCTCTGAACCTTTCCGCCTTTGCACCTTCTCACCTCTGAACCTCCCGAATAATTATTGAGAAAATTTCCAAGAAATTAACAAATCTGAGAAAATTCCAACTATACCCCGAAACAATTTAATTCACAATTCACAGATACCTCTTTACCTATTAGCCTTTGCACCTCTGAACCTTTGCACCTTTTCAATAGAACACGGATAAGATAGGACGCTGATTTGTCATGATTGATTATGATTTTTGTTGATTTCAAATAAAAATTCGGGATCCCGAACATTTTACGTTTCAGAATTATTACAAAAAGCGTATTTTTCATAAAAGAGTTCAAGAGGCAAATCACTCCAACCGTTTTTTACAATGTTGTCAACTTAAGAGTTTTTTATCATTAACCCATTGCTTCAGCAATGGGGTTAGAATGTAAATGAAATGAATTCCAACCGGTTTACCGGTTTTATTAACTCTATGGCGCATAAACCGGTGAACCGGTTACATGAATTATGGTCTTCCACTGACCCAATGATGAATCAGTGGGTTAGTGAAAATAATTATTTTCTTAAGTTGACTGTATTGCAGCTATTGCGACGGGGCGATGCTTTATTAAAATATAAATATTTCTAATAATTTGTTTCCTGAATTTCAAAATAGGACTGCGGATGAAGGCAGGCGGGGCATTTCTTGGGAGCGGATTTTCCTTCATGCAGATAGCCGCAGTTCCTGCATTTCCAAATAATTTTGTCTTCGGAAACAAAAACTTTCCCCGCTTCGAGATTGCCGTATAATTTTTTGTAGCGTTCTTCATGAGCTTTTTCAACTTTTGCAATCATTTCAAAAGCCACGGCAATTTCTGTAAATCCTTCCTCACGAGCCGTTTTGGCAAACTGAGGATAAAGTTCTGTCCATTCCTCGTTTTCTCCTTCGGCTGCGGCTTTTAAGTTTTCGAGGGTGTCTCCTATTCTTCCCGCCGGATAAGTTGCGGTAATTTCAACCGGACCGCCTTCCAAAAATTTGAAAAATCTTTTCGCGTGTTCCTTTTCGTTTAATGCGGTTTCGGCAAAAATTGCGGAAATTTGTTCCAACCCTTCTTTCTTCGCCTGTTTTGAAAAATAATCATATCTCATTCTTGCCTGCGATTCACCTGCAAATGCTTTCAGCAGATTTTTTTCTGTTTCGCTTCCTTTAAGTTCGGGCATAATTTTTCTCCTTTCATAATGTTATTGAAATCAATGAGTTTACTAAAGAAAGGTCTAAAAACCCTTGAAACGGTTGCAATGTATAATAAGCATTCTCTTAGCCCACGACTTATCCGCCGTGGCGGACGGGGGCTTAGCAATAATATAGAGAAATCAGTAACCGCTTCAGCGGTTTATGAATTATTGAATTTGCAAATAATCACCTTTTTTAAGTAGGCTCATTAATTAATTGGGAATTATATTAAATAAGTTAAATATATCTTTTATTAAATTATAAAAAGTTTTGGCTTATTCAAAGACAATTATTCAAGGAGATTCATTTTTTGTTTTAAAGTCGTAATGCACGACTGAAATTTTGTCAAGAAATTTCGGATAAGAAAAATTCGATTTGTTAAAAGTCAATTAGTAATATTTTATTTCTTTTCTTATTTTCTAACTTAAATTTAAATGAGTTTAGCTATAGGTCAGATGAACAACAAAGCGCACAATAAACCGGTTCTTGCGATTGAAACCTCCGCCATGGTTTGCGGAGCGTCTGTTTACTACAGTCGCAGTGAGTTTTCCGATTTTAATTTAAACGTGAAGAATATTCACTCGGAAAAACTTCTTGATTTGGTTGATAAATCGCTCGCCGCATTTAAATTGGAAGTTAAGGATTTATCCGGAATCGCCGTATCGATGGGACCCGGCTCATTTACCGGATTGAGAATCGGACTTGCCGCCGCAAAAGGTTTGGCTCTCGGCGCCAATCTCCCTTTAATTCCCGTCCCAACATTTTACGCCGCCGCAAGTTTTGTCTCAGGGTTTCTCACACAGGACGTCGAATTTGTTCTTCTGAGAAAAGTAAATGTTAAGGAACTTTACGGCGAGATTTATCGTTCAAATGATTCGGGTTTTGAAATTATCAGAGAGATGGAAATTTTAACAAAAGAGGAAGTTAAAGATTTTGCGGGGAACAGATTGGTTTTTTCCGACGCTAAACACGACTTTGTTTATAAACAGTTTCCTCAGCTTTTCGCTTCTCAAATCGCTTCCTATGCAGCGTTAAATTTTGAAGAATATAAAATAACAGATTTCGATTATCTTGAACCGAACTATTTTAAAAAATTTATTCCAAGGGTAAACAAATGAAAAAGTTAATAGTAATATTATTGTTTTTTGCTGCCGTCTCAATGGCTCAAGCTCCTATGAACAAACCGTTAATTTGGTCTCCTAACAGAACCCACAACTTTGGAGATTTAAGGGAAGGGCAGATTGTCGCACATAACTTTAAAATTTTTAATCGCGGCGGAGATACGCTCAGGATTACCAAACTCCGTTCCTCTTGCGGCTGTACGGTTGCCAATGTCGGGCGTAAGGTTCTCGCGCCGGGGGACTCGACTTTAATCCGAGCCACCTTTAACACACGCAACAAAAAAGGAGTTCAGAGAAAAACGATTTTTGTTTTAAGCAACGATCCCTACACGCCGCGGCTGCAATTCACGCTGAACGCAACCGTTTACGGAAAAAACGATAATATCGAAATGATTAAGAAAGGTCCGAAACTTAAACTGCAAACCTACCAGATTCAGCTCGGCAAAATTGACGAAGGCTCAGTTAAAACAACGCATATTAAATATAAAAATGTCGGGAAATATCCGTTGTCGATCCAGCAGCTTAAAACCTCATGCAAGTGTATAAAAGTTATTCCCAATAAACTAAAATTGCAGCCGAATGAAATCGGCGAAGCGGAAATCAAAATAGATACGAAGGGTCTGCAAGGTTCGCTCGCGCGTACTGTAATGTTTTACAGCAACGATCCTCTCGATTCTATTCAGATGTTAACAATTTTCTTCAGTATTAACAAGGATAAAAAATAATGGGCTGGTTTTCCAAATCGAAACAACACATTGATCCTAAGAATAAAAAACTGGAACTCCCCGACGGCAAGTGGACAAAGTGTAATGCTTGCGGGGAAATAATTCATGTTAAAACACTTGAGCTTAACGCTTGGGTTTGTCCTAAATGCGACAACCACTTTCGCGTTGGGAGCAAGGAATACATTGAGATTCTGATTGATAAAAACACATTCAAAGAATACAACAAGAATATGAAGTCGGGAGATCCGCTTGAGTTTTCCGATACAAAAAAATATAAAGATAGAATCGAAACTACGATTAAGAAAACGGGCTTGAACGACGCCGTTACAACGGGTGTGGGAAAGATGAACGGAAAGAAGGTAGCGCTTGCTATTATGGACTTTAAGTTCATCGGCGGAAGTATGGGCTCGGTTGTGGGCGAGAAAATCGCGAGGATAATCGACGAAGCATACAAGAACAAACTTCCCGTAATCATTGTTTCTCAAAGCGGCGGAGCAAGAATGATGGAAGGCGCGTTTTCATTGATGCAGATGGCTAAGACAAGCGCGCGTCTTGCAAAATTAGCCGATGCCGGGCTTCCCTATATTTCAATTCTTACCGATCCTACTACGGGAGGCACAACCGCAAGCTACGCAATGCTCGGCGACGTTAACATTGCCGAACCTCAAGCTCTGATTGGCTTTGCCGGTCCACGCGTGATAAAACAAACTATCGGGAAAGATTTGCCAAAAGGTTTTCAGCGGTCGGAGTTTTTGCAGGAGCACGGATTTGTAGATTTAATAGCGGACCGGAGAGAATTGAAGGATAAAGTTTCTCAGCTGTTAAGTTATATGGCTAAACAGTGAACAGTGAATAGTGAACAGTAAGCAGTGAACAATGAACAGTTGTGTCTTGTCCTGAACCTTTTTGTTGGGGATGAGCTGAGAAAGTTGCTAATAAACTTATAGATGGCTTTGCATAACACCGAAATTTGTCATTCTGAATGAAGCGAAGCGGAATGAAGAATCTCAAAACCGGTAATAGTACCGAATCTATAGATATTTCAGACGCCCCCCACTCCTCCTCCGCCTTAGCGGATTGGCGGATTGGCGGACTCAATATGACAATTTTAGGTTTTGCAAAGGTCTTTTATAAAATGAAATTAAAGGTCTGATGAGCTTTTTGGAGTTAAAAAAAGTTTCTTTTAAATATGACGACTCCTTGCCTCTTTTATTGAATGATGTTTCAATAAATTTTGCGCAAGGTGATTTTGACTTCCTTATCGGACTGAACGGCGCGGGAAAAACAACTCTTTTAAAACTTCTTATCCGGCGGCTTTCTCCTGTGTCCGGTGAAATAATGCTCGAGCGGAAAAACATCTCATCTTTTTCTCCAAAGGAATTGTCGCGGATAATAGCTTACGTTCCGCAGGATTACGGCTCAATTTTCCCTTTTACAATTTATGATTTTGTAGCCGGTGGGAGAACGCCTTTTATGAATTATTTCGGTATCCCAAATGAGAAGGATAAAAGAGTAATTGATAAATATCTCGATATGCTGGGAATTGACGGTCTGAAGAAAAAGGCTTTGACAAAAGTATCGGGAGGAGAATTGCGGCGGGCAATGCTGGCGCGGGCTTTGGCGCAGCAGCCGAAAATTCTGATTCTCGACGAGCCGAACGCTCATTTGGATATTGAGCATCAGATTAAAATGTTTGAGCTTTTGGAATTTATGAACAGGGAAGAGGGGCTGACGGTTATAACGGTTTCGCATGATTTGAATTTAACTTCGATGTTTAGTAAAAACGTGGTTTTGCTGAATCAAGGAAAAGCAATAAAATCAAGGTCTCCGGAGTTTTTCAATAAGGAGAACGTAAAAAAATATTTTAATGTAAATTCCGAAATTAACGCGCGTGAGAATTTCACAAGCGTTACGATTTTAAGAAGCTGATGGCTTACCTCTTAATTTTTATTTTCGTCTCTTACTTGTTTCTGCAGAAATATTTTCATCTTAATGTCCCTTTGAAAGGGATATCTCAAATAGATTTTATCGGGGTGTTCTATTTCTCGATTCTGATAGTTACCGTACTCCTTTTTGTTTTTAACGGCTACCATAAGCTGAGGAAAAAGGGGAAACTTCCCAAGTATCTTAAAACATTGGGTATGATTAATATCCTATTGATTTTTCTTGCGGAACTTATCAGATTCTTTAATCCCGAAAAACTTCATAAAATATATTTTAACGGCTATCCTGTTGACAAAATTTTGATTGCGGCTGTTTATTCTGTCATATTTTTTTCCGTAATTTTTCAACTGTTCGTAATATTTTTTACGCTTCTCGGATACAAAGCGAAAGTTTTTCGGGGAGTTGTTTCCGAAGGGATTTTAATCGCGGCGATGCTTATCGGCGCGTTTTTTGTTAGTTCAAATTATCATGAAGATTCGTCGGTTTATACGGGCGAGAATCAATATGATTTCGCCGTAATTCTCGGAGCCGCGGTAGTTAAGAAGAACAAACCGAGCGCAATGCTTAAAGGGAGAATCGCAAAGGGAATTGAGCTTTACAGAAGAGGACTTGTAAATAGAATAATCTGTACGGGAGGGAACGCTCCCGGCGAAATTCCCGAAGCGGAAGCCGAGAAGATAATGCTGATTGAACATGAAATTCCGGAACGGGATATTTTGATCGAAGGAAAAACCTCTACAACTTTGGAACAGATTCTTTATCTGAAAAACTTAAACGTTCCGCAAAAAAATTTCCTGATTGTTTCTGATGCATTTCATCTTGCGAGAATAAACGAGATGTGCAAATTTATCGGTGTGCAAGGTGTGCCGGTTGCCTCCGGATTAAAAATATCATCAGGTAAGTTGTTTTATTACAAATTAAGGGAAAGCGTTGCGCTGTTGTTGTTCCGGCTTTTCGGTATTTAGATTTATTCCAAAATTGTCATTAAAAAATTTCACCAACAGAAAACCCGGGGTTATCGTAGCACAGTTTGCTTAGCGAAGCGGGCAAACTGTATGTTGCTTTTTATGCTTAAGGGACACAAAGGTTTTGTTCACTACTTTTTTGATTTGTATTTTTAAGGAGAACTCGCGAATAGTACTTACCGGCGTTTTTCACAGATTGACCGTTCACAAGCTCACTAATCAATCTGTGTTACACGATTACATTTACAAGTTTTTTCGGGTTTACGCTTTATAGATTCCGCATAACTTAATATGTTTGTTCCTCCAACGAAAAGCGGTTGGAACAAGCCTTGAAAGGAGAGCGGCGGAAATAAGGTGAAACCCCATTTTTTTAAGGGCGTTGAATGCTTACCGCATTTTTGCAAAAATTTCCTCGGGCGTCTCATAATCTTTCAGATAATAAATTGTAAATCTCGACCGGTGCGTGTTGAGCCACGATAAAATTATTTTGAAGTATTCCAAATCTCTCTCGTTGATGTCGTCGTCCAAAAAGATTTCACCGTCGTAATATCCGCGGAGGGCGTCGTCGAAATTTTCTTTAGGATTGGTTTTGTCATTTTTTACAAAAACTTTGCCGCTTCGGAAGAGAATAAAATCGTCGTTTACGCCTCCCTCAATCTTAATCAAACATTCCGCTTTGTTTACCGGCTCGGAAAGAACGGAAGTTTTTAATATTTGATTTAAGAGGAGTTGCACGGAATCCCGTATTTCAGCGGCTTTCTCAAATTTAAGCTCTTCGGATAACCTCTTCATCTTTTCCAGCAAAATTTGAAGCGCTTCGGAATTGTTTCCCGAAAGGAAGTCGTAAACTTTTTGAAGTTCCCCCTCGTATTCTTTTTTTACCTCTTTAACGCAAGGCGCAAGGCATCTTTCAATATCGGCGAGGTAGCAGATTTTTTTCTTCTTAAATTCCTTTTCGGTACATTCCCTTATCTTAAAAGCTTTCGATGCGATTTCAATCATCTTAGCGGCGGTTTCCCTGTTTGAATAAGGGCCGAAGTAATCATCGCTGTTCGGGATAAATTTGCCCGCGCTCGTAATTTTAGGATAGTAAGAGGATTTTACTATTCTGATAAAATGTGTTTGCGGAAATCTTTTCTGTTGAGAATTTCTTTCGGGAAGATATTTTTTGATTAAAGTCGTTTCTGTCAGAAGAGCCGTTAATTCCGTATTTGTCTCAATAAAATCAATGTGTTTGGCTTTTCTTACTATTTTTTTAGCTTTGCTTTCCGCAGTTGACAGGAAGTAGCTTCCAACTCTTTTCTTAAGTGATTTACTTTTCCCGACATATATTACATTTTTGTCCTTATCAAGAAAAAGATAAACTCCGGGTCTTTCTGGCAGGCGGGTAAAATCTTCAAGGAGAGATTTTTTCATAACCTTTGCCCCGATGCTCTTGGCGGGAAGTTTCTGAAAACGGATAAGTTTCTGCTCGGATGTTATGCCGAACTCTTCTTCAAGCTGGTCAATCATTCTTAAAAAAATCTTAGCGGTAACAGCGGCGTCGCCCAATGCGCGGTGAACGTTTTTATGCATTACGCCGTAGTGTTTTCTCAGAGCCGAAAGTGATTTGCTTTTAAGATGGGGAAGGAGACGTTTTGCGATTTTCAGCGTGCAGATTATTTCGAGGTTGTCAACGTCAAAGCCCGCAAAGTTAAACTCCGATTTTAAAAAGGAATAATCAAACGGAGCGTTGTGAGCGACGAGAGTAGCGTCGCCGATAAATTCGAGAATCTGATAAGCAATTTCTTCAAATATGGGCGCGTTTATTACGTCGTCCTGAGATATGCCGGTTAACAGAGTAATTTGGTAAGGAACGGGCAGAATAGGATTAATCAGGGAGGAATAAGTGTCGGTGATTTTTCCTTTCTCAACTTTCACCATTCCAATTTCGATTACCTTTGAGGTTTTGGGCGAAAGTCCGGTTGTCTCAAAATCAAGAACCACGAATTTAGATTCTTTGATTAGTCTGTTTTTCTCTTTTTCGCTATTCATATTTCTTTGCATATTAAAGCAAAATATAATTAAATATTGCGAACATTTGACGGGATAAAATTTTTCTTTAGAACTTAGAATATGGAATTTAGAAGATAGCTGTCAATTTGTAATTTATAATTTTTAATTTAGAATTATAATTTCCTCTCCTGCGTGATTCACTTACACAATTTCAGTATTTCCCTAATTGACAATTGTCGTATGTTAAAATAACTTTGTGCGGTAATTAACAAAAAAAGGAGTCAAAATAAAATGGCTAATCTAACCAAAAAACTTTCTCTGATTCTCGTTATGGGAATTCTCTTCTTTTCGTTTACAAATTTACTTTCCGCAAAGGATACCGGAACAAACGGCGATAACCGTTCTTACGTTATTGCTACGGCTTCTCCGGGCGGAACATACTATCCGGTAGGCGTTGCAATTGCTACGTTGGTAACAGACAAATTAGGCGCCGACGGAATCTCGATGAGCGCGATTACTTCAGCCGGTTCCGGTGAAAATGTTCAGCTGCTTAAAAATCACGAGACAGATTTTGCAATTCTTCAGGGACTTTTCGGCTCGATGGCGTGGCAGGGAAAAGGTAAGTACGAAGGAAAACCGGAAAGGGAAATGCGCTCCGTAACCATGTTATGGGAAAACGTAGAGCATTTCGTAATTTACAAGGAATACGCCCCGACCGGAAACATTATGGATATGAAAAATATCGAAGGGAAACGTTTCTCTATCGGCAAAAGAGGTTCGGGAACCGAAACTTCGGGAAAAACAATTCTTACGATGCTCGGTTTTAATCCGGAAAAAGATTTCAGCTTGGAACATCTCGGATATTCCGCAAGCGCAACCGCAATGCAGGACAGACGCGTGGTCGGAATGAATATTCCCGCCGGGCCTCCCGTATCGGCGATTACTCAGGCGTTTGCCACAATAGGCGCTGATAAAATTGCTGTTTTGGAATTTACCGACGAACAATTACAAAAGGTTGACACTGAATTTCCGGTTTGGAGCCGCTACGTAATTAAAGCGAATACTTATCCAGGACAGACAAAAGATATTCACACGATTGCTCAGCCTAACTTTTTAGCCGTTCGCCCCGATTTATCGGACGACGACGTTTACAAAATATTGGAAACAATCTACGGCAACTTGGATTTTCTGCACAACATGCACAAAGCGACTTACGCTATTAAATTGCAAAGAGCGGTAAACGGACTTCCGATTCCGCTGCATCCCGGAGCTGTAAAATTCTATAAAGATCATGGAATCAACGTCCCGGCAAATCTAATCGCAAAATAATAATTTAAGGCAGGTACAATAATGGCAGTTGACGCAACCGAAGTTCTCGAAGAAGCTAAAAGTACCGAAATTGTTTATGACAGACGGCGGGTCGTTTATTGGCTCGCCGTAGTCATAGCGCTTTTTCATATCTGGGTAAATACATTCGGCGTATTAAGCGAGTTATGGAGGAACTCTCTACACATGGGTCTTCTCGGAATGCTCGGATATTTCACAATTCCGTTTTTTAAGAAAAAAGGGGATCCGAAACCGTTAAAATATTTAAATATTTTTCTCGGTTTTCTCATTTTCGGGACGGCGCTTTACATCATATTTTTTGAAAATGCGCTTCACGACAGGAACGAGGTTGTTAATCTTTACGATTTGATAGCCGCGGGAATCGCGGTATTGCTCGTTACCGAAATGACGAGAAGAACGACGGGAATTATTATTCCCTTGATTGCGGTTTTTTTCGTTTCATATCTTCTTTTTATGGGAAATTGGGTCCCGGGGCAGTTTCATTTCCGCGGAATGAGCGTTTCAAGGTTTCTGTACAGAATGTTCTTTACCGATGAAGGACTTTTCGGTATTACGGCGTCAATTTCGTCAACATTTGTCTTTATGTTCATTTTATTTGCGGCTTTTCTTCTTAAGTCGGGGGGGGGAGACTTTATAATTAATATCGCGCAGATTTTAACTAAAAACATTACCGGCGGACCTGCGATTGTGGCGGTTTCATCATCCGCTTTAATGGGAACAATTTCAGGCAGTGCGATTGCCAATACGGTTTCCACAGGTTCGATTACAATTCCGATGATGAAGAAAGCGGGATTTAAACCTGAGTTTGCAGCCGCAGTAGAAACGGCGGCTTCCACCGGCGGCCAAATAATGCCCCCGATTATGGGCGCCGGCGCTTTTATAATGGCGGAATGGACTCAAGTTCCTTATTTAACGATTATTGCCGTGGCTTTTCTGCCGGCAATAATGTATTTCGCCACAGTAGGTTTTTTTGTTTATCAGACCGCAAAAAAACTTGATTTGAAACCTTCGAAAGAAGAATCTCAAATGACATTGTGGGAAGTTATCAGGGAAGGACTGCACTTTTTTATTCCGATTATTGTTCTTATCTGGCTGCTTGTTGTCGGGTTCTCGCCTACGTACGCGGCGGGTTGGTCGATTATCGCGATTGTTCTTTCTTCCTATCTAAGTCGTCATCATAAGATGAAGTTTTGGGATATTCTCGATTCTTTGGCGCTCGGTTCAAAGAATATGGTAATGACGGGAATTTTGCTTATCGGCGTCGGAATAATAATCGGGAGCATTTCAATAACCGGAATAGCAATTACTTTTTCACAGATCATTGTGCAAATTTCCGGCGGGAATCTGCTGATTGCGCTAATCCTGATTACGCTTGCTTCGCTTCTGCTCGGCATGGGGCTTCCGGTAACAGCGGCGTATATAATGCTTGCCATTATTGCCGTTCCGGCTCTTCACACAATGGGAATTGCGCTTTTGGCGGCGCACATGATTATCTTCTGGGTTTCGCAGGATTCCAATGTTACTCCCCCGGTTTGTCTTGCGGCGTTCGCCGCGGCGGGAATCGCAGGTTCAAATCCGATGAGAACCGGTTTTGAAGCGTGGAAACTCGCCAAGGGTCTTTATATTATGCCTCTTCTTTTCGCTTACACTGATTTGATTACCGGCTCGTTTATCGATAAGCTCGATATTTTTATTTTCGGACTTTTCGGATTGTACGCTTTTGCCTCATTCTTTACGGGATATTTTTTCGGGAAGTCGGGAATTTTAGTGAGACTGCTTACGGCAATTATCGGCTTTGCATTATTTGTCCCCCACTATTATTCATGGATTGGCGGTGTAACGGCGTTTATTTTGCTCGCAGTTTATCAGAAGAAATTTGATAAAAGAAATTTGGGCCTTCAGGAAGCCTGAGAATTAATTGTTGTTATACAATTTAATTAATCGGAAAAATTTACTGAACAATCAAAACATGCAGATTTTCCTTTTGTGGACGAATTTAGGTAACTGCCGGAAATTTCTGTTTATGAAATTTTCTTACGAGGATTTATCTTTCTTTTATTTGCGGTAAAATTAAAAATCTTCATATTTTACATATTCAAAAAATAAAAGATTAGATGTCATTTGGCTGATAAAAAATTATCTGAAATAATAAAACCTATCGAAAACGAACTAAAGACCTTTCATTCCAAATTTAGTTTAACCGTTCAATCAGACGTTAAGATTGTCGATTATGTTACAAAATATATAATCAGGCAGAAAGGTAAGAGAATTCGTCCGATACTTGTCTTGCTTTCCGCAAAAGTTCTGGGCGAAGTAAATGATAAATCTTACGTCGGAGCAACGTTAGTAGAGCTTTTGCACACGGCGACCTTAGTTCACGACGACGTAGTTGACGAAGCGTCCAAAAGACGCGGGCTTCCTTCAATCAATAATATCTGGAAAAACAAGGTTGGAGTATTAATCGGTGATTATCTGCTTGCCCGCGGATTAACGATTGCCGTGGAAAACGAAACTTTCGATTTTTTGCGGCAGATAACAAATACGGTTAAGCGAATGTCGGAAGGAGAATTGCTGCAGATTAGTAAAACCAAGCGTCTTAACATTGATGAAAAAACTTACTTCCGCATTATCGAAGATAAAACCGCTTCGCTTCTTGAAACTTGTACGATTATAGGAGCAAGAAGCGTAACTTCGGATAAAGAGAAAATTTCGGTTCTTCACGAATACGGGAAAAATTTGGGAATTGCTTTCCAAATAAAGGATGATATTCTCGATTTTGTAGGTAAATCAAAACTCTTCGGGAAAACAATCGGCGGAGATATTAAGGAAAAAAAACTTACGCTCCCTCTGATTTACGCTTTGGAAAATGTCGGAAAAAATGAGAAGAAAGAAATTCTTTCGGCTATTCGCAAAGGAAAAGACCCCGATATGATAAGAAAAGTTGTTTCCTTTGTCGAGGAGAAAGGGGGAATTTCGTACGCGCAGAAAACAGCCGATAAATATGTAGACGAAGCCGTCGCGGCTTTGAAAAAGCTGCCTGAGAACGAGTCGTCAATTGCGCTTGCGGAATTGGCGCTTTATGTCTCTGGACGGGAAAAGTAAGGTTTTTTAATTCCTTTTTCATATATTAATTTTTTCTAATCAAATTGATTTTTTATAATCAGCGAGTTTAAATGATTTTTTATTCGGTCGGGAAAAGAGTTAAGGATTTTGTGAAAGTAATTCTTAATCCTGCGGCGTTGCGCCGAATCGAGTCCGGCCGAAGCGGGGGAAAAACATACGAACGGAAAGTTTTGAAATATCCCGACGGTAAAGTAAAAGGAGAACTTGTTTATGTTAACGGAAAATTGAACGGAATTTCAACTATGTACTACGAGACGGGAAGAATTAAATCCCGCGAAACATATAAAGAGGGAGCGCTTGACGGACCTTCAAAATATTACTTTGAAAACGGGAGATTAATGCGCGAGGAATTTTACCGGAAAGGGAATCTGATATTTAAAAGAATTTTTACGCTTGACGGAACGGTAACATCGGAAACGAGATATTAACTATGTTGACGGTTTTGGACGCGATAAAGCTATCTACCGAATATTTGGAAGAAAAAGGGGTTAAGGAAGCAAGGCTAAACGCCGAACTTCTTCTTGCGGACGTTCTGAAAATGAAGCGTTTGGAACTTTACCTTTCTTATGAAAAACCGCTGTCGGAAAAAGAAAAAAACGTTTACCGTGAATTTCTAAAACGAAGAGGCGAGCGCGAGCCGCTGCAGTATGTTCTCGGCTATGCGGAATTTTACGGAGAAAAGTTCGTCGTAAACCGAAGCGTTTTGATTCCGCGTCCCGAAACGGAATTGCTGGTTGAAAAGATTGTAAGCGAAAATCTTTCTCCAGATTTAATTTCGATTTTGGATATCGGAACCGGAAGCGGAAATATACCGATTATTTTAAAAAAGGAAATCCCGACGGCTGAAATTACGGCTGTGGATATTTCAGAGGACGCTCTTGAGGTCGCGCGCGAAAATTGCCGAAAAATATTAAACGACGAAATTATTCATTTTGAAAAAGCGGATATTTTCGATATAAATTTTCCTCGCAAATTTTCTAATTTTGATATTATAATTTCAAATCCCCCTTATGTCTCGAAAGATGAATTTTCCGAGCTTGAAGATGAAGTAAAAATATTTGAGCCTGAAATTGCGGTTACGGATAAATCGGACGGGCTTACTTTTTATAAAAGGATTGCGGACGCCGCTTCGGAGTCGTTAAAGCCGGGCGGTAAACTTTATCTTGAAATCGGGCATAACGAAGGGGAGGAAGTTAAGCAAATCCTTACGGATAAGGGGTTTGGCAAAATTGAAATAACTAAGGACTACGCTGAAATTGATAGAATAATCAGAGCGGAAAAAGAATGAGAGCTTTAGTCCAAAGGGTAAGAAAAGGGAGCGTTTCGGTAAAAAGGAACGGAGAAAATTATTACAAAGAAATCGGGCGGGGAATTGTAATCTTACTTGGAATTACTCATTCCGACGGAGAAAGCGAGGTTAATTTCGTAGCCGATAAATGCTCCAATCTTAGAATTTTTCCCGACGCGGATGATAAGATGAATCTTTCACTCAAAGATATCGAAGGGGAAGCGCTTGTGATTTCGCAGTTTACGCTTTACGGAGACGCAAGGAAAGGGAATCGCCCGAATTTTATGAATGCCGCTCCTCCAGATATTGCGGAAGCTCTTTATGAAAAATTCACAGCAAGAATGAAAATTAATCTCGGAACCGATAAAGTTAAGTGCGGAATTTTCGGCGCGATGATGGATGTTGAAATATTAAACGAAGGACCGGTAACGATATTAGTAGAATCTAAATAATTTTTTTATATTTGTTTTTTTACATGAGGGTGTAAGATGCAGACCAAAACAATCGGTTATCAAGATGAAGATAAATGAATCCCCGTTGATGAAAGTTGTCGTTCTTTTTTCGGTCGGGATAATTGCGGGAAAGGGGATGTTCTTTTCGCTTCCGGTTATTCTCTCGCTTGCGCTGTTTGTTTTTATTTTGTCTGTTTGGCTTATTAAAACAGGAAGGGAAGATGCCGCAAATTATTTTATGTCGGTATTTATCTTTTTGCTCGGACTCGGCTCGATTACCTTCC
The DNA here is from genome assembly GCA_015493615.1 of Melioribacteraceae bacterium. Taxonomy (GTDB): domain Bacteria; phylum Bacteroidota; class Ignavibacteria; order Ignavibacteriales; family Melioribacteraceae; genus WGAL01. Next base: position 24,324 of record WGCV01000048.1, read on the forward strand.
ATTTAAAAAATCTTCCCGAATACAATCTTCCCAAAAGCGAATACCGAAACGCGATGATTTACGGAACCATTAATAATATTGAACTTCCGCGCGACAGAAGCGTCTCGTTTTACTTGAATGCTGATTCATTAATCACGGGGAGAAGAAATTTTAAAATTTCCGATAAAGTTCTCTCTAAGATTTACTGTAAACCGTATGAGCTGGATAAATTTACCGGAAAATTTTCCGCAGGGAATTATGTAAAAATAAAGTGTAAGTTTTTTCGTCCGCGCGATAAAAGAAACCCGGGCGAATTTGATTACCGCGAGTATTTGAGGGAAAAAGGAATAACGGCGCAGGCTTCCATTTATAAAGTAAATAATGTTTTTCCTATCAAAAGCGGCGCAAGCGTTTTCAAAAATGTAACGTTTAAGATACGCGAAAGTATTGCGCGTGAAATCGACTTGATTTACACAGGAGAGAGAAGGCATTTCATAAAAGCTTTGCTGCTTGGCGAAAGAAAGGACTTGGACAAATCAATCGTCTCGAATTTTATTAACTCCGGAATTGTTCACGTTCTTGCAGTTTCCGGTTTGCATGTCGGTTTTATTGCGGCAATTTTTTTCATAATCTTCGGCAGATTTAATCTCTTTTTGAAAGGGGGATTAACGGTTGCGGGAATAATTGTTTTTATGTTTGTCAGCGGGCTTCATCCTTCGGTAATAAGGGCAAGCGTTATGGCGGTATTGATGATACTGGCTCTCCTTTCGGGCAGGAAATATTCTTCCTTCAATGTTTTGGCTTTGGCGGCGTTAATTCTGCTTGTGATAAATCCGTCCGAGTTATTTTCGCCGGGATTTCAGCTTTCTTTTGCGGCTGTTTTTTCGATCTTGTTTTTTTATCCTTCGTTTGAACGCTATTTAAATTCATTTAATGTCAGAAGCAAATTTCTTAAAAGTTTGCTCCAATTATTTCTTCTTACTTTTGCCGCACAGCTCGGAACTCTGCCGATAACTTTAATCTATTTTAAAAAATTATCTCTTATTTCTTTTTTCATAAATTTAATCGCGGTTCCGCTTATAGGCGTCATTGTTGCGTTTGCCGTCGCCTCGCTCGCCTTTGCCGTAATTTCAACGTATCTAGGAGCGCTTATCGCGACAACAAACTCACTTCTTATTGAAATAATGTTTTATATGGCAAAACTTTCCGGCAACATGGAATTTTCCTATCTGCGGATTAGAAATTTTAATCTTTGGGAAGCGCTTTTATACTATGCGCTCCTGATTGTGATTTACATCTCATTTACAAAATTTAACAGTCTTAAATCGAAAGTGTCGATACTCATTCTATCGATTCTTATTTTCTTTACCTACGACGGAATTATTTCTCCGCCGTTTTTAGAAAAGAACAAGCTTTATGTTATAGCTGTTGATATCGGTCAGGGCGATTCTTTTCTGCTTAGATTTCCGGATAAGAGAGCCGCGCTAATCGACGCGGGAAACGCGACAAAACATTTCGATAACGGAAAGTACGTAATTGAGCCGCTCCTTAATTTTCTCGGCGTCGATAAAATCGATTACCTTTTTATTTCACATGTTGACGCAGACCACTACCGCGGTTCGCTTTCCCTGATTAAAGATGGGTTGGTAAAGCAAATTTATAAACCGGTTATCGATAAACGCTTGGCGAAAGATGTCGCCTTTGAAAAGTTTGCCGAGTCATTTGACGTCCCGATTGATTATTACTCAAGAAGAAAGTTTTCCATTGGAGGCGCGAGGTTATATTTTTTGAACGATACTTCATTAATCAAATACAAAAAGTTTTCGCAGAATAATAAAAGCGGCTTGTTAAAACTCTGCTACGGGAACGAATCCTTTTTGTTTACAGGCGATTTGGAGAAAACCGGAGAAAATCTCTGGCGCGATTTATACGGGAAATTTCTCCAATCCGAAGTTCTGAAAGTCGGGCATCACGGAAGTAAATCCTCAACAGGCGAACGGTTTTTAAAAATGGTAAAACCAAAATATGCATTGATTAGCGCCGGAGAAAATAATAAATTCGGACATCCGAATTTTGAAACTTTGCGGATACTCAATAAATTCGGCGTTGAAATAAAAAGAACGGATAAATCCCGAGCGATTGTTCTCAGCGCCGACGGGAATAAGATTAAATTCATCAATTGGAAAAACTGATTTGAAAATTACCGAAAACGTTTCGCTTAAACCTTTTAATACATTTGGAGTCGATGTTAAGGCGAAATATTTTATTACGGCATCCTTTCGTAAAGATATCTCCGAAGCTATTGATTTTTCAAGAGAAAACAGACTTCCGCTTCTTCCAATCGGCAAAGGAAGCAATATTCTTTTTACCAAAAACTACGATGGCGTTGTTCTGAATTTGGAATTCGCCGATATTAAAATTATTTCCGAAAACGATTCGGATGTTCTGTTGGAAGTAAGCGCGGGAGTTGTTTGGGACGATGCGGTTCGATTTGCGGTAAAAAATAATTACTGGGGATTGGAGAACCTTTCGTTAATTCCGGGCGCAGCCGGAGCGGCTCCCGTACAAAATATAGGCGCATACGGCGCGGAGTTGAAGGATGTTCTGGAGAGTCTTGAAGCTATCGATATAGAGAGCAAAGAAGCTGTTGCATTTACTAATGAGGAATGCAAATTCGGCTACCGCGACAGTATTTTCAAAAATGAGCTGAAGGATAAATTTATTATCACCGGAGTGAAGCTGAAATTGAGTAAAGTGAGTTCGCCTAATATTAATTACCGTCCGCTGAAGAAGAAATTCGGTTCACGTAGTGAAATTAAAATCGAAGAAATCCGCGACGAAGTAATCAGAATCAGAAAGGAGAAACTTTCCGACCCGAAAGAATTTGGAAATGCCGGAAGTTTTTTTACTAATCCGATTATCGGCGAGGATGAACTTCAACGACTACGAACCGCTCATCCTTCGATTCCGTTTTATGATTTGGGCGAGCAAAAATATAAAATTCCCGCAGCGTGGCTGATAGAAAAAGCGGGCTTGAAAGGTTATCGCGAGGCTAACGTCGGAGTAAGTCCCAAGCAGGCTCTGGTTATTCTTAACTACGGAGAGGCAAGCGGGAAAGAGGTAATCGAGTTTGCCGAAAAAATAAAAAATTTAATTTTGAAAAAATTTAACATATCTTTGCAAACTGAAGTTAATATTTTGTGATAAAAGGGAGATCTTATGTCTGAGGAAACTACTGAGGTACAAAAGAAAAAAACTCTTGGGGAGGTTATCAGCGACGCCTTCAAAGAACTTAATGAAACTTTCAGGGCTTTTATTAAAGCGCCTACGGCATTGTGGGGAATTAACGTTCCCTATATTATAGAGGGACTTGTCTATTTCGGGATTTTAACAATCCTCGGAAAATTCTCATCCGAAAACGTCGGATTAACTGATGCGCAAGCCGGACTGGTTTACAGTTTTGTAACCGGAGGCATTACTTTTGCAATGTTAATTTTCGGCGGGACGGCGGATAAATTAGGCGTCAGAACGGCGCTTGTTCTTTCCTTTGTGGCGATGTTAATCGGACGGTTCTTCATCGCTTTATCCGGTACGCTTAATTTGGGGCACGGACTTTGGTCCCCAATGTTTTTCACTATGATTGGCGGGCTGCTCATAATGGTGCTTGCTTACGGTTTATTTCAGCCTGCGGCTTACTCCGGTGTTAAACGCTACACAAACAAGAAGACTGCGGCAATGGGCTATGCCGTAATCTACGGATTTATGAATCTCGGCGCGTTTTTGTCGGGATTTATCTCATCCTTCACGCGCCATAGTTTTACTTCGGTTTTTCCTCCCAACGGATTGACCGCAGTCTTTTGGGTTTATGTAATTTTAACGGCTCTCTCACTTATTTTAACAATTGTTTTAATTACTCGCAAAACCGACAAAGCCGCCATCGACAGAGTTAAAAATGAGAACAACGACATAGACGACGAAGCGGGAGTCGAACGTTCCGAAGAAAAAGAAGAAGAAGTTAAACCGGACGTTAAAGTAAACAATATCCCGATATTTATTTATTCCGCTTTGGCTGTTCTTTTCTTTTTCCTTTCAGGTTACGGAATTGATAACAGTATAAACCGGATTATCGACGCCCGCTTATTCGGTTTGTCGATTCATATCGACATCGCATTCATTTTATTTGTGATAATGATTGTAGTTGCGACTTACGATTATTTGAAACGCCGTCCGTGGCATCCATTCCGCGATAAACGGTTTACATTTTTTATATTTATACTTGTTCCGGTACAGACATTATTTGCGCATAACTGGCTTACGCTTCCTTATTATTTGGACAGAGCTTTTCAGGGTACGCTTGTCAGTCAATACTTTGAAGTTTTCTCAAATTTAAATCCGGTTCTGATTTTCATACTTACGCCGATTATTGCGGGCTTAACAGCAAGCGCCAACGTTTACAAGATGATGATTTACGGAACTGTTGTAATGGCAATTCCTACGTTTCTTCTCGCCGTCGGACCTAACATTTACCTTTTCCTATTTTATGTTTTGATGATGACAATCGGCGAAGCAATGTGGTCGCCCCGTTTTCTGCAATGGATTGCTGAAATTGCGCCTAAAGGAAAGGTTGGGCTTTACATGGGCGTGGGGCAGTTCCCGTGGTTTCTCGATAAAGTTTTCACCGGTTTTTACTCCGGCTATTTCCTTGAAAAATATTGCCCGAAAAATACTCCCGTTGCCGATTTGCACACCGGTACAATGTGGTTTATTTACGGACTGATTGCAATTATTACTCCGATAAGTCTTATCCTTGCAAAAAATTGGATGTTGAAAGGATTCAAAGAAAAAGCTGATTAGTTTGTTTACAAGCGCTCTGATTTTCTTCAGGGCGCTTAAATATTGAAAATAATATTTCCCTACAGATAAAAAATGTTTGAAATTTCAAAAATAAATGCTGATATTAACTTATTAAAGATTAAAAAATAATTCACTAAATCACATTCTTAATAAACGCCGATTGAAATTACTTATTTAAAATAAACTTAATTCAAATCGATTTATCCGGATGAAAAAACAGGGTAGCGCCCAAAAGATTTCAGTTGAAATCATCTATTGTTAAATTCTTATTTATTGAAACCTGCATTGAGACTAAAATGTTAGAAAACTTTGCAAAATTTAATAATTTGTCATTCTGAATGGAGTGGAGCGGAATGAAGAATCTCAAAACCGGCATTTACACCGAATTTAGTGATATTTCGGACGGTTTTCTCTTTCACCCCCAAAAAACAGTTGGGGCAAGCTTGGCGGACTCAATATGACAACCTTGGGTATCGCTAAAGTCTTTGTTAATCAATGTTCTCGGGTAATTTTAAGTGAATATGTTAATTAAAAGATTGTATAAAAAATAATAGGAACCAATTATGTCAATGGACATTTCTGAATTACAAAAAAAGAAATTGGTTGATTTATACCAAATTGCAAAAGAGCTTAAGTTGGAGCATTATCGAGACTTAAGGAAACAAGAACTTATTGTAAAAATATTGGAAGAACAAACCAAAAAGGATGGACTTACATTCTCAAAAGGAGTGTTGGAAGTTATGCCTGACGGTTACGGATTTTTGAGATCCGTTAATTACAACTATCTTCCTTCCCCCGACGACATCTACGTTTCACCTTCTCAAATAAAAAGATTCTATCTTAAAACCGGCGACTTTGTCAGCGGTCAGGTTCGTCCTCCCAAAGACAGCGAAAGATTTTTTGCCCTTTTAAGAGTCGAAGCCGTTAACGGCGTAAGTCCCGATAAGATACGTCAAAGAACTTTCTTTGATAACCTTACTCCTCTTTATCCGAATAAAAGATTGCATCTCGAAACTTCTCCCGGCGAATATTCGATGCGAATTGTAGATTTATTGTCGCCAATCGGAAAAGGGCAGAGGGGCTTGATAGTTTCGCCGCCGAAAAGCGGTAAAACGATATTGCTTCAGAAAATGGCAAATTCAATTACAAGAAATCATCCCGACGTTAAATTAATGATGCTTCTGATTGACGAACGCCCCGAAGAAGTAACTGATATGAAGCGTTCGGTAAACGCCGAAGTTATTGCCTCCACATTTGACGAACAGCCCGAGCGTCATGTTCAGGTTGCTAATATGGTAATCGAGAGAGCGAAGAGGTTGGTGGAAGTCGGCAGCGATGTCGTTATTCTTCTTGACAGTATTACCAGACTTGCTCGCGCGCACAACACGGTTATTCCTCACAGCGGAAGAATCCTATCCGGCGGCGTTGATTCCAATGCGCTTCACAAACCGAAACGGTTTTTCGGCGCGGCGCGAAATATCGACGAAGGCGGAAGTCTTACGATTATTGCCACCGCTTTGGTGGAAACCGGCAGCCGTATGGACGAAGTTATTTTCGAGGAATTCAAAGGAACCGGCAATATGGAATTGGTGCTTAACCGTTCTCTCGCCGACAGAAGAATTTTCCCCGCAATAGATTTGAACAAAACCGGAACGAGAAAAGAAGAACTTCTTTTGAGCGAAGACGAACTGAACAAGATTTGGGTTTTACGAAAATTCTTGAGCGATTATGACCCTGTTGAAGCAATGGACTTTTTGTTAAGCAGAATGAAGGGTACAAAGAATAATAAAGAATTCCTTATGAGTATGAACAGCTGATTAATTGAAGCCGAAAAAAAAACTTTGGTTGATTTTACTCATTCTGTTTTTTGAGACTTTCGGCGTTTTGAACGCCCGGACAGCCGGGAAATTACAGACGTTTGTTCTTCCCGGCGACTCGCTCAACCAATGTTTTGCGCTTTATCAAATCAATTACTCCGATATTCTCTTCGAGAAATCAAACGGAAGGTATGAGGCAAAGGTTACGGTTTCGCTTGAAGTTTACGATTCGTTAAAAAATCTCTTTCGGGATGAAAAAAGTCGCGCCGTAACTGCAGCCGATTACAGAGCCACAAAAAACAAATCCAAATTTATTTCTTTTCTGTTTAAGCTGAATCTTCCCGCCGGAGATTTCTTGTTCAAGTCGGCGATTTCTCAAAACGGCAAGCCGGGCGTACGAAATTTGAAGGATAAAAAACTTCACATTAAGAAAAACACTCAAATAAACGGCTCGCTTCTTTTCGTGTCCGATAATATTAAGGAAAATAAGGGGAGAGTAATTTCTTTCGGAGAGTTTTACCCGTTTGGCGACATTAAACCGGTAGTGTTTTTTGTAAGTAAAAACAAACTTCAATCGCCTGAAATTTTTGTTACACAGAACGGAGAAGAAGTTTCACATTCCAAAGGGAAAAAATTCAATTGTAATAATCTTGATATTTCGGTAAGGAATGATTCCCCGTTTGTAAAATTTAATTGCGATAAGGAAAACCGGAGTGAAAACGTTTTTCTCTATTCATTTGAGGAGAGCGCTGCAAAGTTGATTCCGGGAAGCGCGATTTTAAAACTGAATTCCGAGGGAAAATTTCAATCGTTCAAGATTAGTATTATTTGGAAAAACAAACCTAAAATATTAAACGATTGGGAAAAAACAATCGAGGCGCTTAGTTTCATTTTCCCAAAAAAGGAATTAAGAGGACTCTATTCGGCAAACGAAAATCAAAGGTTAGAGTCTTTATTTGATTTATGGAAGCGGTATGACGACAATCCCGGAACGGCTTTTAATCCTTTGATGAACGAGTTTTTTCGCCGCGTCGATTATGCCGAAACTCATTTTACGGTAAAAAAAAGAACGGACGGCTACAAAACCGATATGGGAAAAATATATATTCGTTACGGCAAACCGGTTTCAATTGAAAGAAAGTTCAATACTCTAAATCTTCCAATTGAGATTTGGAATTATGGTAACAGAAATTATATTTTTGTCGATAAAAACCAAAACGGTAAATATGAACTGATGGAAATCAAATGAAAACGCTGACTGTTTCTTGCGGAGATATAAACGGTATCGGGCCGGAAATTATTTTCAAATCTTTGAATGAAATTTACAAGGAATGCAATTCGGAGATTATTTTAATCATCCCGGAAAATGTGTTTGAACTGACTTCAAAACTTGTTCGCCCGGAGTTTCCTTTCTCTCGTTTTTCTTCATCCGATAAAAGAAGTTCCGGAGTAAAAATATTATTTTTGGAAGACGCGGAAATCGAGATCGGGGAACCTACTGAAACGAGCGGCGCAACCGCTTTCAAGTCGCTTGACAAAGCGATAAGTTTGATTGAATCGGGTAGAGCCGAAGGACTTGTTACCGCGCCTCTTTCCAAAGAAGCGTTTGCATTGGCGGGAGTTAATTACAACGGGCATACTGATTTATTAGCCGAGAGAAGCGGCACGGTGGATTATATGATGACATTCTTATCGAATGATTTTAAAACCGGATTGGCGACTGTGCATGTTCCCATTAAGGAAGTTGACAGCTTGCTTACTCCAAGTTTGCTTAAATCAAAATTGGATGTCGCGGTTAAAACTTTACAAAATGACTTTTTAATTAACTCGCCTAAAATTGCTGTTCTGGGGTTAAATCCGCACGCGGGAGAAAACGGAAATATTGGAAGGAAAGAGGTTGAGGTGATTTCACCCGTTATTGAAGAATTTAAATCGGAAGCGGATTGCTCGATCTCGGGACCTTTTGTTCCCGACGCATTTTTTGCCACAAGAAAATATCTTGAGTTTGATTTCGTCTTGTCGATGTATCACGATCAGGCGTTGATTCCCTTTAAAATGATTAATTTTAATTCGGGCGTCAATTTTACAGCAGGGCTTCCTTATGTTCGCACATCTCCCGATCACGGAACCGCTTTCGACATTGCGGGAAAAGGCGCGGCTGACGAATCGAGTTTTACCGAAGCGCTTATTTGGGCTGAAAAAATTTTGGCAAATCGCAATGAAAAAAATTGAACAGTACGAAGCGGTCAGTAAACTTTATTCCCGCCTTATGGCTGACGTAAATTACGAAAGTTGGGCGGAATATCTGCTGGCAATTTACGAAGATTTTGAATGTACGGGAAACAGATTTCTCGAATTGGCGGGAGGCAACTGCATCCTTGCCGGCGAACTCGTTAAGTCCGGATACGATGTAATCACGTCCGATTTGTCGCTCCCCATGCTCGGTAGTAAAGAATGCGTCGGAATCAGACGTGTCTGTTGCAACATGACAAAGCTGCCGTTTAGCTCAAAGTTTGATTTTATTTTTTCGGCTTTCGACAGCGTTAATTATCTGCTTGCCGAATCCGATCTGCGCGGTTTGTTTAATGAGGTAGGAAGAGTTCTTTCCGCCGACGGGATTTTTACTTTTGACGTTAGTTTGGAGAACAACAGTTTAAATAATTTAGAGCATTTAAACAGAGAAGACAAATTTGAAGATTTAAAGTACAAACAAACAAGCGTTTATTTAGAAGATGAAAGAATTCACGTTAACGAATTTGAGATTTCGATTGGAGAGGAAATTTTTAAGGAAGTTCACAAGCAGAAAATTTATCCGTTTGAAACATATTTTGAAATAGTTGAAGATAGTCCGCTTTATGTTTCGGAATGTTTTGACGCATTCACTTTTGAGGATGGTTCGCCGGAATCATCGAGAGTGCAATTTGTATTAAAGAGAAAGGTATAACGATGTTAAAGTTTGAGAATGTTTATTTCAGTTATGACAAAAACCAAATCCTTAATAATATTAATTTCGAAATGAAGGAAGGAGAATTTGTTTATTTAACGGGGAAGAGCGGCGTCGGTAAATCAACGATTCTGAGATTGATTAATTTTTCCGAAAAGTGCGATTCCGGTTCCATTACGTTTGACGGAATTAATTATGAAGGAATAAAGGAAAAGGATATTCCCAAACTCAGGCGCAAACTCGGAATCGTTTTTCAGGATTTTAAATTTTTGCCGGATTTGACTGTTTATCAAAATCTTTCTTACATAATGGAAATACTCGGCTATTCCTCAAGAACAATCAGAAAGAAAATAAAAGAGACGCTTAACGACGTTGGGATTTTCGACAAAAAAGGGATGCTGCCCGAACAGCTTTCCGGAGGAGAACTTCAAAGAGCGGCTATTGCGAGAGCGCTTCTGAATAATCCTCTTTTAATCTTAGCCGATGAACCGACCGGAAATTTGGACCCGGAAACATCGGCTGAGATATTGGAATTATTTATAAAAATAAATAAGCGCGGAACAGCCGTTCTGCTGACTACGCACGATTACTCGTTAATCAGAAACGAGCGTAAAATTTTTGAGCTGAACGATAAAACCTTAAAAGAGAAAAAATAATTTCGTTCCGCTCTAACATTCTTGCAGTTTGTTTTCAATCTCGCGAGTAACTTTTTCAACAGGCTGATCTCCGTTAACAGTAAGTATTTTAATATCGCCTGATTTTTGATAATAATTAATTATCGGCTCGGTGGATTCCCGGTAAACTTTTAACCTGTTCTGAACTACTTCGAGTGTATCGTCCTTCCTCTTAATCAAAGAACCTTTAGCGCCGCAAACAGGACAAGTATCCTTTTCAACAATTTGATCTTCCGTAATTATAGAATGGCACTTAACACAAAGCATCCGGCTTGTAAGACGCTTGATAATTACATCAAAATCAACTTGAATTTCCAACAGACAAGTGTGCTGTAGATTTAATTCTTTCCGGATTTGTTCGAATATCTTAACTTGAGGAATTGTTCTCGGATATCCGTCCAGAATAAATCCGTTTTTGCAGCGTTCGCTGTGAAGCATATCCTTAACAAGCTCAGCCATTAATTCGTCGTTGACCAATTCGCCTTTTTCCATAATTTCCTTAACTTGTTTGCCAAGCGGACTACCTTCCTCAACGGCGGCGCGTAAAATATCTCCCGTAGAGATGTGGGGAATATTTAGATCTTGCGATAATACCTTTGCCTGAGTTCCTTTCCCAACCCCCGGCGCTCCGAAAATAATTATTTCCATTTTATTCTCATTTTATTATGAATTAAGAAAAATCTAAAGTCGTTTTATTTAATTTCCGTTTCTTGTTAAAAAATTCGGATAGTAAATTTTTGCTTTCATCTTCATATATTCCGGAAAATAAATTTACCTTGTGATTATATTTGTTATCCTCAATAACGTTATAAACAGAACCGCAAGCCCCGAATTTCGGCTCTAACGTTCCTATATACAAATTTCTGATTCTCGATAGTTTTATTGCTCCGGCGCACATTAAGCATGGTTCTACGGTTACATATAAATCGCAGTCGGTTAAAAATTTATCTTTTTCGTGATTCATAGCGGAAGTAAGGGCTAATATTTCGGCGTGAGCGGTAGCGTCGTGTAGGCGTTCAACCTGATTGAACCCGCGCCCGATAATTTTGCCGTTTTTAACTACAATTGCGCCTATCGGAATTTCTTCTTCGTGGAGGGCTTGCTCGGCAAGGAGCAAGGCTTGGAACATAAACTTATAATTTTCTTCTGAGAAAATCATTCCTACTCTCTGTTAGTACGCCCGGAAGGATTCGAACCCTCAACCTTCTGATCCGTAGTCAGACGCTCTGTCCAGTTGAGCTACGGGCGCATAAATTTTAAGTCCAAAAATAGTATTTTTTTTATAATTCGCCAAATTATAAGTCAATGAGTAATTAATATTTTATTAATGAAATTATTTTAAAAAAACTATATATTGCAAGGCAATAAATGGTGAGTTATGCGGAGCAGAGAGAAGTCTTTTTTTTGGTTAAAACCTTTGTTAATACTTATTGCATTAAGTTTTGCAGTATTCGCTGTAAACCGTTCGATTGATGCTATTTTCCATGCACAAATTTCAGAATTTCTTAAAAACTCAATTTTCAGCGGTGATTTAAACCTCGTTCTCAGTTCTTTCGGAAACATGGGGGAAGTTATGACTTCCATTCTGGGAATTGAGATTACCGCCGTCGCAATTATTGTCCAGTTGGCTGCCAACAAGTATTCGTCAAAAATTATGGAAATGGTTATTACCGACAAAGTGAATTTTATTGTTGTAGCTTTATTTGTTGTTTCCGGAGCGAATACTATTTTGTTGGCTAACACAATGACTCCCGCTCACATTCCTTACTTCAGCATTTTGTTCACTCTGTTTTTATTGGTTATCAGTTTGATAATTGTTATTCCTCATTTCACTTATGTGTTTAATTTTCTTCGTCCGGAACATTTCTTAAAGGAAGTTGAGATTGAATCGAAAAAGTTAATCAGAGAAACCCGCTCGGCAAAAGATAAAAATAGCGTTCTTCCGAATAGAGAAAAATTAGCTGACAATATTGATTTTATTGGCGATGTCGCTTTAAATTCAGTTTATCAGAGCGATCGCGCCGTTTCGCTTTATTGTTTGAACTCCTTGAAAAATATATTGACATTTTACATCCCCTCAAAAAACGAATTTCCCACGGTATGGTTTAAGCTCAGCGGCAAAGAACATCTTGATCCGGATTTTTCAAACTACAGCGCATATGTTATGAACCGGATAGAAGAACAGCATATCCTTTTGGAAAGGAAGATATTCAGATTATACGAAATGATTTTTATCAATTCGAAGGATAATCAGAGGGATATTGCTTCCGGCGTTTTGATTAACAGCAGACTGATTTTTGAAAGCGCGGTTAATTCTTCGGATAACGGTGTAATCTGGACAATAATGCAATATTTTAATTCATTCCTGAGAGTTTCCATTACATCCCACGATCCTCGATCGGCGTTTAACACTTTGGAACATTATCGAATAATGGCTGAAAAAATAATTGATTATGATTTTAATCTTCTTCTAAAATTTTACTTTTTCTTTAAGTATTACGGACAGGAAGCGAACAAATACCACGTTTATTTTATTTTGGAAACTGCCGCCCATGATTTGTTTCTGATTACCAAATTGGCATTTGAGCATAAAGTAAAGGATTTTCATAAACTTCTGGAACTCTTTTTAACATTGGATGAACCTATTGAGGATAATGCGGAACAGACAAATTTATCACAAAAGGAGATTTCATTAATCGGAGTTAGAATTGCACAAGTTAAACTCGCGGCTTTCTTTCTCAGGCAAAACAGAATTGATTATGCAAAAGAAGTTTTTGACGATATGCTGGTCGAGCCGAAAGAAAGAATCAAAAAAATTAAAGAAATTGTTTTTAGTACCGATAATGAAGAATTCTGGGAAATTACTCCCCGCGGGATAAATTTCTATTATCTCGATGAAAAGGATAAAGAAGCTTTAAAAACTTTTTTCGATTGGTTTGACGCAGAGCAATGATTTTTAATTATTTTTTTTTTAACTTAACTTATCAAATCAAAAAAGAGGAGATGTATCGTGGCTAAAAGAAAAGCAAACGAACCTAAAACCGCATTTGGCCGTTATATGGTTTACACATTTATCCCTTCCTACGCTAATAACGTTGCCGGAGTTGTTTACATGGGCGCCGCCTTTTTAATTATTATTGTAGGTTTAAGAGGACTTGGCAAGGTTGCCGGTACACTTTCGGTTATTCCCCGTTTTATGTTAACAGAAAAAGGCACGCTCGACCCGAACTGGGTTGTCGCTGCAATTTTATTGGAGTTTACTCTTTTGATGTTACTTGCAATTGTAACATTTTTCACGCCTGAAGAGGCTCACGGTCACGGAGCGCCTGCTGCAGAGGAAGCAAAAGCCGCGCCTCGTCCCGATTTCCAGAGAGATATCAGAGATCTAAAAGATTTAACCGACGAAGAAATCAAGATGGTTAACGAATATCTTGATAAGTTCGAATCCATTTCGAAACGGATTAACGAGATTCAAATGACTAACGTCAAAGCGTTATCCGAATTGAAAGAAGTTGTAAAAAGTTAAATCGTATATTTTTTAATTAGAAGAGGAAAATTACCATGAAAAAAAACATGGTCTATTTTGTCTTATACATTGTTCTGATATCCGAGTTGTTGATGGTTATTGTGGAAAGAGATGATTTGCTCGATCAGGAAGAAGCTATCAGGGATAAAATGCTTGCGACGATTGCAGAATCTTATAAGAAACCGGTTTTGTTAAACATTCCGGAAGTTAAATCCGATTACAGTATAAAAAGTAAAAACCAAGAACCTAAGAAGGTTGTTATGACTCCTATCGGACTGGTTTCGGATAAAGAAAAAGCAAACATTCATTACTCCATAGTTGTGGATCCTAAGTCAAAAACTGTACCTCTCGGCTGGCCCAAAACCGGAATAACGGATGAGACAAAAAATGACAAATATTTCATAGACAAAAACTCGGATGGTTCCGCCGTATTTAATGCGCTGCTGACCAGACCGGGTAAATATACATTCGTTGCACAGTTCCATGTTAAACGGGAACTTCCCGATTATCTTCCGGATTTCCTTCGGAAGGAATTAAAAGAGATGGTCGGAGATAATCTCGAAGCCGTCAGTCCGAAAGTGAAGTTCACAATTAACGCTAAACGTCTCGGCGGCGTTAAGAAGAAAGAAGTTGAGTTTTCTTTCTAAACAAAAATATTATAACAATTGAAATGAGTTTAATATGAAAAGAGTAATTTTTTTGTTATTGTTTGTTTTTGCTGCGCTTAGTACGTCAAATGCAAAAGTAACGATTAAGGATACCGTAAACGTAACGACTATGCAGAAATTTAAGATTCCTCAGAATAAAAATATTGTTATTGCAAACGTTCTGAGGATTAAAGTGGATGCCGAGTTGTTGGATGCTGGAATGAATCCGATAAGAAAATGCGATGAACTTTGGCAAGACCCGACCAACGCCCAGATTGCTAAGAAAACCAGAGGAGGCAGAGGTACGGATGTACAGTTTTCGGTTTTTGAGACGATAAAAAAAGAAGGGACTTATTATATTAAACTCGACATTAAAGTTAAAGGAGAGCGGGGCTCGGGAAGGAAAGTAGTTTATTATCTTGTAAACGTTAAACTGCCTGAAGTTGCCGCTCCCATTGACCTCAGCCCCAAGGGATATTTCTATTCACAGAAAAAAACATTTAGTTTCGCAACGATTCAATTCAGAGATCCCTCGCTTTACAGTTACAAAATTTTTGACGGAGGAGGAAGCATTATCGGGCAGAACAAAGGTTCGGTTGTGAAACTCGACAGCGTTCTTTCCGACTTGAAATATGTCGGCTCCAAGGTTAAGGTTGTCGGTTATTATAACGGAGAGGAATTTGAATACAGAGAGATTGGAAGTCCTGACGTACATAAATCGGAATGGGAAATTAGTATTCTTAAACCGGAAATTAACGATTTTACCGACTGGCGCAGAACCGATAACAAATCCGACGCTGAGCCTGTGATTATCAGCGCTTACAACAGGAATGCAATGCGTATTTTGTATTCCTACTTCGGCAAAACCGATAACGGATTTGTGGTAATTCAGCCTCAGGTCAAAGGGTTCAGACTAACTTCCGAACCGAAAGGATTGGTGATTAACGCCCGTCCGACAAGAGCCGGGAGCTGGCTTTATGTGCAGTTTGAATTAAGCAAAGATTATTTGGACGGCATTGAAGAATACGGCGAAATTGAAACTACGCTCCATGTGCGGTTCAGAACTCAGTTTGGCGAAACAATCGACAGAACTTATGATGCGACAATTTATAAATAATATTTGAGCCATTATGAAAAAAGTTATTTTACAACTTATAATTTTTCTTATCGCTACTACAACATTTGCTCAGGAAACAAACGACCTGATTAAAATGATTGAAGTTAAGTTGGATAAGGATAAAAAATACTTGAATGTATTTTCACTCCCTTTGGAATTGAATAAAAAATCGGATGCCGATTTATTGGCGCTTCCGAGGACGAATCGTAAAAAACCTTTCCGATTCAAATTCGGGGATCAATATCAATACCGCATTGTAATCCTTAAAGACGGATTGGATCTTGATTCTCTGCAGCTTCTTTATATCGAGCAGATTAAATTGAATTCACTTTCATCCGGCGGGTTGTTTGAATCCGTAACTCCTCCGAAAGACGACACGACCAAGGTGATGAAGTTTTCGGATATGTATAATCTGAAAGTCAATTATCCCGATAAATATAAAAAGTTGTATTACAAAGTTGAAACTTACATAATGGTCAATGAAGATACGCCTCTGGAATCATTGCTTAAAATTACTCCGGATAAAAAAATCAAGAAGAGTTTCGGTTTTGCTTCAAGGGATATGACCGATTATCTCCGCTTTCAAAAATTTAACGAACCTGCGCACTGGTACCCGAAACTTGAAAAAAAGAAAACTTCTTTCGGCAGAAAGAAAGGAAAAACAGAAACTTCTTTTCATGTTGACGTAAGTTTGAATTCTCTAAGTTTCTCTCATCAATTCATGAGATTCGGAATCGGCGGAGCAAGTTTGGAGCTTGACACGAAAGAAGATGTTTTGAATCTTCTTCCGATGCAGAATATGCTTTTGGACGCAGGATTCCGGACGCTTTTTATGCTCGGCGATAAAAAGACACCGCGAAAAAACACTTACATCGACGCGAAGTTTCAGGTTCGCTGGTTTATGTCAAAAGATACTCCGATAGACGGATATTGGCAGTTTAATCATAATCCTTTGATTTTTGCCGACGCTCCCCGCTTGAACTTTAACACGGGAGTTCTTGCCGATATTACAATTACGCGTCCGTTTACCTTACCCGATATGCGGTTGTATTTTTCGGTTTCCGGCAGCGATTTGAGTTCTCCGAACGCTTACTTATCAGGAAACAGAAAAATTAACAACGGCGGAACTTACGCTTATTTTTCACTCAATCAAGTTGCTTACTCAATGTCGTTTTACTGGAACGCCGATGAAAAAATGGAAAATATGTTTCGTCTTGACGCGGGCTTTGCCTATTATGACATTTGGCGCGCCGAATTCGCCGGCAGAACCTACAAATCGAAAGAGCTTATTCAGAATAAGATGATGCCGAGCGTTAAATTCTGGTACACTTTCGCGCCTAAAAATTTGCCTCTGTTATCCACAAGTTTTAAGCTTTTTGATGCACAGCTTACGATTGACAGCTGGATCAGATTGTTCAATATGGGAAATCATAATGTCAGGTTCGATGTTGAATATATTACCGCGCCTTTGGGACGAAAACAGAGAGACTGGGAAACATCCGGCGGCTTAGCCCTTAATTTGAGGTATAGATATGGACTATAAAAAAATTATTACAACCGTGAAATATTTTGCGCTGTTTCTTTTTCTTTTTGCTAATTCTAATTTTGCGCAATCAAAAATAGATACTAAACGTCAAGAGGATTTGAAAAAAATCTTTAATAATCTTGAATATAATACAATAGCATATAACGACTTAAAAGTTAAATGGGTAATTAAGGACCCGAGTTTTGTCAGAGACGTATTCGGGAGATTTATTGTAAACGACGCTCTCAGGATCAACGGAGAAAAAGTCAGCAGCGCGAAATTAAAGAAGCTTGCACAGAATATCTTTGAAGGAAAAGTAGTTCTTGATTTGCGCAAAAGATATTATGACGATGAAATCGAGTTCTTCGCTTTTGTGCCTGAAGGCGAGCTTGACAAGAAAAATCCTCATTTTCTGTTCGATCCGATTTATGACGGATTTTATTTAAAGGAAATTGTCGGCAAAAATCTTTATAAGGAATTACAGAAGCGTCAGTACTACTTCAGCGACATAACCAAACGTGAGTACGACGTTAAGCCCGGGTATTTTTTCGATATTAATATGGATGCGATTGATCCTTATTTAATGTTTTGGTCAACGACTTCCGATTATCGCAACAAGTATCTCGCTACGTTCTTCGGTAAGTGGGGAATGGACGAAGTTTATCTCCCGGCGTGGTATTCGTCCGATTATTTTTTCGGAGCACAAATTACTTACTACAAATATTTAACTGACGACCCTGAGGATTATACTTATAAAGTCGCTTTCGGAACAAGCGCGCCAGCTTCTCAGGTTTTCAGATCAAGCCAGCCTGCGAGTCCGTTAATGCGTTCGGCAAGTAATATTTATTTCAAAATTAACGGGGACGCGCTCAGATATATTTTCCCTAAGGTTACCGGTTACTATCTTGATGTTTCCGGCGCGTTTGCTTATTCCGATTTTACCGATAAGGATTACGGAAATATGGGAATGAAAAGTTTTTATTCCGTACGGGATTTTGTTAATATCGGTATCACCAAAAGAAAACTTTTTAATCTCTATGATTTAGGTCAGTTTATGTTCGGGTTTGGTATTTCTTCCCATTCCCTAAAACATCTGCAATATATTCCGGGTAGAAAAAATCTGGTGGATTTGGATGGAAATGATTTCTTCAACAGTTTTGTACATTTTATTAATGCCAAAGTCGGAGTAGAACATTACGGCGGATTAATTCAGCACAGAATTTTGTTTAAGCTCGGCTACAGTACGGAAGGATTCGGGGTCGGAGGCGTGGACGTTAAAGTTATGCTTAGCGATACATTTGGTTTCAGAGTTACTTACAATTCATTTTTCAATCTGGATACAAAAAAATATCCGTACAGAACAGATTCTCAAATGGTATTTTCTCCGATTATTAGAATTAATTATTAGTTTCCGTGAAAATTCTTTTTAGGAAAATATTCTTAATTATAATGGGGGTTTCTTTCCTCATACCCGCAACTTTGTCATTAGGGCAGAGTTTGGGAGATATGTACAAATTGGTAGAGAAGAAATTAGAGAAAGATAAAAAATATCTTAATATTTACTCTATTCCGATTGAGATTAAGAAAAAAGATTTATCCGTTCTTAAGAATGTCCCCAAGTTAAGTTTGAAGCAAAAAACTTTTTCGTTCCGGATAGCCGACGGCGTAAATTACTTTATGGAATTTCTCGGTGAAACGCTTGACACGGACTCTTTAACAATTTTACGAGTTTTCGAGGAAGTAGATAAATCGGCGCAGGGAACAGGCGGCGGACTTTTTGATCAGATTTCATCCGGCTCTAATTTTGATACTACTCTCGTTCTTAATTTCGGCGACATTCAGAACCTCTATTTTAATCATAAGAAGATTTATAAAAAACTTTATGTCCTGCTGGAAAATGCCCTCGAAGAACAAGCGCCTAATTCGCTGCTTGGTATTCCGGTAGATAGTAAACTAATGAAAAGTAAAGGAATCTCGGGGAAAAACAATCAGGATTTCCTTAATTACAATTGGGTTAATTCATCCGAGTATTTTCCTCATCCCGCTGTTGTTAAGAAGCGAGTGCGCAGAGGAAGACGAAAAAAGGGCGCGGTTAATTTTCCGTATCATTTGGAAGCGGATTTCAGCCACATTACCTTTTACGATTCCAAGCATCTTAATTTCGGGTTCAGTTCGATAGGCGCGGAATGGAACAGCGAGACAAAAGTTCTGAATCTTCTTCCGTGGCAGTCCATGACTATGTCGTTGGGATTGCGGACGTTTATCTCATTCTCGGAAGTTGTACAGAACTTGTATGATGATTTTCTTGTGAATGCAAAAATTTTAACGCGATTCAGATTAAATACTTCGTCATTCGCAAATAAACTGCCGTTTGTTTATGCCGACCCGCCTAAGCTAAACGTTCTATCGGGACTTGTGGTTGATATAAGCACAACGCGAATTTACGGTTTGCCTTTCATGAATTTCTATTTTGCAAACGGTTTCAAAAATTTCAGTAATCCTTACGTTACATTTGGAAGAAGCGACAGCTCGCATGCATTCTTCAATACAAATTCTTGGGAATACACAATGTCGTTCTACTGGAATAAAAGCGAGCGGCTTAATATGCGATTCCGTATTGATGTAGGAATGGGAGCTTTTGATGTTTATGAAGTCGTTTACTACAAGGGAGTTAAGGATTATCCTGTGCATTACAAAATAAGTCCGGTTATTAATTTCTACTTTACATTTGTTCCGCAGAAAAAAGAACTTTTCGGAATGAAGTTAAGATATTTCGACAGTATGATAAGAGGGAAATTCTGGCTTAAGATTTTTGAACTTAATAAACTTCATACTTTCAGATTTGCAGTGGAATATATTTCCAAACCTATGTTTCGTAATTTAAGGGAATGGGAAAATACCGGCGCGGCTGTTCAATTAGTTTACAGATTGGGATTTTAGTGAAAAAGTTGGTTTTTTACATATCGATCTTATTCTTTTTCTTTTCTTCGGTTTACGCCCAGAAGTCCGATTCTCTGAAAATCGACAGAATAAAGAAAATTTATCATAATCTTGAATACAACACGATTGCTTTCAATGATCTAAAAAATATTTGGGACATCACCGACCCGCTTTTTGTACGCGAAATTTTTAACAGAATGGTTGTGGCAAACGCTTTAAAAGTTGACGGCAAAAAACCGAGCAAAAAATATGTTGAGCAAAAAGCTAAAGATATTTACGAGGGAAAAGTTTTTGTGGAGCTTCGCAGACGATATTACGACAATGAAATTGAAGTGATGCGATTCTTTACGGAATCCAAATTAGACAGCACTAAGAAGGATAGTGTCAGAAACATATATTTCTTTGACCCGATTAAAGATAATATCCAAATACGGGAGATATTGGGCGATAAACTTTACAACAATCTCAAAAGTCAATTTTACGCTTTTAACGACTTAACCAAAACTTATTACGACAATAAAGACGCTTACGATTTCGACATTAACCTGAATATCACGGATCCGGAATTAATGTTCCTATCGTTAACTACAACATATCGGAACAAGTATTTGTTTTCATTTGTCGGAAGATGGGGGAACGATTACATTTTAATCCCCGGGTGGTATTATCCGAATTATATCGCCGGTGTGAAGTTGACGTATATCGATTACTTAATAAACTCCGAGCCTTACCGCACCTACAGTTTTGAAGCCGGATTAGGATTTACGGCGCACCAGCCGGAGTTTGAATTCAGTCCGCTTACCGGCGGAAAACTTTACAGCACCGGCTCGAATCTTTATTTTAAGTTTGAAGGAAATCCCTTAAACTTGATAATCGATAACGCTAAGAATTACAATTTTGAACTTTATACTTCGTTTGCGGTTACTCAGTATCCTGCGACTTATTTTAAACTCGGTTACATCTCAAAGTTTTATTCCACAAGAAATTATTTTGCCATTGTCGGGCATTACAACAATATCTTTAACGTAATGGACCTCGGATGGTTTAACGCTTCGGTCGGGATTACGGGATTTGATATTTACAACTATTTGTATAATCCGAAGTATTCCAATTTAATAGATTTGGACCCGGATAAATCGAAGTTTAAATATAATCTTAATCTCGAAGCTTCGTTATCGAATGCGCCCGGGCTTCTGCAGTATAAAGCCGCATTTCAATGGAACATAAATGTTAACGACGGATACACATATTTCGGCGTAAAAACAAGAATTATGCTTGGAAATACTATCGGATTTGACTTTAAATTTTATTCGGGATTTGCTTTCTCGGGGAATTTACCTTACTACAGACAGAAAAGTTATCTTGTGTTTTCACCAATTATCAGGATAAATTATTAATTTGATATGACCCGGAGCAAACCAAATTGAGCGGGAAGTTATTAATTTAAACTATGCTAAAAAAATTATCAAAAATATTGTTGCTGTTGTTTTTGTTCGCTTTCAGTGCGATGTTTGCACAGACGCCGGATGGTACGAAAGCAAAAACTATTTCCGTTAATTATCCGAACGGAGGCGAACTTTGGCTGATAGGAACTTCCAAGACAATTTTGTGGACAAGCTCTGAAATTGCAAACGTTAATGTTCAGTATTCGATTGACGGCGGCGTAAACTGGACGACAATCGCTTCGAATGTAGTTGCAAGTTTAGGTAAATATACTTGGAATATCGATTCCACAACTGTTTCTCCATCAAAAGAAGCAAGAATCAGAGTAATAGATTCGGGCGGAAGCGGAGTGTCGGATGTTTCCAACGCTAATTTTACTTTAAGCGAACTGAGGATTGATTCTCCGGTAACAAGCTCGGTTTTTCAAACGGGAAGAGCGACAGCGATAAAGTGGTTTGCAAGCAGTGATATTTCAACTATAGCGATTCAATATTCTTCGGACGGCGGCTCGAGTTGGAATACTGTTGCAACCGGAGTTAACGCAAATGATAATCAATACTTGTGGAATGTTAATGTTACTTCTACCAATGAAGCAAAAATAAGAATTTACGACGAGGCAAATCCCGGAACTGTAATTGCAACTTCTCCGAATTTTATTACGGCGGATTTAAGTTTAACTTCTCCTACGGGCGGCGAGCAATGGCGCGCCGGAGAAACCGAAGTAATTTCGTGGAACAGTTCGTTCATTACCTATGTGAATTTGGAATACTCCGTTGACGGCGGCGCATGGACTACAATAGCCGATTCAATTAACGGAGGAGTCGGGACTTATTCATGGCTTATTCCCGATGAACTTTCCGACCAGGCGCTGGTGCGGATTAGTTATTCCGGCGATTCAAATGTTTATGATCAAAGTTCATCTACATTTACTATTCTAAACTTGCAGATCACTTCACCAAACGGAGGAGAAGGTTGGGAAGTCGGCTCAACAGCCGCTGTAACTTGGACGACGAACCTCAGCGGCAACGTTGATATTGATTTATCGACAGACGGAGGAGCGACTTATTCTCAAAATATTGCGAGCGGAATTCCTGCAGGTCAGGCTTCCTATACTTTAACTGTCCCCGATTTACCTACAGGAGAAGCAAGAATTAGGATTTCTTCCTCTTCAAATTCAGATGTTCTTGATGAAAGCGCGGAGAACTTTACAATCGGAACGGTAACGATTACGCAACCGGTTGGAGGCGAGAACTGGATGGCGGGGCATTCTTATCAACTTGCTTGGTCGGCAACTTCCGGAGTGCGAGTTATTTCAATGGAATATACTGACGACGACGGAGCGACATGGAACGTAATCCGCAGCGCTTATCCGGCTTCCTACAACAGTTATTATTGGTACATTCCGAACGGAGTTTGGGGCAACAACATTAAGATTAGAATGTATGATGCCGCGACCGGAATTGGAAAAACTCACCTCAGTAATCCAATCAGCATTGCGACGCTTCAAATACAAACGCCGTTAAACGGGGCAATATATAAGTGGGGCGATAATGTTGTTATCAACTGGGCTGCGAGTTCTAATGTCGGGAATGTTTCGGTGGAATATTCCACTGACGGGGGAAGCACATACACATTAATTCAAGACAATATTGCAGCGAGCGCCAGTACTTATACTTGGACTGTTCCGAACGGACTTTCTTCCGATCAGATGAAAATTAGAGTTAGGGACGAAAGCAACTCTGATTTTTCCAACACAAATCCGGGCTATTTTACAGTCGGAAATATTTCGGTTTTGATCCCGAACGGCGGTGAGAAAATTATCGGAGGAATATATTACCCGATTTCTTGGAGCGCAACCAATTCGATTGGCTATGTACGAATTGAATATTCGACAGACGGCGGAGCTACATACACTAACATACCGGGGGCGAGTTCCGTCCTTGCATCAAACGGAGTTTATAACTGGTATGTTCCGAATGTAGCGTCAACCCAAGCAAGGATTAGGATAAGCGATGCTGCTACCGCAAATATTATTGACGCATCGGATAATGATTTTACTATTGGAATTCTGCAAATTACATCTCCCAACGGAGGAGAAGGGTATGCTCCGAATCAAAATGTAAATATAAGTTGGAACGCTCAGTACATAAATCAAGTGAAGTTAGAATACTCAACCGACGGAGGCGCCAATTGGACGCAAATCGCTTCCGGCGTTGACGCAACTTTAGGAACTTATGCGTGGACAGTTCCTACGGATTATACCGATCAGGCTCTCATAAGGATTTCCGATTTCAGTAAATCCGATAATTACGACATGTCGGATTCTTATTTTGCAATCGGGAAAGTTACTGTTACTTCCCCGAACGGGAGCGAGGTTTATCAAACGGGAAAAACATATAATGTTACTTATGACTACTCGTCAAATATTTCATCCGTTAATATTGAACTTTCAACGGATAACGGCACAAGCTGGTCGCCAATTGCTTCGGGGGTTACGGCAAACGGCTCCTATTCCTGGACAATCGGCACAACGCCTTCGTCTAACGCTTTAATCAGGGTTGTTGACGCAACTTTTGCCGATTTAAGCGATGTTTCGGATAATCCTTTTGTAATTGAACAACTTGATTTGGTAAGCCCGAACGGCGGAAACTATTTTATGGTTGACAGCGCCGCGACAATTACTTGGAACAGCAGTCAGGTTTCAAACGTTAAGATTGAATATTCTACCGATGACGGGGCGATATGGCAGACGGTTGTGGCTTCTACGCCCGCGGCTCCGCAATCATACGCGTGGACGGTTCCCAACACTCCATCTACCAATACACTTATCCGCTTAAGCGACGCCGATAATTCTTCGTACGATATTGCCGATACATCTGATAATGTATTTACAATTAATCTTCTCTATATGGTTTCTCCGAACGGAGGCGAAAATTACATTGTTAACGACAACACAATTATCCGTTGGTTGGCGCATTCTTCGTTAAGTACGGTCAGACTTGAATATTCAACTAACGACGGATCTTCGTGGAACCAAATTGCAACAGGCGTTACAGCTTCCGATAAGCAGTACAGCTGGACCATTCCGAATACCCCGACAAATCAAGCGTTAGTAAGAATCATAGATGAATCAAATTCGTCTGTTTCAGATTTAAGCAACAATACTTTTTCTATCGGTTCAATATTACTTACTTCGCCTAACGGGGGAGAAAAGTTGCAGGTGGATTCGGTAAAAACGATTACTTGGCAGAATATTGCAACCATCGCTAATGTCGATTTATATTATTCAATTAATGCAGGGACTTCGTGGAATTTAATCTCCTCCAATGTTAATGCATCCGGCGAGCGATACGATTGGACGATACCTGACAGTGTTTCGAGTTCTGTTTTAGTCAGAATTGAAAACTCAGCCGATTCTTCTATGAATGACGAAAGCGATAATACATTTACAATTGCAAAAATTTCAATTACTTCTCCCAACGGCGGGGAAGTTCTTCAAGCCGGGGACGAACTGCCGATTCTGTGGAATTCATACAACATAAACAGCGTAACTATTCAATATTCAGTTGATAACGGCGCTACCTGGACTACGATTGATAACAATGTTCAAGCTTCGCTTGGACAATACAATTGGACAATTCCAGACGCTGTCTCTACAAATACTTTTTTGATTAGAATTTTTGATAACAGTTTTAATTCTGTTCACGATGTAAGCGACGCCGGAGCAAGTGTTTATTATCTTAATTTAACTTCGCCAAACGGAAACGAAGCTTGGAATAACGGAACAAGCGAAGATATTACATGGAACTCATCCGGAGTTTCGTCTGTCGATTTATATTATTCGGCGGATTTAGGCGCAACTTGGACCTCAATCGCAACATCCGTTAACGGCTCCCTCGGAACTTACAGTTGGGCAATTCCTTCATCATTATCATCGGATTCGATGTTAGTAAGAGTGGTTGATGCAAATCATTCCGGTATAAGGGATTCCAGCGATTCCCGTTTTGCAGTCGGCAATATTGATATTACATCTCCGGTCTCTTCCACAGTTTGGCAGACCGGAAGCGTACAGCCGATTCGCTGGACTTCCGAAAGCGTTGAAACAATTATGATTGAGATTTCTGTTGACGGCGGAACAAATTGGTCAACGATAACGAACAGTTACGGAGCTTCGTCGGGAGTTTATTATTACAATGTTCCCAATAATTCCACAGCAAGCGCTCAGATAAGAATAACCGATACCAGAACAGGATCGCATATTTACGAGACATCGCAGACTTTCACAATAAATAATCTGAGCATTACTTATCCTACCTCCGCTTCATTATGGATGAATGGAAGCAGTTATAATATTACTTGGAACAGTTCCAATATTGCCAATGTTAATTTAAAATATTCTGTAGATGACGGCGTAACTTGGACGGATATTGTCGCATCAACTCCAGCATCAACCGGAACTTACAATTGGACTGTCCCAAACGGAATTGCAACAAATAAGGCACGGATAAAAATTATAGATGTCGATAATAATTCCGCTGTGGATAGCACCGATGATTTTGTTATCGGGAATGTCTCCATTAGCGTTCCCACTACAAGTACGGTCTGGCAATCGGGTAAAACATACAGAATTAAATGGGCGGCAAGTTCGGGAATATCCGAAGTAAATGTTGATTATTCAACGGATAACGGCGCGAACTGGTCAACAATAGAAAGCAATGTTACCGCTGCCGATTCTTCATTGTTGTGGACTGTTCCGGCGAATATGTCAACCTCAAGCGCGCGCATCAGGGTTTACGATGTTAATTCCAACATAGGAAGTAATGATCAAATTATTGCCGAGAGCGATGCCTTCAAGTTGGTAAATCTTGCGATAAGTTCGCCGACAAGCTCATCAAATTGGCAGGCGCGTTCAACGCACAATATCACTTGGTCGGGCAGCGCATTGATTAACACTGTAACTTTAAGTTACAGCCGGGACTTGGGAAACAGTTGGGTAACAATTGCGCCTGCGGTTAATTTTTCAGATGGAAGTTATTCTTGGACCTTGCCCGATTTAACTTCCGACAGTGTGCTTGTCAGAAGTGTAAGCGATGCAAACCCCGGAATTTCCGATTCAATGGCGTCACCGTTTAAGATAAGCGATTTGGCGGTTTTAAATATATCAACTTCAACGGAATGGCAGTCGGGAACGGCGCATACAATTTCTTGGACAAGTGAAAATATTAATAATATTGACATCCAATACAGTTTGGATAACGGCTCCTCTTGGAATAATATTATATCGGGAATATCAGCATCAAACGGTTCTTATCTTTGGAATATTCCTTCCAATATTTCATCGGCTCAGACATTGGTGAGAATCAGTTCTTCCTCCGATCCGACAATCTATTTTGATACTCCGCTCTTCACAATAAAATATTTAAGCGTTACATCTCCTAACGGAGGAGAAAATTGGCAGGTTGGAAGCAATGAAACAATTACTTGGAACAGCGGACTTGTTTCCAATGTAAGGATTGATTTGAGCACGGATAACGGAGCTTCGTGGATAAATATTTCATCTCCCATTGCAGCTTCAAACGGCAGCTACACTTGGAATGTCCCGGATTCCATTTCTACGGTTTCGGCGCTTATAAGATTGATTGATTTGGACAACACCTCAATCAGAGATTCGAGCGACGCCAACTTCACAATCGGCAGATTAGTTCTGACTTCGCCGTTGGGCGGAGAAGAGTGGCAAATCGGTTCGACACACAACATCACTTGGAGCAGTATCAATGTAAACAATGTCAGTTTAGAATATTCCCTCGATAATGGAACTTCCTGGAGCACAATTATTTCTCCGGTAAACGCCAACGCGGGAAGTTACTCTTGGACTATTCCTACAGCTACTGCCAGTACAAGCGCTTTGGTCAGAATAACATCATTGGATGATCCTACGGTAAGCTACACAAGCAATATTTTCACCATCGATGAATTGTCCGTAACTGCTCCAAACGGAGGAGAAGTGCTGCAATCGGGTTCTCAGACTTATATTAAATGGACTTCGGCGAATATTGCAAATATTAATATTTATTTCTCTTCGGATAACGGAACAACTTGGAACGAGATTGTTACAAACTTTAACGCATCTGCGGATTCATTGGCGTGGACTCTCCCGAGCAATATAAGCACCGACCTTGCGCTTATCAAAATTACGGATTCCTCCGATTCCACACATTATGATGTAACCGATAATGTTTTTTCAATCCACTCATTCCGTCTTACTTCCCCGGTCGGAGGAGAAGTGTGGCAGGTTGGGGGGACATACGATATCACATGGAGCGCAAGTTCTAATATTTCAACTGTTTCACTGGAATACTCGATTGATAACGGGACTACTTGGAACAGCGTTGCTCAGAATATTAATGCAACTCTCGGTACTTATGCATGGAATATCCCAGCGGGAACGGCTTCCAATCAATGCAAGATAAGATTATTAGACGATAACAGTTCCATTATATTTACCGGTGGAGTTTTTACAATTGAAGATTTACAAATTACCTCACCTGTCGGCGGAGAATTTTGGACGAGCGGAACCACGGAAAATATCACTTGGAATTCTTCCCAAATCACAAACGTTAAAATTGAATATTCCTCGGATAACGGAAGCAGCTGGGAAACTCTTTCTAATTCGGAAAGCGCAGCCGCCGGGACATACGCTTGGAATATTCCCGTTAATTATTCCACTACATCCGGACTAATTCGAATTAGCGATGCCGATAATACTGGCATTTATTCGACAAGCAGTAATGATTTTACTCTGGGAAAAATAACGGTTCTTTATCCGAACGGAGGAGAAGTTTTACAGGCAGGGGAGAATGTTAGAATTCTATGGAACTCGTTAGCTTCCTCTACTTTGTTCAACATCGATTATTCAACTGATAACGGAGCTGCCTGGAATTCAATTGCAGTCGGAACGGATTCAAGCTCGTCATACACTTGGCGGATTCCTTCAAATATTTATACGAGTTCGGCTTTAATCCGAGTTGCCGATGCGCTCTCGTCAGGCGCAATCACAGATCAAAGCGATGCGGTATTTACAATTAATTTGCTCCAAGTTACTTCTCCCAACGGCGGAGAGGATTTTAAAGTCGGTTCAACGCAAAATATTACTTGGAACAGCGGAAGTAATATTGCCAATGTTAAATTGGAATATTACACGCCTCAAACCGGCTGGGAAACTATTGTTGCAAGCGTTCCCGCAAACAGCAGTCCTTATTCATGGACAATTCCAAACATTCCTTCGGACAGCGTTAAAGTGCGCGTTGTTTCTACCGCCGATAATTCAATCTCCGATGAGAGCGATGCTTACTTCAGAATCGGCGATCTTAATTTAACTTCCCCTGTTGCTTCTACTAAATGGCAGTCCGGCGATCATGTCAACATCGCTTGGAATAATACTGCTAATGTTAACAAGGTTAATTTATTTTACAAAATCGGGGCAGGCGGAACTTGGACTGAAATTTCAAGGGATGTAACAGCCTCAACCGGTCTTTACGATTGGACGATACCTTCGGTTAATACTCAGCAGCTTTATCTGAGAATTGAGGACGCTCAAGCCGTTTCTTCTATTTACGATGAAACCGGTTTTACAGTTACGGTCTCAAACCTTTCCATTAGAACTCCAAACATCTCGACTGTCTGGATTGCCGGAGCTACGGAAAATATAATCTGGAGCGCGTCTTCGGATATTCGTAAAATTAAAATTTTATATTCAATCGATAAAGGTACAACGTGGAACTCGATAACGGATTCCACCGACGCTTCAACCGGAAAACTCTCTTGGGCGATTCCCAATTCAATAAATTACGACTCTGTTTTGGTGCGGCTTGAGGATGTTGACTACTCCAACGTTGACGATACTTCAGCGTATTTTAAAATTTCAAACGCACAGTTGACTTTAACCGCTCCAAACGGCGGAGAATATTGGGAAGCAGGGAATGATTATTCAATTAGTTGGAATATTACTTCGAATATCAGCTTGATAAACATTTACTATTCCGTTAACGGCGGAACTTCTTGGACGATGTTGCAGAGCAACTATCCGGCATCGAATCAAAATTATGTTTATTCAATTCCCGCTAATTTTGAAACAGATTCGCTTCGTATAAAAATTGAAGACGCATCAAATACATTTATTGCGGACAGCAGTTCACAAAATACTTATTTAAGGTGGATTAATTTAATCGCGCCTGTCGGCGGAGAACATCTGCAGGCTAACCGTAATAAAACTGTCTCTTGGTCGGCAAGCTCAAATATGAGCAATGTCAGAGTTGATTTCTCTGCGGACGGAGTTACATGGAACTCGCTCGGAGTTGTTGAGGCTTCAACCGGAAGTTACGATTGGCTTGTTAATAATATTCCTACGGATTCAGGCTACATTCGCGTAAGCGATGCCAACAGCAACTTGGCAGTTGCCGAAACGTCGGCGCCTTTTGCAATCAGTATGCTGAATCTAACCGCGCCGATTAACGGCGGGGAATTCCAAACCGGAGATTCTCTCAAAATTTCATGGTTAAACAGCAGCGACATAACTTCCGTTCAAATGGAATACACCACCGATATGACAAACTGGTATGTAATTAATTCCACTCCTGTTTCCGCAAGCGATTCATCATACACTTGGGTGATTGATAATTCGGTATGTGGAGATTCCGTTTATATTCGTATAATTAATTTTGCTTTCCAATCGATTGTAGATACAATCCCGAAACCGATTACCGTTAAAAGTTTGCAACTAACCGAACCGGCTGCCGGAGCAAATTGGCGGGTAGGGACAACGCATCAGATTAAATGGAACTACTGCGGAATTGATTCGCTCTCGCTTCAATATTCTTTGAATAAAGGAATCAGCTGGGTTGATATTGCAACTGTCGCCGCAAGCGGTTTGCAGTACAATTGGGTAATCCCTAATACGACAAGCGATTCTGTAATAGTTCGTATATCCGATAAAACAAACGGCGACGTTAAATCGGAATCGGGTTATTTCACGATTTTCCAATCTCTTGCAGATTTAATTTATCCTAACGGAAATGAATTTTTGCGTTCAGGAGACTCGTTGACCGTACGATGGACAAGTTCGCTCGTCAACTACTTTAATATTGAATTCAGCTCAGATAACGGAGCAAATTGGACTACAATCAGCAATGCAACAGTCGCTTCCGCAGATTCATTTGTTTGGGCATTGCCTGATACTTTGGAATCGAATCAATGTTTGGTAAAAATCACAGATTTGGAAAATCCGGCTGTTTCCGATTCGAGCAACAACGTCTTTACTGTCGCTCGGCTTAAGTTAAGTAATCCGACGGGAGGAGAATATATTTCCGCCGGTTCCACTCTTCCGATAACTTGGGCAGCAAGCTCAACAATAAGCGGAGTAAAATTATCTTACTCGACTGATAACGGAAGAATATGGAGCGGAATTCAAGGCGCAACCAATGTTACGGCTTCCGCCGATACATTCAGATGGAGCATTCCGAATAATCTTTGTTCCGACAGTACTTTGATTAAAATAGCTTCAATTAATCATCCTTCGGTTTATGATATTTCCAAATCATTTGTAACAGGCTGGGTTAAAGTAACTTCGCCCAATGGGGGAGAAGTTTATCTTTCCGGTAAAAATTTGCCGGTAAGCTGGAGCGGATGCAGTTCGGTTAAGCAGATTCTTATTGAAGTGATTGACGCGAAAAGTAATCTTACTTTGCATTCCGAAATTGATTCTTCTTCGCTCGGCGGCACTAATATTATACTTCCCAACGGAACCGTAAGCGATTCGGTTCTGGTAAGAATTAGCGATGTTCGTTCCAATTATCAGATAATAGATTCGTCCGACGCATTTTTTACAATTACGGAACTTGCTTTTACTTCGCCGAACAGTTCAACAAATTGGAACTCAGGCTCTACACAGTTAATCGAATGGAATTCGGGTGATTTTCTCGGGAATCTGAATTTAGAATACTCGCTTAACAACGGACAGACTTGGAATACAATTCAAAACAGCGTAACAGCATCAAGGGATTCCTTAACATGGACATTACCCGCAGATGTTAATTCAAACAGCTGTTTGGTTCGCGGCTACAATCCTAATATCAGCACGGTTGCCGATACATCGGATAAGTTTACAATATTTACTTCGCAGCTTGCTCTTATCGCTCCGAACGGCGGAGAAAAACTGCAAGCCGGTTCGCAGTACAATATTAAATGGGGAAGCGCTTTTATTACTAATCTGCAGATTGAAGTTTCGTACGATAACGGAACTTCGTGGGATACTCTTACTACATCGGCTATCGGAGATGATTCTCTCTGGACGTGGAATGTGCCGCCCGGTTTAAGTACGGAACAAGGTTTAATTCGTTTGCGCAATACTATCGACAGCTCTCAATCGGTTACGAGCGCGTCTAATTTCAGCATAGGTTGGATAAATGTTACTTCGCCTTCTCTCGGCTCTCATTGGATTGCAAACCGAACCGATACGATTGCCTGGGATGCGAGCGCATCCGTGCACAAAGTTAATCTGCTTTATTCTTTAAGCGGCGATACGGCAGATTCAAGTTTAACTTTAATTGACGCTAATGTTAACGCTCAGGATTCCATTTACGTCTGGCGGCTTCCTTCGGTTGAATCGCCGAATGCAAAAATAGTAATACTCGATTCCGAATCGAATAATTTGATTAAATCTGCGAGCGGCGCAATTAAGATTAGCAAGATGTTGCTTGTCAGTCCGAACGGAAATGAGTTTATTCAAGCCGGCGCTCCTTATACCATTTCTTGGAATGTTACCGCCGCAACCATTCCGTATATTAATATTGATTATTCATTGAACGGCGGAATAAATTGGAACAGACTTGCAACGTCCGCTAATTCATCGGACAGCTCTTATACTTGGAATATCGGAACGGGAATTTCGACTGATTCAGCTTTGGTTAGAATATCGGATGCCGTTAATAGTCAGCTAGCAGATACGAGCGATGGTTATTTCTCAATCGGAGGTCTGGAACTTACGGTCTTTAACTCTCCGGAAAAAGTTCTTGTTGGAACAAGAAAAAGAGTAACTTGGTCCCGGACAAATAATATCGGGAAAATTAATCTTTACTATAAAACTAACGACGGCGTTTGGAAACCGTTTGTGCAGAATTATCCTGCTGACTCAATGTATTACAATTGGACAATCCCGGATGATGTTTCCGACTCTTGTTTCGTTAAAATAAACGACGTAAACAATCCGCTGCTTTATGATGTTTCAAACGCTCCGTTTATTATCAGCGATTTGAAGATAGTGAACTTTAACGGCGGGAATGTTTATCAAACAGGTAAAACTCACGAGATAACTTGGAGCAGTTCTTTTATCAACTTTGTAAATCTTCAGTACTCTACAGATTCGCTTAATTGGACAAATATTAACCAATCTCCGGTTGTAGCCGACAGCAATAAGTTCGACTGGGCGATTCCGGATGACATTAATTACGCTTCTCCAAATTATCTGCTGAGAATTGTCGATGCCGATTACACATATATCGCCGATACTTCAAATTCCACGTTTACCGTAAGTTATATCAAGATGAAAAAACCTAACGGCGGTGAAGGGGAACAAATCGGAACATCTTACACAATCGAATGGGCTTCGAGCAATAATACGATTTCCAATGTTAATTTATATGTTGAACTTCAGAGCGGCTCCGATGTTTGGACGCCGATTGCAAATAATATTGATGCAACTTCCGGTTCGTATTACTGGCTGATTGAAACGCAGGCTACTCCTGCGGCTCGTATGAAAGTAGAGGATGCAAATAATCATTCAATTTACGATATTAGCGATTCATCATTTGTGATTTCTCATATTCAATTGACTTCCCCAAACGGCGGAAGTTTGCAGAAGCTTCAAGTCGGCAACACCTACGAGATTACTTGGGAAAGTCAGTACATAAATAATATCGGAATTTCATATTCCGTTAACGGCGGCAGCACTTGGAACTTTATCGGTGCGGCTCCGGGAGACAGCGGAAAGTACAGTTGGACAGTTCCCAACGTTCCGACAGACCAAGCGAGAATAAAACTTCAGGATTTTGATTATGCGAATGTTTACGACATAAGCGATACAAACTTCTCGATTGTTTCAATCAACGTTTTAACTCCGAACAATTATGAAGCGATTAACGCTAATTCAACATACAATATTACTTGGTCAAGTAATTACCTCGACAGCGTCAGGATACTCCTTTCAACCGACGGCGGTACCAGTTATCCGATTTTAGTGGGACTTGCTCCAGGCGCCGCAGGCTCATATACTTGGACAACGCCAAATATTGCAACCGCAGACGCAAGGATAAAGATTACGGATATTTATCAACTTGACGTTCAAGACGTAAGCGACACTACATTCCTGATTGGGCTTTATCCTACAATAACGCCAATCGGTTCTACTCAGTCCGGCGTGATTAAGCTGCTCTACAGTTTGCCTAATGCAAATGAGTCGGTGGATTTAACTAAATTCTCATTTCGTACAATCGGTGGAAGCGAGAACGACGGATATGCTTATCTGCAGGGAAATTACACTAACTTGGTTGGTCCGTTAGTAGATACAATCAAATGGGATTCCAGAGGACAGCTGGATAATTTTGAAGGAAAGGTTCTATTTAACGCAACTTTCCACTCTACTTACAGAGTTGATTATCCCGTTTCTACGGATACAATTCTAATTGATAACAAAGCTCCGCAGTTTGATCAATCATCTTTTAAAATCGAGCAGAACAGTTTTCAATACGGCTGGAGTAAAGCCGTTGCAAGTTGGAAATCGGCGATAGATTCGAGCAGACCGGTTAAGTACGAACTCTATGTTTCCGATAGCGGAGTGTTCGACTCAATTCCAAATGCCGAATCGTTCGGAACTCAGGCTCTGCTGCATAATCTTAAGACATCAACAAATTATAATTACCGGATGAAGATTTCCGATTCGTTTGGCAATTCAACCATATTTAACACTACAAGTAAAACAAATGCTTTGGCGGACTTTAATAACGACGGACAAATAAACGGCGCCGATCTTTCCGCTTATGTTTTCTCGTGGAGCTCGGCTGATTCCTCAGTAGGAGCGGATATGTATCCTTATACCGGAACGACGCCGATTGTTACGGTTACTCCCGATGATAATTTGAATATAAATGATTTGCTCGTTTTTCAGGATATGTGGAACTATTACGCACAAAATCGCGGACTGCCGAAATCGGTAAATTATAACTTTGACAATGCCGATTCGAGAGAGACGATTAAATTCAAAAAAGGTGAAAATAAGTTTGATTTCAAAATTAACATGGAGCAAAAAGATTTGTCGGCGGTTTCCGCTGAAATACATTTCAACCCTTATGTTTTTAAATTTGACTCGCTTAAATTTACGCCAAAAAATGGGACGACAAATAATATAGTTCTCTCTTATCAAGATACTGCGCGCGGAATAGTCCGGATAGATTTCTCGAATTTAAGCGGGAAAGTCGGAAATGAGTATTCCATTATTTCCAAAATTAAAGCTAATTTGGATAGGGACAAAAATAAAGATTCACTTTTGATTATTTATAAAGGTTACGATAAGCATTTTAACCAATCTGTTGCGGGAGCTAAAGTTTATACACTGCAAGAGGTTCCGAACAGGTTTATGCTTTATCAAAATTATCCTAATCCCTTTAATCCGACTACAACGATTGAGTTTGACGTTGCTTCCAAAAGCAGAGTTTCGCTCAAAATTTATAATATTCTCGGTCAGGAAGTTACTACTTTAATAAATAAAGTTTTAGAACCAGGCTCATATAAAACAAAATTCAACGCTGTGGGAATACAGACTTTGGCAAGCGGAGTATATTTCTATAGAATATCAGCAGGAAAATATGTTTCAACTAAGAAAATGCTTCTTCTAAAATAGGTTATCGGCAATGAAAGATTTCAAACTAAAATATTATTCCATTAGAATTTTGATTTTTGCTCTTCTTTTGTTTGGAGCCGAAAGTTGTAATGGACCTGCCGTTGTCGATAATCCGCCGCCGTTTCTGCAGATTACCGAAGGTCCCGCCGAAGACGCGGTAATTGCCGTAAACTATGCTACATTCGGCTGGTCGGGCAGCGATAACGGTTTTGAGTATCGTTACCGTATGCTTGCGCTTGACGAGGACAACTTCCCGACAGTTTACCGCGATTGGTCGGAATGGGGAACGGTTACCGAAATTACTTTCAGCAACTTAGATGAAAGCAAGTACCGTTTTGAAGTAAGCGGCAGATTGAAGGATCATACCGACCAGGAACTTACTGTTTCCCGTGTCTTTACTGTTGATGCATTCAGCGGTCCCGCTTTAATGTTCTTTAAGACTGAAACCGTAATGACGGTAGGACAATCGGATTCCATCAGCGTTTGGGTGGAAGGCGTTGACAGTCTGGTAGCGTTGCATGCCGTTATTGCTTTTGACACAACATATCTTTCCCTGCAGGGAATATCGAAGGGAAGTTTTGTGGAAAGAAGCGGTTTTGAACAAATTACCGTCCCTGATTTTTCGGACGCCGGAATTTTATCGCAAGTAAACTCAACCGGTAAAATAGATATTAACAGCGCCGTGCTTGCAACGCTTTACACTTTGCCGAGGAGAAGTTTGTCCGGCTCGGGTAGTTTTATTACGATGAAGTTTAAGGCTAAAGCGGTGGGAACTTCAAGACTTTCATACACAATGGTGGAATTCCATACCGAAGACGGAAGAGTATTCAGCGGCAATCCTCCGAAAGATGGAACCGTAAGAATTTCCGCAAAATAATCAAGTTGGTTTTACCGGCTCGGCGTTTCATTTCAGTTGATTTGCAGATGGAGTTCGGTTCCGGTTTCCCAAGTAAATACTATTTGCTACTATCCTGAAAAATTCTTACTTTTGTACTTCTTATTCGCCCCAAAAGGGGCGTTTTTTGTTGGGATAAATTGAAATGAATGCAATAGAAATAATAGAGCCGAAAATAAAGGAAATTGTCGAGGATAAAAACTTATTCCTGATTGATATTTTATGGAGAGGAACCGATTCATTCAGGGTGCTCGAAGTTTTTATCGACAATGTCGATGGAATTACAACGGAAATTTGTTCCGATGTTTCCCGCAAGATTGAAAAATTTATCGACGAAGGAAGATTGATAAAAGGTAAGTACAGATTGGATGTCTCTTCTCCCGGGATAGGGAAATCCTTGAAATTTGCAGGACAATATCCCAAACATATCGGAAGAAACTTCAAAGTTAAACTCGGAGAAGAAAAGGAAGCAACCGAAAAATTTGAAGGAAAGCTTCTTTCGGTAAACGGCGACGAGCTTACATTTGAAGTTAACGGAAAAGAAAAAACAGTCAATTTTAATAATATAAAACAAGCAAAAGTACAAATTTCGTTTTGAACGGAGGAATGAATTAAATGAACAGTGCGATAGTAGAATCGTTCGCGCAAATGGCTCGCGAAAAAAGTTTGGATAAAGATGTTCTCGGTGGAATTATCGAGGAGATTTTCGGAGTTTTGGTTAAGAAAAAATATGGACAGGATGCAAATTTTGAAGTAATCGTTAATATGGATAAGGGCGATATTCAGATTTTTCTCGAGAGACTTATTGTTGAAACGGTGGAAGATCCTGAAACGGAAATCAGTTTTGCCGAAGTTGAAGAGAATGGGAATGAAGAGGAATTGGAAATCGGCGACTACTACGTGGAAGAGATACCGCTTTCATCATTCGGACGCAGATTGATTAATCTTGCGAGACAGACTCTTAACCAGAGAATTCGCGAAGTCGAAAAAGAAATTGTATTCAAAGAATACAACGACATGCTCGGGGAAATTATCGTAGGCGATATTTACCAAGTGCGTAAAAATGATATTCTCGTTAACCACAACAAACACGAGCTTCTTCTTCCGCGTTCGGAACAGATTCCGCGCGAACGTTATCGCAAAGGGGATACAATCCGCGCCGTTGTTAAGGAAGTGCGTAAATCAACTCAAGGTCCCGCAATTATAATTTCAAGAGCGGATAATATGTTTCTCCGAAGATTATTTGAAATTGAAATTCCCGAAATATATGACGGAATTATTGATATAAGAGGAATTGCGCGCGAACCGGGCGAAAGAGCAAAAGTTTCCGTTGAATCGCAAGATCAGCGAATTGACGCTGTCGGGGCTTGCGTTGGCATGAAAGGCGTAAGAATTCACGCGATTGTCCGCGAGCTGAATAATGAAAACATTGACGTAATTAATTATTCCGACGACCCGATTATTTACATTCAGCGCGCATTGGCTCCCGCAAAATTAAAAGCAATTGAAATTAACGAAGATGAGAAAAAATGCACAGTTTGGGCTGATTCCGATCAAGTGTCGCTGATAGTCGGGAGGAACGGCGTAAATATTCGTTTGGCAATAAAATTAACGGGATACGAAATAGACGTTATCCGCGAAGAAAAAGCTTTCGACGAATATGAAGACGATATAGAATTAATTGATTTAAGAGAAGAACTCGGCGAGGAAGTTGTTGATATGTTGATCGAGAACAGATTCGATACCGCCGTTGAAGTGCTTTCCGGCGGAGTTGAAGAGTTAGCTCAAATAGACGGAATCGATGAAGAAAAAGCTAAAGAAATCATTGAAATTATTAAAGACCAGTTTGAAGAAGAATAAATTTAAGGTTCAAGAATGACCGAAAAGAAAAAGAAAATCAGATTATATAAGTTTGCAGCGGAATACAATTTATCTACGGAAAAATTGGTCGAATTCCTTGTTGAAAAGGGGTTCAGCATTAAGTCCCACATGGCAATACTTAACGACGACATGTTGGAAGTTATTGAAGACAGATTCAAAAAAGATATTGACGCCGCCCGCAAGCACTATCAGAAAATAGATGATTTTCAGAAAAAGTTTTCAACCAAGAAGAAAGAAAAAGAAGCTGAAAAAGAAGCGGCTCCGAAAGTTCCGGAGGAAACGGTAGAAGAGGAAGAAATAGTTGAGGAAGCTCCGGCTGTCGAAGCGGTTGTTGAAAGTGAAGCCGTTGAAGTCGAAACGCCGGAAGAATCTTCTGATGAAACGGAAGTTACGCCGGAAGTTGCAGAAGCGCCGGAAACCGCCGAAGCCGTTGAGGAAGCTGCTGTTCAGAAAGAAGCGGCTGAGGAAAAAGGAGAACATGAAACTGAAGTAAAAGTTGAAGAAGTTCCCGAACCGGAAAAAGAACTACCCGCAGAAAAGATTGAGGAAATTGAGGTAGTTGAATCCGCCGAAAAGCCTCAGGAAGAAGCAAAACCTGAAGAGCCTAAAAAATTTATGACCGAATCCGAAAAGGAATTGGAAAATAATTCCGGAGGCTTAAAAGTACTCGGAAAAATTGATTTGGACGCAGGGAAAAAGAAAAAGAAATCAAATAAAAAAGATAAAAAGAAGAAGTCGGAACAAAAGAAATCCGATGTTTCAAAAGGAGAGAAAACCGAAAAAATTCCCGATGTGGTTAATCCCGCTGAATTGGTTGAAGGAACTCCCAGTAAGAAAAAGAAGAAAAAGCTTCGCGCGAAAAAGAGAAAAGAACTTGACGCCGCCGGAAAAGAAGTTGAACGTCCCGCAAAAGGAAAGAAAAAATCTAAAAAGATTAAAGTTGACCAGAAAGAAGTTGAAGCGGCAATCAAAAGGACAATTCTCGGGGACGATTCAAACTCGCATGTTGACAGAGCGGCTTTAAGGAAGAAAAAAAGAATCGAGAAGAAGGAAATTCAGGATAAGATTGAAGAAGAAAAAGCATTGGAAAAACAGAAACTCAGCGTTACCGAGTTTATTTCCGTTAACGAGCTTGCTAACTTAATGGACGTTTCGGTTGCCGATGTAATCGGTAAGTGTATGGGACTCGGACTTATGGTTTCGATAAATCAGCGGCTCGATTTTGAAACGATTACGCTTGTAGCCGATGAGTTCGGATTTGAAGTTGAGCTTCAGGAAGAAGTTATTGAAAACGCTTTGGAGGATTATGAAGACCCTGAAGATTCTCTGGCGCCGCGTCCTCCGGTCGTTACAATAATGGGGCATGTGGACCACGGTAAAACTTCTCTCCTCGATTATATTCGCAAGGCGAACGTTGTAGCCGGCGAAGCGGGCGGCATTACGCAGCACATCGGGGCTTACCATGTTAAAATAAATGAGAAACAGTCAATTACATTCCTTGATACTCCGGGGCACGAAGCTTTTACCGCTATGCGCGCTCGCGGCGCTCAGGTTACGGATATCGTCGTAATTATTATTGCCGCGGACGATGCCGTTATGCCGCAGACTGTTGAAGCGATTAATCACGCGCAAGCCGCCGGCGTACCTATGGTATTTGCAATAAATAAAATTGATAAACCGGGAGCTAATCCCGAAAAAATTCGTCAGCAGCTTTCCGAAAGAAATATTCTTTTGGAAGACTGGGGCGGAAAATATCAGAGCGCAGAGATTTCGGCTAAGTCAGGTTTGAACATCGACGTTCTGCTCGAAAAGATTTTGCTTGAAGCGGAAATGCTTGAACTTAAAGCGAATCCGAACAGAAAGGCAAGAGGAACGGTGATTGAGGCTCAGTTGGAAAAAGGACGCGGCGTTGTTTCGACCGTACTTGTTCAAAAAGGAACTCTTGAAATCGGAAATCCGTTTGTCGCGGGCAACTATTCCGGCAGAGTCCGGGCAATGTATGATGAACGGGGAAAGAAAGTTAAAAGCGCCGGACCTTCGATACCTGTGGTTGTAACCGGATTTGAAGGGGTTCCGCAAGCCGGTGATATTTTTGTTGTAGTCGATTCCGAAAAAGACGCTCATAACATTGCAATTAAACGTCAGCAGATAAAACGTGAACAGGATCAGCGTCAGGTTCACATGCTTACGCTTGAAGAAATCGCAAGTCAAATCAGTACCGGTGAAGTTCAGGATTTGAATATTGTCGTTAAGGGAGACGTGGATGGTTCGGTTGAAGCTCTCGCCGATTCGTTTATGAAACTATCCAATGACGAAGTAAAAGTTAGGGTAATTCATAAAGGCGTTGGCGCCATTACCGAAAGCGACGTTCTGCTTGCCGCCGCTTCCGATGCGATTATTATCGGCTTCCATGTTCGCCCTAATCTCAGCGCGAGAAAACTTGCAGAAAAAGAGAATGTGGAAATCAGATTGTACAATGTTATTTATAACGCAATTGAGGAACTAAAATCCGCTCTCGAAGGTATGTTGAAGCCGATTATTTCCGAAGAAGTTGTAGCGACGGTCGAAGTTCGCGATATCTTCAAAGTGCCTAAAGTTGGAACGGTAGCAGGGTGTTACGTACTTGACGGAAAAATTTCGCGCAACGATAAAATACGTCTTTTCAGAAACGGAGTGAAAATTTACGAAGGAGATCTCGCTTCGCTTAAACGTTTCAAAGACGACGTTAAGGAAGTTGATTCCGGCTACGAATGCGGTTTGAACATTGCTAATTTCAACGACATTAAAGTCGGCGATATGATTGAAGCATTTAAAGTTGTTGAAACAAAGAAGAAGTTAGATTAATGAGCATACGAACTCAAAGAGTGGCAAAACTTATAAAGGAAGAACTCAGCCGAATCTTTATGCTTAAAGTTGAAGATTCGGTCGGAGATTTAATAACCATAACTTCGGTTAAGGTTACTCCCGATTTGAAAATTGCGCGCGTCTATTTTTCCGTTTTTGATAAAGAACGCAGAGAAGAAAGTTTGAAGTGGATTAACGATAACAAGAAGAAAATCCGGTACGAACTTGCCCAGAGTATTAGAAATCTGAGATTTATTCCCGAGTTGGAATTCTTTATTGACGATACTCTGGACTATGTGGACAAAATGGAAAAATTGTTTTCGCAGATACATAAAGATGATAACAAAGAAAACGAATAATTTCTCTCCCGATTATCTCGAATCGGGAGGAATCGTTTTAATCGACAAGCCTTCCGGGTGGACATCGTTTGATGTTGTAAATAAAATTAGACATACACTTCACATTAAAAAAGTCGGACATGCGGGAACGCTAGACCCTTTCGCAACCGGACTTTTAATTATCGCGTTCGGAAAGAAAACCAAAGAACTTAATAATTTTCAAGGTCTCGATAAATCA
Source organism: Melioribacteraceae bacterium (assembly GCA_015493615.1). Taxonomy (GTDB): domain Bacteria; phylum Bacteroidota; class Ignavibacteria; order Ignavibacteriales; family Melioribacteraceae; genus WGAL01. Next base: position 65,934 of record WGCV01000048.1, read on the forward strand.
TACTCGGGGAGTTTTATACTTGGTAAAAGAACTCCTTCGATGGATGGGGAGACTGAAGTTATTGAAGAAAAAAGTTTTGAAGCTGTTACCGAAGATGATATTTTTACCGTTCGGGATTCTTTCCTAGGGGAGTCGATGCAGCTTCCACCGATGTATTCGGCTGTGAAGCACAAAGGGAAGAAACTTTATGAATTGGCGCGTAAGGGCAAAGAAGTGGAAAGAGAACCGAGAAAAATAATCGTTTCCGGTTTTGAGATTTCAAAGATTAATCTGCCCGAAGTAGATTTTGATATCACTGTTTCGAAAGGGACGTATATCAGAGTAATTGCGGATGATTTCGGGAAACGGCTCGGATGCGGAGCTTATCTGCACAGACTAAGAAGAACAGCCGTCGGAAGCTACTTTGCGGATGAAGCGTTTAAAATAGAAGAATTTGTAGAATTTGTAAAAGAAAGTAGAAAGTAATGAAAGTTTATTATAAACCGGAACATGTTGAAAAAAACAAGAAGACCATTATAACAATAGGAACTTTTGACGGCGTTCATCTCGGACATCAGAAGATTTTGGATGAAGTTGTCCGGCGCGCTAAAGCAACTGGCGGAAGGAGTTTGGTTATTACTTTTGATCCGCATCCCCGCTTTGTTGTCTCGCCCGATTTTAATCTGGAGCTGCTCACTACAACAGATGAGAAGCTGACGATTCTTGATACTACTGAAATCGATAATGTTCTGGTAATTAATTTTACTAAAGAGTTTTCGCAGATGTCTTACGAAAACTTTATAAAAAAAATCATCTGCGATGAAATCGGTGTTGAGCATATTGTTGTCGGCTACGATCATAAGTTCGGAAAGGATAGAGGCGGCGACAAGAGCAAACTTCTTGAAATGTCAGGAATATGCGATTTTACCGTTTCCGGAGCCAATGAAGTAAAGATAGACGGAGAAGTAATCAGCAGCACAAAGATTCGAAACGCGCTGAAAAACGGAGAGCTGGAGAAGGCGAATAAATTTCTGGGAAGGAATTATTTTTTCAGCGGGAAAGTGATTCGCGGAGCGCAGCGGGGTCGGGAATTGGGTTATCCTACGGCTAACATTAAGCCTGACGTGCACAAGGTTATTCCTGCAAACGGAGTTTATTTTGTTAAAGTATTTCTGAGAGACGAAGAGTATTTCGGACTGATGAATATTGGGACTCGTCCCACGTTTGAACATCTTAACAACCCCATTATTGAGACTTATATTTTCGGTTTGAGTAAAAACATTTACAGCAAAATGGTAAAAACCGAAGTGATTAAGAAAATTAGGGATGAAGTAAAGTTTGTTACCAAAGATGCTCTTATTAGGCAGATTGAGAAAGATATTAAAACAGCGGAAGAATTGATAAAACAGAATTCGTAGAGTTTTGCTGCTATGCGTACTCATCTGTTAAAAAATTCTTTTCCCCCAACAGATCGTGTACAAACAAAAAACAGAAAAAAACACCCCGTCATTGCAAACCTGCTTCAGCATGTGTGGCAATCTCATCAAGATTCAATCTTAGCAATTAAACCTGTTTTGAATATTTAGCATTGGCGTGTTTTCCGGTGAATCCGCCGCGGGGAGACCGTACGTAAGCTCACTAATCTTCGCTTTGGGCGGACTGTGCTACAAATAGAACAAGTAAGATTTTATCACGTGGTTTTTTGTCTAATATTAGTAATTTTACTAAAGAAAGGTATAAAAACCGTTGAAACGGTTGCAATGTATAATAAGCATTCTCTTAGCCCACGACTTAAGTCGTGGGTTAGCAATAACATAGAGAAATCAGTAACCGCTTCAGCGGTTTATAAATTATTGAATTTGCAAATAATCACCTTTTTTAAGTAGTCTCATTAGTAGTATGGCAGTTAGTTAACTTGTTGTTCTTTAATAACTTAAATCAACTTTTTCCTAATGGCAGTCATTAGAAATTTTTAGTCGAATGACAACTTTGGGTTGAATATTTCGTAAGCGAGGAAATATCACTCCTGATTAAAATATTTAGTCTCGTACATTCTAAAGAATTGTTAATAAATATTTTTCCTATTTTTAAAGTTATGTTAAAAAAGAGTTTTAAAATCTTGCTTCCTCTTTTTCTTCTTCTTTCGGTTTCATTCCTCAGCTTCAAAGGGATGGAGAGGGAGGTTATTTTTCATGAAATCAATTCTTCCTACGGAGATAATTTCGCCGGTAAAATTTTTCCGATAAAAAAGCCGGTTTATAATATTAATATCAATTATGATTGGAATAAACAATTACTTCGCTGTAAAGTTGAAGTAAAGGCGGATTCATCTTTCATTAAGAAATCTTATCTTTGGTTTGAACTTCCGGCAAACGGTTTAAAAAGCAACAGGACGCTTTTTGCATCGGTAAATAAGTTGGTTCCGGAGAACTTCACAGAATTTCAATTTGATAAAATATCGGTAAACGGCAAAACGGCGGATGCGCGTTATCCCGTGTTATTTAAGGGATTTAACGCGGACAGCACTTTGCTCGGAATTAAGACGCCGGAAAATAGAGGCGTTCCGCTTGATATCAGTTTTGAATATTCGCTTAAGGTTCCGCGCGGAGATTTTATTTTCGGCGTTTCCGAGAAGAACGACTTTTCTGTTTTACGAGGATTTTACCCCGTGCTCCTTTCTCCCCACAGTAAAATTTTAAATTTACCTCCTAACGGAGTTGTGGATTTTCCTCCGGCGGATTTCTTTGTTACTGTTAAAATTCCCGAAAATATTAAAATTCTTAATCCCGAATTTACGAGAAGTTCTTCCGGCGTCTTAAGTTCCAAAGTGAAGAACGGAAAAGAGACGATTCTATTCTTTTCCGGCAAAAGCGAGGAAATTATTAGGGATTCCCTGAATCTGAAAAACTTTGGCGTGAAAATATTTTGTGAGTCAAGCGCCGAAAACTATCTCCCTCGCATTAAAAGAGCGGTCTTAAATGCTTCAAAATATTTAGGGGAAAACATCGGGGTATCTCCGGAGGGAAGTTTCATGATTGTCGATTTGCCGAGAAGTTTGAGACTGAGTAATTTCTATTCATCCGCAGTCGCGGCTTTTCATATCAATTTATTTTCTCCGGTTTGGACAAAACATCCTGAAGCCGACGTGATTAAGGGGCTGATTTTCCGCCTCTCGGAAGGTGATTTTCTGACCGACTTCGCTCGCTCGCCATGGCTTCTTTACGGAGTGGGAGAATTTCTTACAAATGAAATCTTTGCCGATAATTACGGCAAGCTCTCCCAGAGCTTCAAACTGCTTTCCTACCTGCCGATAAAGGGGGAAACGATGTTTGCGTATAATGAAATCCCGATTATTTACAGATTAAATTCCTTTGAATATGAACCATGGAAGGAACTTCTGCCGGAATATCTTTCGACTGAGAACAAAACCGGTTTTTCCGGTATTAACAACATTTTATTTTCCCGGAAGGACTTTGATTTTCACTCGGCGGTAAAACCTGCGCTTGTTCTGCAAACATTGAAAAACTTTTACGGAGCCGACAGCGTTAATTCCGTTTTATCGGGATTTTTTAAACTCACGCGTAAAATGGGAATTATGAACAAAGCCGTTTTCGATTCCTCCGTAGAAAATAGTCTCGGCAAAAACGGCTTCTCAATTTGGCGAGCGCTTTCCAATTCATCGGGAAATATCGACTACGCCATTGCCGGATTGAGCAAACTGTACGGAAACGCCTATTCTCTCCGTTTATCGAGAAGAGGGGAGATTACGCTTCCCGAAAGAGTTTCCGTTTACACCGAAAAAGATACTCTTAACTTTTTGTGGGACGGCAAGTCAAGGATCAAAGAAATTGTTTTTTTATCAAAAAGTAAGGCGCTCGGGGCTGAGATTGATCCGCAAAACCGTAATATTTTGGATGTAAATCGAGCAAATAATTCTTACCTGATTGACGGAAATTACAGCACTGCGTTTGCCTACGCGATTCATTGGTTTTTCTGGGTGCAGAACGCCTTAATGATGTTCGGAGTTTTCGGATGATAAAAAAGGAAATGATACTCGGGATAAGAAGCGTTGTTTACAACTTTAAGTTTGCGCTTCTCTTTTTTACGGTTAATTTTCTGCTTGCAGCTATCCTGAGCATCGGAGTCTGGGCGGATTTAAATAGTAATCTTTCACATTCGATTCTTTCTGTAAAATTAGCTTCAGCTTCCGATTTCAGCTGGTATCTGCAGTTTCGTCATCTTTTCGCTACAGAGCTTGATAATCTTACCTATTCGCTCATTGTTTCGATTATTTTATATGTGATGCTTCAGACCTTTTTTACAGCCGGAATTACAGCGGTTTTCAAGGAGCCGAAAAAGAATCATATTATCGATTTCTTTTACGGAGGAGTAAAATATTGGACGCGCTTTCTGAAGATTTCGTTAGTCGCTTTTATTCTTGTCGCGCTGGCTTTTATCTTAAACGATGCTTTGGGATGGCTGATTTCGTGGGCGTTTAGTTCGTCCGACAATGCGCTTTGGGATTTTGTATTTCGCTCGCTGCGTTACGTAATTCTGATTTCCCTCCTTATTACCATAACTCTTTTTGCAGATTACGCGAAAGTCAGCGGCGCTGTTGACGAGGAATCGAGTTTGCTGGCAACGATAAAAAACGCAGCGCATTTTCTTCACGACAATTTTTTGATTACAATCACTACTTTTATGATTATCGCTCTTTTCGGATTAATCGGAGCGGTGGTTTACAATATAATCGGGAATTATATTACCAAATCTCCATGGGAATATATAATTATTACATTTACTCTTCAACAAATGTTGATTATCTTTAGGTTTGGAATAAAAATGTTGTTTGTAGCCGTTGAAGTGAGTTTATATAAAGATTTAATTGCGGATGTTGTTAAGGTAAAAACCGAAGAACAGCCCATTATTACAGGAGAAACATAATGTCAATATTGCCAATTACAGTTTACGGTGATAAGATATTAAGAGAAAAAGCAAAGCCGGTTGAGAAGATTGACGACGAATTAATTTTCACTGTCAGAAGCATGTTCGAGACGATGCACCGCGCAAGCGGAATCGGTTTGGCGGCAAATCAGGTAAATCTCGACAAACAGCTTTTTATCGTGGATGTCAGCGTTATTGAAGGTTTGGAGCACATAAAACCGGTTACGATGATAAATCCCGAAATAGTTGAAGTTTCCGACCGGACGGTTTATTTTGAAGAAGGATGTTTAAGTCTGCCAACGCTCAAGGCGGAGGTGGAACGTCCCGAAATAATCAAGGTGAGATTTCTAAATCTCAACGAAGAGATTGAGGAAATTGAAGCTGACGACTTGTTTGCAAGAGTAATTTTACACGAATACGATCACTTAATCGGGAAAATGATTCCCGACCGTGTTACTCCGAGAATTAGAAAAAAGTTACAGAAGGAACTTACCGCAATCATGACGAGAACGGTTGAAGTTGATTATCCTATTACCGAAAGAAAGCTTACGTAGAATGAAAATAATCTTTTTCGGAACGCCCGATTTTGCGATTCCAAGCTTAAAAAAACTTTATGAAAGCGAGAATGAAGTTGCGGCTGTCGTTACGGCTCCGGATAAGGAACGGGGAAGGGGAAGAAAAGTAACTTTTACTCCGGTTAAGGAATTTGCGCTTGAAAAAGGAATTCCCGTTTTGCAGCCGGAAGACTTAAAATCCGAAAATTTTTTGTCTGACCTGAAGAGCTTCGATGCCGACTTATTTGTGATTGTCGCATTTAGGATTCTTCCCGAATCCGTTTTCATGCTCCCGAAATTCGGCTCTTTTAATTTGCATGGCTCTTTGCTCCCAAAATATCGCGGAGCGGCTCCGATTCAATGGGCGTTAATTAACGGCGATAAAGTTACCGGCGTTACTACCTTTTTTCTTGAACGAAAAGTTGATACTGGAAATATCATATTACAGAGAGAAATTGAGATTCTTTCCGAAGATGATTTCGGCTCGCTTCACGATAAGATGAGTGAAATTGGGGCGGATGTTGTTTTAGAAACCGTTAATCTGATAAAAGACGGGAATGTAAAATTAAAACGACAGGATGCTTCACTCGCTTCCAAAGCGCCTAAAATTACTAAAGAGCTGGCACAAATTGATTGGAATGAACCCGCTGATAAAATAGTTAATCTCATCAGGGGACTTTCACCTTTTCCGGGAGCATATTTCATTTTAAATGGAAAAATATATAAAGTTTATAAAGCTCGTGCCGCTTCCGTTAAATTAGCTCCGGGGAAAATTAAAGAAACCAAAAGAGAAATTTTTGTAGGCGCCGGAAACAATTCCGGCGTGGAAATTTTGGATATAAAACCTGAGGGAAGAAAACGAATGTCCGCCGATGAGTTTTTGCGCGGTTATACTTTAACTGAGGAAATAAAATGAAATTATTAGACGCTATCGGAAATACTCCTTTAGTGAAGTTGGAAAATATAACAAAAGGCTTAAACGCTTCCGTTTTTGCCAAGCTGGAGTTTACAAACCCGGGTGGGAGCACGAAAGACAGAATTGCCAAATATATGGTTGAAAAAGCCGAGAAGCTCGGAAAACTTAAAAAGGGGGACACGATTATTGAAAATTCCTCCGGCAATACCGCAATGGGCTTAGCCATTGTTGCCCGTCAGAAAGGGTACAAACTTAAAATTGTCATTCGGGATACGACAAGTAAGGAGAAGCTGAGAATGCTTGAAGTTCTCGGAGTTGATGTGATAACCGTTGATGCAACAATTCCGCCGGAAAGAGAAGACTCCTACAATAACCTTGCAAAAACGCTTGCGAGCAGAAATCCCGATTATCATTATCTTGACCAGCACAACAATTTGGATAATAACGAAGCCCACTATATGACGACCGGACCGGAGATTTGGGAGCAGACAAATGGAGAAATCGATTACTTTGTTCTCGGCATCGGTACGGGAGGTACAATCTGTGGAGCGGGACGATATTTAAAAGAAAAAAATCCCAATATCAAAGTTATAGCGGTTGATCCCGTCGGTTCTGTTTTTTACGATTATTTTAAGACTAAAAAACTGATTAAACCTTCTCATTATAAATTGGAAGGTTTAGGAGATGAATTTTTAATTAAAACAGCTCAGCTTGAATATATCGACGATATGTTAAAAATAAGCGACAAAGAAGCTTTTGAATGGACTTTGAAGCTGGCTAATGAAGAAGGAATTGTAGCTGGAGGTTCCAGCGGAGCAAATATTTGGGGAGCAATTAAAGTTGCGGCGCAAGCCGGAAAAGGCGCGAAAATTGTTACGATTTTTCCCGATTCAGGGTACAAATATTTTAGTACTATTTACAATGAAGAATGGATGAAATCCAACGGATTTCATGTTAAATAATATTTAGTGAAGTCTTTGCTTAACCTGGTAATATGTCATTCTGATCCCGCCTTGGCGGGAGAAGAATCTCAAAACCGGTAATAATACAGAATTAGAGATATTTCGGATGGCTTACACCGTCCTCAATATGATAAATTTAGGTTTTACTCAGACTTTAACAAATCTACCTAATGTGTTGAAATATAGAAAGTTAGAGGATATAATTGAAGATAAATAAACATCAAAAAGAATATAAAGAAGTTGCTGAAAAAGAAATAGGCAGTCTGGGAAAAAGACCCGATTGGCTCAAAGTCCGGTTGCCCTCGGGGGAGAATTATTCGGACGTTGTAAAGTTGATGAGAAACGCTCATCTTAACACCGTCTGCGAAGAAGCGCGCTGTCCGAATCTCGCGGAATGCTGGGGAGCACGCACTGCTACATTTATGATACTTGGCGAAATCTGCACACGAAGCTGTGGTTTTTGCAATATAAAAATGGGAATGCCGAACCCGGTGGATTGGGACGAGCCGAGGCGCGTTGCGGAGTCCGTTAAGGATTTAGGCTTACGCCACGCGGTAATTACATCCGTTGACAGAGATGAACTTAAAGACGGCGGCGCTTCTGTATTTGCCGAGACGATAAGATTGATTCGTGAAACAAGTCCCGAGTGCACCATTGAGATTCTTACTCCCGACTTTAAGGGAGAGGAATCGGCTTTTGAAATTATCATGAAAAATCCTCCGGATATTCTTAACCATAACCTTGAGACTGTTGAAAGACTTTATCATGCCGTACGCCCTCAGGCAAAATACTCACGCAGTCTGGAGCTAATCCGGTGGTTTAAGGAAAAAGGTTTAAGAACCAAAAGCGGAATAATGGTGGGAATCGGAGAGACAAAGGACGAAGTTTTCGGAATAATGGATGATTTGCGTTCCTACGGCTGCGATATTATGACGATCGGACAATATTTACAGCCGACAAAAGAGCATCTGCCGGTTGCGCGCTATGTTACGCCGGATGAATTCAGAGAATATAAGGAATATGGAAAGAAAATCGGATTTCTCGCCGTGGAATCGGGACCGCTCGTTAGGAGTTCATATCATGCCGACAAACACGCAAGATTGCTGAAAAAATAGCCGGCTTATTTTTTTATGCTCCCGTTTTCGAGGTAATTCTTTAAATTCCTTAATCCTTCGTCAAAAGTCGGGCCTAATAAATTATTTGAAAAAAGTCCCATTAAGCGTCCCACCGGATAGGATAAATCACCGTCGTGCCGCCATGTAATTTCGGTAGAGTCTTTTGAAACCGGTTCAAAAGTCCAATATTCATCGATTGTGCTTTTTTTGGGTATGAAAAAAGTCATCTCGGCATAAATTTTATTCGGTTTTGCAATATCGCGTATTTGAAGACGTCCGGTTCCCAAATGCTCGCTTTTCCATTCCCAAGTAGAACCGACAATTGATTTTTTTATGTCGATTTTATTCTGCATTGTGGAATCTACAAGAAGCCATGGATTCCAATGCTCCCAAGTTTGTAAGTCCGCTACAACATTAAAAACGGAATCAACCGGCGCAGCGACTTTAGCGGAACGTTCAACCGAATATCTCGGACTTAACAAAGCCGTAACTCCGAAAAACAAAATAAGAAATCCCGTAACCGAAATAAAAAGCCATTTAAAAAACTTTGCCATTTTAATCCTCGTTTTTCTTTGATGATTTATTGTATCTTAAAACGGTAGCTTCCTCAATTGTGATAATTCCTCCGCAATCGGCTTCTTCAAACATTTCGTCAATAAAAGGAAGAAACGCTTCAATCCTTTCCACTTCGTCCACGATTTCAACAATAACCGGCAAATCCTCCGAAATTGCAAGAATTTTAGATGAATGAATTTTACTGTTTCTGCCGTATCCCATAAATCCCCGATACGCTGTCGCCCCTCGTAATCCGTGCTTTCGCGCTGTGCGGATAATCTTTTCGTAAACCGGAGTGGAGCCGAGTTTGTCCGAATCTCCGAGAAAGATTCTCAGTAGCTTGGCTTTAGTCAAATGTCCCATTTTTTAACCTCTTGAAATGTAGTAAGCAAATCCGATTGCAATAAAAGTAACTACTAAATTTAATAAAATATTTGCGGTTGCCAATAAAAATTCGGAATCGAAGAGCAGGGAAACGGTTTCGAGCGAGAATGTGGAAAACGTTGTTAAGCTGCCGCAAAAACCGACGGCAAGAATTAATTTCCAGTTTAAGGAAAGCAAATTTTTCTGATCTAATCCGAAAATCAAAAATCCGAGAATTAAACTTCCGAGAAAGTTTACAGTCAAAGTGCCTATCGGAAGGGGCATCGGAAAAAGCCGCTGAACGAAATTGGCAATCACATACCTGAAAGCGCCTCCGAATGCTCCGCCGACCGCCACTAAAATTATCTTTATCATTGTGAAAATCCGTATAATAAAAAAAGCCGCTTCAATTCGGATTATAACATAAAATCAAAATCGGTTGAAGCGGCTTAAAATTATTTCTTATCTTTAGCCGTTTTACGTGATTCCAATACGTTATCGATTAATTTATATTCTTTCGCTTCCTCTGCCGAAAGATAATAATCGCGGTCGCAGTCTTTTGCAATTTCGTCGATCTCTTTTCCCGTGTGGTTGGATAAAATCTGGTACAGCTTATCTCTTGTTTTTACCATTTCACGCGCATGGATTTCGATATCGGTCGTCTGTCCCTGCAATCCGCCTACCCAAGGCTGGTGAATCATAATTTTGGAATTGGGAAGGGAAGAGCGTTTATCCTTTGCGCCGCCGGCAAGAAGAACGGCTCCCATACTTGCCGCAAGTCCTACGCAAATAGTCGAAACATCGGATCGGATATACTGCATCGTGTCATAAATTGCTAGTCCGGCTGAAACGCTGCCGCCCGGGGAATTGATATAGAGATAAATATCTTTTTCAGGATCTTCGGCTTCAAGAAAAAGGAGCTGGGCAATAGTTAAACTGGCTACATGGTCGTCAATTGCAGTTCCGAGAAAGATAATCCGTTCGCGCAAGAGGCGGGAAAAGATGTCCATTCCGCGTTCGCCGCGTCCGGTTTGCTCAATAACGTAAGGAACCAGCTGATTCATTATTTCGTTATTCATTCTCTTTTGTCTCCTCTTTTTTAGCGGCTTTCTCGTTCTTCGATTGTTCCGCTTTATCTTTTGCGTCAATCTCTTTAATTGTATTGTTATTTTTCAAAAATTCAATAACTTTGTCTTCGAGCAAGCCTGTATCTCTGTTTGTATCTTTATAATATTTAACTAATTTGTCAACAGGGATTCCTGTTTGTTCGGCTTCTTTTTCAGCAAGAACTTTTAAATCGTCGTCGGTAACTTCTATGTTTTCCTGTTTTGCGATTGCCTCAAGCATAATTTGCCATTTGGCGTTCCATTCGGCTTTTCCTCTCAAATCCTTTTTCAGTTGATTTTCATCGGGAGCGGGATAATTGTACCTTTTGGCATTTTCTTTTTCGTATTCAATCAAGCGTTTCAGAACCGATTCAACATATCCGGGAGGAACGTCAAATTCATTGTTTTCTGAAATTTTACTCAGCAGACTATTAAGCATCAGTTCTTCAGATTGCTGCTCGAAGTAAGTTTTGTAGCTGTTTCTGATTTCGTTCTTCAAATCTTCAAGAGATTCGTTTTTCCCTTCTGTTAAATCTTTGATAAAGTCGTCTGTAGTTTCGGGAAGAACAATTTTTTCCACTTTGGTTATTGTTCCAATGTAATGGTAAGTAACTTTGTGAGTTTCTTCGCCGTGTTTATGCTCGTCTTCAAAGTCAAAAGTAAAAGTATCGCCGACTTTTTTCCCGATTACGCCTTCAACAATCTGGGGATTAACATTTCCTTCGGTTAAATCAATTACCATGTCTTTTGCAGGTTCCGATCCGGCTAAAGGATTTCCCTCGTCGTCAACTCTTTGTAAGTCGGCAGTAATACGATAGTTTTTGTCTTCAACTACTTCAGCTTCAACAAAATCAGCTTTCGATCTTAATAACTTCTCAATCTCTTTTTCTATATCTTCTTCCTTAACGGGGAAAGTTAATTTCTCCACTTCGAGTCCGGTGTAATCTTTAATTGTAACTTCGGGAATTACCTCGAACTCCGCTTTGAATGTCATTCCGTCCGTTCCTTTGTAATCAATGTCCGTAAGTTTGGGAACGTTAACGGGAGTCAATTTTGTTTCTTCTATGGCGTCCCAGAATTTACTCTCGGCAATTTTTTCCGTTGCGCGGTATTCAATCGAATCTCCGTACATTTTTTTTATCATGTTCATGGGCGCTTTCCCTTTTCTGAATCCGGGGATAGCGATTTTTTTTCTTTCTTCTTTGTAAGCTTCGTCAATTATCGGTTTAATCTCATCATAGCTCAACTTAACTTCAATTTCTCTCAAATAATCCGATAAATTATTTACTTTTGTTTCCAATTCAACCTCGTTATTATAGTTTAATTTCAAAAAAAACAGTTGGTACGAGAGGGGGGACTCGAACCCCCACATCTACCGATACTAGATCCTAAGTCTAGCGCGTCTACCAATTCCGCCACTCTCGCATAGACTTACAAAAATAATAGAAAAAAGTCTGAGATTCAACTTTTAAAATTCTAAGAATTTTAAATGCCGGTTTAAAGTAATTGAGAAAAGAGTTAAACCATGTAGTATTGACGATTAAAAAAGCGATAGAATGTTTATGATAATTGCAGTGTAGTCAGCTTAGCGACACCTACACGGATGAAGCCGTCTCGTCGTGGTCAGCGTCATTACGAGGAGTGGAACGACGAACTTGTCCCGACTGCTTTTCGTTGGGGATAATCTCACCGAAAAACACGTTATTTCCGAATATTCAACAACTGTTTAACTGCAAAGGTTGAATTTTTAGGAGATTGCCGCGCTTCACTGTGCTCCGCTCGCAATGACGAGTTTGTAATTTAAATTTTAGCGTCATTGCGAACTGTGACGCTAGGAGCAGTGAAGCAATCTCACCAGAAAACACGCTATTGCTGAATATTCAAAAACGGTTTAACGGCTGAGGTTGAATACCGGTGAGTCTGCCAAGGCGGAGCCGCGCGCACTCCGTTCGCTCGCAATGACAGTTTTTTTTTCTCGCAATCCGTCACGGCGGACGGTTCGTTTTTATGGTTTTTCTTTTGTTTGTAATCCGCGCGATACTATTTGGGGAAAATATATATTGCCGATATTAATTGTACCGGACAATTATTTCCTTAATGTAATGAAAACAAAAAGTACAGATTTATTTGTCTAATTATTAAAAAAATCACATTTTATTATTTGGATTTAACGAAATATTTCAATCATTTAACCGATGCATTTATCTTCGTTTTAAATCACGCCAAGTTTTCTTGAAAATATTTAAATTGAATTAACAATAATTTAAAAGGATGTTATGAAACGATATTTATTACTTCTTGTTTTCGGAGTTTTTTTCCTCCGTGGTTCCGTTCAGGCTCAGTACGATTATTCCGTTACAGACGGACTTTTCGGCGACGCTTTGAAATCGACTTTGCACAATATGATTAAGGGACACACGCGTTATCCTTATTCTTCAAGCTCTACCGATGTTTGGAATATTTTAACTGTCGCCGACAGAGACCCGAACAACCCGAATAATGTTGTTTTAATCTACACCGGCTTCTCCGTTAACGGACCCGCCGAATACGACGGCGGAAACGGCTGGAACAGAGAGCATGTTTGGGCAAAGTCTCACGGTTTCCCTAGCAGCAGCGATACGGCTTACACCGATTGCCATCACCTGAAAGCCTGCGATATTTCCACCAACTCGGCGCGCGGCACAAAAGATTTTGACGACGGCGGACAGCAGTATTTTGACGGCGGAACCGTTCCCACCGAATGCCATTACACTTCCACGTCATGGGAACCTCGTCCGGCTGTAAAAGGGGACGTTGCGCGAATGATGTTTTACATGGTTACGCGGTATTCCGCCCCGAGTTCGCTTGAGCTTATTCTGGTGGATTACACCGGCACTCAAACTTACACTCCTTATTTCGGTAAACTTTCAACGTTACTTAAATGGAACAGAGAAGACCCGCCCGATAATTTTGAGAGAAGAAGAAACAACGTGGTTTACAGTTTCCAGCACAACAGAAATCCTTACATCGATCATCCGGAATTTGCGGATCGTTTTTACAATGCGGACTCTTTTATCGTTGTTAAAGCGGAAACGGTTGCGCCCTACAAATTTGTTGTTGAGTTTAACGACGAGGTTGATCCCTCAACGGGAGATGTTGCAGCGAACTACGACTTGTTCAACTCGGATGTAAATATTACTGCGGCTTCAGTCGGTTATAACGGCGATAACAAAAAGGTTGAGCTTACTTGCTCGGCTAACTTCCCCGATTCAATGTACATTGTTCAGGTTAACAATGTTAAATCGGTAAACGGCGGAAGGGTAATAGCAAATTCGCTTGCAGCGTTTGCCAATAACCCGCTTGTCGGAGTTAACGACGGGACCCCGACAGTAGAGAATTTCAGATTGGAACAGAATTTCCCGAATCCCTTTTCAAAATCGAGCGGCGGAAATCCTTCAACTCTGATTAAATATGAAATTCCGAGCGAAGGATTTGTAACGCTGAAAGTTTACGATATTCTCGGAAATGAGATCGCTACTTTGGTTAACGGTTATGAAAACTCGGGACAACATCAGATACGTTTTAACGCCGATAACACATTGCGCAATATTTCTTCCGGAATTTATTTTTACACGCTTACTGCCAGTGCAAACGGAAAACAGTTCAGCGCGACAAAAAAGATGATGCTGCTGAAATAAATTCTGAATTTTTTACCAACCTTAGAGGTTTTTAACACCTCTAAGGTTTTACTATTAGAAGGCTTTGCATAACCCTGTAAAATGTCATTCTGCTCCTCCGCCAAGGCGGAGCGGGAGAAGAATCTCAAAACCGGTAATTATACCGAATTTAGAGATATTTCGGACGGCTTACACTCCGCCTTGGCGGACTCAATATGACAAACTTAGGTTGTGCAAAGGTCTATATTAAACCTCTTCTTTTTTTGACGCTCCGCCAATTTTGATTATTTTTATCCTACTTAAAAATTTATTTCAAATTAACTTATGATAAAAAAACTTAAGTTCCCAAAAACAATTCGAACCAGACTTTTACTAATGTTTATGATATTCGGATTGTTCCCGATAATTATCGGAGGTGTGTTTCTTTATCTGACAATGGAGAAATATTTAACCGCGAGAACTTACGAAGAGCTTTCTACTTACCGCGAAAACAAAGCCAAACAGCTGGAGCTTTTTTTTAAGGATAGAATAAGAGAAGTAAACTTTGTCGCCAACTCGGAGGACGCCAAAAACGAACTGGGGAAAAGTTCTCCTTTCTACAAATTCGTTTATGCAAAATCTTCCGAATATCCGAGCGGTAACTTCTTGAAGGATTTATCCTTTCTTGCGGCTACAAATTACTACGGGGATTTCTCAATCTCGGACGGACAGACCGTTGTTTTCGGTGATTTGAAAAATTGCGAGAATCTGGAAATTAAAAGATTGCTCGGCTCAAGGTACGAAAGTCTCTGGATTAGAACTTCCATTTGGAAAAAAACCGTTATGCAGGATTTTAAAATTGAGGGCAAGAAGAACAAAATTTATATTTCCTCTCCCATTATGAAAAAAGGGAAAGTAATCGGGATGCTTACTTTGGGAATCGCCGCCGAAAAAATAGAGGAACTTCTTCTTGGCGGTAATCGTCAAGCGTTCGGGCAAACCGGCGATGTTTTTCTTGTAGGGCGGGATTATCTTTTAAGAACCAAATCGATTTTTTCCGAAAAGAGTTTGTTGAAAGAAAGATTTGAACCGCAAGTTGTAATGAAAGTCTTTTCCGCTTCGCATCTGAATTTTTCGGCGCGCAACATGAAAAATCAGCCCGTTTTTGTCTCTGCGGAGCGTCTGGACATTCCCTTCTTGAATTGGGCGTTATTTATAGCCATTAATCGTTCGGAAGCCCTTAAATCGCTTGCAGACATCCGTTACAGTTTTCTGCTGATAATATTTTTATCCGCCATCGGCATATATTTTTTCGCTTTGATTATGTCTCAGAAAATTGCCCGTCCGATAGGCAAACTGAAAGAAGCGGCAAGTGAAATGGAGGAAGGGGAATTGGAGATTCAGCTCGAAGAAGAAACCAACGACGAAATCGGCTCGCTAACAAGGGCGTTCAATAAAATGGCAAAATCTTTAAGGGAAAGAACCGTAGAATTGAAGGAAAGGGAAGAGCGGCTTTTTCATTTTTATTCGGCGACGAGCGACGGAATTATTCTTTATGAAAATGACGCTCCCGTACTTGTGAACAGAGCTTTGGCGCGGCTTACCGGTTTCACAAAGGAAAAATTGCTCGAGATGAAAATTATGGAGATTCTTTCGGGACATAAAACAAAGTTCTCCCAAACGGGCGATACGATTACCTACGAAACTCTTTTAAGGAAAAGCGACGGCAAGCTCTTTCCCGCGGAAATTCAGGAGCGGAAAGTGGAATATCGCGGCAAACTAATTGACGCCTGCGTAATTCGCGATATTACCAAACGAAGGGAAGTTGAAAAGGAACTGGAAGCAATCAAAAAAAAGCATCTGACTTCAATCTATGATGAAATTGAAAAAGAAAGGCAGCGGCTTGCCCGAGAACTACACGACGGGCTGGGACAATCCCTTGTCGGGATTCAGATGGAAATTCAGCAAGCCCTTGAGGCGGAAGGGAAAGAGGAGCTTAATAAATTAATTGAAAGCGTTATTACAAAATTAGATAACTCAATAGAAGAAATCCGTTCCATTTCCAACGGACTTCGTCCGGCGGTTTTAAGTGAATTCGGATTGTCGAACGCAATCAAAAAATTATGCCTTGATTTAAGCGAAAATACCGGAATTGATTTTGTTTATGAAGGAAAAATTTTGAAGAATCCTCCCGATTTGAGATCGACAGGTTATCTCTACCGGATAACGCAGGAAGCCGTGAATAATATTGTGAAATACTCGCGCGCAAAAAACGCATTTGTTTCTCTCATGGAGACCGAATCTCAGATTATTCTAACAATCAAAGATGATGGAATCGGTTTTAATCCGCAAAAGGTTAAATATGGAAACGGAATCAGAAATATGTTTGAAAGAGTTAAGATAATCCGGGGAAAAATTGTAATAAATGCGGTGGAAGATAAAGGCGTTGAAATAGTTGTTTCGATTGAGAAAGGGGGAAAAACGGATGAACAGATGAGAGGATGAATGGAAGAAGGGGCGTTAACTTAAGAGAAAAATAATTTTTATTAACCCACTGATTTATCAGTTGGCAAAAAGGAAGCCGTAATTGCTGTAACCGGTTCACCGGTTTTTAGTGCCAAAGAATTAGAGATCTTTGCAAGGTTTAAGTCGTCCGAAATATCTCTAAACTCGGAATAATTACTGGTTTTGAGATTCTTCTCCCGCCAGAGGCGGGATCAGAATGACATATAAATTAGGTTTTGCAAAGCCTTCTAATAGTAGAAAAATAAGATAAAAAGATTATTTCTTTTTTATTAATCATTATATTTAAAAATGAAATTTTATTTAATTCAGTAGATTGAAAAAAGAAAAACAAATAAAATTATTTCTTGTTGATGATCACGACATTGTGCGCGACGGTTTGAAATCTCTGCTCGGCGGCGAAAATGAAATTTTAATTTTGGGCGAAGCGTCGAGCGGCGGCGAGTTTTTTAAATTTCTCACAAAGGAAATCCCCGACGTTGTACTTCTCGACATTTCTCTTCCCGATATGTCCGGCATTGAAATAGCAAAAAAAATTAACGAAACAAATCCTGAGCTTGGAATCTTGATTTTGTCGATGTTTACCGACGAAGATTTTGTAATTAACGCCATTAAAGCCGGCGCAAGAGGCTATTTACCTAAAAATTCTAAGAAAGATGAATTGATTAAAGCGATTAAAACCGTTTACGAAGGAGGGGAATATTATCCCGCGGAAATAAGCCGAATAATAGCTCGCAGTTACATCAATCGCGTAAAGAACGATTCCGCAGGACTAATGGAACTTTTGACCGAAAGGGAAAAGGAAGTAATGCTTTTTGTAGTGGAAGGATTAACGAACAGCGAGATCGCCGACAAGCTAATTATCAGCGTGCGAACAGTTGAAACGCACAAAACAAGAATATTGCAGAAACTGCAGCTGAAATCGACGGTGGAGTTGGTAAAATTCGCAATAAAAAACAAGATAATTGAAGTTTAAATGCTTTATTTATTGAATATAAAATTGAGATTATTTAAATTTACAAATTCATATAATTTATCAAGGTGAAAAATGGCAAATAACGAAGGTACTATTGTCCAAGTTATCGGACCTGTAGTTGACATCGACTTTCCGGAAGATAATCTTCCCGCGATTTATAATGCAATCAACATACCGAGAACATCTCCCGACGGAAAAGAGGAAATATTAATTGTTGAAGTTCAGCAGCACCTCGGCGAGAACCGCGTTCGCACCGTTGCAATGGATTCAACCGACGGTTTGGTCCGCGGAATGAAAGCAATCGACACAGGCGAACCTATCGCTATTCCGGTCGGACCTGAAACCTTAGGACGCCTGATAAGCGTTATCGGCGAAGGAATTGACGGTTTGGGCGAAATCAAAACCAAACAAAAATTTAATATTCACAGACACGCTCCCGAGTTCAAAACTATCGGAACAAGTCAGGAAATGTTTGAAACCGGCATTAAGGTAATCGACTTGCTCGAGCCATATTCCAAAGGCGGAAAAACAGGTTTGTTCGGCGGCGCGGGCGTCGGCAAAACCGTTATTATTATGGAGCTTATTCATAACATAGCCAAGCAGCACGGCGGCTACTCCGTATTTTCCGGCGTTGGTGAAAGAACAAGGGAAGGAAACGACTTGTGGTTAGAGATGAAAGAATCGGGCGTTTTGGATAAAACCGCGCTGGTATTCGGTCAGATGAACGAACCGCCCGGAGCCCGTTTAAGAGTCGGTCTTACCGGATTGACAATTGCGGAATACTTCCGCGACGTAGAGCATCGCGACGTGCTTCTGTTTATCGATAACATTTTCCGTTTCACGCAAGCCGGCTCCGAAGTGAGCGCTTTGCTTGGACGTATGCCTTCGGCGGTAGGTTACCAACCGAACCTTGCATCGGAAATGGGCGAACTTCAGGAAAGAATTACATCAACCGAGAACGGTTCTATTACTTCCGTTCAAGCCATTTACGTTCCCGCCGACGACTTGACGGACCCGGCGCCTGCTACTACTTTCTCCCACTTGGACGCTACCACGGTGCTTAGCCGTAGAATTTCCGAGCTTGGAATTTATCCCGCCGTGGATCCGCTTGATTCAACATCAAGAATTCTTGAGCCGAGCATTTTAGGGCAGGAGCATTATGAAGTTGCAAAGCAAGTTAAAGAGATTATCCAGTCATACCGCGACTTGCAGGACATCATCAACATCCTCGGAATGGACGAACTTTCCGAAGAAGATAAAATTACCGTTCGCCGCGCAAGAAGAATCGAGAGATTTTTAAGTCAGCCGTTCCACGTTGCAGAGCAGTTTACAGGTATGGAAGGTAAGTATGTAAAACTAGAAGATACAATTCGCAGCTTTAAGGAAATACTTGAAGGCAAGCATGACGATTTGCCCGAAATGGCGTTTATGTATGTCGGAACAATTGAAGAAGCTGTTGAAAAAGCTAAGAAGATGGCGTCATAATGGATAATAAAAAATTACACCTTGAAATAGTAACGCCTTCTCGTCCTATTTTGGACGAGGAGGTCGTTAGTGTCTCTGTTCCGGGAGAATTGGGCGGTTTTCAGGTTCTTTATAATCACGCTCCTATTTTAAGCACATTGAGTATCGGCGTGATGAAGATTCAATTTACGGACGGCAGCGCAAAGCGTTATGCCGTTAGCGGCGGAACAATAGACGTTCAACATAACCATGTGGTTGTTCTTGCCGAATCCGCCGAAAGCGAAGATGAAATTGACGTTGACAGAGCAAAAGCCGCTTTGGAACGGGGCTAAAAAACGTCTTGAAGAGAAAAATAAAGAAAACGTTGACGCCATGCGGGCGCATGCCGCGTTATCGAGAGCGCTCAACAGATTAAAACTTAAAGGCGTTCGGATTTAACCCCCTTTTTTCATTCTTCCCCCTATTAATTTAAACCCCGGTTTCGTTACGGTTCCGGGGTTATTTTGTATGCGGCGGAAAGATTTTAAGAGGTTAAAGGCAATGAATAATTTAGCATTATGTTTGTTTTTTCGCAGATTGCAAGCAATCTACGCTAGAAAAAAGTTTTGTTATTCGAGTTTTTAGAGCGGAAAAATTTCTCTGATGACAATACTGGGTTGAATTAAAAGAAACCATTGCATAACCTAAAATTGTCATATTGAGTCCGCCAATCCGCCAAGGCGGAGGAGTGGAAGCCGTCCGAAATATCTCTAATCCTGTATTATTACTGGTTTTGAGATTCTTCTCCCGCCAAGGCGGGAGAAGAATGACAAATAAACCCAAAATTGTCATTAGACAAAAAAGTTCTAATGACTGCCATTAGGAAAAAGATGGCTTAAGTTATTAAAGAACAACAGGTTAACTAACTACCAAGCTGTTAATTTTAGACAAAAAAACATGTAAGAAAATCTTACTCGTTCTATTTGTAGCGCAGATTGATTAGTGAGCTTGCGAACGGTCAATCTGTGGCTGCAATTTAGCATTATGCTGTTTTTTCGCAGATTGCAAGCAATC
>WGCV01000049.1 GCA_015493615.1 Melioribacteraceae bacterium
ATTAAGTACAAATAAAGGAAAAAATTATGAGTATCCTTTTAGACAAAAAAACGAGAGTAGTAGTACAAGGCATTACCGGAAGCGAAGGAACCTTCCATACAATGCAGATGCTTGAATACGGAACTAAAGTCGTAGCCGGTGTTACTCCCGGTAAAGGCGGACAAAAATTCCAAGATTCAATTCCGATTTTTAATACTGTCGCAGACGCGGTAAAAGAAACCAAAGCCGACGCTTCGGCAATCTTTGTTCCCCCGCCATTTGCAGCGGACGCTATTTTGGAAGCAGCGGACGCAGGCGTAAAACTTATTGTCTGCATTACCGAAGGCATTCCCGCCAAAGATATGGTAAAAGTTTACAATGTTATTAAACACAAAGACGTTCGTTTAATCGGTCCCAACTGCCCGGGAATAATCTCTCCCGGAAAAGCAAAAATCGGGATTATGCCCGGCTTCATTCATAAAAAAGGAAAAATCGGCGTTATCTCACGTTCCGGCACTTTAACTTACGAAGCCGTTAAACAGCTAACCGATCTTAAAATCGGTCAATCGACTTGTATCGGAATTGGCGGCGATCCGGTTATCGGTTCGCAGTTTATCGATATTCTTAAATTATTTAACGAAGACCCGAACACCGACGGCGTTATCATGATTGGCGAGATCGGCGGTTCGGCTGAAGAAGAAGCCGCTAAGTGGGTTAAGAAAAATATGAAAAAACCGGTTGTCGGTTTCATCGCCGGACGCACAGCGCCTCCGGGACGTCGTATGGGACATGCAGGAGCGATTATTTCAGGCGGTAAAGGAACGGCTGACGAGAAGATGAAAGCTTTGCGTAAAGCTGGAATTCATGTTTCGGAAAGCCCAGCCGAAATCGGAATCACAATGAAAAACGCTTTGGAAAAAGCCGGATTGTTGCCGAAGAAAAAGACATCGAAGAAAAAATAAATAAATCTTAATATTTAATATTCGGGTTGTTTTGAACTTCTGTTTGAAACAGCCCTTTTTTATAATTAGTTAAACAAGGAGAATTAAAATTGGGAAACAGAACATTAGCTATTTTGAAACCTGATTGCGTTGAAAAAAACTTAATCGGTCAAGTAATTACTAAGATTACCGAAGCCGGATTCAAAATTGTCGCAATGAAGATGACTCGTTTAACCGAAGCTTCCGCGGGCGGTTTTTACGAAGTGCATAAAGAAAGACCTTTTTACACAGACTTAGTAAAATATATGACTTCCGGACCGTGCGTGCCGATTGCATTGGAAAAAGAAAACGCTGTTGAAGATTTCAGAAAACTTATCGGCGCGACAAATCCGAAAGAAGCCGAAGAAGGGACTATCAGAAGAATGTACGCCGACAGTATTGAAGCAAACGTCGTTCACGGTTCCGATTCCGACGAAAATGCGGCGAAAGAAATTTCCCATTTCTTTTCAAGAAAAGAACTGTTAGAAAACTACGGATAAACATTGCTTACAAAGTGGAAGAAAATCTCCGAAGAGACGATTTACAGGAATAATCATTGGACTTACAAATTAGATAAATTTGAAATTCCGGACCGGCAGTCGGGCGAATATCATTATGTTCACACTAAAGGTTCGACTTTGATTATTCCTATTCTTCCTTCTCAAAAACTTCTCCTCGTCAATCAATTCAGATACTTAATTGAACGCGAATCCGTAGAATTCCCTTGCGGCGTACTCGAAGCCGGACTTTCACCCGAAAGCAACGCGCAGAAGGAACTAAGAGAAGAAACCGGGTATGAAGCCGAAAATTTAATTTACGCGGGAAAATTTATTCCATATTCCGGAGTCAGCGATGAAGTATGCCATGTCTTCATTGCAACCGAATTAGCTGAAAATCCTCTCACTCCCGACGAAACGGAAGAGTTTGAACTCCTTGAGTTTTCGATTCAAGAGTTTGAAAATCAAATAGATGAAAACCTGATTGACGACGGAATGACACTTGCCGCTTGGATGATTTCCAAAAAGAAAATTTTATCTTTATTGAGATAATTTTTTATACATTACATAACAATCATAAAAAGTATTGAAACCAAGCGCTCAATCGCAGATAATGTTAAGAAGGCTTTGCATAATTTATTCTAATCCCGCCTTGGCGGGAGAAGAATCTCAAAACAGATAATTATTGCGGAATTAGAGATGTTTCGGACGGCTTCAACTTCAGCTGTGGCGAACTCAATATGACAATTTTAGGTTACGCAAAGGTCTTGTTAAGAAAAAAATTTTGCATAGTAGAATAAAGCCGGTAAATGAAAGCAACCGATTTAACAAATATCATCCCTAATACCGATAAAAAACGCGTCAAGTTTCGCCGTTTATCATTCACAAAAAAAGTATTAAGTTCTCTGCGAAAAATATTTCTCCTTCCGGTTCTTCTCTCCATGAACATATTTCCACAGTCCCGTTTCATGCTCGGGAATGAAAACCTGATCAGCAACCACAAAAACTTAGTTGAAAATAAAAAAATTGCGTTACTGATAAATAACGCCTCGCTTCTTCAAAGCAATACCCCGCTTCTCGCTACTCTTCTGAAACAAAATGTTAACATAGTTAAAATTTTTACACCCGAGCACGGATTCTCACTAAACGAAGCTCCGGGAGAAGCAGTTAAAAATTCGGTAACTGCAAATTCCATTCCGATTATTTCTATCTACGGAAAAAAGAAAGCCCCAACACAAGCGGACTTACAAAACGTTGACGTCGTAATTTATGATATTCAGGACGTGGGCGCGCGGTTTTACACTTACATTTCTTCTCTTAAATTAACGATGAAAGCCGTTGCGCGAGCCAATATTAAAATAATTGTTTTGGACAGACCCAATCCTCAAAACGGAGAAAAAATTGAAGGCGAGATTTTAAAGCCGGGCTTTTCCTCGTTTGTCGGTATTTCCCCAATTCCGATTCTTTACGGACTTACAATCGGAGAATTGGCAAAGTTATTCAAGGACGAAATACTTAATAAAGATAATCTGAATGTCGATTTGACTGTAATTCCAATGCTTAATTACGACAGGACAAAATTCTACGATTACTATTTACCCAAATGGGTTGTAACTTCTCCCAACATCAGAACATACCAAGCCGCCTTGCTTTATCCCGGATTATGCTTTTTAGAGGCGACAAATATTTCCGAAGGAAGAGGAACCGATTTACCATTTATGCAGTTCGGAGCGCCTTTCATAAATCCCGACTCATTAATCACGACGCTTGCAGAGAAATTCCGGAATCTAAAATTTACGCGGATAAAATTCATTCCGTCTGCTTCCCCGAATTATTCGATAAAATATGCCGGCAAATTGTGCGTGGGATTAAAAGTTAAAATTCTTAATAATAATTTCAACTCCGTTTGGTTCGGTATAAGACTTCTCAAAATTCTTAAAGAAAAATATCCGGACGAAGTTAAGATTAAATACGATTGGCTGAACAAACTATACGGAAATGACGATTTGGAGAAATATCTCAAAAATGAAATCTCCGAAAAAAAACTTCAAGGAATTTTACAAGAAAACCGTGAAAGATTCAGAAGAATAAGAAGCAAATATTTGCTTTATTAAATCAAGTATCTTTCAACCCTTTGTCGGCGATGTCCGTTCTGTAATAAATTCCGTCAAAGTTGATTTTCCCCAAATATTTGTAAGCCTCGGATTTAGCAGATTTTAAGGAATTCGATACAGCAGTTATCGATAGAACTCTTCCTCCGTTTGTAATTATTTTTCCAACACCATTTTCCTTAGTACCGGCATGAAACAGATAGATATTATCAGGAAACTTAAAATCCAATCCGGAAATTTCTTTTCCTTTTTCATAAGCATTGGGATAACCCTCAGAAGCCGCAACAACAGTTACTGAAAACTTATTTTGCTTAAAAGCTACAAGTGATTTATCCAACTTACTTAAAGCGGCGGAATAGAGTAATCCGGCAAAATCTCCTTCGATTAAGGGAAGAATAGCCTGCGTTTCAGGGTCGCCGAATCTGCAGTTGTACTCAATCACTTTCGGTCCCTCTTTTGTAATCATCAAACCGAAGAATAAAACGCCTTTAAATTTTCGTCCGATTTTATTCATAGAGGATATGGTTGGAAAGATTATTTCGTTGTCAATTCTCCGGAGCATTTCGCCCGAAACAAAGGACGCCGGAGCATATGCTCCCATTCCGCCTGTATTAGGGCCCTCGTCAATATCGTAAATTCTTTTATGATCCTGTGAAGGAGGAAGAAGTAAATAATCCTCACCATCAGTAACAGCAAAAACAGAAACTTCCGGTCCTTCGAGAAATTCTTCAATCACTACTTTTTTTCCGGCGTCTCCGAATTTATCGTTTTCAAAAAAATCAAGAATAGCGGATTTAGCGTTTTCAAAAGTTTCACAAATAATTACTCCTTTACCGGCGGCTAAACCATCGGCTTTAATTACTACCGGGTAACTTATTTCTTCTAAATAAGTTAGACATTTCACTTTCTCGTTATTTTTAAATACTCTGAAAGCGGCTGTAGGAATGGCAAACTCCTTCATGAAGTTTTTAGCAAAAGATTTTTCCCCTTCGATTATTGCTGCATTTTTGCGCGGTCCGAAAACATGAATTCCGTTATCTTCCAAATAGTCGGTTAATCCGTTAACCAATGGCTGCTCCGGACCGATTACAACAAGATTAATATTCTTTTCTTTTACAACAGATAAAATTCCGGCAAAAGTGTCCGGTGAAATATTAAGGTTCTCACCCAAATTCGCAGTTCCGCCGTTGCCGGGAATAAAATACAACTTATTAACGGATTTACTTGCAGACAATTTGTAACCTAACGCGTGCTCCCTACCGCCGGAGCCGATAACTGCTATATTCATTCTTTATTTACCAATAAAAATTGAAAAACTTTAGTTAATTCTTCGGTTAAACTCTTTCTTTCATGCCGCTCAACAAATTCATCTTTTGGGACGGGGAGTTTCCCCGCTTTATAATCTTTATAAATTTCAATTATCTTTCCCTTTATTTCATTTATGTCATCGGGAGAAGTAAGATAGGCAGCCTCGTATTCATCCAGAACTATTTTAGCCGCTCCTTCGGGTAAATTCGCAAAAACCGGCTTCCGTGCTCCGACGTATTCCAAAACTTTACCGGGAAGGATTGAATCTATGTTTTTTCTTTTCCCAATCATAAACCAAAGTATGTCGCTCGAAATAATTTTACGGACGGCTTCTTTATGTTCAAGATAGCCGTAAACTTTAACTATTGTCTGTAATCCCAGCTTTCGTATCATTTTAACGTATGTTCTATCTACGATTCCCACAAGATGAAATTCAATGTCCGCAGCAATGTCGGGATTTTCCAGAACCAATCTGCGTAAAGCTTTAAAGATAAATTCCGGCGTTGTGTATTCAATAAAATTCCCGGAATGCGTAATCAAAAGTTTATTGTTTTCCTTCTTAATGGGAGCATTGTTCTCAAAATCTTCTTTATCGTAACCGTGTCTGATGATAATTACATCTTCATGCCTTAAAAATGGAAAATCTTTCAGCAGTTTTTCTTTAATTTTTCTATTTGTTACGGTAACTTTATCCGCTCCCTTAAGCGCGGCATATTCCAGTTTATAATGCATAAATTTATGCGCTTTAGTAGGATAAAAAGCAAAGTAACTCTCATACCATAAGTCTCTGTAATCAAACACGATAGGAACATCGAACTTTTCTTTTAACTTAGCGATTTCCGAGAAAGCCGAAAACGGGGGACCCGTTACGAAAACCGCGTCAAACTTCTTTTCCTCCAGCAGTTCCCCTGCAATTTGAAAAGCCTTCTTAGACCAGGATTTTTTGTTGTCGGGAATAAAAATAGTCTGACTGATTTTATTCAACACTTTTCTGACGGATTCTCTCGGAGCTTTTGATGTTCCTATTTTTTTTAATACGGTATTCGGATCAAGCGCTTCGGTACGGATAATGTTTATCTTTCTTTCCGTAATCTCCCGGAGCATGTTTTCGTCATAAGCAAAATAAGCTGTTTTTCCGGTTGTAATAACTGTAGGATTCCACCCGAAATCGGGCATATATTTCACAAACTTCAGAGTTCTCTGAACTCCGCTCAAACCCATAGGAGGGAAATAATATGCAATAATAAGAGCATTAAACACAAAATACCTATGATTTATTTATTTGATAATTCGGCGCTTCCTTAGTCATTATTACGTCATGCGGATGACTTTCGCGCAAACCGGCTCCGGTAATTTTAACAAAGGATGCGTTGTTTTTCATTTCAGTTATATTCCGCGCTCCCACATATCCCATAGCGGCTCTTAATCCGCCGATAAATTGATGCAGCGTATCTTCAAGAGCCCCTTTATATGGAACGCGCCCTTCAATTCCTTCGGGAACAAGCTTCTTAATATCCTCTTCCATATCTTGAAAATACCTATCCTTGCTCCCCCGTTTCATTGCAGCCAACGACCCCATTCCGCGATACTCTTTAAAACTTCTTCCTTCGTACAAAACCTTTTCACCCGGAGTTTCGTCCACGCCGGCAAGCATCCCCCCTATCATCACGGAATCCGCTCCTGCGGCAATCGCCTTCGCAATATCTCCCGTCTGTTTAATTCCTCCGTCGGCAATCAGCGGAATTCCTCTTTTGCGAGTAGTTTCCGCAACCTTTAAAACGGCTGAAATCTGAGGAACGCCTACTCCCGCCACAATCCGCGTAGTGCAAATGGAGCCTGCTCCGATTCCCACTTTTACGGCATTTACTCCCGCGTCTATTAAATCGTCCGCGGCTTCGGCGGTAACAATATTGCCCGCAATCAGCTGCAAATCGGGATACGCCTTTCTGATTCCCTTAATTGTTTCCACAACTCCGCGAGAATGCCCGTGCGCCGTATCAACTACGATTGCATCTGCGGATGCCGAAACAAGCGCTTCGACGCGTTCAAACGTATCTCCGGAAACTCCGACCGCTGCGCCGACGCGCAATCGTCCCAGATTATCCTTACACGCGTTAGGATACTTTTCCTTTTTCGAGATATCCTTAAATGTAATTAAACCTTTCAATATTCCGTTATCGTCAACAACGGGAAGTTTCTCAATTTTATATTTCTGGAGCAACTCTTTTGCTCCTTCAAGCGTGGTTCCTTCGGGAGCGGTAATAAGATGATCTTTTGTCATCAATTTGGCGACGGGAAGAGCAAAATCCGGAGTAAAGCGCAAATCGCGATTTGTAATTATGCCGATTAATTTATTATTATCGTCAACAATCGGAATACCCGAAATATGGTATTTGTGCATAATTTCTTCGGCGTCCCCTACTGTTTTATCTACGGTAAGAGTTATCGGATCGTGAATCATGCCGCTTTCATACCTCTTAACTTTATCAACTTCGTCTGCTTGCTCCGCAACAGTTAAGTTCTTATGAATAATCCCGATTCCCCCGTTCTGCGCCATTGCGATAGCCATTTTTGATTCGGTTACGGTATCCATTGCGGCGGAAATGAACGGGGTTAACAGTTCAATATCCGTTGTTAATTTTGATCTTAAATCAACCTCCCTCGGTAAAACTTCCGACTTACTCGGGATTAACAAAATATCATCGAAAGTCAAACCTTCAAACAAAACCTTATTTTCTATCATCTTCACTCCGAAAATTTTTAATTAAAAGCGGGAATTCCCGTTATATCTTCCCCTATAATCAGGGTGTGCATTTCATGCGTTCCTTCGTAAGTTTTCACGGTTTGCAGATTATTCAAATGGCGCATTACTGGATATTCGGCAAGAATTCCGTTTGCTCCGTGAAGCTCTCTTGCGTCCTGAGCAATTTTAAGAGCTTGCTCCACATTATTTCTTTTAGCCATTGAAATTTGCGTATGCTTAACTTCGCCGGAATCTTTTAACCTTCCCAACTGCAGAACAAGTAGTTGCGCTTTGGTTAATTCGGTTAACATATTTACGAGTTTAAGCTGTGTAAGTTGATATGATGCAATAGGTTTACCGAATTGAATTCGAGTTTTGGAATATTCCAGAGAAGAATCGTAACAAGCCATCATTGAGCCTACAACGCCCCAAGCGATACTGTACCGCGCCTGATTCAAACACATCAAAGGAGAACGCAATCCGGTTGTTTTCGGGAGCAAAGCGCTCTCCGGAACAAACACATCCTCCATTATCAGCTCGGAAGTAATCGAGGCGCGAAGGGAATGTTTTCCCGTCATTAATACCGACGAAAAACCTTCGTTGTTCGTATCCACAATAAATCCCCTAACCTTTCCGTCCAGTTTTGCCCAAACAATCGCCACATCGGCAATAGAGCCGTTGGTAATCCACATCTTGGTTCCGTTCAGAATGAAACCATCCTCGGTTTTTTCCGCTTTGGTTAACATGCCACCTGGATTAGATCCGAAATCCGGCTCCGTCAGTCCGAAGCAGCCGATTAAATCTCCGGTAGCCAGTTTAGGCAAATACCTTATTTTTTGCTCCTCGGTTCCGAACGTATATATCGGATACATTACCAGTCCGCCTTGAACGGAAGCGAAACTTCTCAGTCCGGAATCTCCTCTTTCCAATTCCTGCATCGCCAAACCGTAAGCCACATTTGAAACGCCTGCTCCGCCGTATTCTTCCGGCAAAGTCATTCCGAGCAGTCCCAATTCTCCCATTCTGCGAACCAATTGCGTAGGGAAAGTCCCCTTCATGTAATATTCCTCGATAATCGGGAGCGCCTCCTTATCTGTGAATTCGCGCACTGTGTTTCTGATTAATCTCTCTTCTTCGGTTAATAAGTTCTCTATGTTGTAATAATCAACACCTTTAAAATTCGGCATTATTAATTTCCTTTCTAACTTCTTCAATTATTCGGTTAATTATTCTTGTTGAATAAGCCTTATAAGCAAGATGACTTCGCAGCTTAGCCGGAATATCCGTACTGTTTCTCGCCTTCAGACTTTTAAGTTTTTTAGCGGCTAATTCCCTTGCATTTGCAAAAACATCCTCTTCGTCAAGTGTGTCTAACTCATTTTCAATCAAGGCTTTATCGACTCCCTTTTTAAGTAAATCATAATAAATTGCTTTGGGAGATTTCTTCTTATAACTAAATCTTGACCGGACATAAATTTCAGTGAAACGCTCATCGCTTAAAAGATTTAATTCCACAAGCTCCGCAACAACAGTTTCAATATTCTCGGCTGAATATCCTCTTGTTTTCAATTTATCTTTAAGCTCTTTAGAAGAATGCTCCCGGCGCGCCAGCATTCTCAAAGCGCTTGCCTTAATCAAAAAAATCTCATTAATATTAATGAGATTTTCTTTTTGTTCGCAATTTATTTCATCGCCCACCTTCAGCCGGGCGTCTTCAAATACCGACTTGGCAAACTGTAGTTTTTCTCCGTTATCAAACAACAGATATACTTTACCTCGCCAAATATTTATTTTTTGAATAACCACCCGGATAAATCCTTATTCTTCCGCTGAAGCGGTTTCTTCGGGAACGTCTTCTTCGATAATGCCCAACTGAACTTTTACGTCGTGCTCCAGACTGTTCATCATTTCGGGATTTTCTTTCAGTTTACGTCTGAACTGATCTTTCCCCTGAAAACGATCTTCATTATAGGTGAACCACGATCCGCTTTTCTTTATCAGTCCGAACTCAAGCCCAAGGTCGATTAAATCCCCCGTTTTGCTTATTCCTTCGTTGTACATAATATCAAACTCAACGGTTTTGAACGGCGGAGCAACCTTATTTTTAACGATTTTCACTCTGGTTCTGTTGCCGACAACCTCCTGCCCATCCTTCAGCGCAGCTATTCGGCGAATATCTATTCTAACCGAAGAATAGAATTTAAGAGCGTTTCCTCCGGTTGTGGTTTCCGGACTGCCGAACATAACTCCGATTTTACTCCGAAGCTGGTTAGTAAAAATAACAACGGTTTTGGAACGGCTTACCGCTCCGGTAATTTTCCGCAATGCCTGCGACATCAATCTTGCCTGAACTCCCATTTGAGCGTCTCCCATATCCCCTTCCAATTCGGAACGGGGAACAAGAGCCGCAACGGAATCAATTACGATTACGTCCAGCGCATTGCTCCGAACTAATGTATCAACGATTTCGAGAGCTTGCTCCCCGTAATCAGGCTGGGAAACCAGCAAGTTATTTACGTCAACGCCTAACTTTTGCGCGTAACCTATATCCATAGCGTGCTCCGCATCAATAAATGCGGCTAAACCGCCGGTTTTCTGAGCTTCGGCAACAATATGCAAACAGAGAGTAGTTTTACCTGAAGATTCCGGACCGTATATTTCGACAATTCTTCCTCTCGGAACGCCTCCGATTCCGAGAGCCGCGTCAATCGAAAGGGAACCTGTGGAAATCGATTCGATTTTATTAATTACATCGTCTCCGAGACGCATAATTGTTCCCTTGCCGTATGTTTTTTCAAGATTGGAGATTGTTTCCTGCAGCATCTCCAATTTTCTTTCTTTTTCAGAAGCAACTGTTTTTTCTTTAGCCATTTTATTTTCCTTTTAAATTATATCTTTCCAAAATTTTATAAACCGATCCTTTCGGGAGCAGCAAGCTTTTAACAAGCAGAATTTCGTCTGCAGTAAAGGTTTTCTCCACAAATTTATGATTATTAAACCTCTCCAAAATACTTTTTTCGGCTCTATCTTTTACTCTGTAAAGCGTCAAGTGAGGCGAAAACTTTCTCCCCTCAACCTGAAATCCGACTTCGCTTAACCTGCGTTCAAGTTCTTTCTGATATTCAGTGAGCGCTCCGTTATATTTAAAGCCCGCCCATAATACTTTCGGTTTTTTATCGCGATAAAACGCTCCGAATCTATCTAACGTCATCCGAACAGGTTTTTTATCCGCAATAAATTCTTCAAGAACATTTTTAACGTCTTCAATTTTTGTTTCTTCCACATCTCCGAGAAATTTCAAAGTAATGTGAAATTTCGAAGAGTTTTCCCACTTTAATTTCCGAAAATTATCAACTTCGTCTATCCGCTTTAGAATATATTCCCTGACTTCACGAGGAATTTCAAGAGCGATAAAACATCTAATCTTCATCGGAAATGCCCAGCAGATAACGCCGCACAATATCAAGCGCTTGCTGAGAAGTTTTATCCTTATTAATTAATCTGTCGTCGCCGAAATGGAATTCGCGGACCTTACAGCCGTTTTCGTCAGACAATCCGATATAAACCAAACCTATCGGTTTGTTCATTGTTGCTCCGGTCGGTCCCATAATTCCGGTAACCGACAATCCCAAATCGGTGCCGCAGCTTTGTCGGACTCCTATTGCCATCTGCTCGCAAACTTCGGGACTAACCGCTCCGTTTGTCTGCAATGTATCTTCGTCAACGTTCAGAAGCTCCACCTTTGCGCCGTTGCTGTAACTTACAATTCCCCTTTCGAAATAGCTGCTCGATCCGGGAATATCGGTTAATCTCGAAGCAATCAATCCGCCGGTACAGGATTCCGCCGTTGAAATCGTCATATCCCGATCAATCATTAACTTAGCGACAACTTCCTCCAACTTCTGATTGTCCGTACCGTATATATACCTTCCGACTTTGCTTCTTATTCTCTGTTCAATCTGCAACAGTTTATCCATCGCTTCATTGCGCGTTTCCCCTTTTACCGTCAGGCGCATTCTGACGCCGAACTGGTTAGGCAGAAAAGCCATTGAGGCGCCGTCGAGCAGTTCCTTCAAGTCGCCTAATTTCAGAGCCAATTCCGACTCCGGCAATCCGGTAGTAAGTAGGGTTTTCCTTACAACATTGCTTCCGGTAAAATTTCCCAGCGTTCTTAATCGGGAGCATATAAAATCATCTACCATAGCTTTCATTTCAATCGGCACGCCCGGCATCACCGCAAGATATTTTTCGCCGTGTTTAATCCACATCCCCGGCGCCGTCCCTTTCGTATTGGGAATCATCTCCGCGTTTGCGGGAAGCAATCCTTGAGATTTGTGAATCTCTTTAAATTCCATTCCCCGCTTTTCAAGAAATTGCTTTGTGTTTTCAAGAGCTTCCTCGTTCTCAACCAATTCGGTATCGAAGTAACTCACAACGGCTTCGCGCGTAACGTCGTCGTGCGTCGGTCCTAATCCCCCCGTCATCAAAACAAGGTCGGCATAGTTAAATCCGTTATCCAATTCCCTTTTAATCGCTTCAACATCATCGGGAATATCGCAGATTTTCACTACGTCCAATGAGATTTCGGTCATCTTTTGCGCAATATAAGACGCATTTTTATTAATAACCTGACCTATTAGCAACTCGTCCCCAATACTGATTATGTAAGCTTTCATAGTAGTTTTATTTTATTATTAAATAAATTGTTATCTGTCCGATAATATTTGCGTACAATGCCGCTATAACATCGTCAGCCATTATTCCCAATCCGCCTTTTAACTTCTCGGCGTTTCTAACCGGAAACGGTTTGAGAATATCAAAAAATCTCCAGACAATAAATATAAAAATTATTGAATAAAGATTTAAAGGAATTGCGAAAAAGGCAACCCACGTTCCGACAAACTCATCAAGCGTAAATTGCCCCGGATCTTTGCCGTATTCAACTTCAAACTTGCCGCCGATATATATTCCGTAGAAGAAAAAAACAAGAATCAGCGCCGCAAGCGCTTCTTTTCCCAATGGGAGAAAAGCCAGCGCAAGTAAGCTTCCCACCGTTCCGGAAGCAAAAGGAGAATATCCCGTTAAGAGTCCGCTTCCGATCAATTTTTCAAACTTGTTGGGCTTCATTTTTTCTTCGTCAACCGAAAAAGATTTCTGTTATGAATAAAATAATCGATCAATGTGTATAAAGTAAGCAATGTTATTGCAAACATTGTCCAGTATATCGCAGTTTGATTATCAAGAAACGTAAGCGCTTCTTTCCAAATTCCATTTTCCGGTTTGACTTTTTCGAAAAAATAGAGAAGAAGAAGAAAATAAAGAAACGCCATTTGGATGAAAGTTTTTGCTTTGGCGATAGAACTTGTTTTGAAATCAAGCTCTTTTATCTCGGCATAAATTCTGACTCCGGTAATAAAAAAATCACGAAAAACAATGATCAGCGCCATCCAAAGTTCAAGTCTGCCGATAATCACAAATCCGAAAAAAGCTGTGGAAGTAAGGATTTTATCCGCAAGAGGATCAAGGAATTTTCCCCAATCCGTAATGTAATTGTACTTCCTCGCAAGCCAGCCGTCGTACCAGTCCGTAAGGGCGGCAATAAAAAATACGAAAACCGAAATAAGGTTCATCGTAAGATTATCGCTCAAAAAGAGCCATAAAAAAACCGGCGTGAGTAAAATCCGCAGAACCGTTAATTGATTGGGTAAGACCATTACTCCCCTAATTCTTGGAGATATTTAAACTCGTAAATTCCGGTGCTGTGTCCATCTTTCCAGAAAATATTAACCGCATAATTTCCAACTATCTCCATCTTAATGATTTCATATTTTCCGCCGATGTTGAGCGTCGGGAACGCTTCCTTGTACTCAACTTTCTTATCCTTCTTCGAGGCGCATTCCGCGCAGGGACAAGCGTCCCGTAATTTTTTCAGCGGAATTTTAGTTTCGCTGTTGTCGTTCCACAATATATATAAGTTTTCTTTATTCCGAACTTCAATTTTAACGGGAGATTTCATTTTAACCTTTCATTTTTAAATTAGAGAATATCCTGTAAGTATTTTTAATGCCGCATTATATTTATCCGTTGTATTCCGAATAATTTCTTCCGGCAGTTTGGGAGCCGGCGGCTCTTTATTAAAATTAATCGAAAGAAGAAAATCGCGCACATATTGCTTGTCAAAGCTTTTCTGAGCGCCCCCTTTTTTGTAATCTTCAATAGGCCAGAACCGCGAGGAATCGGGAGTAAGGAGTTCATCTATTAAAATTACTTCTCCGTTTACGATTCCGAATTCCATTTTTGTATCTGCTATAATAATTCCTTTTTCTTCAGCATAGGCAGATGCTTGTTGGTAAATCTTAAGAGTATAACTTTTTATTTTGCCGTAAATTTCGTCGCCGACAATCTCGCGCGCTTCATCCTCTGTAATATTTTCATCGTGATCGCCGATTTCCGCCTTTGTAGAAGGAGTAAAAATCGGTTCGGGAAGTTTTTCGGATTCTTCCAAACCCGCGGGGAGATCAATTCCGCATATGCTTCCTTTTTCCTGATATTCTTTCCAGCCGCTCCCCGAAATATATCCGCGCACGATGCACTCAAGCGGAATCAGAACCGCT
The DNA here is from genome assembly GCA_015493615.1 of Melioribacteraceae bacterium. GTDB lineage: Bacteria > Bacteroidota > Ignavibacteria > Ignavibacteriales > Melioribacteraceae > WGAL01. The sequence continues at coordinate 14,233 of WGCV01000049.1, forward strand.
TTTTTTACAAGCATCGAGCGTCCTTCGAGAATTTCGCGGTATTTCCGGACTTCGGGAGGAAACTCGTCTATGTTTGCAGTAATCAGATGATTTTTAACAATGCTTTCCGTTTCGCGAAACCAGAACTCCGAAATCTTTGTCAGCGCCTTTCCTTTAAGTGGAATTCCGTCGCGCATAATTACGTCGAACGCTGAAAGTCTGTCGGTTGAAACAATTAAAAAGCTGTCGCCGAGGTCGTAAATATCTCTTACTTTTCCTCTTTTGAAAAGCGTTAAATCGGGGAAATCGGTTTCAAGTACAACGGTCATTTAATATACCTTTCAATAAGAAATATATAATTTAATTAAGAATTAAAATATAAATACACTCTTACCGTTATTCAAGGTGTAAATTGCTCTTGAAGTAATTAATTATGCAGCTAACAAGCAAGGAAAGTTATATGAAATATCAGAGTCTGAGGTAAAAAATCACAAATTCCGGCTTTCGGAGTATTCTCCCGAAAGCCGGAATTGAAATAAATCTTACTTGAGTAAAATCATCTTCTTCGTTGAAGTGAAGTTACCCGCATTTAAGCGGTAAAAATAAATTCCGCTCGGAAGCTGTTCCGCATTGAATTTAACTTTGTAGCGTCCGGCGTTCTGCATCTTATTTGTAAGAAGAGAAGCGACTTTCTGCCCCAATGCGTTGTAAACCGTTAAGGAAACATTTCCCGCTTTCGGAATCGCATATTCAATTTCCGTTGTCGGGTTAAACGGGTTAGGATAATTTTGCGCCAGGTTAAATTTAACCGGAATAGCGTTTTCATCTTCAACGCCCGTTAATGTACCAACATAAGGTATTCTTGCGTACATTACGTAATATCCCAAAGATGAATTGGGATTCGCCTCAGTCCAAACGACTTCCGCACCGCCTTCAAATCCCACTTCGGCGTTCGCTTTGCGCACTTTTCTGCCGATTGTCGGGTTCTTTGTGGAATAACCGCTGCCGTTGGTTTGGCTAAGATTAGTCAACGATTGAACGTCGTTCCATGTCGCGCCGCCGTCCGGCGAAGTGCGGTATTTAATATTGTAAATATTGAAACCTGTCGTCGTATCTTTTCCCGTATTTTCCTCCCACAGAACATAAACGCCGAAATTCGGATCGATAGAAATATTCGGGCGCATAACGGTTACCGTATCAGCCGTGTTATCGAGACGAACGGAGTCGCTCCAAGTAGTTCCGTCAAAAGTTTTATATAAAATATGGCTTCCGTTTTCGTCAAGATAAGCCATGTGCAAAACGTGGTTCGGGTCCGAGGCAATCGAAGGTTCGCCCTGACGCGTTCCCCCTTTTCCCCAGCTTAACTTGGTTACCGTCGTCATTGTGTTTCCCGGAGCCAAATCAAGCTCGGTTACGCCGGTGTTTCCGTCGTCTCTCCAGCTTTGTGCGTCATACGAAGAAATTCCCAATTTGTCGTAAACGAAATCGCCGACCGCAAACGTGTCGGGAGCGGTTCCGTATCTGTCGTAAAGAAAATCCTTGCCTATCACAATTAACTTTTTCCCCGATGTGTTTAAGTAGTTAATCAGTTCGGGATTATCTTCGTCAGCGACGTTCCAGAAAGCCAAGTTTTTGTAATCGTCTCCGGTAAACCAAATTACCAAATCTTTTCCCTCATAGTCTGATGCGCCAGGAATATCGGTTGCCATTCCGCCGTTATCTCCACAATCAAAATTTGTGTAGGAATAACCCAAATTATCAAGAACATCGGTAATTGCAGCTTCGTTGTTGTATCTGTTGTCGTCGTCAACAAACAAGATGGAGGAACTTGAAGTAATCCCCATTGAAGTCATTACGTCGCCGATCCATTGAGTGTTATCCGAAGCGGGAACAGTGTAGTAAGGATTGAACGCGGCGGTAAAAACCTGCGAAACGCCGTTATCATAATAAAGAGCGGATGTTTCTCCCGCAAATGTGTAACCCGCGGGTCCCATCTGATAAACGGAAACGGCTCCGTCAACCGGAGTTAAAGCGTCAACGTATTTCTGAACTTGGTCGCCGCCGTCAAAAATGGGAGAAACGATTTCCGGATAGCTCCAGCCTTGCGTTGGTGTATATTCGGAAAAAAGAATTTCATACTGATTTGTGATTTCAGTCGGCTTATCTTCCCAAACCGCGTACATTTTGCCGTCAGGTCCCGAAGCCAAATTCACATCCATGTAGTTGAAAGGAAGCACGTCCGGAGTAGGAAATTGACTGGTAAGATTGTCGGTTGTCCAGGTAACTCCGCCGTCATAACTTTTGGAAACATAAATATTTGCTTTAAATATTGCCGGATCGTTCCAAATCGAGAACATAATAAAAGGATTGTCGTAAATATCGGTATCGATTGTTAAAACTCCGGTGTTGTTATCGATTGTATCGGCAACAACGGGAGTTGTCCAAGCGTGAGTAAAAGCGTCTTGAAAAGTACATTTTGAAAACATGGCGTTCCTTGTTCCGTCGGCGGCTTTCTCTTTCCACGCCGCAAAAACATGCCCCGCTTCATCGGCAACAACAGCCGGAATGCCGGTGGCGTTTGTTGTTGACTGGCTCAGCTGAGCTACATCCCACGACTGGAAGGCGGGATTGTAATTTGCGTACCAGATATCCTGATTTTCCCAACCGGATCCCGGCTCAAACACAACGATTACATAGCCGTCTGTTGTACGCGCGATGTTTCTTGCGCCTGAATAACGCGTGGCGTTATAATAATCGATCTCCGTTATAGCCGTCCCTGAAGTTTGAGCAAAACTTAAAAAGCTCATTGACAAAATCAGAGCAAAAAGCGTAAATAGCTTTTTCATTATTCCTCCTTGCGAGTTAATAATTTAGTTTTTTATTATGTTTAAGTATAATCAAATCTTATCAATATAAAACTGGAAGAGAAAAATCAGAGCTTTGGTCGTTAGCCATTTGTTATGCCGCGCTTGCCGGTGAGATTGCTTGGTTGCAAGCTCCTCGCAATGACGGCGACAGTGTTATTCACAATTCACAAAAAACAAAGGTTTAGCTGTAATACAAAAATCATTTCAAAATCATCATTTTCTTTGTCAAACTCATTCTTCCGGCTTCCAACCGATAAAAATAAATTCCAGCCGGGAGTTTATCTATATATTCCGACGGATTAAAGATTACGGAATAATTTCCCGCGGTTTGATATTTATTCACAATTACAGCTACTTCGCGACCGAGTATATCGTAAACTTTAAGTCTAACCCGGTAAGCCGAAACGCCGCCCGCTAAATCTAAATTCGGAATTGAGTAAGATATCGTCGTTGAGCCGCTTCCCTTTCCTTCGCCATTAACATAAAAAGGATTGGGATAATTTTGATTTAACTTAAAACCGTCCGGCTGTAAATTATCATCCACCGAATTGAAATTGTTAAATGCAACGGTGTCGAGCGTTTGAAACTCGTTCATCGTTAAAGTATAATAGCGGTTTTCAGATTCCATAACGAGGTTGCCTGTCTCTTGAACTCCGAATCTGTAAATCAGCTGAGAACCGGCGTCGTCGAAATCAAAAGTCAAAGTCAATTCATAAACTCCGTCTCCGTCGTCGTCGGTCATCGGCTCGCTGTTGGTTGAACCGCTCAACGGCGGTATGTTTCCGCGAATAATAACTTCGTCTCCGCTCCCCAGATTAACTCCGCTCATATCAACGAGAAACGTTACGTTCAAATCGGCTCCGAGCGTAACCTTCTTCGGATAGGAATAATCCCACCAGATTCCGTCGCGATGCGCTCTAACTCTGTAATAATAACTTCGCATATTTGACACGGTTACAGTGTAAAACGAATCCGGAATTGAGCTTGAAAGCGTTGTGTAAGGTCCGCCGAACTGCGTAGACTGCTGAAGCTGATAATAGTCGGCGTTTTCGTGAACGCTTCTCTGCCACGATAAAACAAACGTAAGGGAATCAATCCTTTCAACTTCGGCGTTAATCATCGGCGAGGGAACAATCCCTTTCACCGCTCCCACAACCGTATTGTAGCCGCTCATGTTCCAATTGCCGGAAATATCGTACCAACCGATGTAATCTCCGTACCACCCCGGATTGACATGGTAATAGTTGTTCGTTTCGGAATAACCGTCAACAACCGCCGCATGTCCGATTCCTGTTCCGGTAATAGAAATGATTCCGGGACGGGCGTCGAGCATGTTATTCTTAAGCTCGTTCCAAAATCCCGAAGAGCCGGAACTTTTGTAATGTCCGCTGAAACGGAAATAATTTTTCAAAGCGTAAGGAGCGTCCGACGTACTTGCGGTTGAGCCGTTTGCTTCAAAATCCATATTAACGCTTACGGAAGTATGATAGGTTAAAAGTCCCGCTGCCTGCCGTTGCGCGTCGGTTGGCAGAACGTTTTCATATTGGTCAAGAGTGTTTGCCCAATCGTAAAAAGTATTGTAAAAATCGGCAAAATGGTAACCGGTATTATTATCCGTATAACCGTGGCTTCCCAATCCGCGGACGGGCCATTTGTAATAATTTAATATCTGCGCCATTGCCGTCGCTACGCATCCCGAGGGCCAATGATTGGGAGTGTAGTAATTATAAAGGGGTTCGCCGTTTACGTAACCTTGTCCCCAATCGGAATTTAAGAACGGTCCGTAAATTTCTTTCGGGATTCCTTTCTCCCACGGAAAAGACTCATCCGACAAATAGATATTCCATTCCGAATGATTCTTTCTCAGAACTTCTTCCGGTATTGCGTTATCCGATAAAGCTCTTTGATGATTTTTATATTTTTCAATCAGAAAATTGTAAACAAAATTATCTTTGCTGAAAAAGTCCGATTTGATTTCCCCTTTTTCCGAGTAACCAATAACCGGAGAAAAATTTTCATCGGTTGAAATTAAAATAAACCCTTGCGGACTTAAATTAACTGCCCAAGCAACAACATCACCGGAAGATTTTACAGCTTTAATCTCTTTGACGGAATAATCATTTGAAATATCAAAATCGAGCGTCAAAAAATTATTCTTGAGCCAATTTAACGCCAACTGGCTTATCTCCTTTTTAGTAACATTCCCGGCAAAAGCCGAAACCGATAAAAGCAAAACAATCGATATTACAAATTTTATTTTCTTCATCTTATTTTTTATCATAAACGCATCTGAATCCGAGATTAACCAAACCCTTGTCAGGATTGATTCCCAGTCGCATAGTGCTTCTCAAAACGGCGTACTCGGTGTCCCAAGCTCCTCCTCTGATTGATTTCATCGTAGCTGTCGAATCCTTAATAAACGGGTTCTTAACCGGAGCGCTTCCCAACTTCTTATAAATTCCGTAAACGTAGTCGTCCGCCGTCCATTCCCAGACGTTTCCGCTCATATCCTTAACTCCGTAATAGCTCGACGTTTTGTAGTAACCGACCGGAGTAGTCCCCGGCATGTTGAATTCAAACGGGTCGTCCGTTCTATCGTAATTTGCCAAGTTTTTTTTCATCATGTCGGATCTGACCGAGTAGAAAGATTTTTTATTCTTGCGGTAATCCCAGCTTGCCGCTTTTTCCCATTCAGCTTCGGTCGGCAATCTTCCTCCGTAATATTTTGCATATTCCGACGCTCCCCAATATGTAGCCAATATTACGGGAAAATACTTTCTGTTTTTCTTTACCTTAAATTTATTGCGCTTGAAGAAAATCTCCGCATAAGGGTTGCCGGCGTCGTAAAGAATTTTTGAATTCCGATTCAAAATAACTTTTCCGTTTTTAACGCTGATTTTATCCTTTGATAAGTAGTTATTTAAGAACTTGGCAAACTTGTAATTACTCACTTCATATTTATCGATAAAATAAGAATCGAGATAAACCTCGTGCGCGGGTTTTTCACAACTCCAAACCTCTTCGCTGTTCGTTCCCATTACAAACTTTCCAGCCGGAATTTTAACTCTTGCGTTTATATCTTTCGGGCGAGAGACTCTGCCGGTAAAAGGTTTTTCATTCTTCCGCGAAGTAAAAATCGAATCGCGGACAAACGAATACAAATCCGTTAAAAGCCGCGCCGTTTTATCCTGCGCTTTCAGCGGGATGCGCATCGTGTTGGGAGTTTCGAAATGCAATCCGTTTCTGAGAAAATCTCTTCTGAGCGCGCCGTACGTCCGAGCGCCGAGTCCGGTGTAAAAAAAGTGAAGTTTTACGCCGTCGTAATAATAGACTTTGTCCTCGGGTAAATTACCGAAATATAAATCGGGCGGATTCTTGTAGTAATTTTTTCTGTTGCGATAGTAAAAAGCTTTAATTCTTCTTAATTCCGCATCTGAAAATCCCATGCCCATTCCCTCGATAACGGGACGCTCGATTTTCCGTCCGTCCGGATATTTCACCGTTAAATCATGTCCGTGAAAACTGCAGTACAACTTAAACCGTTCTCCGTATTTCATTTTACTGTTCGTAAGAACGCTGTCCTGAAAAACTTTATATTTTGCTTCCGCCGCTTTATTCCATTCCCTAACGGGGATTACGCCTCTGTTTCCCTTTTTCGGCTCCTTCATCAACGGACGGTTGCAGTCGTACCAAATTCCTCGATATGAAACTCTGCATCCGTACGCGGCGGTCGAAGGAATTCCGGAAAGCCGCGTCATCTTCTTTACTACCGCGCCGGTTTCGTTATCGCAGTCGCCATGCGGCGCGCCGTAAGCGTAGCCCTTCCATTTTGAAAGAACGCCGTGATAATTTTCAACCTTAAAAGCGATTGGTTTAGGAGAAAGCGAAGTTTCGCTTAATTTGATTTTTTTTATTTTTATCGAATTGAAGCCGGACTTAAATTTAAAAGCCTCCGCAATTTCTTTATGAACGGCAAACTCGTTATCCTTCCCGAAAAACATGTAAGGACGCAAATCCATTTGATAACCGTTGGACAAAATACGGATCGGCGTTCCTTCTTTAATTCCGTTTTCCTTAATGAAATTCCTGCTGAAAAATATGGAAGGTCCCAGCTGTCTTGTCGCGACGGGAGGTTTAACTAATTTCAAATTGAATGAATTATTGCCGGAACATGAAAATGAAATTACCGCAATTAAAATTATCAGACTAAGCTTCTTTAGCATAGCTTAGCTCCTCCTTATTTTCTTTACTCAAATAGCCGAGGGCAAACTCTTCCATTGACTTGTACATCGGCAAAATTTTATCAATTAAAATGTGTTCGTTATCGCCGTGATGATCTTCCCCGACCATCTTAACAATCACAATCGGGACTCCGGCGTTAGCGTAAAACCGCGCGTCGGAAGAGCCGTTTTCCGTTCTTAATGCAATTTCTCTTCCGAAATTCTTTTCCATAATCTCTTTAAGCTCAAGAGCGTAGGGAGAATCGGGATTTATGAATACCCGTTCACTTTTAACAAAAGGAGTAATTTCCGAATAGTTAAATTCGTCTTTTATCTTCTCGATCAGCTCATCGGTCGTAATATCTTCAGTAAAATAGATTGTGATTTTGGCTTCCGCCAAGTCCGGAGTATAAAACTCCTTGTTATGAACTTTAACGTCGTAAACGGCATAAGTTGTATGCCAATTATCTTCGTCGGTTGCGCTGCCGTTTTCGGAAAAAAGCTTATCTAATTTTTTATAATCGTCAACAAACAAATCAAAAGCGTTTTTCCCTTTCCACGGATAGGGATGCCGGTCGGGATTCGCCTCGGTTTTCATCCTGAATTTTAAGATGCCCTTCTCCCCGTAGATTACTGAGTAATTATATCCGCCGTCGCCGTTAAAGAGTAATTCGGCGGAGTATCCCAGTTCCGCCATTTTCTCTGCGCCGTTCTCGCTTCCGATTTCCTCGTCAAAAGTAATTATCAGACCAACGTCCAGGTCGGGATTATCCTTAACAAATTTCATCGCCAAAGCCACAAAAGACTTCATATCAACGCTCCCGCGTCCGTAAAGTTTATTTCCCTCAATGAGCGGCGTAAACTGTTCATCCTTTCCGTTAACAACATCAAGATGCCCTTGGAATAACAGCTTGGGACGTTTTGTTTCTCGCGCTGCAATAAACAAAGCTGGAAAACCGTTGAACGAATGTTCATTAATTACAACGCCGCTGTCGGAAAAATAGCTTTTAACAAAGTTTACCGTCTTCTTAAATTCAGTAAAATTTTTCGGCGTCGTCTTAAACGAAATCATTTTTTTTATCAGTTCAAGTAATTCGATTTCCCTTTTGTCAATATTTCTATTTTGCATTCAATTGGTCCTTAAAAAACTTTATTACCTCTTTCCTTTCGGAAATCTGCGCAAACTTGAACTTAAGCGCTTCGACTTCCGTAAGGAAATGATTCAAAATCGATTCGTGCGTCTGCCTGAAAAAAACGCTTCCCAAATCAAACAGAATTACCTCGCGATTGATTATTTCGTAGTTCACAAGAAAAAACTGGCGCGGAATAAGAACTACTTCAAAATTAAGCGCGTCGTTTTGCAACCTCTCTATCACTTGCTCGATGCTATCATAAACAAGTTTGGGGGTAAGCAAATCAAAAGGTGGACGAAGACTTATGTAGTCAATCAATTCGGAATAAACGACTATCTCAAGCCGCATTTTTTCCTTGTTTACAATAACTTCCTTCCTCTTTTCAAAAGCGTTCAACGCGGCGCCGATATCCTTCTTCGGAAGCCGGTAAATCTTTTCAAGAAATTCTTTTCGTAATTCGGTTGACTGGTTAACAATACTAAGATTTCTCGAAACCGAGATCCTTTCTCCGCCGGTGGGACCGAACCAAATATTTTCAAATTCGGCATAACTCAAAGGAGCTTCGTGCGGGCTTGAAAATATAGGGAACGTATTAACTTCAATATCGAGAAGCGAATCTATGCTTAAATGAAGTTCCCGGCTTATCGCGCTAAGTTTTTCCACGCTTGCGTGATGATGCCCGTTTAAAATCGAATACAACGTCTGAAGTTCAATTCCGGTCCGGCTTGCAAGCTCTTTAACTGAAATATTATAGGAATTCATCGCCTGACGAATTTTTTTTCCTAATTTTGCTATGTCAATTTCACTCACTTTTTATCTCTTTTAATTCGTTAATGCAATCGTTTAATATAATAATTGATTCGTTAAAACTCTCTTTTGCCGCTTTGATATAGCCGTCTATCGCCGCGGATACCGCGCGGTTCATCTTCCTTTCTGCGTTGGCGTAAATCGAAATTAAATTAGTATAGTTTTCAATTTTAATTTCATTGATTAAAGCAAAACGAGCTTCCTCAATATCAGGCTGCGCATCGGTAAATACTTCTTCGATTTTTTCCTTATCGTCGTAAGTTAAGTTCACTTTATAATATTCACAAAGCTCGGCTAACTTATAAAACTTCTGCAGCAATAAATCGGAACTGACCCCCTCCTCCCCCTTTTTTTCAATATTTCTTTTTTTCAATTTTCTATCAATCAGAATGGCAATAATCATTACAAAAGACGCCGCCGAAAATCCCGTCCAGTTTATTTCAGCGCCGGAAGCAAAGATAGCGGCTGCAAATAATGAAACAGCTATTACGATATATAAAGCGACAAATATCATTTTATCCGAAAACCGTTATTAATGCAAAAACAATAATCATAAGGGCTTCGCCGAGAATCAGTCCAGCCGAAAATGGAATCCCTTTATTTTCAACCCAATGCTTACCCTTCCACCTCATGAATATTACGCTTAGGATACTTCCGAGTCCGTACGGCAAAATATACTTCATCGAAAGATACATTGCGATTCCCATAATTACTCCAAGCCCGGGAATAGAAGTAAATGAAAGTATCGCTCCGATAATTCCCCCGGCAAGAAATTTATCCGCAGGCACATTGCCGTCCACAACAGAATCAATAGTCGCCCCGAGCGCAACAGCTTGCGGCGCTTCGATGTCCGTGCCCGGTCCGAATCCCGGGAGACGATTTCCCGTTGCGGGATCGATTCCGCCGGAGTTCCAAATAAGCAGCATTACGGATAACGAAATCACAGGACCTATGCCGGCTACAAGAAGCTGAAGCGTTTGCTGTTTAATCGGCATGCTTCCCACAAGATGCCCCGTTTTCAAATCCTGCATCATATCTGCGCTTTCCGCAATAGCGACCGATACCGCCGCTCCGATTAACACCGCCGTTGTTACTTCATCGGAACTGAGAAAAAGCATAAGGATTGCAACCGCAATTAAACTCATTCCGCTAATCGGCGTCCAGTCTGTCATTCCCGTAGCCTGCGAAACGATAATTCCGGCAAACATCAACCAAATTGTACTTACAATTGAGATTAGTATTGCTGTCGGGAGAGAAATATCCGAAGTAAAATAACTTGAAGCCACAAAGAGCAAAAACGCGAGGAAGATTACTTTGTAAAGAACCGACAAGGAAAGTTCCTCCTTGCCGGAACTTCCAACGGCGGAATAACTAAAACTTTTGAAAGTCGCTTTTATCGCGGGAATAATAAGAACTATGCTCATTAACGAACCGCCAATAAGCATTCCGATACCGAGCGGGCGGGTTACGGCGGAGTGAACAAACGATGAAAAATCGGCTTCGGCGATATTCGGCGGGATCATCCCGAGAGAAATGATAACGGGTGTAATAAGCCAATAAGCCAAAATTCCGCCGGCGAGTACGAACAGTCCGTTGCGTCCCGCAATAAAGCCGATTCCCAAACTAAGCAGGGACACCGCCCAAATATTGTTGATGTAATCGGGAAGATGAAACAACGGATTTAAATCAAAACTTGCGGGAATAATTTGAGGAAGACCCATAGTCGGGAATTTAATTATAAAGTAAACGGAAGCCGAAATTATTCCGCCCCACAACAGTAGTTTTGATTTCTGCAAACCTTCCGCGGGCGAGCGAAGAATTGACGCGATTGCGGTTCCCGACGGAAAGCGAAGACGGTCAACGTCAATCATCTGTTTCCGAAGCGGAATAATAAAACCGACTCCAAGAATTGCACCCGCAACGGCAGCCGCAAGCACCCACCAGAAATTAAATTCCGCGCCTCTGATTAAAAGCACCGGCACGGTAAAAATTACTCCCGCGGTTGAAGTGTTAACTCCCGATGCCACGGTCTGAATTATGTTGTTCTCAATTATTGTTCCCCGCTTAAAAATCGCGCTCATTATTCCCCAGCCGAGAACCGCCGCAACCGGAGAGCCGTTAGTTGAAAAGCCGAGCACCAAAGCCGCATAGGAAAAACTAGCCGTCATTAAGATTCCGATAAAAAGTCCTACCGCTACGCCGAGCGGCGTATAATCTTTGTACTCGCTATTCTCGTGAGGATTATTCATTAGAATCTAAATTCCAGTCCCATTATGTTAACGCCGCCTAAATCTCCGTAATTAACCCAAACATAATCGATAGAAACATCGCTATCGATAATTTGACTGAAGTTAAGTCCGAAACCGGCGGAAAAATTTTGCGTATCATAAAAGAACCTGTAACCTGCGCGAAGATAAAAAATATCGTTCCATCCATATTCCGCGCCTATGTTGATTCTGAACGGATCGTCAAAACTGTCGATGATGCTTCCCGAAAGGAGCAGCTTATGTTCCGCGTTTTTAATCCAGGTTGTTTTTCTTCCTACGACAACAGCCGAGACGCCGAGAGAAAAACTAGTCGGAAGCGGATACTTATCCATAGCTAATTCGGCTTTTGGGGAAGGACTTCCCGGGAAATCATCCGGTTTCCTTTTAAAGAATAAAAGATGCGGTCCGTCGGTTATTCCCATATCCGTCCCAAGATTAAGAATATTCATTCCGATTCTCAAACCGAGTTCGTCAATGTTGTAAATCGTCCCAATGTCGAATGCAAAATTCTGCGCCGTTTCCATCCAAATCCGCTCGTAAATATATTTTGCGGTAACGCCGACATGCACTCGGTCTGTCAGCTGTCTGGAATAGTTAAGCGCGATTACCGTATTGTTGGCGTCGAATGTTTCGCCGGTTCCCTCGGGATTCTGAATTGTCGTAACGTCCATTTCCCCAACCGATAAATACTGAACCATAATCCCGATTCCGTCGTCGTCTGTAAGCGGGAAAGTCAATCCGGCAAAATGCCGCTGGATATCGGCGTACCGCTGCCCGAATTGATACTGCACAGTCGGTTTTTTAATTAACGATGTTCCCGCCGGATTCCAAAAAAGCGTCGAAGCGTCGTCGGCTACTCCCACATACGCTCCGCCCATCCCGATCGCCCGCGGGCCTACGTCCATTAGCAAAATATTCCCCGAAGTCGTCCCGATTTTAGAGCTTAAATCTTCCTGCCCATAACTTTGCGACACGGCAAACTGGAAAATAAATAATATGTAAAATAAAAATCTGAAATTCTTCATCAATCAAACCTATTTGATTATAGCAAATTTATCTACTTTATGAGTTCCGTCCGGAGATTCGACAGTATAAATATAAACTCCGTAAGCAACTTCCAACTGGGATTCGTTCTGCAGGTTCCATCTCTCCTCGCCGACGCTTGAGCTGCTGTGATAGAGCGTTTTAACCAAGTCGCCCCGAAGCGTATAAATTTTGATTGTGCATTCCGGCGGCAGATGCGTAAATCTTAATTCGCGCGTGTATCTGTCGCTTCTTGCGGCTCCCTGCTCGGCAAGGTTGTAACCGATATAGGGATTGGGAACGACTTTTATTTTCGAAAAATCATAACCGTTTTTGGAAGTCATTAATTCGCTTGTATTAACAATATATTTATCGTTATTCTTGAACGGCTTCTTAGTATGATAAACATAAATATCGCCGGCGGAAGGAGCCAGAGAAGAATCGCTCCAATTAACCGTAAACTGCCACGTTCGGTGCTGAACGTCCGGCTCGAGCAGATAAACAAAATCGCCGCTTGCCCAAGGCGTTCCGGGATTTCTCATATATAAATTAACGGGCGAAGTCATTTGCGGATCGTTCGTAATATTGAAAACTTGGAACGGAACCTTTGCGCTTGTCGGCAGGTTGTAAAATTTCAAACTGGAATCGCCGAACACAATGGCATAATCGCATTCCAATCCGCTCGTATCATTCAATTCCGTAAGAGCCGTAAAATCATAATCGGATGTATCGCCAACCACATTATTCCAACCTTGGTCTAATTCCTCCAAAACATTATGATTAATAACTTTCAAACCGATTCCGTCAAAAATCGGTCGCGGCTGAGCTATTGCCGATTCGCTCTCTTCCCAGATCCTGCTGAAATCGGTAACCACATATTTACTTTTCGTTTCATCGTAAACGTCAAAGGTAAGGGAATCGGCGGCTCCTTTAAACTCAATTCTGTATGTATCGCCGGTTATTGCAATCGGGTCTATTGTCTCAACCGAAATCGGTCCCGTAGCCAATCCTTCGGTATGAATTACGTTCGGATCGGCTTCGCCGGGAGTAAATCCCTGCGGAGTAACGCCCGGAATAACATCTACAGTTTGAATCAATCTCGGATCGTTTCCTTTGTAAGATTCGAGAGAAGGCTGCCCCGCCGAAACGACCGGATAATCATAAGCCGTAATTGTGTAACGGTATCTTACTCCGTTCAGAACATCATGATCAACAAATGTATATTTCAATCCCGAATTATCTCCGAGATTAAAAAACGGATTAAGCGGATCTTGCCCCGACCACTCGTCTATTTTATCATAAATTGCAAGAGGCTTGTAACCGACAATCTTTTCGCCGGTGTAGTCGTAAATAGGCGTTCCCCATTCCGGTTCCCCTTGTCCGTCAAGATTTGCCTGCGTGCGGTAAATTCTGTAACCTTCAAAATCTTTTTGCTTAGTAACAATCTCGTAGGAATCTTCCGATTTCGAATCCCAGTAAAGAGTTACTTTTCCATCTTCTCCGTAAACGACAGGCAAATCGTTGTTATCCAAAACTTTTGTCCCAACCGCTGATAGCTTGGGAGCTTCCGGCGGGCGGAATCCGATAAAATTATTGTTATATAAACTGTCCGCCTGAACAAGCGCGTCAAACACCGACTTAAATCTTACATCCGGCGGATTTGTTGGAAATCCGTCAGCATCAAGCGGACCGGGATTCGGAACGCCTCCGACTATACCGATGTGAATCGGGATAGTGTCTCCGGGACTTATTGTAAAAGGTCCCGAACTAAACCAGAACTGAACATCGGGACGGCTCCCGACAGGGTAGCTTTCCTGATAATCTTTCAGCAGTTCGATATCGTCCATGTGAGGATCGGTTCCGTGAAACCATTTTGCTCTGTCCGCTTCCGGAACAAGTTGCGGCTTGCCGGAAGAGATAGCGTAGAAAGTTTTTTCTAACTGTGCGTTTACGGGAGCCGGGCGCATCGCTTCATCCTGATCAAACCAGTGAAAATCCGTTATGCCGATTTCCGGACTGTTGGGGTCGCTAGGATTTTTTTTCGGCGTCTTAAAAAAGTTTATTCCGTAAGCCGAAACCGGTCCAGTATTCTGAGGATAAACTTGATCGGTAAAGTAATCCTGTTTATCGTGAGCGATAAAAACGTCAACCGTTCCGTCGCCGTCGTAATCGTAAATCAATCCGTAATCATCCTCAGCCCAAGGAGTCGCCTGGCGAAAATTAGAGCCGGGGACTAAGTATCTGCCGGGCAAGTCGGGATCGACAAAAAACGCAAAATAAACGCTGTCGATTGTTCCGGTGTAGTGATGACGATTCGGGTCGTAAAATTTTGATTTCGGATCGTTCAGTTCTTCTTCCGTATGATAAATAAAGTTGATATTAAAAAAAGTTACATTCTCGTATAACGGAGTTGAATAACTGTAGCCGGAAACTTCCATATCGATGCCGACCGGATAGCCGTATTTTGCAGTTGTAGCCCCCGAGCGGATTCCGTTATATTTATCGGAAGCGATAAAATAAATGTCTTTGTTCGACGTAAAGTTGCCCGGAATTTCCTGTCCGTAAGTCGGCGAACTTTCATCCGGATCAACAGCCCAATGTCCGGGCCAGTGATATTCACCCGGTGTGGAAACCCAGTTCCCCGAGTCGTCAAAATATCCTTGAGGCCAGCTCGTCGGGAAAGTGCTTGTAGCTACCATCGCCATATTATCCTGCAGAAAATCTCCGTGCAGATATTTGCTCGAATTGTCGAGAGCTTCCCAATCGGTAAAATTAGCTCCGTCTCCCTGAATGCAGTGGATAGCCGAAAAAGATTCGATCGCGTTATACTCTTTGCTTCTGTCTTCCGGCAGCGGATCTCCGCCGGTATTCTGCGCGCCCCAAGGTCCGGGAGGCATTAATAGCACGGGAGCGATCCATCTTACTTCGCCCCAATCGCCGTGGAACGCGCCGGGGTACCAGCTCTGATAGCCGGGAGGATCATATCCGCTTAATAATCCGTAGTTGTAAACGCCGTGGACTTTCATTTTTCCGGCGTCCATAAAACCGACCGCTCTGTCAAAAACGGACTTCGGTTTTTCCAAAGGAATTTTGTTATTATCGTTCTGCTCCTTCTTATCCTGAGCAAAACTTACTCCGATTACAAAAAGGAGTATAAGTAAAATTGTTCTTTTCATTATTTTAAATATATTTTTCATTAATAACCTGCTCCGCCAAATTGAACTTCAAGTCCGAAGTAAATTGTTCTCGGTAAACCGAAATTATTGTTGTTGCGCGAATCCCAGTAAGTGGAAGACCTTGTGTAAAAGGAGGATGTTCCCGGATTCGTGGGAGAACCCGTTAAAGTATAGCCGGAAATTACGTTTTTCGTATCAAAAATATTTTTGACCTGAAACAGAGCGATAAATTTCATTCCGTTCATTCTCCACAATCTTGATATTCTCACATCAAATCTGTGGGAAAAGGGCCAATTTGCAGAATACGGCTCTACGATTACTCCTCCTTTGATTGTAGGAGTGTAAGGCATACCGCTTGCGCCGTAGTAATTAATTGCAATATCGGAATTCCCGAAGGGCTTAAATCCAAGTATCTCAATTCCTCCATCCTTGGGAAGCGAGTATTGGAAACTGGCGCGAATTACGTGAGTCTGATCCCACGGAGCCGTAGTTTCCTTTTTGGGAATATTATTTTCGGTATCGCCCGACCAATAACCATCCCAAGATGTCGGCTGCAAAACTTTCGCTTTGGAATATGAATAATTAATATAAAAGCTGTAATTATTCGATAGTCTTTTCTTCAGATTAATCTCCAAACCGCGCGCCGAACCGAGATTGTTGTTGACAAAAATCGAGTAGGTAAAAGGATTATCCCGTCCCGGGTCGGAGTATGCAGGCACTACAACAGAGCCGACTTGATTAATTGTTTCCTTGTTCCACAAATTAATTTTGATTACATAATCATCCAGAAATTCCTGCTGAAGCGCTATTTCGTACTGCACCGATTTTTCGGGAGACAAGTTGGGGTTGCCGATCAAGTTTCCTTTTACAACGCTGATATCTCTGTTGCTCCCCGTTGCGCGGTACATATCCCGATAGTTCGGCGTCTGATAAAAATGCCCGAAGTTGAAGGAAATTACTGACGATTCCGTCAGCGGATAAGCGATTCCGATGCGCGGACTGAAACTCAGCTTCGGCTTTACTTTAATCAGCGGATTAAAATGTATCGAATCGCTTGAATTATCCTGCGCGGGAAGCGGATCAAACGGGTTAGCCCAAGTGTAGCCGCCCGAGTTCAAATAATCCATACGCCCGCCTACATTAAAGATAATGCTCTCAAACTCGGCTTTAACCTGCAGATACAAAGCGCCTTCAAGCGGTTTATAATGATAAAGCGTAGGATATGGATCAACACCGGAAACATTCTGATAGGAGTGATAATCCAAATCTATCAAGTTTGTTTGAAAGCCCGTCTCAATCATATAGCGTTCGGTAACCTGACTTGTAAAATCAAATCTCGTTTCGTAGTTCGTGCTGAAATCGCCCGAGTACCAGCGGTTATCAGCCGACAGATAGAATGAAGATTCAAACGGATCGCGCACGGCTTCGGAACTTGCGTAAGGTATATATTCCGAAGGGAGTTTAATATTATCATCCGGAGGTCCGAATATATTAAACTTACTTGCGTAACGCCGGCTGTAATCCTTCAAAATTCTGATTCTTCTTCTTTCAAAAAACCTTGATAACCGGAGGGAATAAAATGTTGAATTACTTAAGGTGTGGTTAAATGTAAGGGTTTGCTTATCGCTCGATAAAATCTGTATATTTTGCCCTTTCATATTATAATCATAATAAGCATTAAAATTATTGAATTGCCGGTAACGCTTATCCATCAAAGATGAAAAAACAACGCGCAAATTCTTAATAGGTTTAAAAGTAAATTTACCGAAAAAATTGTAGTAGTTGTTCCATCCTAAACCGGTCCAGCCCTTGTACATATCTATCGGATTGATTTTTCTCCCGTCAGGCCCGATTACCTTTTTCCAATTTTGACTTAGTCCCGCCTGAACGGAGTCTAAACTTCCGTAGCGTAAATATCCGTTAATAATATCGCCGGATGTCGGCAGCTCTAATAATTCGCCGTCGGAATCAAGCTGAATCGTGCGATTATCGTCCCAAGTTATGTTATCGAACAATAATGTGGTTCCGCTGCTTGCGCTAACTTCACTCGAAATAAAATAAGAAACGCTATGTAGAAACGGGACTCTCCCGCTTAAACTCCCTTGAAAGTTTTGAAGACGGAGAGCTTTACTTCTTCCGTTAGTAATAAAATCTGCGCCAAGTGGATTTGAAGACCAGTATCGCACGCTCCCGGCTGTTTTTTCCGAGCCGTCCTTTGTCGTCAGGTTAATCACGCCGGAAAGCGCATTTCCGTATTTGGCGCTGTAACCTCCCGATTCAATCGCCACCTGCTTAATCGCATTTTTACTAATCTGCGTTCCGAATCCTCCGAAAACCGGATTTGAAACTTTAACTCCGTCTATCATCAACGCCACTTCGTTGCTGCGTCCTCCGCGAAGACGAATATCGTCAATTCCGCGAGCGTTATATCCAGCTTTGGCATTGGGAGTATTCGATAAAACGCTTATGTTGGATTGCGTGGAAAGGACTTCCTGCAAATTCTCCACCGGAAGTTTCTCCAGTTCGTCCGACGAAAGAGTGGTTACTTTAGTCGTTGCATCCTTCTGTATCAATTTCTCTTTAGGAGTTACGATAACTTCCTGTCCGAGAGAAACCGACGCTTCTTTTAACCTAAAAGTAAGCGTGGTTGTAAGTCCGGGCTTAACGAGGACATTGGTAATCCTCACTTTTTGATAACCAATATAGGAGGCGACAATCGAATATTTTCCTGGAGAAATATTAAGTATTATGAAATGTCCGTCTAGTCCGGTGCTTGCGCCAAGACCTTCTCCTTGAACAATCACATTAACTCCGGGCAATGGATTCCCCGATTCGTCAAATACATTTCCCGCAATTTTTCCGGGGACTTGCGCAAATATTGTTACCTGAATTGCGACAAGAAATAAGAATAGCTTAATAAATTTTAACACGGCTTCACAAAGTTTTTATTGTTTAGCCATAAAATATATCAAAAGAAATGATAATGCAAATATAAAATTGGATTTTTTTCTCATTTGAATATTGATTGGGAAAAATTCCTCGATTTGGGTTAAAATAAACCCAATATTATCTTTAAGAGAAAAATGGGCTATTTTATTGAAAAACAGAAAGTTGACCAGCAAAAAAAAACGTAGATCTCGGATAAAAAATATGTGATAAAATCTTGCAAAATGAAATAATACTTATTTGTGGTACAGATTGATTAGTGAGCTTACGAGCAGTCTCCGCCACGGTGGAATGTAAAAATAAAACTTGCACAACTTGGCAATTTTCATTTCCATATAAAACAAAAGAAAGCATAAAATTTTAGCGATTCGTGGGTCAAAATATTATTTAATTTTTACAACTACAAACCGTTAAAACGGTTATTGCCACGCTAAGTTATTGTTAACCAACGGCTTAAGCCGTTGGTTAATGAAAAACTATTAATATTTTAACCGGTTCACCGGTTTTCCCCTCTTACAATAGCACAAAAATTATTTTTATTTTTATTGCCAACTTATTCTATTTTGATAAATTTTTTTAACCCCGCATTGCTGTAAAATTAGCTTTATTTTTTATAAAAAAAAAACCAAAACAAGTTTGCCCGCCCATGCATTTTGCGAGAAATAAGTAAACTGTACTACAATAAACTGTTTATTATCCGGGATTTCCGATTACAAATTTTAAATGACAATTTTAGGATAAAAAAAACTGCAAAACAAATTTGCAGCTTTTGCGGAGAGGGCGGGATTTCCCGCCAACCGGCGGGACGGTACCCTGTTGAGAGTACGACGGTTTAGCACCCCGCAAAATGCGGGGTCAGCCACTCACCCGCTAATTAGCTGTTTAAAAGCATTGCCGCCCTTGTAACTCTTGATTTTTCTTTCGCGTTGGAGCGCTAATCTCTTTGTGGGATACTCTTCAGTATAAATTATTTTCCAAGGAGTGAAAGATTGTGTGGATTTA
>WGCV01000050.1 GCA_015493615.1 Melioribacteraceae bacterium
GACGCGTATTATTTCGACATTGCGAGCAAGGAGCGCAACTACGCAGCAATCTCTAACACCGTCTCGTCATTGCGAGGAGCGTTAGCGACGAAGCAATCTCACCAGAAAACTCACTCGTGCTAAATGCTCGGGAACGGTTTATCAGTTGAGGTTGAATTCCAGTGAGATTGCCGCGCTCACTCCGTTCGCTCGCAATGACGTTTGTTTTCTAGCGGTTCGCAATGACGCGTATTATTTCGTCATTGCGAGAAGCGTGCGACGACGAACTTGCCCCGACTTTGGGTTGGGGGCAATCTCACCAACAAACTCACCGTTGATGAACGTTCAGAAATGGTTTATCTGATAAAGCTGTTTATTCAGGAGATTGCCACGCCAATCCCGATAAATCGGGATTGTCTCGCAATGACGTTTATTATTTATTTTTATTCATTTATAAAAATACATTAAGCTTTAACCACCGCTAATTCAACGACAAAAACAACTCCAGTCTGTTTTCAATATTAACCTGACTTGTGCCGGCTTCGTAATCGAGCAGAAGCATATTTACGCCGAACTTATCTTTCAGTTCACGGTATTCCCCTTTCGCAACAATGTGATTGGAAATACATCCGAACGGCTGCACGGAAATCACATCCTTTACGCCTTCCTTTGCCATTGAGGCAATCTCCATCGGAAGCAGCCACCCTTCGCCGAACTGCAGATACTGTGGCATCACATTATCGTTATCTTTAATCGCTTCATCTATTAAAGTTTCCTTCTGATAGAACTTAAACTTTTTCAGTTCTTCTTCAATAATCTCTCTGTAGTGACTGATAGTCATATGGTTTATCGCTCTCGTCGAAAGCTTAAACGGGAGGAAACTTATTTTTTCTTTAGCGTCAAACAACTGACTGTAATATCCGTACTCAAAGAATTTCAGATAGGAAGGAAGTTTAACTTCGTAGCCCTTATCTTCAAGCCAATCAACGAGATAGTTATTGGAAAAATCATTACTCTTCAAATAAATTTCACCGACAATTCCAACCTTCCTTTTCTCCTCAGTATGATTTACTTCAATCTTGTTGAATTCCCTAACGGCATAGCGAATAAACTGCAGCAGCATTTTCTTGCTCGGCGGCTCCTCGTAAGCCCTTTGCACAAGCTCATCCTGAAGTCTGTCGTAAAGGCACTGCGTATCTCCCTTATGAACTTCATACGGTTTGGTTCTCATCTTCATCCTGAGGAGAGCGTCGGCAAGCGCATAAAGAATCACGGTATATTTTATCAGCTTAATCGGATTGAAAACAAATCCTTCGGCAAATGAGTCCGCGCTTAACGTAATTACCGGAGTATTAACAAACCCTGCATCGACAAGAGCTTTTTTAAGAAGCGGAACATAGTTTGACGCGCGGCACTGCCCGTTTGTTTGCGTAAGCGCGACCACAGATTCGTCAGGGTCGTACTTTCCGCTTTTAAGCGCCTTAAGCAAATCGCCGATAACAATAACCGCGGGATAACACATATCGTTGTTTACATAGCGGAGACCGAGTTCAACATTCTCTTTCGTCTGTTTATGCAGCGTTACAAGATTATAGCCGAGCCGGTAAAGCACAGGCTCCATCAGCTCCGAATACGTTTTTGCAAAATAAGGAACGATTATATTTTTCTTCTTATCATCCTTTGTATATCTTCTTGTAAAAATTCTTTCCTTATAACCGATGTTCTTATTTCTGTTTAACGCTTCAAGCAAGGAACGGATTCGAATCTTTGCGGCGCCGAGATTCGACATCTCGTCAATCTTAATTGATATGTAAATTTTTCCGCCGGCTTCCACTAACGATTTTACTTCGTCAACAACAACCGCATCGGGTCCGCATCCGAACGAGTTTAACTGCAGCGCGGCTATTTTATCGTACTTCTGTTTTGTAATCCATTTTGCCGCGAGATAAAGTCTGTTGTGATACGACCACTGCGTAAGGGGAAGAACGCCTTCCAGATTTTCCTTGTGCAAATCCGGAATCGAATCTTCCGTAATCGCGTAAGCGCCGAGGTCGTAAATCAAATCGAGAATTCCGTTATTAATCATCGGGTCAAGATGATATGGTCTTCCCAAAACAATTATCAACGGCTTGTTCTCCGCCTTTGCTTTTTCAATTATTTCGGCGGCGTTGCTTGTCAGTATCGACTTGATTTTCTTCTCCGTCGCAACCGCAAAATCCACCGCTTCATTAATCTGTGATTGCGTTATTCCGTATTCTTTTAAGTATCCGTAAAGATTCTTCTTAAATCCCTTCAGGTATTGAAAACTCATCGGGAAGGAATCGATGGGAATATCTGTTTTAATAGAACGTTTCAGAACTTCGCCGTAACCGGTTACTACGGGACAGTTGTAGCTGTTTTCCGCGTCGCTCGACTCCTTGTTTTCGTATAATATCGCGGGATAAAAAACCCGGTCAACGCCTTTTTCAATCAGATTGATTGTATGTCCGTTTGCCACTTTAGCGGGAAGACAGAGGTTATCGGCGGATACTGTTCTTAATCCTTTGTAGTACATATCCTGCGTTGTTAAATCGGAAAGAGTTACTTTAATTCCCAGTTTCCGGAAAAGCGAGTAGAAGAAAGGATAATGCTCGTAAACCGAAAGAACGCGGGGAATGCCAATTTCAATGCTCTCTTCGCCAAGAGCAGGAACTTCGTCCTTATCGATAACATTATCGACATTGAAAATAATTTCTTCTTTATCCCTGAAAAAGTTCTCGGTTATTCTGTCGGTTGTTGTTTTATTGGAGAAAAACTTCTCGCATTTATTGCCGGTGTAAAACTTGTTGTTGTTGGAAAAAGTAAATTGTGTTATGCTGCAATTATTTCCGCAGCCGTGGCAGTGAAGCAGTTTCTTCTTAAAGGAAATTTTATCCAATTCCGCCAAGCTGAACTTTGTCTGATAATCAGGATGTTCCGAGTAAAAGTTTTTCGCATAAAGCGCGGCTCCGAAAGCTCCCATATATTCCGAAATATTAAGCCTGTAAACATTTTTATTTACAAGAAGTTCAAACGCTCTGAGAACCGCGTCGTTCTTAAATGTTCCACCCTGGACAAAAATGTTGTCGCCAAGCTCGTCGGTATTTTTAATTTTGATTACTTTGTAAAGCGCATTCTTCACAACCGAAAAAGCAAGTCCCGCGGCTATGTCGGGAATCGGAGCGCCATCTTTCAACGCTTCTTTTACTTTCGAATTCATAAACACGGAGCACCGCGTTCCCAAGTCAACGGGATTCTGCGCCTTTAACGCCTCGGCTACAAATTCGGGCAGCGACATATTCAATCCTTTGGCAAAAGTTTCGATAAAAGAGCCTGTGCCGGACGAACAAGCTTCGTTCAGCTGAATATCGGTGATTACTCCGTTATCGACTTTTATCGCTTTAATGTCCTGCCCGCCTACATCGACAATAAAAGAAATATCCTTATTGAACAAAGATCCGGCGGTAAAGTGCGCCATCGTTTCTACGATTCCTCCGTCCAAATTAAGAGCAATCTTCAGAAATTCCTCCCCGTAGCCGGTTGCGTAAGCGCTCTTTAATTTACCGCTTGCCAGATAAGGTTTAAATTGAGCCAATCCCTTTTTGGCGATATCGAGAGGATCTCCATTATTGCTTGAATAAAAACTGTCGATAATTTTATTCTCTTCACTGATTAAAATCATTTTGGTTGTGGTTGACCCCGCGTCCACGCCGAGGTACATTTCCTTAACTTCAGCGATTTCTTCTTCGCTCAGTTTCTCAATCGTAAGTTTCTTATGCCGGTTAACAAACTGATTGTATTCTTCCTCGGATTTGAAGAGCGGCTCCAATGTTCTGATTGTCTGAATACCCTTATTTTCGTGCTTAAGATTGTAAAGCAGTTCTTCTATGGTTACGCGTTTTCCCTTCCGCTCTGCTCCGGCGGCTGCTCCAACCGCAACAAGAACTTCGGAATTCTCGGGAATTACAAATTCATCTTCGGGAAGTTTTATCGTATCGATAAAAGCCCTTCTCAGTTCGGGCAAAAACGTTAACGGACCGCCGGCGAATAATATCTTGCTTTTTATCTCGGCTCCGGCAAGAAGCGTTGTTATCGTTTGGTTTGCCACGGCAAGGAAAACGGCTCTCGCAATATCTTCCTTATTTTCCCCTTTATTCAGAAGAGCTTGAACATCCGTTTTTGCAAAAACTCCGCAGCGCGATGCAATATAAAGCTTCTTCGTCGATTTCTTCGCCAAGTCGTTAAGTGTTTTCAAATCAATATTAAGGAGCGTTGCCATTTGATCGATAAACGAGCCTGTTCCGCCCGCGCACTGTCCGTTCATTTTCATTTCGGGGGAAGAGCCTTTCCTGAACAAAACAATCTTCGCATCCTCTCCACCGAGTTCGATGAAAGTCGCAACATCGGGATAAAAAGTTCTGATTGCTTTTGTTAATGCAATTACTTCCTGCTGAAATGGTAAATCTATCCGGGAGGCAAGCCCCATTCCCGCGCTTCCCGTCATCAGAGTGTCAAACGGTGTGTCGGGATATTTCTCCTTTAATTTATTTAACGTATTTAGGATTGTCTCTTTAACTTTACCGTTATGACGCTCGTATGTTTTAAACTCAAGTTTGTTTTCATCATTCAATACTACAACTTTCGCGGTAGAGGAACCTAAGTCAATTCCCAACTTCATCGAACTATTATCCTTTCCTTTGGTTTGAATAATTTACCAAAATTTTTTTATTTATTTTTGAAGAAAATTTATATCCGAAATAGAGAAGAGCCGCGCCGGAAATTATTCCGTTAGCGACACTGTAAGGCATCAGAAGAAATTTAGGAATGTAAGCGGCTACAAGCAGCCAAAGTCCGATTCCCGAAATTACCATTCTGTAAAAGCCATCGTTATTTCTAAATGTAATTGCCGTAATAGTCGCCAGCATACCGACAAATAAATAATTGTACATTACAAAACTTGAAGAGAAATTAGTCGCTGTCGCCAAAATCAACCATATTCCCAAAACTTCAAAAAATACCGGCTTCTTCATTTTTCCTACCTGTTTTAACATAAAAATCTTTTTATATATTAATCATAATTTGTACCAAAAAAACGGCTGCGCTAACTTGTTGTATTATAATAAGTTATATGCAAAAGGGAGTTTGAAAGGAATAATGTGAGAAGTCGCGCTTCCCGATATTCCCCCGTTTTATGTAATTAGCGAACATTCGGTGGGAAATCGTTTTTCCCGTTAAAAACTGAAGGGAAAGTGTAATTCTCCTTTATGCAAAGCGGCGCTGATGAAATCGGAGACGGGGTAGGGACAACCTTTACAAAAACAAGATAAAAAATTAGCGCTTTCCATTTGGAAAGGAACAATAAAATCAATAATTTGTTTGTATAAAATAGAGGCTACTAATTGGGCAACACCTTATTAAAATATTTTGTAACAAAAAACTCACCGAGGAATATGAAAAGAAAGAGTAGATTATCTAATTCTTTTTTTCATACTTCTGATGTATTTCAACGAAGTGAAAATTTTAATGCAGATTTATCAAGAATAAAAAACGAATATACGAACTTATGTTTAACATATTTCCCGATAAACGCAATGCGTGTATCGGGAATGTTATACACAATTTCAAACAAAATGGTGAGTAAATATGAATACTGAATGGCTTGCTTTAATAATATCTTGCCTCACTCTTATGGTTTTTATAGTGTCTGTTGTGCTTATATACAAGCAACTCAAACAAATGGAAAAAAGTATTAGAGGTAACACTTATCAATCAATGATCGAAGAGGCAGCATCGATTAACCGCATTTTTGTTGGTAACCCTGAGTTAGCAGAATTATGGGGAAGGGTAAAATACGTAGGTACTGAAGGTGACCCAAAAGAGATACAACAAGCATGGGTTATTACAATGATAATGGATTTCTACGAAAATATGTATTTTCAATATGAGCAAAGTAATGTTCCAAGAGAAATTTGGGAACGGTGGAGACGGCATATTATTAATGTATTTAAGAATACTAAGGTTCGTGAACAGTGGGATAAGGCAAAAGACGTTTATTATAAACCTTTTCGTGAATTTATAGATAAAGCATTATATAGTATCGTCACTTAAATTTTTGTTTTTTATGTCAAGATATTTTTAAGTTGTTATAAAGTTTGTTATCCAATAATTCGGTTAAAGCCGGAACAACTGTTAAATTTCTTAATTTTAAGAACATTGTAACGATTATCCTTCCTTTTTCGGTTAAATAATATTTGTATGAATTTTTTACTCGTTTAATTAACTTAAATATTATCAATCTCTTTAAGAGACGAGAGACTTTAGATGTAGTCCATTGTTGATGAAAGTATGTTTTTAAATACTTTTTTAGGTGTTTATTTCTAAATCCACCAGCTATCAAGGCGCCGCTGCCAAGCGCCTGAAAAATACGATACTCAAATTCATTCAACGGGTTAAAGCCTTTGTAGTTTTTATTGCCTTCGGTTTTTCTGTTTGTAAATTCTGAAAGTTCTGAAATACCTCTGCTATTGTCTTCGATGTTGGCAATAAAATCCAAGTATCTTCTTGTTACGTCATTGCCTATTCTAACGACATGTATGAGCGAATAAATTGATTTTTCTAAAACGGCTTTTTCTTTGCTTATGCTTCCACCTCTATGATGAACATCCCGTATTACTTTGAATTCATGTAGATTATTTATCGTAACTTCAACTCGTAAAACATTACCGGCTTTATTATAGAGTTTTATACTTAACGCGCCGGATTGATGTTTTATACGAAAACCATTATAGGTCTTTCTGCAATTGCTTTGTATTCTACCGGATTGTTTACCCGATAACTTTTTTCCTAAAAACGACATTACGTTTTCGGGTAAAACCGTATTGTTGATGTTGTTAAGCAATTGCTCAAACAGTATATTCAATCTTTTTTCTGACTTAAATATTATGTCCGTCGAATATTCTATCTGTTTTATTGACCAACGGTATTTTAATTTCCATACTTTACTTAATTGATTTATTATCGGAACGTATCGCTCAACCCAACTATCCAATTTTGAATGGAATTTTCTAACATCAATTCTATCCGAAATCCGTTGGGCTTTTTCTATATCTTCTATCCAAGTAAAACAATTATCATCTTTTGAATATTCTATGTTCGCTTTTTTCATATCTTTAGCTAACTTCTCGTGTCCGTTAATATAGACTTTTACCTTAAATGGGAAATATGACTGTACACGGAAAAAGCATAATCCGTAATCTTCGTCAATAAAATAATAGTAAATATGAAGGCTTCTTCTTTTGCGCTGTTTTAACTCCAACTTGTTTGTTTCCTTATTGAGTCTAAGCTCGTAACTATTATCTATTTCCAATTTTGTTATTATTGCCACTAATCCCGGATGCTCGCCCCGTTGGTTGATTATTTGTTTTACTTCTTTTTCGTTTCTGTGTTTTGAATCATTAAAATATATGTATGGCGCATTGTTGCTTTCGGCTAAGTTCTTTGCCTTTGATTTTAGTTCTTCGGACAATGACATTGCATAATTCTTAAAGTCCTTTAATAATATACTGTTTGCCCTTAAGAATCGATTCAGTCCATCGACGTATGTTAATGGAATTAGTGAACCCGAGAATATTTCTCTGTCAAAAGCCTTGATTACGCCTATTATATCTTCTTTATATTTTTTGACAAACAAATTTTTCATCTGATTCCACCTCAAATATTATTATTTTTTCTCCCCAAATTTAATTATTTCTTGGTTGTCGGCTCGCCGCGCTAGGGAGATATTGATGTTTGAAACTGCGTATAACTGCGGGTATATGGCTCCGCCTACGGTTATGCCCAAATTGCCTTTGGAAACTTCATATACCCGCAACACGTTAGGGTGCATTAAAAGATGACAGCAAGAAATAGAAAAATAGGGTCAATAAAAACAGAACTTCTCACAAAATCGAGAGAAGCAATGTTGACTGCTGTGCAAATTTTTAATAATCCGAACATACAATTTAAATCGGAAAGTTTTATTGTTCTTTCTAATATTGCTTGGACATATTTGCTACACGCATATTACAGAACAAAAAAATTAGAATATCGTTATTTTGAACAACACGGAAGTAGGAAAAGATTTGATAAAACAAAAAAAGGAGCATATAAATATTGGGAATTAGAAAGATGCTTAAATGATAGAAACTGTCCTGTTGATAATGTTGCAAAATCAAATTTGAAATTTTTAATAGGTTTAAGGCACGAAATAGAGCATCAAATGACAATGAAAATAGATGACTATTTAAGTGCAAGGTTTCAAGCCTGTTGCCTTAATTATAACAAATACATAAAAGAACTGTTTGAAAGTAAACTTGGTATAGACAAGCATTTATCATTTTCATTACAATTTTCATCAATTGAAGAAGAACACGCGAACCAATTAAAAGAATTTACTGATTTGCCTAAAAATATTGCTTCTTATATTAACGGGTTTGATAAAGACATTCCGGAAGATGAATATAATGATATGCGTTATTCATATAGAGTATTATATGTTCCGAAATCAGCAAATCATAAGGGACAAGCGGACAAAGTAATTGAATTTCTTCCTGCTAATTCGCCCGAAGCCGAAAAACTTAATAAAGAATATATTCTAATCAAAGAAAAAGAGAAGCCTAAATATCTTCCGAGCAAAGTTGTGGAAATAATGAAAGATAAAGGGTTTGGAAAGTTTAAAATGCACCAGCATACAGAACTTTGGAAAAGTAAAAATGCAAAAGATAAAAATAAAGGATTTGGAGTTTTGGTTGCTAAAACTTGGTATTGGTATCAAAATTGGGTGAATGAAGTTGAGAAATATTGTATAAATAACGGAGATAAATATAGACTATGACATTTTTAGAATTAGCAAAAAAAGTATTGTCGGAGATAAAGAAACCTCTGACAGCCAATGAAATTTGGGAAATAGCAAAAGAAAAAGGTTACGACCAAAAATTAAATAAGCAAGGTAAAACACCTTGGGCAACTCT
This sequence comes from Melioribacteraceae bacterium, assembly GCA_015493615.1. Classification (GTDB taxonomy): domain Bacteria; phylum Bacteroidota; class Ignavibacteria; order Ignavibacteriales; family Melioribacteraceae; genus WGAL01. Next base: position 9,006 of record WGCV01000050.1, read on the forward strand.
TGGTGCTCAAATTTATGTTAACGTAAGAGATAAATCTAATACTGAATTTGCATCAGTTGGGAAAAGACCAAAAAGGTTTTATCTAAAAAGTCAAAAATCACTATTTGACATTGAAAAAATTGAAACAGAAGAAAATCCAGCAGAGATAACGGAAAAGAAAATTAATTTTTTAGAAAAAGATTTACATCCGTTTTTGAGTTATTTTGCTAACTATCATCTAAAATGTTTCACTAAAACCATTAACCATTCAAAATCTACCAAAAAAGAATTTGGAGAGTGGGTTCATCCTGATATAGTTGGATGTATTTTCCCGATTGATGAGTGGGATACACAAGTTTTAAATTTAAGTTCTGCTATCGGAAATACTTCGATTAAAATAATCTCATTTGAATTGAAACGAGAATTAAATCTTGGGAAATTAAGAGAAAGTTTCTTTCAATGTGTTTCAAATTCATCTTGGGCAAATGAAAGTTATTTAGTTGCCGCTGAGATTTCTAAAAATGAAGATTTTATGAATGAATTAACAAGATTATCAACTTCATTTGGGATAGGAGTTATTAAACTTGATATCGAAGAACCGATTTCATCTGAAATAATTTTACCAGCAAAAACAAGAGATAACTTAGACTGGGAAACCATTAATAAATTGACCTTAAATAGAGACTTTAAAGAGTTTTTAAAACGTATTAAAAATGATTTACAAAGCAATGAAATAAGGAAAGAGAAATATGATAAAATATACGAACCAGAAGAATTAGTTAAACGTCTAAAAATGAAGAAATAACGACATCCTAACAATGTATATAAGGCATTGGGCGACAAGTGGTTAAATTAAAATTTATGAATATAAATAAACGGTATAGTAGATTGAACGTTAGGTGTTTCAAAACGCCCAACGCCTCATATACTCACCGTTGTGCGGCATTATAACAAAAAAACAATCAGATAATATACAGATAATGTTTGGATATATTCAAAGAAGGGCATACTTTTGTATTCGGATAAAATAAGGATACGAAATGGATAAATATATAAGAAAATTGAATTTTGATTTCAGCACAAACCAGAAGATCCTGAATCTGATTGCAAAAATTGACTTGTATAAAGGTAAATGGAATATTATCGAAAGACAAGAGAACATTTACCTTAAAGAACTTCGGAAAATTGCAACCATTGAAAGTATAGGCTCTTCGACAAGAATTGAAGGAGGAACACTAACAGATAATGAAATTAAAGAATTATTAAACAATGTTAAAATTACGGAACTTAAGACAAGGGATGAACAAGAGGTTATAGGTTATTATGATACATTAGAACTCATTTACGAAAATTATGGAAATATAAGATTAACAGAAAACTACATCAAGCAATTACATCAAAATTTATTACGATATAGCGACAAAGACACAAGACATCGCGGACGATATAAATCATTATCTAACAAAGTTGTTGCAAATTACCCTGGCGGGGTTCAGAAAGTAATCTTTAACACAACCGAAGTTCATCTCGTTGACAGTGAAATGAATTTTTTGATAAACTGGACAAACGAAAAATTTGATAAGGAAGAAATTCATCCGTTAATTATTATTGCTCATTTTGTTTATGAATTTTTATCTGTTCATCCGTTTCAAGATGGGAATGGGAGGTTATCAAGACTTTTAACAACATTATTATTGTTGCAAAAAGATTATTTGTTTATCCAATATGTTTCATTAGAAAATTTGATAGAGAAATCAAAGAAAGAGTATTATCAAGCTTTAATGGAAGGTCAAAAAAACAGAAATCAAGAAAATGAGAATATCTCAAATTGGACTTTATTCTTCTTAGAAAAACTAAACGAACTTACACTAAAACTGGAAGCAAAATATGACATTTTCAAATCAAAAGGAGGCTATCTAAATGAAAGACAAAAATTAATACGAGATTTCCTTTTGGAAAACCAACCTTTAAAACTCTCGGATATAGCCAGGAAATTTGAGAATATCAATATTAATAC